>NZ_KV823411.1 GCF_001815935.1 Corynebacterium sp. HMSC04H06
GCCGAGCCCCGCGCGGGGCTCGGCCCTTTTAGCTAGGAACGCTGGAAGGCGCTGAGTTGCTTTTCTTACTTCTCAGCGGCAGCCAGGCGCTCGGCAACGTCGTCCCAGTTGACGACGTTCCAGAAGGCCTTGACGTAGTCGGCCTTCACGTTCTTGTACTGCAGGTAGTATGCGTGCTCCCACATATCCAACATCAGCAGCGGGGTGAAGTTAACGGAAACGTTGCCCTGCTGGTCGGTCAGCTGCTCGATGATGAGCTTGCCGGCGATGTGGTCGTAACCGAGTACGGCCCAGCCGGAGCCCTGCAGGCTGGTAGCAGCGCCAGCGAAGTGAGCCTGGAACTTCTCGAAGGAACCGAAGTCGCGCTCGATGGTCTGAGCCAGCTCGCCGGTCGGCTGGCCGCCGCCGTTCGGGGACATGTTCTTCCAGAAGATGGAGTGGTTGGTGTGGCCACCCAGGTTGAAAGCCAGGTTCTTGGACAGGGCGCGAATGCGGTCAGCGTTAGCCTCGCCGTTGCGCTCGGCTTCAAGAGCCTCGAGTGCAGCGTTAGCACCCTGCACGTAGGTGTTGTGGTGCTTGTCGTGGTGCAGCTGCATAATCTCCGCGGAGATGTGTGGCTCTAGGGCGTCGTAGTCGTACGGCAGGTCGGGAAGTTCGTAAACAGCCATGATTATTATCCTTTCGTTGGGTACGGGCCCCATAATAGGCTGGTTTGTAGATTTCGCAACGAAATTCTTGCAAAAATCTATAAACCCGCAGTACAACGTCAAAATTGTTCGTTGAGATTGCCCCGAAATTAATCCGGAAAGGAACTAAACCATGTCGTGGTTGTTTGGACCGGCGCCGAAGATTGTTGACGCACAAGAAACCCTGCCGGGTCGCGCAGAGCCGGTGCTTCCCGAGCCACAACCGCATGCCGTCCTCGGTACGCCGATTACCGGCCCGTGGAAGGAGGGGCAGCGCTCCCTCCTGCTGGGCATCGGCTGCTTCTGGGGCGTAGAGAAGATGTACTGGGAAACCGGCGGGGTAGAGTCCACCTCGGTTGGTTACGCCGGCGGTAATACCCCGAACCCGACCTACTACGAGGTCTGCCGCGGCCTGACCAACCACGCCGAGGTCGTCGAGGTCACCTACGATCCCCAGCGGGTCAGCCTGGAAGACTTGGTGGTCAAGGCCTTGGAGGCACACGACCCGACGCAGGGCTACCGCCAGGGCAACGACGTCGGCACCCAGTACCGCTCGGTGTTCTACCCGCGCACGCAGGAGGACAAGGAGGTCATCGAGAAGCTGGTCGAGCGTTACGCGGACAAGCTGGCCGACCACGGCTTCGGGGAGACCACCACCGAGGTAAAGCTGCTTGGCGATACCCCGTCCGGCGAGTATTACCTGGCCGAGGACGAGCACCAGCAGTACCTGGCCAAGAACCCGAACGGCTACTGCCCGCACCACAGCACCGGTGTGAAGTGCGGCTAGCGCGGTTTTGCTTAGGCGTCGCGGCGGATGAATTCCTCCATCCGGCGCGCACGGCTAGGCGTTAGCGCCACGCGGGACTGCGAGCCCAACACGCTGTCCCAATACCAGAACATCTCCGAGAAATAGTTGTGCCCGTGCCCGCCCGGTACGTTGAGCGAGTTGATCTGGTCGAGGCCGATCTGCCAGAAGGTGATAAACGGCGCCCAGAACATCTCCTGGAAGGTGTCGGCATACGCCGTGTCCGGCTGCGGCTCGTGGATCCACCCCGGCCGCCGGAAGGCCAGCGCTTTGTCCCACCACACGATGGCATCGGAAGCGTGCTGGGCGATGAGCACGCGCGGGCGCTGCCAGGTCTGCGGGTAGCTGTGGCCGAAGGCGTCGTGGCGGGTGTGCGGGGTGGCGGCGGCGAAGCGGATATGCTTGCCGCCGTCGATGACCGGCACGCGCTCCAGGGAGCCGGGGTCGCGATGGAGCTCGGAGGTAAACCGGGTCATGCGCGGCGGGCCGGAAAAGACCGCGCCCTCGCAGGCGGCGAGCAGATCCTCTACGGACTCGAAGTTGTCCAGGATGGCGTAGGCCCCCAGGGACTCGCCGGCGAAGTAGAGCCGCGGGCGGTCGCCCTCCGGCAGGTCTTCCAGGCGATGCTTGACCGCCGTGATGAGCTCCCAGGCGGCCCGCACGGGCCCGTCCGGAGCCACGACGTAGGAAAACACGCTAGCCAGCACGTCGTACTGGAGCGTGACCGTGGCGCAGTTACCGCGGGTGAGGAACTCATAAGAGCAGGTAGACCAGTTGTTGAGCCAGCCGGAGCCGGCGGGCATCTGGATGACAATTGTGTTGCGCCAGAACGCGCCGGTGCGTTCCATCTCCGCGATGACCTGGCGGGCGGCGTTGCGGATGGAACGGCCCGGCACCAGCCCGGCGTAGATGCGGATCGGCTCGTGGGCGCGCTGGCAGTCTATGGCCGCCCTGATGTCGTCCACGCGGGGCCCGCTGGACAGGAAGGAGCGCCCCTGCAGGCCGACGGCCGTCCACGGCTCATAAGACCATGGCGAGCCGGAGCGCTCCGGCTCCCAGGGCATGGTGGAGCCGGGAAAGACCGTCCGGTTGAGCTCCTGGGCGCGGGCGGTCACGGTGCGGATCCAGGTCCTAAACAGCACGCGGTTGGACAAGACGAAGACCACCGCCGCTAGGCCGGCCGCACCCAGCGGCCAGGCCACCAGCGCCGGCAGCCAGCGCCGCAGCCCCTTGGACAGCTGGTCGACGGAGGCCTGCACCGCCTCGCCCAGAAGCAGCAGGCTGCCGTAGCCCAGGGTGCCCACGACGGTGCCGGCCAGGGCCTGGACCGGGCCGCGGTCGTTGTTCTTGTCCACAAGAACTGCCTGCTTGCGCTGGTTGCGCACCGATAGCGCGGTCATGCCCATAGTCACCGCCGCCAGCCCCAACGCGATCCGGTGCCGGTACTGGTAGGTCAGCCGGTCCTGCGGGCGCTTGCCGATGGAGCGCAGGAATTTCTTCGCTACATAAGCCGCGGTCGCGCCTGCCCAGTGGCCGGCCGCCTGCCCGATGGCCACGTTCGCGGCGGTCACCCACCACGGCCGCGGCAGCAGTGAGGGCGAGATGGCCGCCCACGTGGCCAACTCTGCTCCCAGGATCCCGCCGGCCATGTTCTGCGGCAGCCGGCGCCGCCCGGTCATGCGCACCCCCGGCGTGAGATCGCTCAAGACCTCGAGCGAGAAGATGCCCGCGTGCAGGGCACCGCTGGCAAAGCGGTAGCCCATGCGCCGGAGGAAGCGTTCCATGCCTGCCATCATTGCAGAACCTCGGCCCCTCTGCAGGACAGCCGGAACGGGGTTAGAGTATGAAAGGTCGGCTCCCAAAACCTAACCGGGCGGCAGAAGAAAAGAGGAGGCGTGCGCGCGTGGACATCGTGGCTCACCGCGGGTATTCCGGCAAATACCCGGAAAACTCCGAAGCGTCCTTCGCGGCGGCGCTGCGGTTGGATATCTGGGGCATCGAATGCGACGTGCGCCTGACCCAGGACGGCTACGTGGTGGTCATCCACGACGCCAAGCTGGACCGGACCGCGGACCGCACCGGCGTGATTTCCCGCATGAAGTGGGCGGAGGTCGCCCGCGCGGACATCGGCGGCGGGCAGCGGCCGCTGCTCCTCGACGAGCTGCTTGAGCTGGTCCGCGCCACCGACCGGCACCTCTACATCGAGACTAAGCACCCCGGCGCCCCGGGCGACGTGCTGGAAGAGCAGGTCGTGTTGCGCCTGCGGTACGCGGGCATGTTGGATGATCCACGCATCCACGTCATTTCTTTCTCCCGCCGGGCTATCGGCCGCATGCGGCAGCTGGCGCCGCAGGTGGACCGCATCTACCTGCGCCGCGACTGGGAGCGCCACGTCAACCGGCGGGACATGCTGCTGCCGGATGCGACGGGCCTGGGCATGTCGCTCATGCGCGCCAAGCTGCAGCCCTCGGCCATCGGAGCACACGGGCTGCCGACCTACCTGTGGACCGTGGACCGCCAGGCCGATATCAAGTGGGCGTGGGCCAACGGCGTGGACGTGCTGGCCACGAACCAACCGGAAGTCGCCCTCCACGCCATTAAGTACTAAACGCCAGGTATCTTAGGGGGCATGGCTAAAAAGAAGAAGAAAAACGAAGATCTGCCGGAGGGCATGTCCCGCCGGCAGGCCAAGCTCGCCGCCCGCGCGGCCGAGCGCGCTGCCCTAGAGAAGGACCCGCGCCCCTTCGGCGGGCTGCAGGCGGAGGCCACCCTGGTGGCCATGCAGGAGTTCGTCCCCGCGGCGTACGCGAAGCTGCCGGTCAAGGGCATCGACCGCGACGTCTACCTGGCCACGGTGCTGCCCGGCGCATCGGCGGCCCTCATCCGTGACGACGAGTACGGCGGGGCCGCCTTCGTGGCCCTGCAGGTCCAGTCGCACACCCACAACCCGGGCCGCGACCTAGCCTTCGCCCTGAACTGGGTGAAAAACCACGGCGCGGGCGAGACCCTCGAGTCCACGGCCGCGGACGGCACGGAGCCGCAGCTGAGCGAGCTTATCGATGCCTCCGCGGACGTAAACGTCGAGGTTTTCCAGGACTTTTCCTGGTGGATCCCCGAGGGCGCGCCCAGCAACCCGGCCATCCAGCAGTCCTTGCAGGCCGCCAACCAGTCCGTGGTGGCAACCCACCCGGTAGGCGCCGATATTAGCGGCACCGCCTTCTGGTCCGCTGGCGGGGACAAGTCCTATATCCGCTGGGTTCGCCCCACCGATGACGAGTCCGCCTTCCTCAACGCCATCGCCCGCGTGGCCGCCCGCGAGGAGATGAACCTCGGCGAGGGCACCAAGTTCGCCGGTGTCTTCCGCACCCACGGCGTCATCGCCCCGGTCTTCGACCTGCCGGCCGATGCCGACCCGGCCTCCTTCGAGTCCGAACTCCAGCGCGTCGACGCCGCCCTGGAATCCGAAATCGCTAATGATGCGCAGCTGAGCGCCGACGAGCGCAAGCAGCTGCAGAACCTGAAGTCCCGCCAGGTCACCCTGCGCTAACGTAGCGAATCGAAGAGCTGCTGGGCCTGTGCGTCGTCCCACAGGACCACGTTGCCGACCTCGGTGTCCATGAAGCCGCCGATGGGGATGGTCTGGGTCTCCACACCGGTGCCCATGGCCAGCGCCACGCGGGCCAGGTGCCAGACGTGCTCGTCCTCGCCCACGATGAACGACGAGGCCGTGTGGTTGACCAGCGAGACCGCCCTGAACGGGTTGATCAGCGTGGCCGGCGAGGTGATCTTGTCCAGCAGCGCGGCGAAGAACTCGCGCTGGCGGGCCACACGGTCCAGGTCGCCCATGGCCGTGGCGCGGGTGCGCACGTAGCCCAGGGCGGTCGGGCCGTCGAGCTTCTGGCAGCCGGGCTGGACGTCCAAGTTGGCCAGCGGGTCGTTGATGGGCTCGGCCACGCAGATGTCCACGCCGCCGACGGAATCGACCACGTTGGCCAGCCCGCCCATGCCGATTTCGGCGTAGTGGTCGATGTGCAGGCCCGTGGCGCCCTCGACGGTCTCGGTCAGCAGCTGCGGGCCGCCGTAGGTGAAGGCGGCGTTGACCTTGTCTTGGCCGAAGCCCGGCACAGAGACGTAGGAGTCGCGCGGGATGGATAACAGCTGCGCCTTCCCGCTGGACGGGATGTGCAGCAGCATGATGGTGTCCGTGCGGCCCACGCCGACGTCGCCGCCGGTGCCCAGCTCCGCCTGCTGTTCCTCGGTGAGGCCTTGGCGTGAGTCCGAGCCGACCAGCAGCCAATTGGTGCCGGCGGTCTTGGCCACCTGCTGGGCCGGCATGGCTTCCACGCGGGTCAGGCGCGTGTCGGCCCAGAGCATCAGCACCAGGCTGGCGATCACCACGATGGCCAGCACCCAGCCGGCGCAGCCCAGGCAATCTTTGACCGGGCTGGTGCGCTTGCGGCGCCGGTGCGGACGATGCCCCTCCGGCGGAGCCGGCACCCGGTAGCGGCGCGGGGCCTCCGGCTGCGGCGGGTAGTCCTGGCGGTGTTCTTGGCGGTACTGCTGCTGGTAGTGCGGCTGCGCGTAGGCCGGCACCGGCGCCTGCCTCGGCGGCTGCTGCTGCGGTTGCTGCGGCTGTACCGGGGGAACCTGCCGCGGCGGCGTTTGCCGCGGCGGGGTGGCGCGCTGCTGGTCACCAGAGCGCGACCCCGCGGGCCGCTTGCGGATGGGCCGGCCGTAGCGGTCTTTCAGGATGCGACCGTCCGCCCCGCGCACGAAGTCATCGCCGGCGCGGCGGGATTCCCGGTCATGGTCGCGTCCTGAATAATTCATGCGCTATAGCCTACAAGGCGCCCGCGCGCAGGCCTAGCCCAACAAACCGAAAAGCAACGGATCTCCGAGTAGGGAGTAGCCGATAAACGCCACGGCATCGATGAGAAAATGCGCGATAACAAGGGGGGCGACCTTGCCGGTGCGGTGGTAGTAGTAGCCGAAGATTACGCCCATGACCAGGTTGCCGAAACCTGCGGAAATCCTCTGGTAGAGGTGGTAGGAACCGCGCAGAATAGAAGTCGCTGCCAGCACGGCGGGCAGCTTCCAGCCCAGCTGTTTCAGCCGGGTCATCAACCAGGCCACCACGACGGTTTCCTCGCCGAAGGCGTTGGCCGCCGACCACAGCAGCAGCACCGGTGCCTCCACCAGCGGGTGGGAAAACTCCGCGGGAACGACCACCTTGGACAGCCCGAGGTGCACCGCCGCGACGTACAGGGCCAGCCCCGGCAGACCAATCAGCGCGGCCAGCCCCACCCCGCGCAGGCTGTCCCCGCTCGCGCTCACCGATGCCCATCGCACCGGCGCCGGCCCCACCCGCAGCAGGTAGAGCGCTAGGGCGCCGTAGGCAAAGAGCACGCCGGCCGAGCACAGCTGCAGGCCGACGTCCAGCCACGCGATGGCGGACTGGGAGGAATTCAGCGTCACCGACTGCTCGGAAAGGCGCGCCGGATCCAGCAGCGAATCCACCAGGCGCAGCAGCGAGCGCACGCCGGAGACACCAAAAGACAGCGACAGGACGATGATGACCTCGGCCACCAGCGCGCGCCTGGCGGTGACCGCGGGCGTCAAGGCTGCCGGCCTCATGCGTGGAGGAGGTGGGCTAGGGCGAGGAGTTCGGCATCGGCGAGCGTGATGCCGCCCAGCTGCACGCCGACGGGCGGGTGGTCGGGCACCTCCCAGGGCAGGCTAATCGCCGGCAGGTGCGCGACGTTAAACAGCGACCCCCACGGCGACCAGCGGGTCTGCTCCGCGAAATTCTCCGCGTGCGGCAGGCGGTTGAACGCGCCGATGCGCGGCGGATCGAAGGCCAGCATGGGCGTGAGCAGGGCATCGACGGCCCAGTAGCCGGACAAAACCTGCGGCAGGTGGGCGGCGTGCTGGTGGGCGCGGTCGACCTCCGCGTCGCTGAAGCCGCGCCCCAGCTGGCGGACCCACTCGGCGTAGCCCTCCTGTGGACCCAGGCCCGCCATCCGAGAGGAAAAGATGCGGGTGAAGGCGGCGAAGGTCTCTTCCGAATGCGGGTAGGGCGAGACCTCGATGACCTCAAATCCGGCCGCCTTAAGCGCCGCGGCGGCCTCCGCGACCGCGCGCAGGATGTGGTCGGCCACCCGCACGCCGGCGAACAGTGGCTGGGTCAGCACGCCGATGCGCCATCGGCCGGGCGTTTTCAGCGGCAGGTCGTGCAGCAGGGCGGTATCGGCGACCGAGCGGGTGATAAACCCGGGCACACCCAGCTCCGTGCCGGACTGCTTGAAGCCGGCGACCCCGCACGCGGCGGCCGGCACGCGGATAGACCCGCCGCCGTCGCTGGCCTGGGCCGCGCGCACCAGCCCGCGGGCGACCTGGATGGCCGCCCCGCCGGAGGACCCTCCCGGGGTGCAGCCGGGGTAGCGGGGGTTGTCCGGGTGCGGCAGGTCCACCGGCTCCGTATCCACGCGCAGGCCCAGCTCGGGGGCGGCGGACTTGCCCACGATGTCGGCGCCGGCCACTTCCAGCTCCGCGATGAGCGGATCGGTCTCGGTGGCCAGGTAGGTCCGCTTCGCCGAGCCTAGCGTGGTGGGCATCCCGGCCACGTCGTTGAGATCCTTCGCGCTTAGCACCCAGCCGCTCAACCGGCCAGGCCGCGGCGGGCCGGGGTGGGCCAGCCGCTCGTGGTCGATAAAGCTGAAGCCGTGCTCGCGGGGGCCGAGCCCGGCCAAATCCGCGGCCAATTGCGCGTGGGAGAATTCCATAGGTCTACAGCCTAACCGGCTAGGCTAGAGCGCATGACGATGAAGGTTGCATTCCTAGGCCCGGCGGGTACCTTTACCGAGGCCGCGCTGGGCGAGCTTACGGCCGGAAGCGACGTCGAGCCCATCGCCGTCGATTCGCCTCACGCCGCCTGCGCCCTCGTGCGCGCCGGCGGGGCCGAGCGCGCCTGCGTGGCCATCGAGAACTCCGTGGACGGCGCGGTGACCGCGACCTTCGACGCCGTCGTCGAGGGCTCCCCGCTGCAAATCTACCGCGAGGTGGACATCCCGGTGGTCTTTTCCATCGTGACCTGCCCCGGGGTGGAGCTGGCCGCGTGCCGCACGTTCAGCACCCACCCGGTGGCCTACCAGCAGGTGCGCGGCTGGCTGCGCGAGAACCTTCCGGGCGCGGATTTTAAGTCCGCGAGCTCGAACGCCGCGGCGGCGCAGGCCGTGGCTGCAGGCGACGTCGATTGCGCGGCCGTGCCCGCCCGGGCCGCCGAGCTTTTCGGCCTGCACACCCACGCCGCCGGGGTCGCGGACGTGGCCGGAGCCGCTACCCGCTTCGTGCTGGTCGGCCCGCCGGGGCGGCCGGCCCCGCGCACCGGGCACGACCGGACCAGCGTCATTTTCACCCTGCCCAACCAGCCCGGGACCCTGGTCGGCGCCCTGCAGGAGTTCGCGCACCGCGGGGTGGACATGACGCGCATCGAGTCGCGGCCGACCCGCCGGAAGATGGGCACCTACCGCTTCTACGTGGACCTGTATGGCCACATCGACGACCGCCCCGTCGCCGAGGCCCTGCGCGCGCTGTGGCTGCGCTGCGAGGAGATCGTCTTCCTCGGCTCCTGGCCCGCCGGGCAGGCCGATGCCCCCGCGCCCACGATGCCGGATCTCGCTGCCGCCGATGCCTGGGTCCGCGCCCTGCAAACCGGCGAATAAGATCCTAAAGTAGGCAGGTATGAGCGGTAGAATCATCCTGCTTCGGCACGGCCAGACCTTATCTAATATCAACCGGCGCCTCGACACCCGCCCGCCGGGCGCTGAGCTGTCCGAACGCGGCCGCTACCAGGCCCAGGATGTCGGCCGGGAGCTGGCGGGCATCGTCGGCGCGGAGCGCCTGGGCCCGGTGTTTTGTTCCGTGGCGCTGCGCGCCCAGCAGACCGCGCAGCTGGCTATGCGCGCCTTCGAGGTGGAGGCCGGCCTGCCCGAGTTCTCCGTCGCCGTAGACGTGGTGCCCGGGTTGCACGAGATTTTCGTCGGTGACTTCGAGATGGACAACAGCGAGGACGCCCACCGCAGCTTCCAGGTCGCCCTGCGCGGCTGGATCGACGGCGATCCCGCGGCCAGCCTACCCAGTGGCGAGACCTATCCCGACGTCGACGGCCGCTACCGCCCGGTCCTCGAAGCCCTGGCCGCCCAGCTCGCCGATGCCGAATCCGCAGGCGCCGAAAAGGACGCCATCGTCGTCTCCCACGGCGCGGCCATCCGTGTGATGACTCGGCACGCCGCGGGCATCGATGCCGACTTCGCCTTCACCGGCTACCTGCCGAACTGTCGCTACACCGTCCTCGAGCCGCGCGGCGAGGACTTCGGCCACTGGACCGCCACCCAGTGGGCGGACACCGATCTAACCTAGCCCCAGCCGAGGCGGTGGAGCTCTTCCTCCTCGATGCCGAAATAGTGGCCCAGCTCGTGGAAAACGGTGACTTCCACCTCGTGGGCTAGCTCTTCCTCGCTGTGGCAGTAGTCCTGGAGCGCGCCGCGGTAGATGAAGATGGCGTCCGGCAGGAAGCCGGTGTGGTCGTGGGTGCGCTCGGTCAGGGCCACACCCTCGTAGAGGCCCAGGGTATAAGGGTCTTCCTCGTGGTAGTCGCGCACGAGGACGACCAGGTTGCGCATGCGACGCGCGAATTCCTCGGGGATTTTATCTAGCGCGTCGTCGACTAGCTCGTCGAAGCGCTCCTCGCTGACGGCGTACATCTTTTACGGCTTTTACTGCGCCGGCGCGGGGGCGGCGGAGTCCTCGCGGCGCGGGTTGCGCTTGGGCTGTTCCTTGGGTGGTTGGCCATCGATGAGCATGGCGTCGCGGCCGTCGCGGGCGGAGCCGGTGATCTCCGAGAAGCCGGCCTGGTCATTGGGGTGCATCAGCGCGCAGTTGACCGAGGAGGTCCCGCCGTTCCAGGAGGCCTCCGAGATGGAGCCCCAGTACGGCTGCAGCGTGGACTGGTAGAGCGCCTCCTCGCTACCCAGGTACTCGATGGCGGCATCGGTGCAGGTCTTTTCGAGGAAGCTGTTCTGGTCCTCGTCGGCGGGGTAGGAGTCCGGGAACTCGGCCGACAGGTCCACGATTTGGGTGGTCTCCAGCTGGTGCGGATCCGCGCAGTCGACGGTGTGCAGCACCTGGTTGTCGTCGATGTAGCGGCACTCGCCGGACTTGGCGATATTGGCCTGATCCACCTCGGCGACCTTGCCCTTGGTCTCCAGCGGGGTGCCCCGCTCGTCGGTGGTCTGCAGGCCGCAGAGCATGGTGCGGTCGCCGTTATCCCACGCGGGCTTCGGCGGCAGGATGGGGGCGATGGAAAAACGCCCGGACGGGTCGTACTGGCCGTCCAGGTATTGCAGCACGGCGCCGTGGCAGAGCTCCTCGCGTAGCTTGGCCTGGCGCTCGATGTCGGGGCGCGGGGCCGACTCGCCGAACTCGCTGGTGGGGTAGATGCTCAGGTCCTCGCGGGAGGCGACCTCGAAGCGGTGCTCGTCGCCGCAGTCGGTCTGCTCGAAGTTGGTGACCTCGCCGGAGCCGCTGAAGTCCCACGTCACGCAGGAGCCCTTGTCGGCGGTGGTAAAAGTTGGGGCAGGTCTTTCGGATTCGGAACCGGCCTCGCCACCGGCCTCACCGTTGCCGGCCTGGGTAGCAGAGTCCTGGGAATTGCTCACGACCTCGTAGGAGCCCACGAAAACCGCCGCGATGAGCGCAGCACACAGCGCAATCTGGATGGCGGCGGCGGAACGCCAAGTCTTCACAGTGCTCATAAGGATTGCCAGTTTACCTTCCCGTTAAGCTTCGAGCGCACGGACCACGAGGGTGGTCAGCCGATAGCGGTCGGTGCGGTAGACCGAGGAACACCACTCGACGGGCTTATCCCGCGAGCGCGAATGTCGGATGATGTGCAGCAGCGGGGTGCCGGGATCGACTTCGAGGAGGTCGGCGACCTCGGCATCGGCGGCAATAGCGGTGACGGTCTGGTCGGCCTCGGTGATGGGGACGTCGAAGTCGGTGTCGAGGATGTTGTAGACGGAGTTATAGACGTCGTTTTCCAGCAGGTTGGGCACGTAGGCCGCGTTGTACCAGCCGTCGTCGATGGAATAGGGCTCGCCGTCGCCCAGGCGCAGGCGGCGCAGGTGGGTGTGCGGCACGTTTGGTTCGGTGCCGAAGAACTTGGCGACCTCCTCGGGGGCGGCGGTGCGCCCCGACAAGAGGATCTTCGACGAGGCCGTCACGTCCTGGGCGCCCATCTCGTCGGAAAAGGACGCCAGGTGCAGCCGGGAGACCAGCGGGTTGGGGGCGACGAAAGTGCCCTTGCCGCGGACGCGGCGCAGCCGGCCGGCGGCCACCAGGTCGCCGATGGCCCGCCGCACCGTAATGCGGGAGACCCCGTAGGTCTCCTCGAGCAGGCGCTCGCCGGGGAGCAAATCCCCCGGTTTCAGCGTGGTCCGGCAGACCTCGTCCAGGATGTCGCGCAGCTGCGCGTGCTTGGGGATGGGCCCGTCCACGATGTCCCGCGGCGGCAGGTGCGGATGGCTGGTCATAATCCCCATGGTAGAGCCCTGGTTATGACCACCGCAAGCAAATGGGATTGTAGTGCCCAGTTGACCGTACAAAGCATAGGGCCGTGGGGTAGGATCAAATTCGTGATTGATCTAAAATTCCTCCGCGAAAACCCAGACGTCGTCCGTGCCTCTCAGGTCACCCGAGGTGAGGATCCCGCGCTTGTCGATGCCCTCCTGGCCGCCGACGAGCGCCGCCGCACCGCCATCTCCCAGGCCGATGACCTGCGCTCCGAGCAGAAGGCCTTCGGCAAGAAGATTGGCCAGGCTTCCCCGGAGGAGCGCCCCGCGCTGCTGGAAGGCTCCAACGAGCTCAAGGCCAAGGTCAAGGCAGCAGAAGACGAGCAGAAGGCGGCTGAGGAGAAGGTCAACGAGCTGCAGTACCAGCTGTCCAACGTCGTCGAGGGCGCTCCCGCCGGCGGCGAGGACGACTTCGTGGTGCTCGAGCACGTCGGCGAGGTCCCGACCTTCGACTTCGAGCCCAAGGATCACCTGGACCTGGGCGAGTCCCTCGGGCTCATTGACACCACCCGCGGCACCAAGGTCGGCGGCGCCCGCTTCTACTACCTCACCGGCGACGGCGCCTTCCTGCAGCTGGGCATGATGATGCTGGCGGCCCAGAAGGCTCGCGAGCACGGCTTCCAGCTGATGATCCCGCCGGTTCTGGTCCGTCCCGAAATCATGGCCGGCACCGGCTTTTTGGGCGCGCACTCGGACGAGATCTACTACCTCGAGCGCGACGATCTCTACCTGGTCGGTACCTCCGAGGTGGCCCTGGCCGGCTATCACAAGGACGAAATCATTGACCTTTCCGACGGCCCCATCCGCTACGCCGGCTGGTCGTCCTGCTTCCGCCGCGAGGCCGGCTCCTACGGCAAGGACACCCGCGGCATCCTGCGCGTGCACCAGTTCGACAAGCTGGAGATGTTCGTCTACTGCAAGCCGGAAGAGGCTGAGCAGCAGCACCAGAAGCTGCTGAACATGGAGCGCGAGATGCTCGCGGCCGTCGAGGTGCCCTACCGCATCATCGACGTCGCCGGCGGCGACCTGGGCTCCTCTGCCGCCCGCAAGTTCGACACCGAGGCCTGGATCCCCACCCAGGACACCTTCCGCGAGCTGACCTCGACCTCGAACTGCACCACCTTCCAGGGCCGTCGCCTGCAGACCCGCTACCGCGACGACAGTGGTAAGGCCCGCATCGCGGCGACGTTGAACGGGACGCTGGCCACCACCCGCTGGCTCGTGGCCATCCTGGAAAACCACCAGCAGGCCGACGGCTCCGTCGTCGTGCCCGAGGCCCTGCGTCCGTTTGTGGGCAAGGACGTTCTCGAGCCCAAGAAGTAAAGTCCCGGAAAGACGCCACCCGATGACCAAGTATGAGCTGCGCTCCGGGCTGTTCCGGATCCCGGAAGGCACCGAGCACACGCGGCTGCACTCCGAAGCCGCGGAGGCGATGTATCAGGGCATCGTCAGCCTGGCCCGCCGCGTCCTGCATTGGCAGGGCGTGGTCACCACCGTGGAGGGGGTGGAAAACATCCCGGCCTACGGCGGCGCCCTGCTGGCGATGAACCACACCGGCTACTACGACTTTCTCTTCGGCTCCATGCCGGCCCACCTGCGCGGACGCCGCCTGGTGCGGTTTATGGCGAAGAAGGAAATCTTTGACGTACCCGTCGTGGGGCGTTGCATGCGCGGGATGAAGCACGTGCCCGTCGACCGCGCCCGCGGTGCCGGCGCCGTCGATGTCGCCGTCGAGCACCTCAACGCCGGACACCTGGTCGGCATCTTCCCGGAGGCGACTATCTCGCGCTCGTTCGAGCTCAAGGAGTTCAAAAACGGCGCGGCCCGCATTGCCGCGGCCGCCGAGGTCCCGCTGATCCCGATGATCTGCTGGGGCTCCCAGCGCATCTGGACCAAGGGCGGGAAAAAGAACCTGGGCCGCAACCACCTGCCGGTGCACGTCAAGGTTGGCGCACCCATCGAGCTCACCGGCGACGTCGCCGCCGACATGGAGCGGCTCAAATCCGCCATGCAGGCCCTGCTGGACCAGGTGCG
Organism: Corynebacterium sp. HMSC04H06; assembly: GCF_001815935.1. Taxonomy (GTDB): domain Bacteria; phylum Actinomycetota; class Actinomycetes; order Mycobacteriales; family Mycobacteriaceae; genus Corynebacterium. The sequence goes on from NZ_KV823411.1 coordinate 14,154, forward strand.
CGCGGACTACGACCGCGACCACGGCCCCTTCGAGGACGGCCTGGCGTGGCGTCCGGCCGCTAACGGCGGGGTGGCGCCCACCCTGGCTGAAGCCGACCGCATGGACGCCGCGGACAAGGCCGAAAAGGCCCGCAAGCGCAAGAAGAAGGCCGAGCGAAAAACCGCCAAGGAGTTGCGCAAGGCCGACGACAAGCTGGCCAAGAAAGCCAACCGGCAGCTGCGGCGGCTGTCCCGCCTGGGCCGCAAGGAACAGGTCTAGTAGTGGTCTCCGCCCCGCGTTTTATCGCCAGCGACATTGACGGCACCTTCATCGATCCCGCGCACCGGGTGACTGCCCGCACTCGCGACGTCGTGGTTCGAGCCATCGAGTCCGGCGCCCACTTCGCCTTGGCCACCGGCCGGCCCTACCGCTGGATAGCGCCGGTCCTCGAGCAGCTGCCCGTCCGGCCGTTGTGCGTGACCTCCAACGGTGCGGTGGTCTATGACTCCCTGGCCGACCGCGTCGTGCACGCCGAGGAGTTGTCGCCGGCGGTGATGGCGGGCATCGTCGAGCGCGCCGAGGAGGTGTTGGGGTCTATCGCCGTGGCCGCCGAGCGCGCCGGGACCTCGGCGGCCGACCCGACCGAGGACATGTACGTCGTCGACGCCCCGTTTGCCGCCCGCACCGACTACCCCGGCTTCGGTGTGGCCGACCGCGCCGAGGTCGTCGCCGAGCCCGCGGTCAAGCTCATCGTCCGCAACCTGGACATGACCTCGGCGCAGATGTACGCTCGCCTGGCCCCGCTCGTTGATGCCACCGACGCCCACGTCACCTATTCCATGCCCGATGGGCTTCTCGAGATCGCTGCCCCCGGCGTGACCAAGGAACGCGGCGTGTCCTACCTGGCCGAACACTACGGAGTGGCGGCCAGTGAGGTTATCGCTTTCGGGGACATGCCCAACGACATCGAGATGCTGCGCTGGGTCGGCTGCGGGGTGGCTATGGGCAACGCGCACGACGACGTCAAGGAAGCCGCCGACATCGTTACCAAAACCAACGGTCAGGCGGGTGTCGCCCACGTTCTGGAAAGGTGGTTCTAGCCCGTGACGTATATCGCCGCCATCGACCAGGGGACCACCTCCACCCGGTGCGTCATCGTAGATGCTAACGGCAAGATTTGTGGATCGGCGCAGTATGAGCATCGGCAGCTGATGCCCCAGCAGGGCTGGGTCGAGCACGACGCCCGGGAGATCTGGCGCAACACGCGCCGGGCGGTCTCAGCGGCGCTGGTCGACGTCGACATCGCCGCCAGTGACATCGATGCCCTGGGGATTACCAACCAGCGCGAAACCGCCGTGGTCTGGGAGAAGGAGACCGGGCAGCCCATCTACCGGGCCATCGTCTGGCAGGACACCCGCACCGCCAACCGTTTCGACGAGCCCGACAAGTGGCTGCGCAAGACCGGCGTGCTGGCCAATTCGTATCCGGCCGGGCCGAAGATCGCGTGGATCCTGGACCACGTCGACCGGGCGCGCGAGCGGGCCGAGGCGGGCGAGCTGTTGGCCGGGACCATCGATAGCTGGCTGCTGTGGAACCTGACCGCCGGGCGCGTGCACGCGACCGACGTGACCAACGCCTCGCGCACGCTGCTGATGGATTTGGACACCCTGGACTGGGACGACGAGCTGTGCGAGGCCATCGGGGTCCCGCGGTGCATCCTGCCGGAGATCCGGGCCTCCATCGGGGATTTCGGCACCGTTCGCCACCGGGGCACGCTCATGGACGTGCCCATTACGGGCGTGCTGGGGGACCAGCAATCCGCCCTGTTCGGGCAGGCCGGGTTTTCCGCCGGGCACGCCAAAAACACCTACGGGACTGGGCTATTTTTGCTGCTCAACACCGGCGCGGAGCGTAAATACTCCCAGCATGGCATGCTGACCACCGTGGCCTACCAGTGCGCGGGCAGCGACCCAGTCTACGCGCTGGAGGGCTCGGTCGCCGTGGGCGGCTCGCTCATCCAGTGGCTACGGGACCAGCTGGGGATCATCCCGGACGCGGCCAGCTCGGAGGAGATCGCGGCCGACGACAACGGCGGGGTCTACATAGTGCCGGCGTTTTCGGGGCTGTTCGCGCCGCGCTGGCGCCCCGATGCCCGCGGCGTCATCGTGGGACTCACCCGTTTTGCCGACCGGACCCACATCACCCGCGCCGCCCTGGAGGCGACGTGTTTCCAGACGCGCGAGGTAGTCGAGGCGATGGTGCAGGACTCCGGGGTCGCCATCGAGGAGCTGCGCGTCGACGGCGGGATGGTGGAAAACGAGCTGCTCATGCAGCTGCAGTCCGATATTCTCGGCGCGACCGTGGTGCGGCCGCAGGAAATCGAGACCACCGCGCTGGGCGCCGCCTTCGCCGCCGGCCTGGGCTGCGGGACGTGGTCCAGCCTGGGAGAGCTCGAATCGCTGGTGCGCGTGGATACCTGCTGGGAGCCGCAGATGGAGGCCGGCACCCGCGACCAGCTCTTTTCCCGCTGGAACGATGCCGTCGAACGCACCCTGGACTGGGAGGACTAGCCGTTCCGGTTGCGGGGTGGTGGGGTCTGCCTTAGTGTGTGGGGTATGACATCGGGGGATT
>NZ_KV823412.1 GCF_001815935.1 Corynebacterium sp. HMSC04H06
CCCCCGCACACAAAGAAACGGACACTCTCGCTAAACCCAGGACGCTTCAACCGATGCGGTACACCGGAGAAGAGCCTATAGAAAGCTGGCGCGCAATATCCATCGGTGCCACACCTTCCAGCCACAGGCGAGCTATTTCCTGACTGTCATCCGAGCTAATAGTCCTGCGGCGCTTGCGCGGCAAGTCCAACTCACCAGCAAGCCGATACGCCACCGACCGCGCTAAACCAACCACCCCAGCAGCCGCCCGTATTGAACTACCAGCCCGAACCAACGACGCAAACCGCGCCACAACAGCAGAATCCGGAACCCATTTCGACTCCACACAATCACCTAACCCATGCCAGGTGTTTCCACGACCACTAGAAATCAAGGGGGGACCCGGGCATAAAAATAACCCCGTCCCCGCGGGCGCGGGGTGCGGGGTCTTGGAAAAGGCCGGTTTTAGCGGGCGCGGCGGGCCAGGTGCTCGGTGTCCACGATGATGACCGACTTGCCCTCCAGGCGGATCCAGCCGCGGTGAGCGAAGGTTGCCAGGGCCTTGTTGACGGTCTCGCGGGAGGCGCCGACCAGCTGGGCGATCTCCTCCTGGGTCAGGTCGTGGTTGACGCGCAGAGCGCCGCCTTCCTGCACGCCGAAGCGGTTGGCCAGTTGCAGCAGCGTCTTGGCCACGCGGCCCGGCACGTCGGTGAAGATGAGGTCCGCCAGGTTGGCGTTGGTGCGGCGCAGGCGGCGGGCCAGCACGCGCAGCAGCTGCTGGGCGATGGACGGGTGGTCACTGACCCACTGTTTGAGCATCTCCGAGTTCATAGTGGCGGCCTGGACCTCGGTCACACAGACCGCGGCGGAGGTGCGCGGACCCGGGTCGAAGATGGACAGCTCGCCGAACATGTCGGACGGGCCCATCACGGTCAGCAAGTTCTCGCGGCCGTCCGGCGCGTGGCGGGCGAGCTTAATCTTGCCCGAGGTGATGATGTAGAGGCGGTCGCCCGGTTCGCCCTCGTCGAAAATGGTGGTACCCCGCGGGAAACGGACGGTCTCCATCTGCTCAATCAGGTTGTTAACCGCGACGGGATCGACACCCTGGAAGATACCGGCGCGGGAGAGAATATCCTGAACGCTTTCCACTAATGCTCCTTGGTCACTCAGCTGATGGGGTCGAAGGTGTAAATCTGCAGTGAGCTTCACCGCAGGCACCGGAAAATTTTATGTAACGGCTCTCAGTCTACCGTGGAATTGGTCACTTATGGGGTTAAAAGCGCAATTCCTAACAGAAATAGAGCCTGCGCACAGGGCACACGTAGTCGCGTAATCCGTGCGTATGAAAGATAAAAGCCACCGCTGCAACCTCCAGCTCCCAGGGGAGCCGCCAACTCAGTCGTGACAACCAGGCTTTTTAAAAAAGCGATCCGGTTGTGGTATCTCCAGTTATCCCGAGGACGCGAGCGTGCTAGCCCTGCAATCTACAACCTAGTGCAGACTAGGTGAGGACGCTTGATTCAAGCTTCTCCATGAACATGGCGAACACGGCAAGCGCGACGGGCGCGACGATGACTAAGACGATCATGGATACCATCTTACTAAGCTTTTATTCATGCGTGACCATAAACCCTCGAAATCTGCGAAAAATCTTCGCAAATCCGATCCGCAGCGGGCCGAGACGATCAACAAAATTCTCAGCCGGGAATATCCGAACGCCCGCTGTGAACTGGACTTCCGTAACCCGTTGGAGCTACTGGTGGCTACGGTGCTCTCCGCCCAATGCACCGACGCGCGGGTCAACCAGGTCACCCCTGCACTCTTCGCAAAATACCCAAACGCCGCCGCCTACGCCCAGGCGGACCCGGCGCAGCTCGAGGAAATCCTGCGCCCGCTCGGATTCCAGCGGGCCAAGACCAAGCACCTGCTGGGGATAGGCGAGGGGCTTTTGGCCCACTTCGGCGGCGAGGTCCCCCGCGGGGTGAAGGAGCTGACCAGCCTGCCTGGGGTGGGCCGCAAGACTGCCCTGGTGGTGCGCGGCAACGCCTTCGGCCTGCCGGGGCTGACGGTGGACACGCACTTCCAGCGCCTGGTCACCCGGCTCGGCCTGACGGAGAAGACGACCCCGGTGGCGATAGAAAAGGACATCGCCGCCCAGCTGCCGGACGAAGAGTGGACCATGTTCTCCCACCGGCTCATCTTCCACGGGCGGGCGGTCTGTCGGGCCCGTGGCCCCCGCTGTGGCGACTGCGTGCTGGCCCATCTGTGCCCGGCGGTTGCGAAATACGGGAAAAGGGTGAGGGCCCAGTAGGATGGTGGGGACATGAAAAAGCAGGTTTTCTGGTCCATCGGGGCGGCTGTCGTACTGACGGTCGCCGTGGTCGCCGCCGCCCTGGCACTCCTGTCTTCCGGTAGCGGCGACGACGGTGCGTCCGGCCCGGGAGCTGACGGCCCGGACGCGGCGGGGGCATCGTCTGCGCCCGGGGCATCGCCGGCCGAGCAGGGCCAGGCCGCCGACGTGCCGGCGCGCCCGGACTGCCCTAAGGGCACGGTCGCCGGCGTCGGGCTGGACTGCCTGGGCGGGCAGGAATCCGCGGCAGAAGCCTCAGCCGATAGCGGGGTGACCATCGTCAACGTGTGGGCCTGGTGGTGCCAGCCCTGCCGGGAGGAGCTACCCCTGCTGGAGGAAGTCGCCACCACCCACCCGGAGTGGGAGGTTCTCGGCGTGCACGCCGATACCAACGCGGCCAACGGCGCCGCGCTGCTCGAGGAGCTGGGCGTGGGCCTGCCCAGCTTCCAGGACTCGGATAATTCCTTTGCCGGCGCGCTCGGTCTGCCGCGGGTCATCCCCATTACCCTGGTGCTGAAGGACGGCCGCGAGGTGGGCCGCTTCGTCCAGGCCTTCGAGTCCACCGCGGAGATTGAGTCCGCGGTCGCGGGGGCGCTGGATGGCTAAAGCTAGCGCTTTGACAACGGCACGGCCAAGGGCCGGGGCGGTGAGGCGCTGATGGGGTTGCACTTGCCGCACCACGGGGACCGGCCCGGCGAGAACGTGACGGTGCGCCCGGCGGCCGCGCCGCGGTGGCTGCGCCCGGCCCTCGGGGTGGATTCGCACCAGATCGAGGCGACCATGGGCCAGCGCCTCGACCGCAACTTCCCGCCGGTGAAGAAGGTGCGCCGGGACGCGGCGGTGCTGGTGCTGCTGGCCGGGGACTGCCTGGACAACGCCCGGGTGCTGCTGACCCACCGCGCGCCGACCATGCGCTCGCACTCCGGCCAGATCGCCTTCCCCGGCGGCCGAGTGGATCCGGAAGACGCCAACCTGGTCGACGCCGCCCTGCGCGAGGCTTGGGAGGAAACCGGGCTGGATCGCCGCAGCGTGACCCCCATCGACCAGTGGGAGCGGCTGCGGATCCGGGCGACCGGCAACCCCGTGACCCCGGTGCTGGCTTACTGGCACAGCCTCTCCCCGGTCGGGGTGGCCAGCCCCGCGGAGACGGACGACGTCTTCACCGTGCCGCTGACCGATCTCATCGATCCCGCCAACCGGCTCCAAGTGGGCTGGGGCGCCTGGAGCGGGCCCGCCTTCCGGATCCAGGGCTACGTCATCTGGGGATTTACCGCCGGGGTGCTGGCCACCACCTTGCGGCACGCTGGCTGGGAGCAGCCCTGGGATAACAATTCGGTGCGACCGCTCCGCGCCACCCTCGCCGCGTCGCGCAATCGTGAGAAGATGAACGAACCGCACCAGCAGCAACCGGCAACCGAATAGTTGTGTAGCTGTTTAGCAGCTGCGCTGCCGCGCGGTAGTATGCTGGCCTAGCCAAAACAGATTTTTACAGGAAGAACCCTTATTTCAGTGAGCGCATTCTTAGTGGTCGACGCCCTCATCGTGATCGCCGTGCTAGCCGCGGTCTTCACCGGGTGGCGCCAGGGCGTGATGTCTTCCGTGCTGTCCTTCATCGGCATCGTCGCGGGCCTGGTCATCGGCATGGGCCTGGCCCCGCTGGCGATGCGCCTGACCGAGTCGGTGGCCCTGCGCCTCTTGCTGGCCGTAGGCGTGATGATCCTGCTGGTCGGCATCGGCCACCTGGCCGGGTCTTCCCTCGGCGCCCGGCTGCGCGATAGGCTGCGGCTGCGCTCGGCCCAGCGCATCGACTCCCTGGCCGGCTCGGTCTTCCAGGCCGTGGCCGCCCTGCTGGTCATCTGGCTGGTCTCCATCCCGCTGGCCAGCGGGCTGACCGGCGCGGTGGGCAAGGGCCTGCGGGAATCTCAGATCCTGGGCGGCATCCACTCGGTCGCACCGGAGCATCTGAAGGCCCTGCCGGGTGGGGTGACCTCGCTGCTGAACCAGACTGGCCTGCCGCCGCTGGTGGCGCCCATCGACGGCGACCGCAACGTGGAGGTCGCCGCGCCGCGCATCGAGGTCGAGGATAAGGCGCTGGTCAAGCAGCTGCGCCCGTCGGTCATCCACGTGCTGGGCGACGCGGACTCCTGCAGCCGCCGCCTGATGGGATCCGGCTTTGTCATCCAGGACGACTACGTGGTCACCAACGCCCACGTCGTGGCCGGGACCAACCTGGTCAACCTGGACACGGTCATCGGCATCCAGCAGGCCGAGGTGGTCTACTACAACCCTGAGGTGGACATCGCCGTGCTACACAGCGAGAACCTGCAGCTGCCGCCGCTGGACTGGGCGCCGGAGCCGGGAGTGACCGGCGACGACGCCATCGTCATGGGATTTCCGCAGTCGGGCCCGTTCAGCGCCACCCCGGCCCGCGTGCGCGACCGCATCACGATTGCCGGCCCGGACATCTACAACATGGGCCGCGTCGAGCGCGACGCCTACACCGTGCGTGGCAGCATCCAGCAGGGCAACTCGGGTGGACCGCTGTTTAACACGGAGGGCCACGTCTTGGGCATGGTCTTCGGTGCGGCCGTGGACGACACGGACACCGGCTATGCGCTCACCGCCGACGAGGTGATTTCCCGCATCGGGGACGTCACGCAGCTGACCGAGCCGGTGCCCACCGGCGAGTGCGTGGTCCGCGACGTCGTTTCCCAGTAGGCCGGAAAAGAAGCCGGAGCAGTTCCTAGAGCTGGCGCGCCCAGTCCGCGACGGTCGCGACGAAGTCGGCGGGCTCTTCCACGTGCGGCAGGTTCTTGGCGTGCCGCAGGCTGTGATCGGCAAAGGCGCCGGTGGTGCGGGCCCTCGCGCGGCGGATGATGGGGTTCCACAGGCGCTGCCCGGAGTGGAAGAAGAGCACGGGCGCGGAGATGGTCTCCTCGACCCAGCGGCGCGGGACGGCGGCGGTCAGCAGCCGGTGGTTCCACAGGATGCCCCGCACGACGTTGCCGATGGAGGCGGCCTCGATCCGCAGCTGCAGCAGCCGCTGGAAGCGCTCGCCGCGGAAGCGGCCGGTGGTGTTGAGCAGCAGCTCCTTGCGGTAGACCCACTCGGAGAGCCCGGGCACGCGCTGCAGGGCCCGGTAGGGCAGGCGGCACAGGCCCGCGCGCAGCCACAGCCATAAGAAGTCCCAGGGGCGGGCTGCCATGGCGCGCCGCAGGTCCACCGGGTAGGCGCCCGAGACGCTCACGATGCCGGCGACGCGCTCGGGGTGCTCCACCGCCAGGGACCAGGCCACCGCGGCGCCCGTGTCGTTGCCGATGATGATGGCCCGGCGGTGGCCCAGCGCCTGGATGAGCCCGGAGAGATCGCCGGTCATCACGCGGATGTCGTGGCCGATGTCGGCCGGGGGCTTGTCGGACATGCCGAAGCCGCGGGCATCGATAGCCGCGACGTGGAAGCCGCGCTCGGCCAGCGGGGCGATGACGTCGCGGTAGTCGAACCAGCCGCCGTAGGAGCCGTGGACGGCCACGACGAGAGGATTTTGGGGATCCCCGGCCACCGCGGCGTGCAGCCGGATACCGCGTGTGTGCACCAGCTGGTGGGTAAACGGGCCGTCCAGCTCCACGACGGAGGGCGAAAGGTTGCGTGCCGACACGGGCGATACTCCTCCAGGTTGGGGTCGGTAGAAACTGACAAAACTCCGCCGAACGCGGTGCGTGGGGCGGAGTTAGGTGCAGGGAGGGGGCTTTAAGGGCTGGCCTAGGAGTTGGTGAACAGGCCCTTGTTGCCCTCGACCTTCTTCTGGGCCTTGCCCGGGACCAGGTCCTTCATATCGCTAAAGGAGTTGATGGTCTTTTCCGGCTTCTTGACCTTCTTCACGTTCTGGATACCCACCAGGGCGCAGACGCCGGCGATGACCAGCATGATGAGGAAGACGATAAGGAAGGCGGCCCAGCGGTCCAGCCACTTGGCCAGCAGCTCCGCGAGGAAGAAGAAAAAGAAGAAGGAGCTATACAAAGCGACGGTTCCGGCGACGCCGAAGAAGCCAGCGCCGATGCCGCCCTTCTTGGCGGAAGCGGCCAGCTCGGTCTTGGCCAGCTCGACCTCCGAGCGGACCAAGCTGGAGACCTGCTCAGTGGCGTTGGAGACCAAGGTGCCGATGGAAGCCTCACCGGAGCGGGAGGTGTCAGCGTCGCTGAGGGGGATCGCATTGACCTTCGGGGCAAACTGATTACTGCCGTCGGTGAAAAGTCCGTCGTTGCTCACAGGTTAAACCTTCCTTGGGTGGAAAATATTTCGTAACTTAAATACTACGTGGAAACGTCGCCAGAGCGCACAGCTTCCCGCCACGCGGGCCACAGTCTAAAAAACGACCGGCCGCAGCCCGTCGCCACGTTTGCTAACGCCTATCCTAGTTCATATGGCCGAAAATGACCCGCTATCCCCGCTGTTAAGGGACGAAGAAGTCTCCCGCCTGTCCCGGCGGGCCGAGAGTACTATCGCGGCGGCACACCGGCGACCTGCGGCTTTGCGTAAACCCGAGGTCGTTTCCTCCGAGTCCCTGCTGCGCGGCGCGCGGGCCAGCGCGGGGCTGGTCAGCGGGCGCGTCGCCCGCGACGTGGAGGAAGAATTTAATGCCGACGGCAGCCTGCTGGCCCGGCACATCAGCGCCTATTCCACGCTTGCGCCCGAGCAGTTTTCCGCCACCATGCGCACCTTCACCCGCGCCCCGCTGCAGGTTCTGGCCCGCTGGGACGTGGCCGGCGGCGGGGCGGGCAAGCCCCAGGCCGGGGCGGACCGCCTGACCGTGCTGGCCGGCTGGGTCGTGGCGGGAGCTGGCAGCGCGCCG
>NZ_KV823413.1 GCF_001815935.1 Corynebacterium sp. HMSC04H06
CTGCCGCCGCGGCCGGGCTGGCGGCGGGCGCGAGCCGCGAAGCCGTGGAAGCAGGCCTGGCGGCCTACCACGTCGCCGGCCACCGCGGCGCGGTCGTGCACCAATACGGCGGGGTCAGCTTCATCGACAACTCCAAGGCCACCAACCCGCACGCCGCCGACGCCGCCTTGGAGGGCCTCGACCGGGTCATCTGGCTGGCCGGCGGGCAGCTCAAGGGGGCAGATGTCAGCCAGCTGGTCGCCACCCACGCCGACCAGCTCAAGGCCGCCGTCGTGCTGGGCGTGGACCGGCAGCTGGTGGCGCGGGCCCTAAGCTCCCACGCCCCGCAGGTCCCCGTCACCGTCTTAGACGAGCCGGACCCGCAGGCGGCCATGGATGCCGCGGTCGCGGCGGCCTGGCAACACGCCGAGGCGGGGGATACCGTACTTTTGGCCCCGGCTGCGGCATCGTTAGACATGTACACCGGGATGGCGCAGCGCGGCGACTTCTTTGCCGCCGCAGCCCGCGCTCTCACGGAGCAATCCGCCCACGACGCCGCCCAGGATGCCGGGGAAGATCACGAGGAGAAGCCAGCGCAATGACCTCCACATCGCAGAAGTCAGCCAAGCCCGGTCAGCGGGCGGCTAATTTCCTCGCGCGCCGCCTCGATCAGATGAACAAGTGGCCGGGGCTGGACTATCTGATGTTGCGGATCATCATCTTCCTGCTCGTCGGCATCGGCGTGACGATGGTCTTTTCTTCCTCCATGGCCGAATCTCTCGTGGAATCCGGCCTGGTCTGGGGCCAGGCGCTGCGCCAGACCGCGATGGTCCTGGTCGGGCTGTTGGCCTTCTGGGGCGCGCTGAAGATCCCGCCGCGGGCCATGCGGTGGGCCATCCCGTGGATCCTGTTGCTATCCATCGTGCTGCTTATCCTCGTGCTCATCCCGGGGGTGGGTACCGGCCGCGCGGAGGTCGGCTCCCAGTCGTGGATCATCTTGGGGCCCATCTCCTTGCAGCCCTCGGAGCTGGCGCGCGTGGCCATCGGGCTCTTCGGCGCCTCGGCGCTGGCCAACAAGCAGCACCGCCCGAAGGATCTGCTGGATCCGTTCATGATCTATTCTGCCATCGCGGCCCTGATGTTCCTGCTGATTATCGGCCAGGGCGACCTGGGCATGGCTATGTCCTTCGCCGTGGTGGTCGTTTTCACCCTGTTCTTCGCCGGCGTGGACTGGCGCGTGGTCGCCTCGATTATCGGCCTCGCCTTCGCCGGCGTCGTCTTCGTCTTCCTCGCGGGCGGTTTCCGCTCGCACCGTTTCCACACCTACTTCGACGCGCTGGTGGGCAACATCCAGGACACCCAGGGCACCGGCTTCCAGGCATACCAGGGCTTCCTCTCGCTAGCCGATGGGGGCGTCGCCGGCGTGGGCATTGGCCAGTCCCGCGCCAAGTGGTTCTACCTGCCGGAGGCCAAGAACGACTTCATCTTCGCCGTGGTGGGCGAGGAGCTCGGCCTGTGGGGCGGCGCACTGGTCATCGTGCTCTTCGCCCTGCTGGGGTTCTTCGGCATCCGCACCGCCTTGCGTGCGCAGAACCAGTTCCACGCCCTCATGGCGGCGACCCTGACCACCGGCGTGGTGGCCCAGGCCTACTTCAACATCGGCTACGTCGTCGGCCTGCTGCCGGTGACCGGCATCCAGCTACCGATGATCTCGGCCGGCGGCACCGCGGCAATCATCACCATTGGCTCCATGGGCCTGTTGTGCAACGTGGCCCGGCACGAGCCGGAGGCGGTCTCGGCCATGCGCAACTACGGGCGTCCGCTCTTCGACCGGCTCTTCTTCATCGCGGAGCCGGAACCGGCCGATGCCGCCCCGCGGGGCGGTCGTCGCCGCGCCGACGGTTCGGGCGCGCCTCGGGACCGCCGCCCCGAGCGCCCGGGTGCGAGCCCTCAAAAGCGGGGCAGTGTCCGCAGGCAGCAGCAGCGCGAGGAGCGTTTCGGATCCCCGGTGACCGGGCGGACCCGCCCGGTGCGCTCCACGCCGCGCGGGCAGGATTCCACCGGGCGCGGCGGGGACAGGAATCCGCGTCGGCGCTGGTAGCCTGTAGTTCATGAATTCAAAGCCTTTATCCGTCGTCGTCGCTGGTGGCGGCACTGCCGGACACATTGAGCCGGCCCTGGCTGTGGCCGCTGTCCTGCAGCGCGACTACGGCGTCCTTATTACCGCTCTGGGCACCCAGAAGGGGCTGGAGAGCGACCTCATTCCCGCCCGCGGGGTGGACCTGGAGATGATCACCCCGGTCCCGATCCCGCGCAAGCTCAGCCTGGACCTGCTGAAGCTGCCGTACCGCCTGATGCGCTCCGTGCTGGAAGCGCGCAAGGTTCTTAAGAAGGTGGACGCTGACGTCGTCTTCGGCACCGGCGGCTACGTCGCCGCGCCGGCCTACCTGGCCGCGGCCAGCCGCCACCTGCCCTTCTACGTTTTGGAGACCAATGCGTTGGCGGGCCTGGCCAATAAGCTGGGCGTCAAGCTGGGCGGCATCGGCTTCAACGCCCACCCGAATTCGGGCATGCCGGGCGAGCAAGTCGGCATTCCGGTGCGACCGGAACTGGGCAACGACCCGGAGGCCGCCGCCCGCGGGCGCGAGCTCTGGGGCCTGCGCGAGGGTATTCCCACCATCCTGGTCACCGGCGGCTCCCAGGGCGCGGCCAGCATTAACCGCGCCGTGGCCGAGGCGAAGTTCTCCTGGGCCGGGGAGTTCCAGGTCCTGCACGCCGTCGGCAAGAAGAACGCGCTGCCCGAGTCGAGCGAGGGCTACGTGCCGGTGCCGTACATCGATGACATGTCTGCGGCCCTGGCCGTGGCGGATCTGGCGGTCTGCCGCTCCGGGGCGATGACCGTGGCGGAGGTCTCCGCCGCCGGTGTACCCGCCATCTACGTGCCGCTGCCGCACGGCAACGGCGAGCAGGCTCTCAATTCCAAGGATGTCGTGGCAGCGGGCGCTGCCATCCAAGTCCCTGACGCCGAGCTGGACGCCGACCGCCTCGACCGCGAGGTGCGCGCCATCCTGGGCGATGCGCAGCGCCTTAAGTCCATGCGCGCGGCGGTTGCCGACAGCGCGGCCGGCGGCGCGGCCAAGCGCCTAGCCGATCACATCGCCACCGCCGTCCGAGAAGGCAAGGAGGAATCCTAGTGGGTCCCGAATCCACCCCAGACGCAGTCAACCTCGACCGGGTCCACCTGGTGGGCATCGGCGGCGCCGGCATGTCCGGCCTGGCCCGGATCCTCCTGGCCCGCGGCAGCGCCGTGTCCGGCTCGGACCAGAAGGAATCCACCGCCGTGGAGGTCCTGCGCACCCTCGGCGCGCAGATCTCGGTCGGCCACGCCGTAGAGAACCTGCGGCTCAGCGGCGAGAACCCGACCGCCGTGGTCACCTCTTTTGCCGCGATCCCGCAGGATAATCCGGAGCTGGTCGCCGCGCGGGAGGCCGGCATTCCGGTCATCCGCCGCTCCGACCTGCTGGGAGAGCTGATGGAGGGCTACACCCAGGTGCTGCTAGCCGGCACCCACGGCAAGACCTCGACGACCTCGATGACGGTCAACGCGCTGCAGCAGGCCGGCGAGGACCCGTCCTTTGCCATCGGCGGCCAGCTCAACCGGGCCGGCACCAACGCCCACCACGGCAGTGGGCAGGCCTTCGTGGCCGAGGCGGACGAGTCGGATGCCTCCCTGTTGCGCTACCGCCCGGACGTGGCGGTGGTGACCAATATCGAGCCCGATCACCTGGACTTCTTCGGCACCCCAGACGCCTACTTCCAGGTCTTCGAGAACTTCGCCGACCGGATCACCCCGACGGGGCACCTGGTGGTCTGCCTGGAGGACGAGCACGCGGCCCAGATGGGCCAGCGCGCCGCCCAGCGCGGCGTCGCCGTCGTAGGCTACGGCACCCCCGACGCCGTCCATCGCTACCCGGACGTCCCGGCGGCCGCGGTGATTTCTACCGAGGAGGCCACCGCAGAGGGCACCCGGGTCACCGTCCACCTGGACGTGGCGGGGCACTCGGTGGACTTGGACTACCTGCTGCAGGTCCCCGGACACCACATGGTGCTCAACTCGGCCGCCGCCTTGGTGGCCGGCACGCTGGCGGGCGCGGACCCGCACAAGCTGGCCGACGGGCTCAGCGACTTCACGGGAGTGCGTCGGCGCTTCGAGTACCGCGGGGCCGTCGCGGCGGGGCCTCAAGGCCAGGACCCGGTGGAAGTCTTCGACGACTACGCGCACCACCCGACCGAGGTAGCCGCGGTCCTGCGCGCCGCCCGCGAGCGGGTGGAGGCGACCACCCGCGCCGGCCGCGTGGTGGTCTGCTTCCAGCCGCACCTGTACTCGCGCACCATGAAATTCCAGCAGGAATTTGCTGACGCGCTGAGCCTGGCGGACGTGGCAGTCGTGCTGGATATCTACGGCGCCCGCGAGCAACCGGTGGAGGGGATCACCTCCCGCATCATCACCGACAAGATCCCCGCGGGAACCGAGGTCTTCTACGAGCCGGACTTCTCCGCGGCGGCGGCCAGCGTGGTCGCGGCCGTCAAACCGGGCGATCTGGTGCTGACCATGGGTGCCGGCTCGGTCACCTTGGTGGCCGCGGAGATCCTGGCTGAGCTGGAGCAGCGTTTCCAATGAGGAGCAAGCTAGTACTTTCGGTGGTAGGCGCCCTCGTGGCGGTGGTGGTCATTGCTGCCGCCGTGGTGTGGTTCTTCCCCGTGTTTAAGGCCCAGAATTTCGAGCTTAACGGTGCCACCCAGGTCACCGAGGAAGAGATCCGCGAGGCCTCCGGGATAGCCGAGGGCAGCAACCTGATGCGACTGGACGCGCACGCGGCCGCCGAGGGCGTGGCCACCCTTCCGTGGGTCAAGTCCGCGACGGTGGGCCGCTCCCTGCCCAGCACGGTGCAGGTGGACATCACCGAGCGGGAGGCCGTGGCCTTCCTGCGCGAGGGCGATGGCACCCACCTCATTGATTCGGCGGGCAAGGAATTCGTCGTCGCCGAGCCGCCGGAAGGGGCCGTGGAGATAGACAGTGATGACAAGTCCAGCCTGGTCGACGCCGTCGAGATCCTGGCCGCCCTGTCGCAGGACCAGCGCGCCCAGGTCGAAAGTCTCAGCATTGACGAGAAATACTCGGCCACCCTGCACCTGACGGAAGGCCGTACGGTCGTCTGGGGCGCGAACGACGACAACGCGGACAAGGCGCGGGCGTTTTCCGCCGTGCTGCAGATGGACGGCACCCAGTGGAATATCACTAACCCCGAGTTGGTGACCAAGCGCGATTAGCGCTGTAAAAAATTCTTGAATTCGCGCCCCGCCTGATTGCCGTATGGTGGGGGCGCGAACTGCATAAAAGCCCATGTCAGCAACCCTAAAGTAGAGGTTGAGGGTACCGACACGCGGGCAAATGAACACGTAAATTACACGTGTGTCAGTGAAGATGGATAACAACCGCGTCACAGGCGCGCAATTCCTCGTTTATTTACCAACAAATCCCGAAAGGTTTGACCACCTCTCATGAGCACACCGAACAACAATTTGGCGGAAATCAAGGTCGTCGGCGTCGGCGGCGGCGGCGTCAACGCCGTCAACCGCATGATCGAAGAAGGCCTCAAGGGCGTCGAGTTCGTGGCAATCAACACGGACTCCCAGGCGCTGATCTTCTCCGACGCTGACTTCAAACTGGATATCGGCCGCGAGGCCACCCGCGGCCTAGGCGCCGGCGCCAACCCGGAGGTCGGCCGCACCTCCGCCGAGGACAACAAGTCCGAGATTGAGGACGCCCTCAACGGCGCCGACATGGTCTTCGTCACCGCCGGTGAGGGCGGCGGCACCGGCACCGGCGCCGCCCCGGTCGTGGCCTCCATCGCCAAGAAGCAGGGCGCGCTGACCGTCGGTGTCGTCACCAAGCCCTTCAAATTCGAGGGCGCCCGCCGAACCCGCCAGGCCCTGGAGGGCATCGAGCAGCTCCGCGAGGTCTGCGACACCCTGATTGTCATCCCGAACGACCGCCTGCTGCAGCTGGGCGACGAGAACCTGTCCATGATGGAAGCCTTCCGCGCCGCCGATGAGGTCCTCCATAACGGTGTTCAGGGTATCTCCAACCTGATCCTCATCCCGGGCATGATCAACGTCGACTTTGCCGACGTTCGCTCCGTCATGGCCGACGCCGGCTCCGCCCTGATGGGCGTGGGTTCTGCCCGCGGCGACAACCGGGTCATGACCGCGGCCGAGCAGGCCATCAACTCCCCACTGTTGGAGTCCACCATGGAGGGCGCCAAGGGCGTGCTGCTGTCCGTGGCCGGCGGCTCCGACCTAGGCCTGCAGGAGGTCTACGAGGCCTCCTCCATGGTCGAGGAGAAGGCCGACCCGGACGTCAACCTGATTTTCGGCACCATCATCGACGACAACCTGGGCGACGAGGTCCGTGTGACCATCATCGCCACCGGTTTCGACGCTGAGAAGAACGCTACGGATAAGCCGGCTGGCGAGCCCCACCCGCAGCAGACCCAGCAGCGCTCGGGTTCGCTGTTCGAAAACCGCGACCGCGTCACCGAGCCGGAGCCGGCCGAGGAGCCGCGCGGCGGCTACGAGCCGCGCCACCAGCTGCGCCACGACGAGCGCGAGGGCTACAGCCCGCGCGAGTCCGAGCCGCAGCGCCGCGCCGGTGACTCCCGTGGCGACAGCGGGCTGTTTACCACCCGCGAGCGCTTCGACCGGGAGGCCCCGCGCGAGGACTACCGCCCGAGCTACCGCGACGAGCGTGACAACCGCGGCGACGACGACCTGGACGTGCCGGACTTCTTGCGCTAATTAAGTCCTAGCGCGCGCTAGTCTGGAGTGCATGCCAGTAAACGAGGAAGCACGCACCACCCGCCCCGCCCGCCTGAAACGCCCCTTCCGGATGGTCTTTACGGCCCGCTCGGGAGGGGCTTCGGCGTCCCCATACGAGTCTTTCAACCTGGCTGAGCACGTGGGCGACGCCCCGGCGGCGGTCGCGGCGAACCGGCAGCGCCTGCGCGAGCTGCTGCGCCTAGACGAGATCGTCTGGATGGAGCAGCTCCACACCAATAACGTCACCGTCGTCGACGGCTCGCAGTCTGAGCCCGTGGAGGCGACCGATGCCCTGGTCACCGCCACCGAGGGCCTGGCCCTGGGCGTGCTGGTCGCCGACTGCACTCCGGTGCTGCTGGCCGACCCGGAAGCCCGCGTGGTCGCCGCCGCCCACGCCGGGCGCTTAGGCGCGCGCAACGGGATCGTTCCGGCGACCGTGGAGGCGATGTGCGACCTCGGCGCGCGCCCGGAGCGCTTGCAGGTGCTGCTGGGCCCGGCCGCCAGCGGGCGGCACTACGAGGTACCCGCCGAGATGGCCGCCGACGTCGAGGCCCACCTGCCCGGCTCGCGGACGACGACCGAGAAGGGCACCCCGGGCATCGACGTGCGCGCCGGGCTCATCCGGCAGCTGATGGGCTTGGGCGTTACCGCCATCCAGGCGGATCCGCGCTGCACTATCGAGGACACCACTTTCTTTTCCTACCGCCGGGAGGGGACGACCGGCCGGCAGGCAGGACTCATCTGGTTGGAGGAGCAGACCGACAATGACCGATAAGACCACCCCGCAGGACCGCCAGCAGGACACGGCAGACCAGGGCAGCGACCAGGCCCGGCTCGCCGAGTTGGAGCGCGGCCTGGCTAGCACCCGGGCGCAGATCTCCGAACTGGCCGCCGAAGCCGGCCGCCCGGCGCCGCGCCTGCTGCCGGTGACCAAGTTCCACCCGGCCGAGGACATCGCGCTGCTTAGCCAGCTGGGGGTGACCGATGTTGCGGAAAACCGCGAGCAGGAAGCCCGCGCCAAGGCCGAGCAGCTGCCCGAGATGCGCTTCCACATGATCGGCCAGATCCAGACTAAGAAGGCCAACCACGTGGCCCGCTGGGCACACAGCGTGCACTCGCTGGATTCCGAAAAACTCGCCCACGCCCTCGACCGCGGGGTGGAGCTGGCGCGCGAGCGCGGCCAGCGCAGTGAGAACCTGCCGGTCTACGTGCAGCTGTCCTACGACTCGGATCCGTCCCGCGGGGGCGTGGCCTGGGACACGGCCGAAGACCTGCTGCGGGTGGTCGAGGATCTGGACAACCTGGACCTGCGCGGCATCATGGTCGTCCCGCCCGTGGAGGCGGACGCGGCAGAGGTCTTTGCCTCCGCGCGCCAGCTGGTCGACGAGCTGGGGGAGAAGCTCGGCCACCCGCTCGAGCTGTCGGCCGGGATGAGCGCGGATCTGCGCGAGGCAATTTTTGCCGGCACGGATATCGTGCGTGTCGGAACCGGCATCATGGGCGCGCGGCCAGTAGGTTAAAAACCAACGCAAAGACGCATATCAGACCGCACTTGTACATTTCGGGTCAGAGGGAGACCACATATGTCATTTATTGATCGCACGAAGGAGTTCTTCGGCCTGCAGCCGATGGACATGGACCACGACGACGCCTACTACGAGGACGACGCTCGCTACGCCACCGCCGGCTCCGCGGCCTACCAGCCGCGCCCGAGCTACGAGCGCACCCCGGCCGAGCCGGAGTTCGCGCCGACCATCGTGCCGATTTCCCTGACCACCTACAACGATGCCCCGAAGATCGGCGAGCCCTTCCGCGACGGCGACGCCGTAGTCTTCGAGCTGACCGACGCCGAGAAGTCCGCCGCCAAGCGCTTCATCGACTTCGCCGCCGGTCTCTGCTTCGCGCTGCGCGGCCGCATGGTCGACCTGACCAAGGGTCTAGACACCGAGCGCCGCGTGTTCGCCATCGTGCCGGAGCGCGCCAACATCTCCACCCTAGAGCTGGAGCGCGCCGCCCAGCTGCGCTAAGCACGCCACGGCTTTTTGCTCCCCGGGCTTTGCCCACCGGTTAACCCCGGTGAGGGCACCCGGGGATTTTTCGTGGCTTACCGGGTAATTCCCCAAAGGTGGGGGTAGTTCGGATAGGGTCGAAGGGGTGAGTCAATTAGGAATTATTCTGTACGCCGTGCTCCGTATCTTTTCCCTAGCGCTAATCGTGCGCATCATCATCGAGATGATCCAGTCCTTTTCCCGGCAGTTCAACCCGCCGCGCTGGTTCATGATGTGCGCCGAGCCGTTGTTTGCGGTCACAGATCCGCCCGTAAAAGCCCTGCGCAAACTCATTCCGCCGTTGCGGCTGGGCGGGGTAGCGCTAGACATGTCAATCATCGTCCTGTTCATTATCCTGGCCATCCTGATGAATATCGTCATTGCCACGATGGTCTAGTTTCCGTGATTTGGCCGGCCTCCGGCGGGCTAGAACACGGCGGTGACGGACGAGCACTAGCGGGGCAGAGGTAAACGAAAGTGCAAAATCGTCAACCTCGGCTTAATATTGAGACTTGAGTAATCGTCCGTTACTGTGTCTTTTTGGTTACAATGAAACGAAGAATCGTATTATTGTCCGATTAGAAAACCTTGGGTTGGGCGACGAGTGTAGGCTCGTAGCTTGATTCATATCTTCTATTGGCTCCGGAAACCTCCGGGGTTGCACCGACTTGAAGGGGAAGAGAAGTCAATGCCGCTGTCACCAGCTGATGTACACAACGTCGCGTTCAGCAAGCCGCCGATTGGCAAGCGTGGCTACAACGAGGACGAGGTCGACCAGTTCCTCGACCTGGTTGAAGACGCCCTTGCCCAGCTGCAGGACGAGAATGACGAGCTGCAGTCGCAGGTCAACAGCCTGCAGTCCGGCTCCGGCGCCGCCACCGCTTCCGCGGCGTCCGCTACCTCTTCGGTCGACGAGGCCGCTCTCCGCAAGGAGATCGAGGCAGACCTGCGCTCCCAGCTCGACAAGGAATACGAGAAGAAGCTGGCCGACGCCAAGGCCGAAGCCGCGCAAAACGCCAAGAAGGAGCAGGCTTCCGCCGCTGGCAAGTCCAGCGCCGACTCCAAGGAGCTGAAGGCCGCCCAGGACGAGGCCACCAAGGCCAAGCAGGACCTGGACAAGGCCCGCCGTGACCTGGAGGTTGCCAAGAAGGAAAACCAGGAGCTGCAGAAGAAGGTCGCGGACGTTTCCGGTTCCTCCGCCTTCGCTTCCACCGCCAAGGAGACCCCGGCGGCTGCCGCCACCGCGGACGCCAACGGGCTGGCTACCCCGGAGACCCACATGCAGGCCGCCCGCGTGTTGGGCCTGGCCCAGGAGATGGCCGACCGCCTGACCAACGAGGCCAAGGCCGAGTCCGAGTCCATGCTGAGCGACGCGCGCACCGCCGCCGAAAAGCAGCTGTCCGACGCCGACACCAAGTCCCGCACCCAGTTGGACGAGGCCCAGAAGAAGGCCGACGCTCAGGTCGCCGAGGCCCAGCAGCGCGCCAAGCAGACCGAGTCCGAGGCTAACTCCCGCGCCGAGGCCCAGATCCGCCAGGCCGAGGAGAAGGCAGCGGCCCTGCAGGCTGACGCTGAGAAGAAGCACACCGAGATCATGAATACGGTCAAGCAGCAGCAGACCGCCCTGGAGACCCGCATCTCCGAGCTGCGCACCTTCGAGCGCGAGTACCGCACCCGCCTGAAGACCCTGCTGGAGTCCCAGCTGGAGGAGCTCGAGAGCCGCGGCTCCGCCGCCCCGAACGGCGAGTCCAACTCCTAAGACTTCGCTAGGGGAGGAAGCTCGTCTTCCCCGCGCTACCGCACGCCCCCGGACGCCCACGGTCATAACCGTGCGCGACGGGGGCTTTGGTGTAGGTTTAATGCATAAGCCAGTTTGATACGCATCTGCGAGAAAGGGCGTCATTTTCCATGCTGATTGCTGCCTTGGTCTTAGCGTTCATCGCTTTCATCGCCTTCGTAAACTACCTGTTGTCCGCGGCCACTTGGTCGCTCGTGGTGGTTTTCGTCGCCGCAGCCGCCGGCATCATCCTGGTTATAATTGACGCCTTTGCCAAGCACCGCGGGGACCGGACCCCGCCTAGCTCGCAGCCGCAGGACGCGGCCCGCCAGTCCTAGCTGTCCTGTCCCCGCCGGCTGGCCTGGTGCGGAAACGAATTGCCGCGGGGACTGGCCGAGCCGGCGCTCGGGCGGCTATACTAAGGGCTTATATACGATGATCCGGCAATCACCGGGGAGTATTCCGGAAGAACGGCGCTGCCTTTTGCGTTATCTGAGCAGCGCTTATTAGAACCGGGCGGGTGGGACCGTCAACTCCTTCACGATCAACGAAGCGGGAGCGCCATGCGGGCTCCAAGCGGGGTGGTACCGCGCTCATAACGGGCGTCCCCGCGCAGTGTTTAATTACCGCGCGTGAAGGATGGAGCAATACCGTGAACCACCACAGCCCCAATGTCGGCGGCGTGTACCCCAAGGTCGACATGACCGGCGGTTCCAGCCGCTTCCCGGATATGGAAGAGGTCGTCCGGGACTACTGGAAGCAGGACGGGACCTTCCAGGCCTCGTTGGATCAGACCGAGGACAAGCCGGAATACATCTTCTACGACGGCCCGCCTTTTGCTAACGGCCTGCCGCACTACGGTCACCTTCTGACCGGCTACGTCAAGGACATCGTCCCGCGCTATCGCACCATGGCGGGCAACTACGTCCCCCGCGTTTTCGGCTGGGACTGCCACGGCCTGCCGGCGGAGCTGGAGGCCGAAAAGCAGCTGGGCATCACCGACAAGGGCCAGATCGAGGAGATGGGCCTCGAGCGCTTCAACGAGTACTGCGCGTCCTCGGTTTTGCGCTACGCGGGCGAGTGGAAGGACTACGTCACCCGCCAGGCCCGCTGGGTGGACTTCGACCACGGTTACAAGACCATGGACCTGGACTTCATGGAGTCGGTCATGTGGGCCTTCAAGGAGCTCTACGACAAGGGGCTTATCTACCAGGGTTTCCGCGTGCTGCCGTACTCCTGGGCCGAGCACACCCCGTTGTCGAACCAGGAAACCCGCCTGGATGACTCCTACAAGATGCGTCAGGACCCGACGCTGACCGTGACCTTCCCGGTCACCGGCGCGCTGGCCGGCTCGGCCGCGGAGGAGACACTGCAGGCCAACCCGGAGCTGGCCGACGCCTCTTTCCTGGCCTGGACCACCACCCCGTGGACCCTGCCGTCTAACTCCGCCCTGGCCGTGCACCCGGAGGTCACTTATGCCCTAGCACGCGTGGGCGGCGACGGCGAGTTCGCCGGCCGGCTCTTCGTGCTCGCTGACGGGCTGCGCGCGGCGTATGCCAAGGAGCTGGGCGAGGACGCCGAGGTCGTCAAGACCTTCACCGGCGCGGAGCTGACCGGCTTCAACTACCAGCCGATCTTCGATTACTTCGCCGATATGCGCAACGGCTTCCAGGTACTGTCTGCCGACTACGTCACCACCGAGGACGGCACCGGCGTGGTCCACCAGGCCCCGGCCTTCGGTGAGGACGATATGAACACCTGCGCCGCGCACGACATCGAACTGGTCATCCCCGTCGACGACGACGGCAAGTTCACCTCCCAGGTGCCGGACTACGAGGGCCAGCTGGTCTTCGACGCCAACAAGGACATCATCCGCGACCTGAAGGCCGCGGGCCGCGTGGTGCGCCACCGGACCATCGAGCACTCCTACCCGCACTCGTGGCGCTCCGGCGAGCCGCTCATCTACAAGGCGATGCCGTCCTGGTTCGTCAAGGTCACCGAGTTCCGTGATCGCATGGTCGAGCTCAACCACAACGAGATCGAGTGGATGCCGGGCCATATCCGCGACGGCCAGTTCGGCAAGTGGCTAGAGGGCGCCCGCGATTGGAACATCTCCCGCTCGCGCTACTGGGGCGCGCCGATCCCGGTGTGGGTCTCCGACTCCGAGGAGTACCCGCGCATGGACGTCTACGGCTCGCTGGACGAGCTGGAGCGCGACTTCGGTGTGCGCCCGAGCTCGCTGCACCGCCCGTACATCGACGAGCTGACCCGCCCGAACCCGGATGATCCGACGGGCAAGTCCACCATGCGCCGCGTGCCGGACGTGCTGGACTGCTGGTTCGAGTCCGGCTCCATGCCTTTCGCTCAGAAGCACTACCCGTTCGAGAACAAGGACTGGTTCGAGACCCACTCGCCGTCGGACTTCATCGTCGAGTACTCCGGCCAGACCCGCGGCTGGTTCTACGTCATGCACGTATTGTCCACCGCTCTGTTCGACCGCCCGGCGTACAAGAAGGTCGTCGCCCACGGCATCGTCCTAGGCAACGACGGGCTGAAGATGTCCAAGTCCAAGGGCAACTACCCGGACGTCAACGAGGTCTTCGACCGCGACGGCTCGGACGCCATGCGCTGGTTCCTCATGTCCAGCCCCATCCTGCGCGGCGGCAACCTCATCGTGACCGAGCAGGGCATCCGCGACGGCGTGCGCCAGGCGCTGCTGCCCATCTGGAACGCCTGCTCCTTCCTGCAGCTCTACGCCGGCCAGGAGGCGCACTTCGACACCTCCTCGACCAACGTGCTGGATCGCTACATCCTGGCCAAGACGCACGACCTGGTCAAAAACGTCGATGCCGCCCTGGCGAATACCGACATCGCCACCGCCACCGAGGAGGCACGCCTGTTCGCAGACGTGCTCACCAACTGGTACGTGCGCCGCTCCCGTGACCGCTTCTGGTCCGGCGACGCGGAGCACCCGGAGGCCTTCAACACCCTCTACACGGTGCTGGAGACCGTGGCCCGCGTCTTCGCCCCGTTGCTGCCGCACATCAGCGAGGTCATCTACCGCGGCCTGACCGGTGAGCGTTCCGTCCACCTGACCAGCTTCCCGGATCCGGCGGACTACCCAGCTGACGATGCCCTGGTCTCCGCCATGGATGCCACCCGCGCGGTGGCCTCGGCAGCGTCCTCGGTGCGCAAGTCCAATAAGCTACGCAACCGCCTGCCGCTGCCGAAGCTGACCGTGGCGATGGCCGGCGCGGACAAGCTGGCGGATTTCGCGGGCATCATCCGCGATGAGGTCAACGTCAAGGAGGTCGAGCTGACCGAGGACGTGGATTCCGCCGGCCGTTTCGAGGTCGTCTGCAACGCGAAGGTCGCCGGCCCGCGCCTGGGCAAGGACGTCCAGCGCGCGATCAAGAACCTGAAGGCGGGCAACTACGAGCGCCAAGGCGAGGAGGTCGTCGTCGACGGCGACATCACCCTGCACGCCGACGAGTACACCGAGCGCCTGCAGGCGGCGGATCCGGACTCGACGGCCCGCATCGACGGCGTCGACGGTCTGGTGGTGCTGGACACCAACGTCACCGAGGAGCTGGAGGCCGAGGGCTGGGCCGCGGACGTTATCCGCGGCCTGCAGGACGCCCGCAAGGCCTCCGGGTTCGAGGTCAGCGACCGGATTTCCGCAGTGCTCTACGTGCCGGCGGAGAAGGAAGACTGGGCTCGTCGCCACGCCGAGCACATCGCGGGCGAGGTGCTGGCCACGGACTTCCAGGTCAGTACAAACGCCCCCGCTGAAAGCGAGGGCGTGCACCAGGTGGTGGCGGGAGTTACCGCCACCGTCGCGAAGAATTAATTTGTGCCCGGCAGGTGCTTGCGCCAGGCCAGGGACACGTTGCCCAGGCAGAACAGCGCGAGCACCGCGCCGACGGAAAACAGGCTGGTAAAGCCGATATACGGCGCCAGCGCCGAGAACGCCATCGGGATGAAGAACCCGAGGTAGGCGATGCAATAGTAGACGGCGGTCAGGCCGGCCAGCTCCCGCTCGCCGGCGATCCGCTGGACCTCGGACAGCCCGGCCACCAGGGCCAGGCCGTAGCCGGCGCCCATCGTGGCAGCGGCGAGAATGCCCAGCGGCAGCGACAGGGTGTGCGCGGCGGCGGCCCCCAGCAAGGTGCCGCAGGTGATAACCGCCATGGCGATAGCCGAGGCGCGCGCCGAGCGGTTGGTGTCAATGACTTGGCCGAGCATCTGCACGCCCACGCCGCAGCCCAGGGTGATGACCGTCATCAGGCCGGAGAAGGCGATGGGGACGTCCCCGGCCGAGCGGGAGAGCAGCTGGGGCAGCAGCGCATAGGCCGCGCCGGCGCAGCCAAAGACCCACGGGGCGACGGGGACCACCACGCGCAAGAAGCGGCGGTGCGCGGCGGCCGGGATGCGCAGCATGGTCAGCATGTCGCCGATGGTTAGCTCCAACACCGTGCGCTTGATGGACCCGCGCATGGGCTGCCGGGTCTCGGGAGCGTGGCCCAGCCACCAGCCGGTGGCCAGGGTTAGCACGATGTGGATGACATACGCCAGGTGGGTGGGCCACGGGCCCCACTGCGCCAGCACCGAGGCCAGCCCGGCGCCGACGAGGAAGCCGACGGTCAGGCACAGCGAGGCCTTGCGGGCGCCGCCGCGGGGCTCGAGCTCGGTGATCCAGGTGGAGCCGACCGCCATGACCAGGCCCAGCGCCATGCCGCAGAGCACGCGCCCGCCGGCGATAATCAGCGGTTCGTTCGGGGCCACCGACAGCAGGAAGGAGCCGAACAGGGACAGAGGAGCGGCCGGCAGCAGCGTGGGCTTGCGGCCGATGAGATCGGATAACGGCCCGCCGATAAGCAGGGCGGGGATAATGCCCACCACGTAGGCGGCCAGCAGCCCGTTGACGGTGACCTGGCTGAAGCTGGAAACCTCGCGGTACATCACCAGCAGCGGGGTGAACTCGTTGCCGCCCCAGGCGACGGCGACCATGGTGCCAGCCACAGGCCACCAGGCGTGGGAGGGATAGGACTTAACAGAGGGGATGCGTTCGGTAACGGTAGTGGTCATAACTGATTTCGGGAGTGGGTGAGGTGGTCAGATAAGGCGTGGCTGTAAGCCTCGAAGTCGCCGTCGTTAAGAGCGCGGGTGAGCTGGCGGTGGCCGTCGACGAAGCGGCGGGCGCGCGCCGGGCTGCGCCCGACCGCCGTGGCGGTAAAGCGCTGCTGCTGCTCGCGCAGGCTGTGGCCGAGCTGGGACAGGAAGCGGTTGCCGCCGTTGTCCATGATGGTCTGGTGGAACTTGGCGTCCAGGCGGGTGTATTCGGCCAAGTCCTCGGCCGCTAGGGCTGCGTCCTGCTCGGCGATGATGGCCTCCAGCACGCCGCCGATGACGTGACGCTCGCTGTCCGAGAGTCCGCAGATGTGCTCGGCGGAAAAACGGTCCACCAGCTCGCGGGCCTCGTAGACCTCGCGGATGTCCCGGGCGGTCAGCGGCACCACCAGGGCCCCACGCTTGGGGTAGAGGTGCAAAAAGCCCTCGACCTCTAGGCGGAGGAAGGCTTCGCGGACGGGGGTGCGGCTGCAACCGAGTTCCTGGGCCACTTCGCCCTCGCTGAGCATGGTCGATCCGGGCACGGTGCCGTCGATAATTCGTTCCTTGAGGTAGGCATAGGCCCGTTCCGCCGCGGGCGGGGAGGGGTGCTCGGTCTTTGTATGCAACATGGATACATCATGGATCCAAGTTGGGTTGCGGGGCAAGTGCCAGGTTAAGATCGGGGGTATGCAGCGCTGGGTTCTCCACATCGATATGGACGCGTTTTTCGCCTCCGTCGAGCAGCTGACCCGGCCCACCCTGCGCGGGCGCCCCGTCCTCGTCGGCGGCCTGGGCGGCCGCGGCGTGGTCGCCGGGGCCAGCTACGAGGCCCGCGCCTTTGGGGCCCACTCGGCGATGCCCATGTACCGCGCCCAGCAACTGGTCAGCGCCCGTGCCGTCGTGATCCGCCCCCGGCGCGTGGTCTACCAGGCCGCCTCCCGGCGCGTCTTCGAACTGATTTCCTCCCGCGTCGGGCTCATCGAGCAGCTGTCCATCGACGAGGGATTCATGGAGCCGGCCGAGCTGCAGGGCGCTTCTGCCCAGACCGTCTTCGACTGGTCCGAGGAGCTGCGCGCGGCCATCCGTGCCGAGACCGGCCTGCCGTGCTCCATCGGGGCGGGCACGGGCAAGCAGTTCGCCAAGATCGGCTCGGGCGAGGCCAAGCCGGACGGCACATTCGTCATCCCCGCGGACCAGCAGCTGGACTTCCTCCACCCGCTGGACGTGGCCAAGCTCTGGGGCGTCGGCCCGGTGACTGCGCAGAAGCTGCACTCGATTGGGATTAAGACCATCGGCGACTTGGCCAGCCTGAGCAAGCGCGAGGTGGAGATCTCGGTCGGTTCCGTGGTCGGCGGCCAGCTGTGGGAGATGGCGCGCGGCATCGACCCGCGCGAAGTCGCCCCGCGGGCCATCTCCAAGTCGATCTCCGCCGAGCACACCTACCCGAAGGATCTGATAACGGAGGCGGAGGTGGACGCGGCTATCGACCGCGCCGCCGAGGGCGCGCACGTCCGCCTGCTCAAGGACGGGCGGGGAGCGCGCACCGTGACGGTCAAGCTGCGGATGGCGGACTTTCACATCGAGTCGCGCTCGGCGACCTTGCCCTACGCCACCGACGACTTCGAGACCCTGCGCGCCGCGGCGTTCAAGCTGGCGCGCTACCCCGCGGAGTTGGGCCCCATCCGCCTAGTCGGCGTGGGCTATTCCGGGCTGGAAACCGCCCGGCAGGACGTGCTCTTCCCCGAGCTCGACCGCGAGATCGTTAGGCCCGTCCCGCCGGATAGCGACTTCGAGACCGGCGTGGCCGATCGCACGGTAGATACGGGCCCCGTGGCCGTCGATGTCGCCGATACCCCGGATAGCCAGTGGGTGGCCACCCAGGACGTCTACCACCCGGACTACGGACACGGCTGGATCCAGGGGGCGGGCCATGGGGTGGTCAGCGTGCGCTTCGAAACGCGCGCCACCGGCCCCGGGCGCACCAAGTCACTTCCCGACGACGACCCGGACCTGGTGCCTGCTGATCCGCTGGACTCGCTGGCCTGGGACGAGTGGTTCCTAGCCCGCGAGGATGACCTCGCCGGTCTGGACGAGGACTAGAAGCTAAAGACCTCGGCCGGGTCCACGCCCCCGGCCAGGCAGGCCGCCAGCAGGATCCGGGCCTGCCCTGGGCGCAGCGGTCCCGCGCCCAAGGCTCCCGCCGCGCCCAAGGATGCGCCCCCGCCGTCACCGCCGTAGGCCAGCCGCACCGCGCCGTAGGGCGAGCGGGTCGAAATCACCACGCTGGTCCCGGCCCGTAGCGCCTCGCCCAGGGCCTGGCCCATCGCCGGGGACATGTTGCCCGAGCCCATGGCCGCGACGACGATGCCGCGGGCTCCGCTGGCCACGGCGGCATCGATAAGCTCGCGCTCGGCGCCCGGGTAGGCCGCGAGGGTGGCAACCGGGGCGGTATCCAGCGCGCCCGCCGGCAGCGGGAAGCGGGCAGAAAGCGCGTGTGGGACCTCGAGCGACTCGAAGGCGTCGAGTTGGCTGGTATGCCGCTTGCGCACGCCTGCCGCCGGCAGCGTCTGTCCGCCGAAGCAGACCCACGCCCCGCCGGTGGCAGCGCCCGCGTGGTGGCAGGCGGTGTCCAGGGCCAGCTGCAGGTTGCCCGGCCCGTCGGGGTCCGGGTGGTCGGCGGCGCGCTGGGCGCCGGTAAGTACCACGGGCTTGGCAGGCGCTAGCTGGCAGGCCAGGGCCATGGCCGTTTCTTCCAGCGAATCGGTGCCGTGGGTTATCACCACGCCGGCGGTGGCGGGATCGGCCAGTAGCCCGCGGACCTCGGCCAGCAGCCCGTCCAGGTCGGCCGGCGTGATGGCGGAAGAATCCAGCTGCAGGTAGTCCACGGCGCGGACGGGCAGCGGGTGCTCAAGCCCCTGCACCAGGTCCGCGGCCTGGTGGGTGGGCACCAGCGCGCCGGAATCATCCTTCGTGCAGGCTATGGTTCCGCCGGTGGCCAAGACGACGATGGACGGGGACGCGGAGGTGGAATTCATGCGCTCCAGCATAACCTTTGGGGGGCTGCGAGCGGGGAGAGTTTGGGAATTGGCTGATAGCTCCGGCGCGCGTGTTTCGCAGGTGGCGGCAAAGCCGGTAGCATAAATAAGGCTGACAGGCGCGCTCTGCAAGACCGCGCGCTGGACCCTATGCAAGGAGATCTTTTTCGTGATTAACGCTCAACTTGGTCGTCGGATTTCCGCCGCGGCACTCGCCACGGCCGCCGGGCTGGCGCTGGCCGCCTGCTCTTCCGACGAGGAAGAGAACAACGCCACCGACTCCGCCGCGACCACCCAGGCGGAATCCGCCGAGGGTACTGACGGCTCCGCCGGCGCGGAGGGGGACAGCGCGACCCCGGAGCAGCCGACCGCCGCGGACCTGAACGCCGTGTTGGCCACCGCCACGGACCCGGCCGCCTCCGAGGAAGATAAGGTCGCCACCGTCCAGGGCGGCGAGACCGCCCCCGAGCTCTTCGAGACCATGGCCGCCTCCAAGGCCGAGACCGGCGCAACCTTCGAGGTCGTCGACCCGGTCCTGCCGGGCTACGCCCCGCAGTCCGTGCTGGCCACCGTCAATTTCAGCGTCCCCGAAGAGCCCGGCCAGACCGCCGACAACGTCGAGTTCGTCTACGAAGACGGCAAGTGGAAGCTGTCCCAGTCCTGGGCCTGCACCCTGATCACCAACACCGTCGCCCCGGAGCAGGTGCCGGCCATGTGCACCGACGGCAGCGTCGAAAACAACGACGGCGCCGTCAGCGAGCAGTAAGCCCGCCCGCCGCCGCGCAACTATTGAGCCGAAGACCCTCCCCGCCCTAGCGGCCGGGAGGGTCTCGTGCCATGCGGGGCCGGGGTTCTAGGAAAAGTCCAGCGCGGTGGCGGAGGTCTGGACCACGCGCACCTCGGACTCCGGGGTGCCGTAGGTGATCTTGGTGTGCATGCTGACGTTGCCGGCCACGGGCAGGGGCTTGCCCAGATCCACGGTCAGCGAGCCCGTGCTGTTGGTGCTCGAGTCCAGTACCTTCAGCTCCTGACCCTCCAGATCGGTTCCCTCCGCTTGGCCGTCCAGCGACAGCGCGCCCAGCGACGGGCGCTGGTGGATCTCCACGCCCAGCTCCGCGCGCCCATCCGCAAGCGATTCCAGCGTGTAGGTCGTCTCCTGCAACAACACCGCCTCACCCGGCACGCGCGACTCTACGGTCCAGGTCGCGCCGGGGCCGATCTCCTCGTCTGGGAAGACCACGGGCAGGGCCGTCAGCTTGGTGATGGCCTGCTCGGCGATCGCCCGTGCGGTATCCGTGGATTCCTGCGGGGCGGCCAGGCGCAGCGAAGACATCTGGCCGTTGTCCTCGGCGCGCCAGCCGAACTGGAAGCCCTCGGCCGAGGAGATATCGGAATCGCCGTCGAAGCCGGGCTCGCCCACGGTGAAGAAGGCATTCCGGGTGGCCGGCGCCTGGCCCTCGGTGGCCTCGGAGGCCTGTTCCACGGAGCCTTGAAGTGGCAGGTGAGTGGTGGCGGTGTCGATGTCCTCGGCGCGGAAGTCGGCTGCGGCATCGGCCCGCAGGACGTCCTGCTGGAAGCCTTCCGTGATATCCAGGTTGAGCTCCTGCTCAGAGTCGATGTCGGCGAAGGCGAGCACCTTCTTGTCGCCCTGGCCGGTGGATTCGACGGTCACGCGTGGGGCATCGACAGCCATGCCCACGGGCTGCTCCACGGCCGGGCCGGGGGCTTGGTAGTTGCAGCCGGCCAGCAGCAGGGAGGTGACTAGGACAGCGGGGATAGCTTTAACACGAAACACGTATTCCAAATTACCGGATCGATACGTTTACAATGGACCGGGTGAGCCCAACTAAAAGGAGAAATCTCGGATTAATGGCCACCATCGTGGTGGCGGTGGCAGTCCTCGACCAGGTGACCAAGGCGGTAATGCTGGCGTGGCTCGACGAAGGCGAAGCCGTCGCCGTCATCGGGGACTGGTTCCGGTTCTTCCTCGTCTTCAACCCCGGGGCCGCCTTCTCCATGGGCGGGGAGGGGGCCACCTGGCTGTTTACCACCATCCAGCTGGCCTTCGTCGTGGGCGTGGCTATAGCCGCCCCGCGGATCAAAGACCCCGGCCAGGCCGTCGGGTTGGCGATGATCGCCGGCGGCGCCCTGGGCAATTTTATCGACCGTATCGCCCGCGAACCGGGCTTCTGGTTTGGCCACGTCGTGGACTTCATCTCCGTGGGATCGTTCGCCGTGTTCAACATTGCCGACGCGTCCATCACCATCGGGGTGGTCATCTTCATCGTCGCCATGTTCCGAGAAGAAAGGAGCCAAGCCCGTGCACAGGGAGAGTAGAACGCTGCCCGTCCCCGAAGGACTCGCCGGCATGCGGGTCGATGCCGCCCTATCCAAGCTGCTCGGCTTCTCCCGGGCCACGGCCGCGCAGCTGTGCGCCGACGGCGACGTCACCGTCGACGGCAAACCCCAGAGCAAGTCCGACCGCCTGCTGGAGGGCGCCTGGCTGGACGTGACCATGCCGGAGCCGCCCAAGCCGCTCATGCCGGCCGAGGAACTGGTCGAGGGCATGGACATCCTCTACTCCGACGACGACGTCATCGCCGTGCATAAGCCCGTAGGCGTGGCCGCCCACCCCACCGTCGGGTGGGACGGGCCCACCGTCGTCGGGGGCCTGGCCGCGGCCGGGTTCCGGATTTCGACCTCGGGGCCGCCGGAGCGCAAGGGCATCGTCCAGCGCCTAGACGTGGGCACCTCCGGCGTGATGGTGGTCGCCGCCAGCGAGCGCGGCTACTCGGTGCTCAAGCGCGCCTTCAAGGAGCGCACGGTGAAAAAGACCTACCACGCGTTGGTCCAGGGCCTGCCCGATCCCATCGAGGGCACCATCGACGCCCCCATCGGCCGGCACCCGTCCGCCGGCTGGAAATTTGCCGTCACCGAGGACGGCAAGCCGGCCGTGACCCACTACCAGCTCATGGAGGCCTTCCGCGAGGCCAGCCTGCTGGAGGTTCACCTGGAGACCGGCCGCACGCACCAGATCCGCGTGCACATGTCCGCCACCGGGCACCCGTGCTGTGGGGATCCCATGTACGGCTCCGATCCCAACCTCGCGCAGCGCCTGGGGCTTATCCGCCAGTGGCTGCACGCGGTCAAGCTGGGCTTCTACCACCCGGTCAGCGGCCGCTGGATGGAAATCACCGCGCCGTATCCAGACGATCTGGCCCACGCCCTCGACGTGGTGCGCGGATGAATGGCCGTGGCTGGGCGGTCGTCGGCGTCGCCGCGGTCGGGGTGGTCTGGGCGGCCGGGGCCTTCGGCGCGCAGCCTACCGCGCCACTGCAGGGAGACCAGCTTGGCCCCGAAGCCGGCGAGGACCAGGGCGCGTACGTCGCCCGGGCCGCGGATAGCCTCGCCGCCGCTGACGATGCCACCTCCACCTACGCGCTCGTGACCTTCCGGTCCGCGCTATCTGCCCAGGACGCCGCCGACGTTGTGGAGCCGGCCGGTCGCGTCAACGCCATGCTGGTGGGCGCGTCTGAGCCCATCGCCGTGCCGGAGCCGGTCGCCGGGGCTAACCGGGCGGACGTTTTCGACGCCGCGCTGGAGCAGACCCAGGCGGGGCTGGAGGGAATCGGGCACGTCGAGATCCCCCGCGAGCTGAGCGCCGTGGTGGTCTGGGACACCGGGCAGACCCTGCGGGACATCGCCGGGGAGGGGCAGGTGGCGGCCGTGCAACCCGCGCCCGCCGATGCCGCCTGGGGCAGCTTCGCTATTCGCCCGCCGGGCGCCCTGTAGTCCGCCGCGCCCTGCGCGGCCGGTGGCGCAACAGGTCGATTAGGTAGACCGCCACGGCCACCCAGATGATGATGAAGCCGACCCAGCGCTCCGGGGGCATGTGCTCCTGGGTGACAAACAGCGCCCAGAGCATCTGCATGGTCGGGGTGATGTACTGCAGCATGCCGATGGTGGCCAGAGGCAGGTGCTTGGCGCCCTGGGCGAAGCACAGAAGCGGCAGCGCGGTGACCAGGCCGGCGCTGATGAGCAGCAGCGGGTGCAGCGGGCCTTGGTTGAAGAAGGTGCCCTGGCCGCCGGCCTCTAGGTAGATGAGGTAGCCCAGCGCCAGCGGGACCATGACCAGGGTTTCCGCCGCTACGGACCCGGTCGAGGAGATCGAGATCTTCTTCTTGAGCAGCCCGTAGATGCCGAAGCTGAGCGCCAGCGCCAGCGAGATATACGGCGTCTGGCCCGTCATGAAGGTCAGCCAGAGCACCGCGACCGCGGCGATGATGACCGCCGCCAGCTGGCCGCGGCGCAGCTGCTCCTTCAAGAAGATGATGCCTAGGCAGACCGCCACCAGCGGGTTGATGAAATAGCCCAGGGCGGCGTCGGCGACGTGGTTGGTGTTAATCGCCACGACGTACACACCCCAGTTGATGGTGATCGCCACGCCGCAGGCGGCCATCCAGCCCCAGGTGCGCAGGCTGAAGGCTTGCAGCTCCCGCCAGCCGCCGGTGGCCAGCAAGTAGGCGCCGACTAGCACGGCGGTCCACACCACGCGGTGGGCGAGGATCTCCAGCGGGTCGGCGGGCAGCAGGAGCGGGAAGAAGGCAGGGAAAAATCCCCACATCAGGTAGGCGGCGAGTGTATACAGCATTGGCTTAAAAGGTACCCCTTCCACGGCTTTAAGGCTGCCTTGACGCACCGGCTAGAATAGCCGGCATGGTCAAAAACTCCTCCTTCGTCCACCTGCATAACCACACCGAGTTTTCCATGCTGGACGGCATGGCCAAGGTGGATCTGCTAGCAGAGGAGGTCAGCCGGCAGCAGATGCCGGCTGTGGGCATGACCGATCACGGCAACATGTTCGGCTCCGACGCCTTCTACCGCCGCATGACGGGGGCGGGTATTAAGCCGATCATCGGCATCGAGGCCTACATGGCGCCGGGCTCCCGCTTCAACAAGAAGCGCCAGCTGTGGGGCAACCCGGACCAGAAGCGCGACGACGTCTCCGCCTCCGGCGCCTACCTCCACCAGACCATGCTGGCCGAGAACGCCACCGGCCTGCAGAACCTGTTCAAGCTGTCGTCGCTGGCCTCCTACGAGGGGCAACTGGGCAAATGGCCGCGCATGGACGCCGAGCTTATCGCCGAGCACGCCGACGGCATCATCGCCACCACCGGCTGCCCCTCGGGGGACGTGCAGACGCGCCTGCGCCTGGGGCAGTTCGACGAGGCGCTGGAGGCTGCCGCTATGTGGCAGGACATCTACGGCAAGGACAACTACTTCCTAGAGCTGATGGACCACGGGCTGGACATCGAAAAGCGCACCCGCGACGCCCTGCTGGAAATCGGCCGCCGCCTGGACCTGCCGCCGCTGGTGACCAACGACTGCCACTACGTGCTGGAATCCCAGGCCGCCAACCACGAGGCCATGCTGTGCGTGCAGACCGGCAAGACTCTTAACGACCCGGACCGCTTCAAGTTCGGTGGCTCGGGCTACTACATCAAGTCCGCGCAGCAGATGCGCGAGATCTGGGACGAGATGGTCCCAGACGGCTGTGACAACACCCTGTGGATTGCCGAGCGCGTCGGCGACTACAGCAAGGTCTGGGAGGAACACACCCACGACCGCATGCCGATCGCGGACGTGCCGGAGGGCTACAGCCCGACCTCCTGGCTGACCCATGAGGTCATGGAGGGGCTCAAGGCGCGCTTCCCCGACTCGGAGGTGCCGGACGACTACATCAAGCGCGCCGAGTACGAGATCTCGGTCATCGACATGAAAGGCTACCCGTCCTACTTCCTCATCGTGGCCGAGCTCATCAAGTACGCCCGGTCGGTGGGCATCCGCGTCGGACCGGGCCGTGGCTCGGCCGCCGGCGCCCTAGTCGCGTACGCGCTGACCATTACCAATATCGACCCCATCGAGCACGACCTGCTCTTCGAGCGCTTCCTCAATCCGGAGCGCCCGTCCGCGCCCGATATCGATATCGACTTCGACGACCGCCGCCGCGGCGAGATGATTACCTACGCCGCCGAGCGCTGGGGCGAGGACAAGATCGCCCAGGTGATCACCTTCGGCACAGTCAAGACCAAGCAGGCCATCAAGGACTCTGCAAAGGTGCACTTCGGGCAGGAGGGCTTCCAGATGGCCGACCGCATCAACGCGGCCCTGCCGCCGGCGATCATGGCCAAGGACATCCCGCTGGCTGGCATCACCGACCCAGAGCACGAGCGCTACTCCGAGGCCGCCGAGGTGCGCAACATGGTCGAATCCGACCCGACCGTCCGCCAGATCTACGACACCGCCCGCGGCCTGGAGGGCGTGGTCCGCCAGGCCGGCGTCCACGCCTGCGCGGTGATTATGGCCTCGGTGCGCCTGATGGACCACATCCCGATGTGGAAGCGGCCCGCCGACGGCGCCATCATCACCGGCTGGGACTACCCGGCCTGCGAGGCCATCGGCCTGCTGAAGATGGACTTTCTGGGCCTGCGCAACCTCACCGTCATCGGCGACGCCCTAGAAAACATCCGCAAAAACCGCGGCGAGGAGATCCACCTGGAGGACCTGCACGCCGATGACCCGGCCGTCAGCCGCGTCTACGACCTGCTTTCCCGCGGCGAGACCCTGGGCGTGTTCCAGCTGGACTCCGGAGGCATGCAGGAGCTGCTCAAGCGCATGAAGCCGACGGGCTTCAAGGACATCGTGGCATCGCTGGCGCTCTACCGCCCGGGCCCGATGGGTGTTAACGCCCACTGGGATTACGCCGACCGCAAGAACGGGCGCAAGGAAATCGCCCCGATCCACCCCGAACTGGCAGAACCGTTGAAGGAGATCCTGGACGAGACCTACGGCCTCATCGTCTACCAGGAGCAGATCATGCGTATCTCCCAGAAGGTGGCCAACTACACGGCCGGCGAGGCAGACGGCTTCCGTAAGGCCATGGGTAAGAAGAAGCCCGAGGTGCTCGCCCAGCAGTACGAGAAGTTCTCCGGAGGAATGTTCGACAACGGCTACTCCAAGGAGGCCGTCGATGCCCTCTGGGGCACCATCGAGCCCTTCGCGTCGTATGCGTTCAACAAGTCCCACGCCGCCGGCTACGGGCTGGTTTCCTTCTGGACCGCCTACCTGAAGGCCTACTACGCGCCGGAATACATGGCGGCGCTGCTGACCTCGGTCGGCGACAAGAAGGACAAGTCCGCCATCTACCTGTCCGACTGCCGTCACCTGGGCATCAAGGTGCTGCCGCCGGACGTCAACGAGTCCGACGTCGACTTCCAGGCAGTCGGCGAGGACATCCGCTTCGGTATGGGGGCCATCCGTAACGTCGGCGCGGACGTGGTGGAGTCGTTGATTTCCACCCGCCGCGAAAAGGGCGCGTTTACCAGTTTCTCCGACTACCTGGACAAGATCGAGCTGGCCGCGTGCTCCAAGCGCGTAACCGAGTCGCTCATCAAGGCCGGCGCCTTCGACTCCCTGGGGCACCCCCGCAAGGGCCTGATGCTCATCCAGGAGGACGCGGTGGACTCGGTGCAGACCACCAAGAAGGCCGCGGACAAGGGCCAATTCGACCTGTTCGCGGGGTTGGGCGGCGACGACTCCGAGACCGCCAACGCCTTCGCTATCGAGATTCCGGACGAGCACTGGGAGCGCAAGCACGAGCTGGCGCTGGAGCGGGAGATGCTGGGCCTGTACGTCTCCGGCCACCCGCTGGACGGCTTCGAGGAGGCCCTCGACGCGCAGACAGACACCCCGCTGCCCAAGATCCTGGCCGGGGAGGTCCGCGACAAGCAGGAGCTGCTCATCGGCGGCATCATCTCGGGCGTGGACCGGCGCTTCTCCAAGAAGGACGGCTCGCCCTGGGCCATCGTCACGGTGGAGGACCACCACGGCGCGCAGGTGGAAATCCTGGTCTTCAACAAGGTCTACTCCCTGGTCGCTCCGCAGATCGTGGAGGACAACATCATCCTGGCCAAGGTCCAGGTCAAGATCCGGGACGAGCGCATGTCCCTGTTCTGCAACGACATCCGCGTGCCCGACCTAGGCCCCGGCAACGGCGCCGGCCTGCCGCTGCGGCTGACGATGCGCACCGACCAGTGCACCATGGACAACATCGCCAAGCTCAAGCAGGTGCTGACCAACAACCGCGGCGAGTCCGACGTCTACCTGACGCTGACGTGCGGCGACGAGTCCACCATGATGATCTTGGGCGAGGATCTACGCGTGGAGCGCTCCGGCAACCTGATGGGGGATTTGAAGGCGACGATGGGCGCCGGCATCCTCGGCTAGCCGGCAGGGTGAATAAAAACGTCGGGACGGAGGCCCTCCTCAGTTAATCTAGACAGCACAGTCTACTAGGAACGAAGGAGAACCTCCCATGGCCAACAAGATTCGCACTACCCACGTCGGCTCGCTGCCGCGCACCCCGGAGCTACTGGAAGCCAACCACCAGCGGGCCCAGGGTGCGCTCAACGACGAGGAATTCCACGCCATCCTGGAGCGTTCCGTCGACGAGGTGGTCAAGCGCCAGGTCGACCTGGGCCTCGACATCATTAACGAGGGGGAGTACGGGCACATCACCTCGGGCGCCGTCGACTACGGCGCCTGGTGGAACTACTCCTTTACCCGCCTGGGCGGGCTCACCATGACTGACACCGACCGTTGGGCCAACGACGAGGTCGTGCGCTCCACCCCGGGCAACCCGCGCCTGACTTCCTTTCCGGACCGTCGCGACCGCGCGCTGTTCTCCGAGGCCTACGAGGATCCGGAGTCCGGCATCTTCACCGGCCGCTCCAAGGTGGGCAACCCGGAGTTCACCGGCCCGATTACCTACATCGGCCAGGACCAGGTTGAGGTCGACGTGAAGCTGCTGCGCCAGGCCATGGACAAGGACGGCGCCACTGAGGGCTTCGTCGCCGCTTTGTCCCCGGGGTCCGCCGCCCGCCTGAAGAACAAGTACTATGACGACGATTTCGACGTCGTGCGCGCCTGCGGCGAGGCGTTGAGCCACGAGTACAAGGCGATTACCGACGCCGGCTTCACCGTCCAGTTCGACGCCCCCGATTTGGCCGAGGCCTGGGACCAGATCAACCCGGAGCCGTCCGTGGAGGATTTCCGCGGCTTCGTGCGGGACCGCATCAACGTGCTCAACGATGCCATCCGCGACCTGCCCGTCGAAAAGACCCGCCTGCACATCTGCTGGGGTTCCTGGCACGGCCCACACGTGACCGACGTGCCGTTCGCGGACATTATTGACGAGATTCTGCAGGCCAAGATCGGTGGCTTCTCCTTCGAGGGTGCGTCCCCGCGCCACGCCCACGAGTGGCGCGTCTGGCAGGACCGCGAGCTGCCCGAGGGCACGGTCATCTACCCGGGCGTGGTCTCGCACTCCACCAACGCCGTAGAGCACCCGCGCCTGGTGGCCGACCGTATCATCAAGTTCGCCGAGCAGGTTGGCCCGGACAAGGTCGTCGCCTCCACGGACTGTGGTCTGGGTGGGCGCATGCACTACCAGATCGCGTGGGCGAAGCTGCAGTCGCTGGTCGAGGGCGCGGAAATCGCGTCGCGCGAGCTGTTCTAGCAGTTAAGTTCTCCACAGCCCTCGCCGCGTGCGGGGGCCTTTGTGTACCTAATTATGC
>NZ_KV823414.1:0-4658 GCF_001815935.1 Corynebacterium sp. HMSC04H06
CGAGACCAAGGCTGCGAGGGGACACCACAAACAACAAGGCCAGCCAAA
The DNA here is from genome assembly GCF_001815935.1 of Corynebacterium sp. HMSC04H06. Classification (GTDB taxonomy): domain Bacteria; phylum Actinomycetota; class Actinomycetes; order Mycobacteriales; family Mycobacteriaceae; genus Corynebacterium. The sequence continues at coordinate 49 of NZ_KV823414.1, forward strand.
CCCCACGACTGCCTAAACACGCGAAAAGGCGCCACGGAAAGCACTCCGTAGCGCCTACTCGGCGTGCCTAGAGGCCCAAGACCGGCCCGTTGGCGCGGACGAGCTGGCGGGCTTCCTCGCGGACGACATCGTAGATGGTCAGCGTTGGGGCCAACTGCGCGAGCTCCGCCCAGGTGGTCAGGTGCTCCGGCTTCAGCGGCACGTAGTAGGAGACTCGGCCCTTGAGCTCGGCGGCGCCGGCGCGCGTGATGTGCGCGGCCATGGCCGACAGGTAGGGCACCCAGGCCCACTGGTTCTTCTGGCGCTTGCCGGCGGTGTGCGCAAACCGGCGCAGCAGGTGCAGGTGCGCGCGGATTTCCTCGCCGAGGACGTTCGCCTCCTGCTTCATCATCTCTTCCCGGAATTCCGCGAAGCCCGAGACGTCGATGAACTTCTTCCGGCGGCGCAAGATCTCGGCCCAGCCGTGGCGCAGGGCGGAGGTATCGGCGACGCGGCGGGCGGCGGCGACATCGTAGAGCGCCTCCAGCGCCTGCTGCGTGTTATTCGCCTTGGCCGCCGTCAGCACCTCCTTCATCACCTGCTGCGTGTCCGCGGTGCCGGTGTCCTCGCCGCCGCGCAGCAGTTCCAAGAGCACCTCGCCGCCGGCGGTGCGGATGAAATCGGTGGCATCGTCCCAGTCGGCGTGCCCGTCGACCAGATCGTTGAGCTGCTCGACGACGCGGATCCACGGCAGCGCACGGAACTCCGCCACGCGCTCGCCGTTGCTGTGGAAGTCATAATTGGCCAGCCCGTGCGCGATAGCCAGGGCCGGCTGGTCGCCGGAGCGCACGTTGGATCGCCCCAGCGCCTCGAGCATGTGGCGCGGGTCGGCATCGATGGTCTTGCGCAGCACACCGGCCATCGGTCGGGTAGCGGCCGGGCCCAGGTTCCGCAGCGCGAACAGGTGGCGCCACAGCGCGGGCTGCTCGTGCTTGGCAATGGTCGCCCGCGGGTTCGTCCCGGAGAGCTTGTAGGCCAGCTCGTCGCCCTGTCCGTCGTCGAAGTAGCCGTCCTGGGCGACGATGAACGCCCGCATCGACGGCCGGTTCGGCGCCTTGGCCTGGTAGCCGGGCTGCGCCTCCACCACGTCGACGGCCAGTGGGCCGGCCTCCTGCAGCTCCTCGGGCACGCGCGTGGCAAGCTGCGCGGAAAATTCCACCCGCCACGGCGCGATGTCCGGGCGCGTGACCGGCCACAGGAAACCAGTCAGCCGCCGGCCCATCGCGTTGCCGGACAGCCGCAGGCTATCGCCCACAATCCGCCCCGACAGCTCAAACTCCGACTCGTTCAGCCGCAGCAGGGTAGCCAACTGCACGTCCGGGGTGGCGTGCGCCTCCCACGCCTTCTCGAACTCGAGCTCCGAGCCGAAGGAATCCGCCAGCTCGGACCACGTCTGCGCCGCCGATGCCGGATGCCACGCCAGCGTGGCCACCAAGTTCGCGTGCGCCTCGGGGAAGGCATGCTGGATGGCGCTATTGCCCACCGTGAACACGCGTCCGTGGCGGCGGCGCTTGAGCTGGATGACCTTGACCTTGCGGGAGACCTCGTGGGTCAGCAGCAGGGCTGCAGACCCGCCGATGGCCACGGGGAAACGCACCTTCAGCTCGCCGTTGCGCGCCAGGGAACCCTGCGGGATGGTGCCGGGGTGGGTATCCCAGTCCGGCTGTTCGCCACGCAGGTCCAGCGAATACTTCAGTGCCTTGGGCACCACCACGACGTCGAGGCAGTAGTCCACCGCGTTGGAGATCTGGAACATGGCGGTCTCGGCATCGCGGGGCACGGACTGCGTCTTGTCGAAGGGCACGTCGATGTACTTTTCCGCCGCCTTGCGCTGGGAGTAGTAAGCCTTGGTATAGGCGTTGGCGTCGGCGGCCTGGTCGGGGTGCCTAAACTGCGCGCCGTTATAGGTCACGTGCAGGTCAAAGCCCTCGGCCATGTTGAAGGTGCGGCGATCCACCAGGGTCTCGTTGCGCAGCACGTCGATCTCGTAGCGGCCGACCCAGGCGTCCTCGTAGGCGTCGGCGAACAGCGCCAGCTCCTGGCCCTGGAACTCGGCCAACTCCAGTAGCTGCTCGACCAGCTCGCGCTCGCCCAACGGGTCGACGTAGTACAGCTCCACGGACCACTCCGGCGCCGGGTCGACCGGCAGCACCAGGCGCGGCGACGAGCCGTAGATGCGCCCGCCATCCGTGCCGCGCACGTCCGCGATAGCGTTGTCGGCGCTGCGCCACTCCGACAGGCGCGAATGTGGGTCCTGCGGGGTCGACACGCGCACCTGGCGGGTGGTGAAGCTGGCCGGGTGATCCAGCGCGATGGTCAGCGTCTCAATTTCCGCGGCGGCCAGGTCGCGCAGCTCGAAGAGAGACCACTCCGGCCAGGTGGTAAAGCGCAGCTCGTCGGCGACCTCCACGGCCGCGCCCTCGGCGGAGAACTTCGTGCGCGTCGGCGCCAAGACAAAGACCTCCGCGGTGGTGATGCGGTGCTGGTCCGGCAACGGGCGACAGTCCGGGCCGAAGAAGAGGACGGGGAAGTCCTCGGCCACCACGCCTAGGCGGTGCTTGGTGCCGCTGGCCGCGTGCGTGGCGGTGACCCGAGCGGTCGGCTGGACGAGCGCGACGCGGGAGGGGGCATCGCGCAGCTCGGGCGGCTGGGCATGCGGGGTAATCCGGAAGGTGTCGAAGCCGGCGTCGACGGACCACGCACTCGACGGGTCGGGCAGGACCAGGCTCAGGCGCCCGGCCTCCGGGTCGAGCTCCAGCCACGGGCGATACTCCGCGTAAGGCGCCACCGGCAGCTCCAGCGGCTCCGTGTCCACCCTGCCCGACGATGCCACCTCGCGCACCGCCTCCAGCGCCTCGCCGTCGACCTGCAGCTGGGCGGCGGCTGTGTCCCAGAAGGAGGCGGAATCGGCCAGCTGGGTGCGCGTATTGGTCAGCACGGCGGCCACGACGTTGGGGTGGGCGCCCGCGACCTCGGCCGGGGTTTCGGCGGCTGCTAGGGCGCGGCCGAACTCGGTGCTCAGCCAATCGAGCTGGGCGGCGCTCAGCTCGGCCGGGTCGTGGTCGGCAAGGGCGTCGTCAGCGGCGCGCAGGCGCTCAGCGGCCGTGGAAAAGCGCTGGAGGCAAGAGGGGAAATCTGCAGGGAAGACCACGGGTTAAAACTCCTGAAGTGGTGAAGCAAGAATGTGGGCAGTAGCAGTGACAGTACTGAGCCCGAACCTTAAACGTCGGTAAAGGCTCGGGCTCGGTGGCGGGGCGGGCATTTTAGTCGAGGTAGTCCCGCAAGACCTGAGAGCGCGAGGGGTGGCGCAGCTTCGACATGGTCTTGGACTCGATCTGGCGGATGCGCTCGCGGGTAACGCCGTAGACCTGGCCGATTTCGTCTAAAGTCCGCGGCATGCCGTCGGTCAGGCCGAAGCGCAGGCGCACCACGCCGGCCTCGCGCTCGGACAAGGTGGTCAGAACGTCCTGGAGCTGGTCCTGCAGGAGGGTGAAAGAGACGGCATCGACAGCGATGACGGCCTCGGAGTCCTCGATGAAGTCGCCCAACTGGCTGTCGCCCTCGTCGCCGATGGTCTGGTCCAGCGAGATGGGCTCACGCGCGTACTGCTGGATCTCCAGCACCTTTTCCTCGGTGATGTCCATCTCCTTGGCCAGCTCCTGCGGGGTGGGCTCGCGCCCCAGGTCCTGCAGCAGCTCGCGCTGGATGCGGCCTAGCTTGTTGATGACCTCGACCATGTGAACCGGGATGCGGATGGTGCGGGCCTGGTCGGCCATGGCGCGGGTAATGGCCTGGCGGATCCACCAGGTGGCGTAGGTGGAGAACTTGTAGCCCTTGGTGTAGTCGAACTTCTCCACGGCGCGGATAAGGCCCAGGTTGCCTTCCTGGATGAGGTCGAGGAAGGCCATGCCGCGGCCGGTGTAGCGCTTGGCCAGGGAGACCACCAGGCGGAGGTTGGCCTCCAGCAGGTGGTTCTTAGCCTTGCGGCCGTCGCGGGAAATGGTGCGCAGGTCGCGCTTGAGCGACGGGGAGAGCTTGGCGTCCTTGTCGCCGTCGGCGAGTGCCTTTTGCATCTCGTCCATGCGGTGCTGGGCGTAGAGCCCGGCCTCAATGCGCTTGGCCAGCGAGACCTCCTGCTCCGCGTTCAGTAGCGCGACCTTACCGATCTGCTTGAGGTAGGCGCGCACTGAGTCCGCGGAGGCAGTCAGCTGGGCGTCCTTGCGGGCCTGGCGCAGCGCGGCGGATTCCTCCTCGTCCCACACGGAGGAGCCGTCGTCTTCTTCCTCGTCCTCGTCGACGTCATCGACGTCGCCGGACAGCTCCTCGTCCTCGTCGTCGAGGTGCTCTTCCAAGTCGGCGTGGTCCGGCTCGAAGTCATCGTCAGTGACGCTGGCTCCGAACTCGTCCTCGTTGTCGGTCTCCGGCTTCTGCTCCTCGGCCGCGGTGGCCGCGAGGTTCTGCTCGTCGTCCTTGGTCTTCTTCGCGGTCGCCTTCTTCGGTGCGACCTTGCGGGTCGACTTCTTGGCGGTCTTCTTTGCCGACTTCTTCGCAGTCTTTTTAGCGGTCTTCTT
>NZ_KV823414.1:4678-18367 GCF_001815935.1 Corynebacterium sp. HMSC04H06
CTTCGCAGTCTTTTTAGCGGTCTTCTTCGCCGTCTTTTTGGCCGTCTTCTTTGCCGTCTTGGCGGCAGGCTTTCCCGCAGGGGTATTCGCCTCTGCGTCCTCGCCGAGTACCTTGTCGGAAGAATCAGTGGCTGCCACGTACGCCCTTTCGCCTTAATTGTTACAGTCAAAACCTATACCGCGCTGTGGCGGTCGGTTTATCTAGTTACGATCGACCGCCCAGTATAGAGCATTCTGGTCGACTCTTGTGACAGCGGGGTCCTGCTCCCGCCGTCGCGCCTTGGTTTTATCTTAGGGCTGGACGTGTACTTTAACAGCCATCGCCGCGCCGATGATGCCGGCTTCGTTGCGTAGTTGTGCTGGCACGACCGGGGTATCGGTAGTCAGGTGCGGGCCCCATTTTTCGAATTTGCGCGAGATCCCTCCGCCGACGATGAAAACCTGCGGGTTAAACAGTTCCTCGTAGGTGGCCAGCACCCGGTTGAGCCGCTTGGCCCATTTTTTAAAGCTCAGGTCCTCACGCTCCTTGGCGGCTGACGATGCCACGTGCTCGGCCTCCTTCCCATTCACCCGCAGGTGGCCCAGTTCGGTGTTGGGGAACAGCTGGCCGTCGAGGAGGAAAGCCGAGCCGATACCCGTGCCGATGGTCAGGAAGATGGCCGCGCCCTGGCGGGCGACGGGATCGCCGTGGGCGGCTTCGGCGAGGCCGGCGGCGTCCGCATCGTTTAGCACGACGACCTCGCGCCCGCCCAGGTGGTCTCGGAAGAGGGCGTGGGCGTCGACGCCGATCCAGCTGGGGTCGATGTTGGCCGCGGACTGGACGATGCCGTCGCGCACGATGGCCGGCACCGTAATGCCGACGGGCCCGTCCCAGCCGTGGTGGTCCACGACTTCGGCGACGGTTTCGGCCACGGCGGCGGGGGTAGAAGGTTGGGGAGTGGCGATTTTCTGCCGGGCAGAGTGCAGCTGCCCGGATTTAAGGTCCACGATGGCTCCCTTGATCCCGGAACCGCCGATGTCTACCCCGTAGGCTAGCGGGGCATTTCCGGCGGTCGAATCCTCACTCGTGTGCATGCCGGAAAGTGTAGCGCATGGCGCCGCGGCCGCAGGGTTTTGAGCGGGGAGGGGGTACCCACCTTCGTGGGCTCCTACCTGCGAGTGTGACAGCGCGGCGATTGTGCTTTATTATGCGCGATCGACATAGTTGATTTCCCTGCACAAGTTTGCCTGAAAAACCGATTGGAGCGTGCAGTTATGGCAACCGATTACGACGCACCGCGGCGCCGCGTGGAAGACGAATTGGAGACCGATTCCCTGGAGGGTCTGAAGGCCGCCGAGAGCGAGAACAGCGCTATGGACGACGACGGCGAGATCGTCGAACCCTTCGAGCCGCCGACAGTTGATCTGAGCGGCGAGGAGCTCAACGTCACGGTCGTGCCGCGCCAAGAAAACGAGTTTACTTGCTCCGTGTGCTTCCTGGTCCAAGACAACAAGCGCCTGTCCTACGAGGAGGACGGCGACAAGGTCTGCATGGACTGCGCCTAACTGCTCTTCTAGGCTTGAAAGCTTGGGGGTTTTCAGGGCTTTTGTGCTTGAGAGTGTTTTGGGCTGGCGGGCTCTAGGCGCTGCGGAAGCTGCGCAGGGCCTGCTCTGCTTGCTCGGGGACGAAAGCCTCGATGAGCGCGGCTGGGTCCTTGCTGGCGATGAGCCAGTAGGGGGTGGGATCGTCCGGGTCGTCGAGGACAAACATTGCTAGCTCATCGACCCACTCGTGGGTCGACAGGAACGCCGCGGGGTCGAGCTGCGGGCCCAGCGCGTTGCGGCGGGCCGACTTGGGCACCGCCAGCGAGCGGGCCACGACATCGCTGGGCAGTTGGGCATCCTTCACGCTGAGCCAGCGGGTGCCGTCGGGGTCCTTTTCCACGGTGACGACGGTCGAGGACCAGCAGACCAGCACCCACACGGCCACCGCGATGAGCACGATGGCGGCGGTCAGCGGCCAGATGCCCGAGCGGTTGAGCCCGACCGTTGCCGTGGTCACGGCGACGACGACGGCGGCCAGCACCCAGAAATACCAAGGCACCCACTGGCGTTCCTGGTAGATGACCTCGGAATTCGCGCTGGGGTTCAAGACGTTGCCATTAGTGTCCGCAGGTTTCACGATTAGCTAGTCTATCGCACCGCCCGGGGCACAAGGCAAAGCTGCCGGGCGGGGAAGGTAGGCTGTCGGGCGTGACTAGCACTCCGGATACAAACCTCTCCGTCCAGATCAAACGCCTCGACCCCGAGCTGCCGATGCCGCACCGCGCCCACCGCGGCGACGCCGGTGCGGACCTCTACGCGGCCGAGAAAGTCACCCTCGCCCCGGGCCAGCGCGCGCTGGTGGGCACGGGCATCGCCCTGGCGCTGCCGGTGGGCACCGTCGGGCTGGTGCACCCGCGCTCGGGCCTGGCCGCCAAGCAGGGGCTTTCCATTGTCAACACCCCGGGCACCATCGACGCCGACTACCGTGGCGAGATCAAGGTCTGCCTGGTCAACCTCGACCCGGCCACGCCGATTGAGATCACGCGCGGCATGCGGATCGCCCAGCTGGTGATCCAGAAGGTTGAGCTGGCCGAGTTCGTGGAGGTCTCCGAGCTGGACGAAACTGTCCGCGGAGACGGCGGTTACGGTTCGACCGGCGTGTAGGCCCCGCGGCAAGGGGCTACAGTGGAACGGATAGACGTCGATGAGTAAAGGACTTTTCAACCATGGCTTTGTGGCCTTTCGGCAAGAAGAACAAGGACAACCACGCCCCTGAGGCGCCTGCGTCGGAACCGGCGGCTGAGGCCGCGCCGGACAACGCGCCCATCGACCGCCTGGACGACGTGCCGGATACACCCGGCGATGCCGCGGTAGCCAACGGCTTCCCGGGCGCCGCGGGCATTAGCATCAACGTCGCCGAGCACGACGCCGTCGGCGGGGACACCGGCCCCTTCGACGGCGACAGCCTGAACTACGAGGTCTTCGATTTCAGCGATTTCTCCGCCGGTACGCTCGACTTGGGCTCGATGAAGATCGCGCTGCCGAAGAGCTCCCAGGTCCAGGTGGAGATGGGCGAGAAGGGCCCGAAGATGCTCCACATCGTCACCACGGCGGGGCGCATTACCCCGGTGGCTTTCGCCGCGCCGCGCTCGAGCGGGCAGTGGGAGTCCTCGGCCAAGGAGCTCATCCAGGGCATCGAGAACGACGGCCTGCCCACCCGCCTGGAGGAAGGCCCCTGGGGCACTGAGATTGTCGGGTCGAACGACAACGGCGAGATCCGCATCATCGGCGTGGAGGGCCCGCGTTGGATGCTGCGCGTGACCCTGGCCGCCCCGAAGGGCAAGTCGGAGGAGCTGGCGCGGATCGGCCGCGAGCTGGTCGCGCGCACCTTCGTCTACCGCGGCGACGAGCCGATCTTGGCCGGCAACGCCCTGCGCGTGGTCATGCCGCCGGCCCTGGTGGAGCAGCTGCAGAAGGCGATGCAGCAGCGCCAGGCCGGCAATGCCAACGCCGACAACACCAACGCCGGCAGCGCGGGCAGCGCAGGCACCGCGGGCAACGGCGGCCAGGACGGCCAGGACGGCCAGCGCACCGCCGCCGACGAGGAGCGCGAAAAGCAGCTGCGCGAGCAGATGTGGCGCCTGCTGAGCAACGGCAACAGCACCGGCACCGGCAACGCCGGCGGCAATTCCGCCGGCGCGGACAACGGCAGCGCTGACGGCGCTGACTCGCAGGACGCCGGCGACGACAACTCCGACCGCTAGCTCGACCTCTAAGAAAGACTCACGTGGCTGACAATAAACCCCTCGAGGACCAGACCCTGCTTGAGCAGATGGGTGGAGTGACCGGGCTGGTGGCGGCGACGCTGCCGGTGGTCGTGCTCATCCCCGTCAACAGCATGTGGGGCTTGGTCCCCGCGCTGCTGGCGGCGATCGGCGTGGCCGTGGCGGTGGCCATCTGGCGCGTGGTGCGCAAGGAATCGCTCCAGCCGGCTATCTCCGGCCTGCTGGGCGTGGCGATCTGCGCGGGCATCGCCTACGCCACCGGCGACGCGAAGGGCTACTTCCTGTACGGGATCTGGGCCTCGCTGGTGCTGTGCATCGCCGCGGTCGTGTCCATCCTGGTGCGCTGGCCGGCGGTGGGCGTTATCTGGAAGGGCATCAACGGCGAGGACATGACCTGGCGCCAGATCCCCGCCGCGCGCCGCGCCTACGCGCTCGCCACGGCCGGCTGGGCCGTGGTCTTCCTGGCCCGCTTCGTGATCCAAAACGGCATCTACAACGCCGGCGAGACCACCGCGCTGGGCATTACCCGGATCCTCATGGGGTGGCCGCTGACCGGCCTGGTCACCCTCTTGACCATCTTCTTGGTGCGCCGGGCCAACCAGGCCATTGAGATCGAAGAAGAACAACCACCCCTCGAGAAGAACGGACAACCAGACTAATGGAGACTGCGAACTACCAGGCAGGCGACGATATCCGACTGCGCATCGACCGCATGGCGCACGGCGGGGAGGGGATTGGCCGCGCCGAGGACGGGCGCATCGTCTTCGTCCGGGGCGGCTTCCCCGGCGACGAGGTCATCGTCCGCCTCGACAAGGCCAAAAAATCCATGCTGCGCGGCACCGTTACCGAGGTGGCAACCGCCGGACCGGTCCGTGTGGATTCGGCTTGCCCGGCCGCCGCGGCGGGGGCGGGCTGCTGCGACTTCGCGGAGGTCGATCCGGCCCAGGAGCTGGGCATTAAGGCCGACGTCCTGCGCGACCAGCTGGCCCGCGTCGGCCACCTGGATGCTCACGGCGACCTGCCGGAGCTCGAGTTGCGCGAGCTGCCCCCGCACCGCGGCTGGCGGACCCGCGTGCGCCTGGGCGTCGACTCCCGCGGCCGGGCCGGCACCCGCAAGCGCGCGTCCAACGACCTGGTCACCGACGTCGCCTGCACGCAGCTGGCGGCGGGTCTGGTGGACGGCATCGTGGGCCCGGGGGCGCGCACGTTCACGCCGGGCGCGGAGGTCATCGCGGTGCTCGATGGCACCGGGGCCCGCCACGTCATCGAAACCCGCAAGGGCCCACGCGGCAAGCGGGTGGAAAAGATTGAGCAGGTCGTCGAGGGATCTGCCGGCGTCGTCGAGGAGGTAGACGGGCACCGCTTCGAGTTCCCGGCGACCGCGTTCTGGCAGGCCCACCGCGGCGCGCCGGAGGCCTATACCCGCTTGGTCGGCGAGCTGCTGGGCACCGGCAACGGACCCGCCTGGGATCTTTTCGGCGGCGTCGGCCTCTTCGTGCCGACGCTGAGCGCGGCCACCGGTGGCGCGGAAATCTACTCGGTGGACCTGTCGCCGGCCGCGCGCCCGGATCAGCAGCCCGGCCTGGCCGACTGCGCGGTGCGGGTCAAATCCGCCCGCGTGGAAAAGGTCGTCGGCCAGCTGCCGCCAGCCGATTCCGTCGTCCTGGACCCGCCGCGCGTCGGCGCCGGGGAGCAGGTCGTGGCCCGCATTGCCGATGCCGCTCCTAACCGCGTCGTGCACATCGGCTGCGACCCAGCCGCCCTGTCCCGCGACCTGTCCGCCTGGGTCGAGGCGGGCTACGGCGTCGAGCGGATGGTCGTCGTGAACGCTTTCCCCGGCACGCACCACTTCGAGACCCTGGTTCTTTTGACCCCGCGTGCGAGCCACGATGTACGGTAGAAAATAAAACCAGCGGGGCACCGCTGCGATTGAAGCAAAATTAAGCAAAGGAGTAGTTGAGCACTCCATGAGAATCATTGATTCGATTGACTCGCCGAAGGATCTCAAAAAGCTCGATGGCGATGAGCTGGAACAGCTTGCTGCGGAGATCCGCCAGCTGCTCATTGAGAAGGTCTCCGTCACCGGCGGCCACCTCGGGCCGAACCTGGGCGTGGTGGAGCTGAGCATCGCTTTGCACTACACGTTCAACTCGCCGCAAGACGCGATGGTCTTTGACACCTCGCACCAGTCTTACGTGCACAAGATGCTCACCGGCCGCGCCGGCGATTTCGACAGCCTGCGGCAAAAGGGCGGGCTGTCCGGCTACACGCGGCGGGCCGAGTCCACGCACGACTGGACGGAGTCCTCGCACGCCTCGGCGTCGATCTCCGTGGTCGACGGGCTGTCCAAGGCCTTCCGTCTGGCCGGCGAGCCGCATCGCAACGCCATCGCCATCGTGGGCGACGGCGCCCTAACCGGCGGCATGTGCTGGGAGGCGCTCAACAACATCTCGGCGGACAAGGATCGGAACGCCGTCATCGTGGTCAACGACAACGGGCGCAGCTACGCGCCGACCATCGGCGGCCTGTCGGAGAACCTGGGTCGCATCCGCTCCCAGCACGGCTACGACGAGCTGATGGCCCACGGCAAGAAGACCTTAAAGTCGATGGGCTGGGTCGGCGAGCGCGCCTTCGACGCCCTCCACGCCTTCAAGGAGGGCGTCAAGTCCTCGGTCTTGCCCACGGAGATGTTTCCCGAGCTGGGCATGAAATACATCGGCCCCATCAACGGCCACGACCTCGAGGCGCTCAACCACGCCTTCCGCTACGCCCGCGACTTCGAGGGCCCCATCATCGTCCACGTGGTCACCGAGAAGGGCCACGGTTTTGCCCCGGCGGTTAACGAGCCCAAGGACCAGATGCACTCGACCGGCGCTATCGACCCGGTCACCGGCGTGCCGAAGGGCAAGAGCCAGCCCGGGTGGACCGCGGCCTTTTCCGAGGAGCTCATCAAGGCCGCCGAGCGCCGCGACGACATCGTGGCCATCACCGCGGCGATGGCCGGACCGACCGGCCTGATGCCCTTCGCGGAGCGTTTCCCGGACCGCTTCTACGACGTCGGCATCGCCGAGGCGCACGCGATGGCCTCTGCCTCCGGGCTGGCCCTGGGCGGGCTGCACCCAGTGGTCGCGGTCTACTCGACGTTCCTGAACCGCGGCTTCGACCAGCTGCTCATGGACATCGCTCTGCTGGGGCTGCCGGTGACCGTGATGCTGGATCGCGCGGGCGTGACCGGCTCGGACGGCGCCAGCCACAACGGCGTCTGGGACATGGCCCTAACCAGTATCGTGCCGGGCATGCGCGTGGCCGCCCCGCGCGACGGCAAGCGCCTGCGCGAGCTGTTCAACGAGTCCCTGGAAATTTCCGACGGGCCCAGCGTGGTGCGCTTCCCGAAGGGCAACCTGCTCGACGACATGGACGCCGTCGACACGCTCGCCGACGGCACGGACGTCATTTACACCAACGTCGGCTCGTCCTCCGGCGCCGCGGCCAGCGATGCCGAGGCACGCCGCGACGTGCTCATCGTCTCGGTGGGTGCGATGTCGGCGCGCAGCATCGCGGCGGCGAAGTTGCTGGCCGAGCAGGGCATCGGCGTGACGGTCATCGATCCGCGCTGGGTCGCGCCCGTGCCGGAGTCCGTTGTGCGCCTAGCCGCGGACTACGGCCTGGTGGTCACGGTGGAAGACGGCATCAAGCGCGGCGGCATCGGCTCCCTGGTGGCCGAAAAACTCAGCGATGCCCAGGTGGACACCCCGCTGCGCCGCCTCGCGTTCCCGAACTACTTCCCGCTGCACGCCTCCCGCGGACAGCTGCTGGAAGACGTTGGGCTAGCACCCGAGGGCATTGCCGAGTCCGTCCAGGAGTGGCTCGGCTAGAAGCTGTTAATGCGCCGCGCGATAATCGGCACGGCCCATTCCAGCTGCCACGGGCGTACACCGTTGGCAAACAAGAAGTCCACCAGGTCGGCCGTGTCGGCTAGGCGGGCCTTGGGGCCGAGCGCGGCCCAGATCGCGGCCCGCAGGGTGGCGGGTTTGATGAGCAGGGAGTCATCGACGGCTAGGTCCTGGCCCAGGTCGGTGAAGTCCTGGCGGGCGGCCTGGTAGAGCTCCCAGAGCTCGGCCGGCCAGGCGGCCTTCCCGGGGACCTCGCGGCGGGCACGCTGGGGGCGAGGCCGGTCACTGGCCGGCAGGTCGCGGGCGCGCTCGACGACGTCCCACCACAGCTGCGTGGCTGATTTCCGCTTGCGCGGAAAGCCCTTGACGCGGGCCAGCTCGGCGGGTGAATTCGGCAGCGTGCGCGCGACATCGATGAGCACCTTGTTGCCCAGCACGCGCGGCGGGGCGATGTCGCGGTGGGCGCTTAACGCGTCGCGCTTAATCCACAGGGCCTTGGCCACGGCGAGCTGCTCGCTGCGCCGCAGGGTGCTCAGGCCCTTGAGTTCGCGCCAAGAGCCGGGCTCCGGGGCGGTGGTCCCGGCGTGCTCGGCGACCAGCGCGTCGAACTCCTGCAGCGCCCAGTCCAGCTTTTCCTCCTCGGCCAGCACGTCCTTTAGGGTCTCAGCCAAGGGAAGGAGGAACTCGACGTCGAGGGCGGCATACGCCAGCCAGTCCTGCGGCAGGGGCCGGGTGGACCAGTCCACGTAGCCGTGGGCCTTTTCTAGCTCGACGCCCAGGATCTCATCGACCATGTGGCCCAGGTTGGGGTGCTCGAAGCCGGCCATGCGGGCGGCGACCTCGGTATCGAAGAGGGATCCCGGCTTCAGGCCCAGCCAGGCCAGGCAGGGCAGGTCCGTCTTGGCGGCGTGCAGGACCCAGGACTGGCCGTTGATAGCGCCGCCGACGTGGTCCTGGACGGCGGCGTCGTTGCCCTCCGGGTCAATGAGCACGGTGCCGGCGCCGGCGCGGTGGAGCTGGAGCAGGAAGGCGCGGTCGTTGTAGCGGTAGGCGCCGGCGCGCTCCGTGTCGACGGCCAGCGGCCCTGTCCCGTCGGCTAGCCGCGCTGCGGCGGCGGCGATCTCCTGCGGGGTACTGGCGACCGGCGGGATGCCTTGTGCCGGTACTCGTCTAAGCTCACTCATGGTATGCCAGGCTACCCGCGCGCTGGCTTATCCGCGCCCCAACTGGGTAACGCCCTCCGGGGGCAGGCCGGCCACGTTCGCCAGTACGGCGGCAAAGGCCTCCACGTGCGGGCCCAGTTCCAGGTCCTCGGCCGTCCAGGACGCGCGCATCTCGAGCTGGTAGGCGCGCGGCGGGCCGCCGATCTCGCCGTAGCGCACAGAGGCGGTCGAGGTGACGGTGCCGCCCAAATTCGTGTGGCGGGCGGCGCAGTCGGCCATGCCCTCGGTCAGCCACTCCCAGGCGACGTCCGGCAGGAGGGGATCGCCGGCGACGTCCGGGTCCATGTCGGCCTGGATATAGGCGACCAGGCGCATGGGCCCGTCCCAGGCCTCCTCGGCGCCGGGATCGTGGAGGAGGATCAGGCGGCCGAAGGCGTCGCCGCTGCTGTCGGTGGGGATGGAGTCGGCATCGTCCGCGCCGCGGTCGACCTCGAGCCCGATGGCGTGGCTGTACGGGGCGAGCCGCTGCGGCGGGCGGATGGATCCTAGGGAAATCTCGGGGCGCAAGCGGGCCTGGTGCATGGACTCCACGGCGCGGTTAAAGGTGGCCGGCGTGGTGGTCTCGCCGTCGGCGGGGGCATCGTTAGCGGCAGGGGAGGCGCTGTGCGGCTGGGAAGTCTCGGAAATGCTCACAATCAATCAAGCTATATTTTCGCCGGCGCCACTGGTGGGAGGCGCGCCGTGCCCCCAGTTGGCCAAGTATCCAACTAATGGTGGATACTGGAGGGGTCATGTCCTAGTCAGACTCGTACGTCCTTTGAAAGGGGATTGTCCATGGCGAAGCTCGATTTTAAAAAGCTCAACGAAGTCCAGCAGTACTCCCAGCACGCGGTTTTCCGTGCCATTCCGGGAGCCTTGGGGACCGAGCGCGACGACATCATCGCCCAGGCCCAGGACTTCTTCGCCCGCCTGGCGGAGGAAGGCAAGGTCACTGTCCGCGGCATCTACGACCTGTCCGGCATGCGCGATAGCGCCGACTTCATGATCTGGTGGCACGCCGAGGAATTCGAAGACCTGCAGCGCGCCTTCGCGGACTTCCGCCGCACCACGGTGCTTGGCCAGGTCACGGAGGTGACCTGGGTGGGCAACGCCCTGCACCGCCCGGCGGAGTTCAACAAGTCGCACCTGCCGTCGTTCATCATGGGCGAGGAGCCGGGCGACTGGATCGCCGTCTACCCGTTCGTGCGTTCCTACGACTGGTACATCATGGACGAGGCAAAGCGCCGCAAGATCCTGGTCGAGCACGGTATGGCCGCGCACGACTACGCCGACGTGCGCGCCAACACGGTCCCGGCCTTCGCGCTGGGCGACTACGAGTGGATCCTGGCCTTCGAAGCCCCGAGCCTCGACCGGATCGTCGACCTGATGTACGTCATGCGCTACACCGAGGCCCGTAACCACGTGCGCGAGGAAATCCCGTTCCACACCGGGCGCCGGGTTTCTGACGTGGCAGAACTCATCAAGGTCCTGCCTTAAGCCTTAAGCGCTGCTAGACCTCGCGCTCGTCGAGGTCTAGGCAGATGGAGTTAATGCAGTAACGCAGGTCGGTGGGGGTGTCGTAGCCCTCGCCGGCGAAGACGTGACCGAGGTGCGAGTGGCAGTTGGCGCACAGCACCTCGGTGCGCACCATGCCGAGCGAGCGGTCCTCGCGCTCGATGACCGTGTCGACGTCCTTGGGGGAGTAGAAGGACGGCCACCCGCAGTGGGAGGCGAATTTCTCGGTGGAGCGGAAAAGCTCGGCGCCGCAGGCGCGGCAGGAGTACACGCCCTCGGTGGTGGTGTCGGTGTACTTGCCGACGTGCGGCGGCTCGGTCCCGCCCTGGCGCAGGACGTAGTATTCTTCGTCGCTTAAGCGCTTTTTCCAGTCAGCGTCGGCGATGAGCTTGAAATCAGTGGGCTGGTTGGTCATGTCGCCCAGTGTAACCGGCGTCGCGGCGCTGGCCTAGGTACCAGCCGGTCACGCTGGCCGCGCAGGCCACGATGAGCAGGAACCACCCGGCGGTGCCCAGGAAGAAATTCGCCCAGCGCCCCGCGTCCGGCCAGTGGGTGGAGGTCCAGGTGACCGGCAGCAAAAAGCAGGCCGCGGCGGCCCAGGCCAGCCATGAATGAAAAACGCTGCGCGGCAGCACCGCGGTAAACATCAGCGGGAACAGCCACATCGAGTAGTACTGCTGGCCCAGCGAGGACAGGAAGAAGATGCCGACCAGCAGCACGCCGGTGGTCGTCAACGCCCACAGAGCCGGGTCCGTGTTCCGCCAGCGCAGAAGCAGCACGACGGCGACTGCCACCAGTACCGCCGCTAGCACCCAGACGGGGTAGTAGGCCCAGCCGGGCAGGTCGAAATAGGCGCGCAGGCCGTCCCAGGAGGAATTGGCGTAGTCTCGGGTGGTGCCCAGGTAGGGCACCAGCCGGCGCAGGTAGTCCCCGGCGTCCGGGATGACCGGCCAGGCCACCACGTTCAGGCCCACCGGCACCGCAATACCTGCGGCCACGGTGAACCAGCGGGCCTTGACCAGCGGTAGGACCAGCAGCGGGGCGAACTGCGGCTTGACGGTAATGGCCAGGCCTAGCACGATGCCCGCCCACAGGCTCGCTCCCGCGCCCCGGCCGGCCCGGTCGGCTCGGCCGCCCGCGCCCCGTAGGCCCAAAGCCAAAAACCCGCTGAGTGCCAGCAGCAGCAGGCCGTTGATGTTGGCGAAGGTCAGAGTGTTGGTGACGGTCTCGGTGGCGAAAGCCAGGGCGATGCTTGCCGGCCACAGCGGGCTGGACAAACGGTGGCCCACCACCCGGGTCAAAATCGCCAATGCGCCGACGATCGCCGCGGCGTTGACCAGGATGAAAAGCCCCCGGGCCAGGGGAAAATTGTCCACCAGGCCCAGCGGGTAGAGCAGCAGCGTGGCGCCTGGGTTGTAGAGGTAGAGCGGGTCCACGTGGTGGTATGCCTGCTCGTAGACGGCCTGCCCGTTCAGGGCGCGCCGCACCGCGTAGTAGACGGTGCTGAAGTCATCGGTGGGCGCGCCGTTGAAGGCGCGGACCAGCACGGTGTTGAGCACCAACAGGATGGCCAGCGGCCAGGCGGCCAGGTTGAGGCCGGCGGGCAGCTGGGTAGGGTGGCCGGGGGCGAGCGCGGCGCGGGCAGTCCACGCGGAAGACAGGAAACTGGTACTCACGGCCAGCCAGTTTACGGCCTCGGCGCGCGGCGGTATCGCAGAAACACGGTGCCGTCGGCATCGGGGGCGCAATTGTCCAGAGTGAGGCGGGTAGTGCGGGGTGAGGTGGCATCGTCGGCGCGGACGACGGGGGTCTCCACCGCCGAGGTGACCGTGGGATCGAGGGTCAGGTAGAAGGCGTCGATGGCGTCGGCGGCCACGAATTGGGACAAAAGGCCCGGCCCGCCCTCGCAGACGATGCGCCCGTAGCCCCGGGCCCGCAAGCAGGCCAGGAGGTCGGCGGGGCTCGTCGTCCCAGCGTCGAGGACCTCCGCGCCCTGGGCTGCCAGCCGGCGGGTGCGCTCGCGTACTTCGGCCTGGGCGAGTGCGGCGTGCGGGACCAGCAGCAGCGGGGCGGTGGTGAAGTCGGTGAAGAAGCGGGAGTCCGGATCCATATCCGCGCTGCCGGTGACGACCGCAATTGGGGCCGGGGCCCCTGACTTGGAGGTCGCGCCGCCGTAGTCCTCGGCGCGCACGGTGGACGCGCCCACCACGATGACCTCGGCCCATTCGCGCAGCCCCTGCAACAACTGCGCGTCGGTGTCGTTGCCGAGGCTGTGGGACGTTCCGGCCGCCGATGCCGAGCCCGAAACCGTAGCCACCATCACCGCCCGGACCTCGGGGCGGTCGGGGCCTATTAAAGCGTTGATATCCATGGCCACCATCCTAGGGTGCGGATACAAAAAGAGCGCCTCCCCATCACAAGGGGAGACGCTTAATAAGTGGTGGTCCCAGCTGGGATCGAACCAGCGACCTTTCCGGTGTGAACGGAACGCTCTTCCACTGAGCCATGGGACCGTGCTGGGCTAAAATGTAGCACGGTGCCGCGCGATCTGACGAATCCCCAGCAAAACGGCGGTCCCGGCGGGACCGCGGTGGCCCGGATGCCGGGGTGCGGGTCGCGGGGATGACAGCGGTGTCATTTAGCTTGCGCCACACCCCGCCGCGAAGGTCCCAAGAACTGGCCTGTGAGCGGGCGATTTGTAAACCGGCACCGGTTCAGGATAATGTTTTTACTCGCACCGCACAGAAAGCTTCAGTTGGAAACGGTGCATGCGGATGTAGCGCAGTTGGTAGCGCATCACCTTGCCAAGGTGAGGGTCGCGAGTTCGAGTCTCGTCATCCGCTCCAACACAGTTTCACTTTGTATACTTGTGTGAGGCGGCATACGCCACGGTGGAATGGCCGAGTGGTGAGGCAACGGTCTGCAAAACCGTGCACACGGGTTCGATTCCCGTTTCCACCTCCAGTTAGCGTGGCCACCGGCGACGCCTGCGCGATTAGCTCAGCGGGAGAGCGCTTCCCTGACACGGAAGAGGTCACTGGTTCAATCCCAGTATCGCGCACCACGGGTTTCCCAACCTCGTTGGGGAGTCCTGAAACCGGGTCTGGTTTCAAATTTGCGGATGTAGCGCAGTTGGTAGCGCATCACCTTGCCAAGGTGAGGGTCGCGAGTTCGAGTCTCGTCATCCGCTCCACGCTTTCTTTCTTAAAGAAGGTGTTAATCTCGCGCGATTAGCTCAGTGGGAGAGCGCTTCCCTGACACGGAAGAGGT
>NZ_KV823414.1:18387-91900 GCF_001815935.1 Corynebacterium sp. HMSC04H06
CGCGAGTTCGAGTCTCGTCATCCGCTCCACTTTTTCACGCCGTCCCCGCTGGGGGCGGCGTTTTGTATGTTGGCGCTCGGGTGGGGGACAATCGGGGCACCAGTTATGACAGTGAGATCTGCGCCATTGTTGGGAACTGCTTCCAGCAATGGGCCGACTAGTCGGATACGCGTCGCGCAGCGCGGCGGAAAGCCCGCGGTGTGTGCCGCTGCGACCTTGGAACGACCAGGCGAGTCCTCGCCGTAAGGAGCAGTACATGTTTTCAGTTTCCCCGCGCACCGCAGGCGCCGCGGTGGCAGCCGGTGTCTTGGGCCTGTCCGCGTGGGCAGCGCCGGTAGCCCTGGCTCACGATGCCGTCATCGGCGGCACCGTCACCGAAGGTCAGGTCCTCGACGAATTCCCCGAGACCATCACCCTGGAATTCTCCGGAATCCCGCGGGAGGGTTTCAACAACTTCGCCGTGACCAACGAGGAGACCGGGGAATTACTGTTTTCCGCCGAGCCGGAGCTAGACGAGCGCAACCTGACCATCGAGACCCCGGACGACGTCGAACCGGGCCCCGGTGACTACCAGGTAGGCTTCCAGATCACCTCCTCGGACGGGCACGCCACCCGCGGGGGAGTCAGCTTCACCGTGGCCGGCGACGACGACTCCAGCGTCGCCGTCGACGAGTCCGCCGTCCCGTCCCCGGATGAAGAGGTGGGCGGCGCCGATGGCCCGCTGAAGTGGATTCTCGCCGTCGGCGGCGTGCTGGTGTTGGCCGCCGTTGTCGTGCTGGTTCTGGCCAAGCGTCGCCCCATTGATGAACAGTAAACAAAGGAATCTGTCATGAAATACACCCGTCTTATTGTCTCCGCAGTTGCTGCCTTGGCATTGTCCCTGGCGGCCTGCTCCCCGAGCGAAGAACCCTCGGATCAGACCGACACGCAGACCACCACCGCCGCCGAGTCGGAGCAGGCCGCCGCCGCCGACGTCAGCTTCGAGGGCGGCGTCGTGCGCGCGATGGCCGAGGACTCCGACATGACCGCCATCTTCGGCACCCTGGTCAACCACACCGACACCGACCTGCAGGTCGAGTCCTTTAGCACCAGCATCGACGCGGAGATGACCCAGCTGCACGAAACCGTCGACGGCCAGATGTCAGAGATGACCGAACCGCTGACCATTCCGGCCGACGGCGAGGCCACCCTGGAGCCGGGCGGAAACCACCTCATGCTCATGGGGGTTAAGGAGCCGGTGATGGCCGGCGAGTCCGTAGCGATTACGCTGCACCTGACCGACGGTAAGACCATCGATCTGGGCGAGGTACCGGTGCGCAGCATCGGCGCCGGCGACGAGGGCTACGGTGACCTGGACTCCACCAATCACGCCAACCACAGCGATCCGGGTGACCACGCCGAGCACGGCGAGCACACCGGCCAAAGCGGACACTAGGGGAAGGTAAGCGAGAGCCATGACGGGACTTAATCGCCGGCATTTCCTGCAGGGCGCAGGCGCGGTGGGGGCGGCATCGTTTACCTTAAGCGCCTGCGGCCAGGCGGAAGAAAAGGACGCGATTGAGCAGGCCAGTCAGTCCGAGCCGCTGGCGGAGGCGATCGTCGCCTTCGACGGCGAGCACCAGGCGGGCGTGGACACGGACATGCAGGCCCACCTGAACTTGGTGGGCTTTGACCTGAAGCCGGGCATCGGCAAGCGGGGCTTTCGCAACCTGATGAGCCTGTGGACGGAGGACGCCCGGGCGCTGTGCACGGGCGAGACCCCGCTGGGCTCCCTGGAGCCGGAGATGGTGGACGTGCCCGCCAATCTCACCATCACCTGCGGCTGGGGCGAGTCGGTCTTCGACAAGCTCGGCGCCGCCGACCTGAAGCCGGAGTGGCTGCGGGACATCAAGCCCTTCGCGCGGGACCAGCTCAGCGACAAGTGGGGCCAGACCGACGTCGTGCTGCAGATCTGCTGCGACGACGCCGTGATGGCCTCGCACGCCATGCGGCACATGATTCGCGCCGGCACCGACTACGCCAAGGTCACCTGGCTGCAGCAAGGCTTTGCCAACTCCTTTGGCTCCCTGCCCCACGGCGCGACCCACCGCAACCTGTTCGGCCAGCTCGACGGCACGGTCAACCCGCGCGGCGAGGAAGAATACGACCAGCAGGTCTGGATTGATGAGGGCCCCGACTGGGCCCAGGGCGGCACCTGCATGGTGGTGCGCCGCATCCGCATGAACCTGGATACCTGGGAGAAGCTGGACCGCGCCACGCGGGAAAACTCCGTGGGCCGCAAGCTGTCCAACGGCGCGCCGCTGACGGGGCAGGAGGAGCTGGACGAGCCGGATTATTCGGCCACCGACAAGTACGGCCTGCCGGTAATCGACCCGAACTCCCACATGGCCCGGGCCCGGCCGCCGGCCGACCATCCCGAGCAGAAGCTCAAGCGGCGCCCGTACAGCTACGATCTGATGCCCGATTACGCCGACTCGCAGGAAGAAGACCTCATCCAGCTGTCCAATGCGGGCCTGGTTTTCATCTGCTTCCAGAAGGACCCGACCCGCCAGTTCGAGCCCATCCAGGCCCGCCTGGACGAGGCCGATCATCTCAACACGTGGATTAGCCACATCGGCTCCGCGGTCTATTTCATCCCGCCCGGGACCAGCGCCGGCGGCACGGGTTCGGCCTTTTGGGGATCCGCACTGTTGGACGCGGTAAGATAAGCTCCGGAATAATAAACCGCGGGCCGCGGCCAGGTATGCTGCTGCCCGCATGAGCGCAAAGGAGCGCACCAAATGGCGGAAGCTATTCCTGCAGTCCCTGTGAACTACGAGTCCTTCGTCTGCCCGGCCGGCACTGCCGTCGGGGCTGCTATGCGCGAGCTGGACCTGCCGAACAAGGGCCCGGAGGCCGTCGTGGTGGTCCGGGATGCCGAGGGCAACCTCAAGGACCTGTCCCATGTTCCGGAGACCGAACAGACCTTCACCCCCGTCGCCGCCAGCGAGGAAGAGGGCCGCGCGGTGGTCCGCCACTCCTGCGCCCACGTGCTGGCCCAGGCCGTCCAGGCGGAGTTCCCCGGCACCAAGCTGGGCATCGGCCCGGCCATTGAGAACGGCTTCTACTACGACTTCCAGACCGAGGAGCCCTTCACCCCGGAGGACCTCAAGGCCATCGAGAAGCGCATGAAGAAGATCATCAAGACGGGCCAGCGCTTTACCCGCGGGGTCTACGAGAGCCCGGAGCAGGCCGCCGAGGCGCTCGCCGACGAGCCCTTCAAGCTGGAGCTCATCCAGGACAAGGGCAACGTTGACCCGGATTCGGACGAGGCCGCCGAGATCGGCGCCGGCGACCTGACCTTCTACGACAACGTCAACCCGCGCACTAACGAGGTCGAGTGGTTCGACCTGTGCCGCGGCCCGCACCTTCCGACCACGAAATACATCCCGGCGTTCGCGTTGACCCGCTCCTCGGCCGCCTACTGGCGCGGCGATCAGTCCAAGGCTGGCCTGCAGCGCATCTATGGCACCGCCTTCGAGTCCAAGGAGGCCCTGGAGGCCTACCAGACGCTGATGGCCGAGGCCGAAAAGCGTGACCACCGCCGCCTGGGCGCGGAGCTGGATCTGTTCAGCTTCCCGGACGAAATCGGCTCCGGCTTCCCGGTCTTCCACCCGAACGGCGGCATCGTGCGCATGGAGATGGAAAACCACTCCCGGCGCCGCCACCTGGCGGACGGCTACTCCTTCGTCAACACCCCGCACATCACCAAGGGTGACCTGTTCAAGAAGTCCGGCCACCTGGACTTCTACGCGGACGGCATGTTCCCGCCCATGCAGCTGGACGGAGAGTACGACGCGGAGGGTAACTGTACCAAGCAGCCGCAGGACTACTACGCCAAGCCGATGAACTGCCCGTTCCACAACCTGATCTTCGCCTCCCGCGGGCGCTCCTACCGCGAGCTGCCGCTGCGCCTTTTCGAGTTCGGCACGGTCTACCGCTACGAGAAGTCCGGCGTGGTCCACGGCCTGACCCGTGCGCGCGGCTTCACGCAGGACGATGCCCACATCTACTGCACCGAGGACCAGCTCGAGGACGAGCTGACCAAGGTGCTGGAGTTCATCATCTCCCTGCTGCAGGACTACGGCCTGGACGACTTCTACCTGGAGCTGTCCACCAAGGACCCGAACAAGTTCGTCGGCTCGGACGAGATCTGGGAGCGCTCCACCAGCATCCTGGAGCGCGTGGCCACTAAGTCCGGCCTCGAGTTGGTCCCGGACCCGGCGGGCGCGGCCTTCTATGGCCCGAAGATTTCGGTGCAGGCGCGCGACGCCATCGGCCGTACCTGGCAGATGTCCACCGTGCAGCTGGACTTCAACCTGCCGGAGCGCTTCGAGCTGGAATACACCGCCCCGGACGGCTCCAAGCAGCGCCCGATCATGATTCACCGCGCGCTGTTTGGCTCCATCGAGCGCTTCTTCGGCGTCCTGCTGGAGCACTACGCCGGCGCCTTCCCGGCTTGGCTGGCTCCGCAGCAGGTCATCGGCATCCCGGTGGCGGACGAGTTCGTCTCCTACCTGGAGGATGTCACCGCCAAGCTGCGCTCCCGCGGCATCCGCGCTGAGGTGGACACCTCGGACGACCGCATGCAGAAGAAGATCCGCAACCACACCACGGGTAAGGTCCCGTTCATGCTGCTGGCCGGCCGCCGCGACGTCGAGGCCGGGGCGGTCTCTTTCCGCTTCCTCGACGGTTCCCAGGTCAACGGCGTGCCGGTGGACGAGGCCGTCGATCTCATCGACAAGTGGGTGACCCAGCGGGTCAACGATCAGCCGAGCGAGGGCAACCTCCGTGGCTAGTGGCCAAAACGCGGAATCCGAACAGCCCGCCCCCTCCGTCTATGTCGACTCCGGGGCGGGCGAGCCCGACCGCCTCGAGCGGCTCTGGGCCCCATACCGCATGGCCTATATCCAGAAGCGGTCGACGGACCCGTTCGTCGAAGCCCCGCAGGGCAGCGACGAGGACGGGCTCATCATCGCGCGCGGGCAGGAGGTCTACGCGCTGCTGAACCTCTTCCCCTACAACGCGGGCCACCTCATGGTGGTGCCTTACCGCAAGGAATCCCAGCTGGAAAACCTCACCGAATCTGAGACCACCGAGATGATGGCCTTTGTGAAAAAGGCAATTCGCGTCCTCAAGCGGGTGTCGCGGCCGGAGGCCGTCAACGTGGGGCTTAACCTAGGTAAGGCTTCCGGCGGATCGGTAGGAGACCACCTACACATGCACGTCGTGCCGCGGTGGCCGGGAGATAGCAATTTTATGACTATCCTGGATGGGGTTAAAGTACTGCCGCAGCTGTTGCAGGAGACGCGCCGTCTCTTGGCCGCAGCGTGGCGGGACATAGACGAGGAGGATTCGCGTGCTTAGTGTGCACGGCAGGAAACCAGCCGCGGTGGTGGTGGAGCCGGTAGCCAAAGCGGCTCTTAAGGTCGGGTTGACCCCGAACGCAGTGACCGCGGTCGGCGCCATCGTAACCATCGCCATCTCGGTGTTGTTGATCCCCTCCGGGCACTTGGTCTGGGCGGCAGTGCTATCCGGCCTTTTCGCCGCCTTCGACATGATCGACGGGACTATGGCACGGATCCGCGGCGGGGGCACACCCTTTGGCGCGACGCTGGACGCCTCCTGTGACCGCGTGACCGACGGCGCGCTGTTTGCCGCGATTATCTGGTACCTGGTCTATACCGTCGACGCGCACCCGTCCACCGTGGCCGCCGGCCTTATCGTGCTGGTTTCCTCGCAGGTCATCTCCTATGTTAAGGCCCGTGGCGAGGCCTCCGGGCTGCGCATGGTCGGCGGGCTGATTGAGCGGCCCGAGCGGCTCATCATCGGCCTGGTCGGCGTGGGGCTAGAAGGCTTTGGCGTGCCCAACGCGCTGGCGATTTCCCTGTGGATCCTAGCCATCGGTTCGATTTTCACCATCTACCAGCGGCTTATCATGGCCATGAAGCAGGACAAGGTAGCCGACCAAGCGCAACTTTAGGGGGGCAGCGATGGCGCGGTTTTTCTTTCGCGAAATTGATTTCTCGACGCTCGGGTATCTGGCCGGCTGGCGGGTAGTCCGCTGGCTGCCGGATGCGTGGGCTACCTGGCTGTTTGACCGTATTGCGGACTTAGCCTGCGACCACGGCCGCGGCATGGACCAGCTGCGGCGCAACCTGACCCGCGTCGTGGGCGCCGAAAACGTCACGCGCGAGCTGGTGCGCGCCTCCATGCGCTCCTACATGCGCTACTGGAAGGAAGCCTTCCGGCTGCCGGCCATCCACGACGACCCCGGCCTGCTCGCGCGCCTCCAACGCGACCTGGTCGGCCGCGAACACCTAGAAGACAGCCTGGCGCGCGGGCGCGGCGTCATCCTGGCGCTGCCGCACTCGGGCAACTGGGACATGGCCGGCGTCTGCCTGGTGGGCATGCACGGCCAGTTCACCACCGTGGCCGAGCGCCTGCGGCCTGAGGTGCTTTTCGATGCCTTCGTGGACTACCGCGAGTCCCTAGGTTTCGAGGTCCTGCCACTCACGGGTGGGGCAGAGCCACCCTTTGGCAGGCTGAAAGAGGTCTTGGAGGCAGGGGGCATCGTGTGCCTGTTGGCCGAGCGCGACCTGTCGCACACGGGCGTGCCGGTGGAGTTTTTCGGGGAGTCGGCAACCATGGCCGCCGGCCCAGCGCTGCTGGCCGCCCAGACGGGCGCGCGCCTGCACGTCGTGCACCCCTGGTTCACTTTGGATGGCTGGGGCCTGTCCTGCGCGCCGGCGCTGGAGGTGACCGACGTGGCGGAAACGACCCAGCGCATGGCCGACGGCTTCGCGGCCAATATCGCCGCGCACCCGGCCGACTGGCACATGTTGCAGCCGCAGTGGAACGTCGACGTCGAGCGGCGGCGGGCCAACCGTATCCGCCGCGCCGAGGCCGAGAAGGACGGGAGGTAAGCCCCTATGCGGATTGGCATCGTCTGCCCCTATTCCTTCGACGAACCCGGCGGGGTTCAAGCGCACATCCTTGACCTGGCGACGGTCTACCTGGAGCAGGGGCACTACGTGCGTGTCATCGGGCCCGCGGCCGAGGAGACCGAGCTGCCGTATTTCGTGGTCAAGGGCGGCCGGTCGGTGCCGATCGCCTATAACGGCTCCGTGGCCCGCCTGGCCATCGGCCCGCAGGTCTTTCGCCGGCTGCGCGAGTTCGTCACCGAAGGAAACTTCGACGTGCTGCACATCCACGAGCCGAACTCGCCGAGCTATTCCATGGTGGCGCTCTATCTGGCCACCGGGCCTATAGTGGCGACGTATCACGCGTCTGCTGCGAATTCGACGCTCCTGACCCTGGCCAAGCCGATCTTGGCGCCGATGCTGGAGAAGGTCCGTGGCGGGATCGCGGTTTCCGAGATGGCGCGGCGCTGGCAGGTCGAGCAGCTCGGGGGCGACCCAGTGCTCATCCCCAACGGGGTGGACACGTCCGTCTACGCGCGCTCCCGCCAGGCGCAGGAGGACGCGCAGCGGGCAGTCCCGCGCCCTGAGATCGTCTTTTTGGGCCGGCTGGATGAGCCGCGCAAGGGCCTGGACATCCTCTTAGCGGCCCTGCCCGAGGTCCACCGGGAGGTGCGGGTGACCGTGATGGGCGGGGGACGGGCCCGCGAGGTCGACGGGGTGGACTTCGTCGGCCGCGTCACCGACGCGGAGAAGGCTGAGATCCTTGGCCGGGCGGATATCTACGTCGCGCCGAATACCGGCGGCGAGTCCTTCGGCATCGTGTTGGTGGAGGCCATGGCGGCCGGCTGCGCGGTCGTTGCCAGTGACCTCGAGGCCTTCGCGGCGGTCTGCGACGTCGAATCCGCGGAGCCGGCCGGCCTGCTCTTTGCCAACGGCGATGCCTCAGCGCTGGCCCGGCAGCTCAACCACGTGCTGGACAACCCTGAGTTGCGCGACAGGCTCACCGCCGCCGGCACCCGCCGGGCGCTTACCTATGACTGGGATCATGTGGCAGCCCAGGTGATGGCGGTCTACGAGACCGTGCAGGACGGATCGAAAGTGCAGGTGAAGTAGATGGGTACCGCCTTGCTCGTGGCGGTCGCCGTGGTGGTGACCGGGGTGATGCTCTGGGCCTATTTCACGGCCCAGCGGCTTAACACCCTGCACATCCGCACGGACGCGGCGTTGGCCCAGCTGCAGGCGGCGCTGGATAGGCGCGCGGCGGTGGCGGCGGCACTCGAGCCCCGGCTGGCCGAGGCCAGCGCGCAGGCCGAGGCGACCGCCCTGGTGCCGGGCCAGTTCACCCAGCGTAGCGACCTCGAGCACCGCCTGGGCGAGGAGATCCGCCGCGTGTGCGAGCCGCCGCCGGCGCAGCTGGTCGACGCCGAGGTGCGTGTCCAGCTGGCCCACCGCTTCTACAACGAGGCCGTGGCGGACACCCGCGCCCTACGCCTGCGCCCCCTCGTGCGCACCTTCCGGTTGGGCGGCACCGCCCGGCTACCCGAGTTCTTCGATCTGACGGCCTTCTAGCACTTGGGCGCGCAGCTCGAGTGCCCACCACGCCAGCGCGAGCACGAACATGACCACGACCAATCCGTTGCGCGCGACCAAGGCGGCCACGGGCGCCAGCTGCTCGCCCACGAAATTCCAGAGATAGTCATAGCCGAAGGGGTAGATGAAGGTCCCCAGGCCCGCGCAGACCACCGTCATAACGCTCAAGGCTGCCACCAGTTTGCGGCGCGCACTTCCCGGCGTCGTCGTGCGCAGGGCGACCGCGACGAGCGGGCCGAACCAGATGATGTACTGCGGGGAGAAGACCTTGTTGGTCACTATAAGGCCCAGCACGATGACGGCGGCCCAGGCGATGGTGGTCTGCGGGCTCCAGCCGCCCCAGATGAAGCGGTAGAGCGCCCACAGCAGCGCGAAGGCGATGATAATGCCCATGGCCCAGGTGGTTGCCTGCACCGCGCCGTCGGTGCCCGCGCCGGCGATCTCGAAGGACTTTGACGGCGCAATGCCGATGTCGTAATTCCCCGGGTGCCGGTAGGCGTCCCACATGAAGGGCGTGGCCGCGATGGACTCGATCTGCAGGCCGCGCACGTTCTGGTAGTCCAGGGGGCTGGTCAGGCGCTCCCAGCCGCCCGCGAGCAGCGTGACGCCGGCGAAGGCTACCAGGGAGACCCCGAAGGTCAGCACCCGCAGCCAGGCGCGGGCGCTGGAAAAGCGCCCGACCAGCCCGGCGGCGAGCACGCCTGGCCACAGTTTCATCGCGCAGGCGAGCGCGATGAGGCTGGAGGACAGCGCCGGCCAGCGGTGGATAACAAGCGCCGCGAGGCCGACCGCGAGCCCGGGGAAGATGTCCAGGCGCATGAGGAAGACGTGGCCGGCGGCCAGCCCGAACAGCACCCAGAACCAGGCCGCGGCAAAGGCGGTCGGGCGCTTGTCGTGCCGGTGGAGGAGGGCGGCCAGGTAGGCGGCGTCGCAGGCTAGGCAGACAAGGGCGAAGACGAACATGAAGGCCATGATCTCGCTGCCGCCAAGCCAGGCGGCCAGGAAAGTCGGCCAAGTCCCGGCGTGCGGGTATTCGGTCATATCCTGCGGGTTCGAGCCGAAGATCGCCACGTGGTAGTAGAAAAGATCGCCCCGCGGCGAGTGGTTGAGTTTGATGAGCAAAGCCAGGCACAGGCGCGCGAGCACCCAGCCGGCCCACACGGCCGGGACGCGGCGAAGGACACCGCCTGCCCGCAGGAGCTTAGTCATTATTCAAAAGTCTTTTCATCATCACAAGATAGAGCACAACACGGTCAGAAACTGGCGCGTAAAGCGCCGCGAGGGCCCGCCGAAGATCCGACGAGCTTAAGAGCCGCGGAGGATTTCTTCGACATCGACCGGCGGCCCCAGCGTCACGAGGACTCCAAATACGATAGCAATAACCACTACCGCCAACAGGATAGAGCGCACGGGGTGGCGCACCGCCTGCGCCAACAGGGCATCGGCGGGCCCGGCGGGGGTAGCCCCGCTGTCGGTGTCGCGGTAGCGCCACCCGCCGGACACCAGTCCGCGGCGTGCGGTCCACAGCGCGAAGGGCAGGGCGGCGAAAGGGATGGCGGAAACGGCCAAGCCTAGGAGACCGATCCCAACCGGCCAGCGGTTGTTGATCCAAATCAGGCAGGTCATTACCGCAAAGCTCAAGAACCCGAAGCCGTGGATGCTGCCGGCGACGGGGACGACGGCCTCGGTGACGCCGGAGTATTTCAGGGCCATACCCACCAGCAGGAGGGTCCAGGTGAACATCTCGAGCACAGCGGCGGACAGGTGTAGTTTCTGGGGAGTCATCGCCCGACCATCTTACGGAGGCTGGCGCCACCGGGTAAGGTGGGCAGCCGTATATGTGGTGGGCGTCATAGTCCTCCGGTCGGTGCCACACCGCACCTGCACCGGCCGACCGCCCCGCGCGCCCTCGCGCGGCAGCGCCCACCTGGAGGAGAAGGGAGCTTTCGGTGTCGTTTCGTCAGGTAATTGAGTTGTCCGACTTGGGCGATGGGCACTACCTTGGTCCGGGCGTGCCCTCGGAGATGCAGCGCACCTTCGGCGGTCAGGTTATCGGCCAGGCGCTGCAGTCGGCGCAGCAAACGGTCGAGGCAAAGACGGCGAACTCGCTGCACGCGTATTTCGTCGGCGGCGGGCTGTCCGCCGAGCCCATCGACTTCACCGTGCACACCGTCCGTGACGGGCGCACCTTCAGCCACCGTCGGGTCACCGGCTGGCAGGGCGACAAGGAGATCGTGGAGATGCTGGTCAGCTTCCGCCGCCCCGGCGACCAGGGCCCGGAACACGCCGCGCAGCTGCCGGACGTGCCAGGCCCGGAGGAGTGCCGCGACCACGCGGCGGACTGGCCGTCGACCTCGCGCATTGTGCTGGGGGAGTGGAGCGACTGGGACGTTGTGATGGTCCCCGACGAGTACGACAACTCCCACCACGCCCAGGACAAATATGGCGCCGGCGCGCGGCACATCTGGTTCCGCTACAATGCCGGGCTGGGCGACGACCCGGACCTGAACCAGGTGGCGCTGTCCTACCTGTCGGATATGACCTTGCTCAACTCGACGCTGATTTCGCACCCCGACGCCCGCGTGCAGATGGCCAGCCTCGACCACAGCCTGTGGTTCTTCGACGAGCTTAAAGTGGATGAGTGGTTGCTTTACGAGCAGGATTCTCCGTTCGCCGGCGGCGGGCGCGGTTTCGCCCAGGGGCGGGTCTTCCGCCAGGATGGCGCTCTGGTTGCTCAAGTCAACCAGGAAGGCCTCATCCGGTGGCTGAAGGAATGACCGAGTAGGTGATCTGGGCGAGGTCTTATTCAGACCCGGTGGCCTCGGCACGTATAATCACGTTAGTTAAAACCAACTAGGAAGGGGCACACCTTATGGCCGGCCACTCTAAATGGGCGACGACCAAGCATAAAAAAGCTGCCAACGACGCCAAGCGCGGCAAGGAATTCGCCAAGCTGATTAAAAACATCGAGGTGGCGGCGCGTACCGGTGGCGGCGATCCCGCGGCCAACCCGACGCTGGACGACATGATCAAGAAGGCCAAGAAGGCCTCCGTCCCTAACGACAACATCGAGCGCGCCCGCAAGCGCGGCTCCGGCGAGGAAGCCGGCGGTGCCGACTGGGAAAACATCATGTACGAGGGCTACGGCCCCAACGGCGTGGCCATGCTGATTGAGTGCCTGACCGATAACCGCAACCGCGCGGCCACCGAGGTGCGCACCGCCATGACGAAAAACGGCGGCAACCTGGGCGAGTCCGGTTCCGTGTCTTATATGTTCTCGCGCGTCGGCGTCGTATTTGTGAAGAAGGGCGAACTGACCGAGGACGACCTGCTGCTGGCCGTACTCGAGGCCGGTGCCGAAGAGGTCAACGACCGCGGCGAGCAGTTCGAAATCACCTGCCAGCCCGCCGACGTGCGCGCGGTGCGCAGCGCCCTGGAGGAGGCGGAGATTTCCGTCGAGGACGCTGACACCGACTTCCGCCCGTCCGTCGAGGTCCCGCTCGGCGCGGCCGATGCCAAGAAGATCTTCCGCCTCATCGACGCGCTGGAAGACTCCGACGACGTGCAGAACGTCTACACCAACATGGATCTCAGCGACGAGGTCCTGGCCGAGCTCGAGGACTAGTAAGCCGGCCCGGGGCTTAAGGGCCTGGCAATGGGGCAGTCGGGGCGAGAATTTCTTGCCGCGGCTGCCCTTGGTCTTGTCTGCACCGGGCTGACCCACCGGGGCACCCAGGCTGGCCGTCCGGACGTAGCGCGTGTAGTATGCGTGATGAGGTACTAGAACATATGTGTGACGGAGGTGGCCGGTGAACTTGGAAGGCTTACGCGTCATGGGCATCGACCCGGGGCTGACGCGCTGCGGCTTGTCGGTCGTGCAGGCGGGCCGGGGCCGCGCCGTCATCCCCATTTCCGTCGGCGTCGTGCGCACGCCCGCGGACAAGGACCTCACTGAGCGCCTGCTGCGCCTGTCGAAGGCCGTGGCGGAGTGGATGGACGAGTACCAACCGGACGTCGTGGCCATCGAGCGCGTCTTCGAACGCGGCAATGTTTCCACGGTCATGCAGACCGCCCACGCCGTCGGGGTCCTGGTGCTCGCGGCCGCCGAGCGCGGCCTGGACGTGCACATGTACACCCCCTCGGAGGTCAAGAAGGCCGTCTCCGGCAACGGCCGCGCTGACAAGAAGCAGATGACCGCCATGATCACCCGTATCCTGGGGCTTAGCGATCCGCCCAAGCCGGCCGATGCCGCCGACGCGCTAGCGCTCGCCGTCAGTCACTGCTGGCGCGCCCCGGCCCTCGCCCGCGCCGAGCAGGTGCGGGAAAGGGCCCAAGCCCAGCGGCAGGCCCAACAGCAATCCCTGGCGCGCGCCCGCTCGGCGCAGTCAGGTTAGCCCCGCGACTTTTAAGCCCCAACCGCCCGAAACTTTAAGAACACTTTGTCTCCTAGAACTCCACCCGGGAAGAAAGGAAAGCCCTCGCCATGATTGCATCGCTGCGCGGAGAGGTCATCTCCATCGCGCTAGATCACGCCGTTATCGAATGCCAGGGCGTGGGCTACCTGGTGCACGCCGCCCCGCCTACTCTTGGGCGGCTGACCCGCGGGGAGGAGGCTTTCGTGCTGACCTCCATGGTGGTCAAGGAAGACTCCATGACCCTCTACGGCTTTGGCGCCGCCGAGGACCGCGAGATGTTCCACCTGCTGCAGTCCGTCTCCGGTCTCGGTCCGAAGCTGGCGCTGGCCGCGCTTTCGGTGCTGGAGGCCAACGAGCTGGCGCAGGCGATTAGCCAGTCGGATGCCAAGCGCCTACAGACCATCCCCGGCGTGGGCAAGCGCATGGCGGAGCGGCTAGCGCTCGAGCTCAAGGACAAGGTGGCCGGCTTCGCCGGGGCCGGTGCGGTCGCGGGCGGCGGCGCGGCTGTCGGCGGGGTGCCCGCGGCCAACGAGCCGGTGGTCCAGCAGGTCACCGAGGCGCTGGTGGGCCTGGGCTTCACGGAAAAGGCCGCGGCCGCGGCCGTCGAGGCAATCGTGGCCGAGCAGCCCGATGCCGCCACGCCGGTGGTCCTGCGCAGCGCGCTGGCCCGGCTGGGGAAGAAATAAGTAGGCGCACGCCAGGGTTTGGCGACGGGTAGGGTGTTAGAACATGTCAGATATTGAGCGCACCGAGTTCCAGCTGCCCGACGGGCTGGAGGCCGCGCGCCAGGGCAGCGCGCAGGCCGCGGATCGGCGCAACGACGACGTCGACGGGCACGCGCAGCAGGGCGAGCGCGACATCGAGCGTTCCCTGCGCCCGAAGAGCCTGGACGAGTTCATCGGGCAGCCCAAAGTCCGCGAGCAGCTCTCCCTGGTGCTGCAGGGCGCGAAGAAGCGCGGGGTGACCCCGGACCACGTGCTGCTGTCCGGCCCGCCCGGGTTGGGCAAGACCACCATGGCGATGATCGTCGCCCAGGAGCTGGGCACCAGCCTGCGGATGACCTCGGGCCCGGCTCTCGAGCGCGCCGGAGACTTGGCCGCCATGCTCTCCAACCTCATGGAGGGCGACGTGCTGTTTATCGATGAGATCCACCGCATCGCCCGTCCAGCCGAGGAAATGCTGTACATGGCGATGGAGGACTTCCGGATCGACGTCATCGTGGGCAAGGGCCCGGGTGCGACCTCCATCCCGCTGGAGATCCCGCCGTTCACCCTGGTGGGTGCCACCACCCGCGCCGGCATGCTGACCGGCCCGCTGCGGGACCGCTTCGGTTTCACCGCGCAGATGGAGTTCTACGACACCGCGGATCTTACCCGGGTCATCAAGCGCGCCGCTCAGATCCTCGACGTGGAGATCACGCGGGAGGCGGCGGTGGAGATTGGCTCGCGCTCGCGCGGCACCCCGCGTATTGCCAACCGCCTGCTGCGGCGCGTGCGCGACTTCGCCGAGGTCAACGGCGACGGCGAGATCGACCTGGCGGCCGCCCAGGGCGCCTTGGCCGTCTTCGACGTGGATGAGATGGGCCTGGACCGCCTGGACCGGGCAGTGCTCCACGCGCTCATTGAGGGCCACAACGGCGGGCCCGTCGGCGTGAACACTCTGGCGATTGCCGTGGGGGAGGAGCCCTCCACGGTGGAGGAGGTCTGCGAGCCTTACCTCGTGCGCGCCGGCATGATCGCCCGTACGGGCCGCGGGCGCGTGGCCACGGCGGCGGCCTGGCAACACCTGGGGCTGACCCCGCCCGACGGGGCGATTGGCCTGTTTTAATAGATTCTTGCTGCTCAACGGCGTTTGATTAACAGCTAAACTGAAAATTCTGGCACACTGGATCGGTATGGAACTAGTACTATTTATCGTCCTCGTTGTCCTTTTAGTTCTGCCCACCTTCTTCGCTATGCGCAAGCAGCGCCAGCGTCAGAAGGAAGTCGCGACCTTCCAGGCCGCGCTGACCCCGGGCAAGCGCGTCGTGACCGCCGGCGGCATCCACGGCACCGTGACCGCGGTGCGCGAAGGGGATATCGACTTGGAGGTCGCCCGTGGCATGGTTATCACCGTCGACAAGATGGGTATCCTGCGCGCGGCGAATACCGCCCCGAACCCAGTGGGCGACGCCCCGGCCGAGCCGCAGCAGACTGATGTCCACCCCGAAGACAAGCCGGTTAACCCGGACGAGAAGAACTAAAAACGCCCGCACCCCGGCGAGCCTTATTCCGTCCGCCGCCTGTCGAAGACATGCCTAGCGCGCGCCGGCGGCAGGCGGATTTTTCTATCTTGGTCCCTACTGTGATCGTTGTCATGATCACACCTGGGCCCTTTTCTGGCGACCTGTTGAGGTTTTGCCACGGATATCACGTACCATGATGGATCGTGTTCGCTCCTTTACTTCGTTAAAGGCAGCGATTTTTACTTAGCCCTGTAACTTGCAATGCACAGGAGATTGAATTCGTGTCCGCTCCTCACAAAGGCGCCATCAACAACGCCAGTAGGAAATGGCCCAAGCGCGCCATCATGCTCTTCGTCGTCATTCTTCTGGCGGTGTGGGCGCTCGTATTCTTTACTGGCGATCGCGCCGCCAGCACCAAGCTCGGCATCGACCTGCAGGGTGGTACCCGCGTGACGCTGGTCCCGCAGGGCGAAGAACCCACCCAGGACCAGCTGCAGCAGGCCCGCGAGATTCTGGAACAGCGCGTCAACGGCATGGGCGTGTCCGGCTCCGAGGTGGTCATCAACGGCAACACGCTGGTGATTACCGTCCCGGGCGAGGACACCCAGGAAGCGCAGTCGGTCGGCCAGACCTCCCAGCTGCTCTTCCGCCCGGTGGCCGAACAGCCCACCCCGGACATGACCAAGCTGCTGCCGGAGATGGAAGACATGGCCAACCTTTGGGTGAAATACGGCGTGCTCTCGGAAGACGAGGCAAACCAGTCTCTCAAGCGCGTGACCGACGCCATCAACCAGGCCAACGAGCAGGCCGAGGGGCAGGGGTCCAACAACACCAAGGTGGATGAGAAGAAAGTCAGCGCCGAGCCGCTGCCGGAGCCGGAGAACTCCCTGGAGCAGGCGGAACGCCGCGACGAGATGACCGAGATGCTGCTCAAGGACCGCCAGTCGGAGGACCCGACCACGCTTTCTGCGGCCTCGGCCCTGATGACCTGCACCCAGGACACGGATCCTCTGGCGGGCGCGGACGACCCCGCCAAGCCGTTGGTTACCTGTGACTACTCGCAGGGCATGCCGTACATCCTGGATCCGGCCCCGTTGCTGGACGGCGTCGAGGATCCGAACGGCACCCGCCTGACCGGTTCGGAAATCGACACGGATTCCCCGATCGACGGTGGTCTGAACCCCGAGACCGGCCAGATGCAGATCAGCTTCTCCTTCCAGACCGGCGACGGCCCGAACGGCTCGGCCACCTGGGCGAAGCTGACCGAGGAGTACCTGCAGAAGCAGATCGCCATCACCCTGGACTCCGGAGTCATTTCCGCGCCGCAGATTCAGGGCGCGACCCCGTACGGCTCGGCCACCTCGATCACCGGCGACTTCAGCCAGGAGGAAGCCCAGTCGCTGGCCAACAACCTGCGCTACGGCGCGCTGCCGCTGTCCTTCGTGGGTGAAAACGGCGAGCCGGGCGGCACGACCGAGACGGTCCCGCCGTCGCTGGGCCACGCCGCCCTGCAGGCCGGCCTCATCGCCGGCCTGGTCGGCCTGATTCTGGTCCTGGCCTACTCGATCTACTACTACCGCGCCTTCGCCTTCGTCTCCTTCCTGACGCTGGTCGGCGCCATGGCCCTGACCTACGGCTCCCTGGTGCTGCTGGGCCGCTGGGTCGGCTACTCGCTGGACCTGTCCGGCATCGCCGGCCTGGTCATCGGTGTCGGCGCCATGGCTGACTCTTTCGTGGTCTACTACGAGCGCATCAAGGACGAGATCCTGGAAGGCCGCACCTTCCGCTCGGCCACCACCAAGGCCTGGGAGCGGGCGCGGACCACCATCGTCACCGGTAACGCGGTGACACTAATCGGTTCCGTGGTCGTCTACTTCCTGGCCATCGGCGAGGTCAAGGGCTTTGCCTTCACCCTGGGGCTGACCACCGTCTTCGACCTGGTCGTCTCCTTCCTCATCACTGCGCCGCTGATGATGCTGGCCGCCCGCAAGCCGGTCTTTGCCAAGCCGTCCATGAACGGCCTGGGCGGCATTTTCGCGCTGGCTGAGGAAAACCGGGCG
Organism: Corynebacterium sp. HMSC04H06; assembly: GCF_001815935.1. Lineage (GTDB taxonomy): Bacteria > Actinomycetota > Actinomycetes > Mycobacteriales > Mycobacteriaceae > Corynebacterium. Next base: position 35,639 of record NZ_KV823414.1, read on the forward strand.
AAGGGCCACTATGGTAAGACGCATCCGCGCGGCGAACAGACCGCGGATACTTCAGACACGACGCCTGGGCAGACCGAGCGCACCGCGCGTAATAAGCGCACCGAGCAGGGCGAGGAGAACAACTAATGGCTAAGAACAAGATTTCCCGGTTGGATCGCCTCTACTCCGACGAGGGCGGTATCGACTTCATCGGCCGGACCAAGCTGTGGTACTCGATCACCATCGGCCTGCTGGTCGTGTCCATCGCCGCGATCCTCATCCGCGGCTTCAGCCTCTCGCTGGACTTCGAGGGCGGCACCACCGTAACCATGCCGGCCGCGGATCTGGTGGAAGAGGAGGTCGGCCAGACCTTCGAGGAAGCCACCGGCGTGGAGCCCGAGCAGGTCCAGATCGTCGGCTCCGGCGCCTCAGAGACGCTGGAGATCACCTCCGAGCGGCTGAGCCAGGAGCAGGTCGACAGCGCCCGCCAGGCCATCTACGAGGAGTACCAGCCGGAAAACGCCGAGGGCGAGGCCACCCCGGACGCCATCGGCACCTCCACCGTGTCTGAGTCCTGGGGCTCCTCGATTACCGAGCGCATGATCATCGCGATGCTGGTCTTCCTCATCGCGGCGACGGTTTACGTGGCTATTCGCCTGCAGCGCACGATGGCTTTCGCGGCCATCCTCGCGCTGATCGTCGACGGCGTCATCATCGCCGGCATCTACGCCCTGTTCGGGCTCGAGGTTTCCCCGGCGGTAATCATCGGTCTGCTGACCGTCCTGACGTTCTCCATCTACGACTCCGTCATCGTCTTCGATAAGGTCAACGAGAACACCCAGGGCATTTTGGGGCAGCGCAAACACACCTACGGCGAACAGGCCAACCTGGCCATCAACCAGACGGTGATGCGTTCGATTTCCACCTCCGTGATTTCGGCGCTGCCGATTATCGCCCTGTTCGTGGTCGCAGTCTGGCTGATGGGCATCGGCACGCTCAAGGATCTGGCGCTCATCCAGCTCATCGGTGTCATCGAGGGCATTTTCTCCTCGCTGTTCCTGGCCACCCCGTTGCTGGTCAGCATGGTCAACCGGAAGAAGGAGTTCCGCCGGCACAACGCCGAGGTGGATCGCTACCGCTCCGGCGAGGTTGATGAGAACACCCTGGCTGAGGAAGGCGGCGCGAAGCGCACCGTGGCCTCCCCGGTCACAGCCTCGGCCAACGACGACATCGCCGAGCCCGACGAGGACCACGGCCCGCGCCCGGGCGAAGGCACTTCCGGTTCCGGCGCCACCTGGCGCCCGGGGCAATAGCCCGGCCCAGGTAGTTCACGGTCAGTTTCTTTCCCCGGGGCATTGCACCCCGGGTTTTCTAATTGCTAGTTCCAGGTAGGAGTAAGCCCGTCATGGGAAGTGGAGTCCAGAAATACCCAGCGCTGGGGCGGCTGGCAGCCGCGGCGGTGGCCACCAGCCTGACCCTAGGCCTGGCGGCGTGTGGGCAGAGCGACGAGCCCGCCGAGGAAGAAGGTAAGACCTCCAGCGACCACTTCGGCTACCAGACCTCCTCGGAGCTGGTGACCACCAACGCCGGCACCGCCTTCGGCTCGGCCGGCAGCGTGGCGCAGCTGTCCAGCCGCCTGTACCCGGCCGCCTTCGTGCCGGGCCCGCGCGGCCAGATGATCCCCAACACGGACCTGGTCAATACCCAGGAGGTAAACCCGGGTTCTGAGGACGAATCCAAGTCGGTGGTCTACACGCTCAGCGATGACGCGCAATTCTCTGACGGACAGCCGGTGACCTGCGTGGACTACCTACTGGCGTACACGGCCGGCACCATGCAGGAAACCTTCGGCTCCCACATGCCGCTGGCCCACGACATCCAACAGTTCAAGTGTGCGCCGGAGAACAAGGTCTTCGAGGTGGTCTTCGCGCCCGGCACGGGCCAGCGCTGGCGCGGCCTGTTCGGGCCGGGCACGGTCATGCCGGCCCACGCCATCGCCAAGAAGGTGGGGATGGACTCCCAGGAGCTGACCAACGCCTTGTACTCGCAGGATCCCACGGTGCTGGAGGAGGTCGCGCGCATCTGGCGCTTCGACTTCCAGCTGGCCGAATTCGATCCGGAGCTGCAGGTCTCCTTCGGCCCGTACGTCATCGACCACGTCGGTGAGAGCGGGGAAGTGGTCCTGGAACGCAACCCGCACTTCTTCGGTGACGAGGCCGAAATCGCCCCGGTGGCCGTCTGGCCCGCGGACGCGGATTCCGGTGCGCTGAAGGACGCCGGGACCCTCGGCGTGGTCGACTCCCGTGAGGCGAACCCCGCCTGGCTGGACCGCGACGCGGACGATAACCCCTACGAGATCGAGCCGGTTGTCGGCGATCTGACCGAGTCGCTGGTTCTGTCGGAGTACGGTCTATTCGCCCAGGAAGAACCGCGGCGGGCGTTTTCCGAGTGCATCGACCAGGCCGCGCTCGCCAAGCTCAGCTCCACCGAATCCGGGGTGGAGGTCCCGCCCGTCTACCAGCACGTGCTGCGGCACAACGACCCCATCAGCAAGTACCTGAAGCGGGCCACCGAGCCGCACGTGGGCACCGACAACGCCATCGCGCAGACGCTGAGCGGGCAGACCATCCGCATCGGTTACCTAGGCCCCAACGAGCGCCTTGCCGCCATGGTGGAAAAGATCGCGGAGACCTGCCAGTCGGCCGGGATCACGGTCGAGGACGTGAGCGCGGAAAACACCTCGCAGTACATGCTCAACCCGGACCCAGAAACAGGTATGCCGGCTATCGACGCCTTCTTGGGCCCCATCGATCCACTCACGGAGTTCTCGACCGTGGAGCCGCGGATTTCGAACGTGGAAGAGCTCAACAAGGCCGAGGCTGAGCAGTGGCAGACGGTGCGGACCATCCCGCTGGCTGCCCAGCCGAAGACCTTCGTGGTCCGCAACGATGTCAAACACGTGGTACCGTACACTGGGTTGTCGGGAATCGGTTGGAATATGGACAGGTGGGCGCTGATCCCCGAAGGCGCCACCGAATCGAAATCGAAGGATAATTAAGTGAGTTCTGAGTACTCCAACGCTAATGAAGCCCTACAAGACAAGATCCGCTACGTCCAGGATTTCCCGGAGCCGGGCGTCCTCTTCGAAGACCTGACCCCAGTGCTGGCCGACGCGGATGCCTTCAGCGTCGTGGTCGACGGCCTGGCCGAGGCCTGCGAGGAACTCGGCGCCGAGATGATCGGTGGGCTGGATGCCCGCGGGTTCCTGTTGGGCTCGGCTGTCGCCTACAAGATGGGCGTGGGGATCCTGGCCATCCGCAAGGCGGGCAAGCTGCCGCCACCGGTCCTACACACCGAGTACGAGCTGGAGTATGGCACCGCCGCGTTGGAGATTCCCGCCAACGGCGCGGAGCTCAAGGGCAAGAAGATTGCCCTGGTCGATGACGTTCTGGCCACCGGCGGCACCCTCTTTGGCGCCCGCCAGCTGCTGGAACAGGCCGGCGCCGAGGTCGTTGGCAACGTCGTGGTCATCGAGGTCGACGGCCTGGGCGGGCGCGAGCGGCTTGCGGGAACGCCTTTGGTGGTCTTACGCACACCTGAGGAGAATTAAGCGCTAGACTGAACTAATTAGTAGTTTAGTTCGGAAAGGGGCGCGTAATGACTCACGATAAACCGGCGAAACGCCCCGCTGGGTCGAGCATGCGCAGCATGTCCGCCCGCCTGGCTCGTTCCCTGACGGGTGGGCGGACCAAGGTTAATCCGGTCTTGGAGCCTTTGCTGTCCATCCACCGCGAGTTCCATCCGCGGGCAGACGTGGAGCTGCTGAACAACGCCTACGAAACCGCCGAGCGCCTGCACGAGGGCGTGATGCGCAAGTCGGGGGACCCGTATATTACGCACCCGCTGGCGGTGGCTACCATCGCCGCGGAGATCGGCATGGACACCACCACGGTGGCCGCCGCTCTCCTGCACGACACGGTGGAGGACACGGACTATTCCCTCGAGGACCTGACCGGTGATTTCGGCCCCGAGGTCGCCCGGCTCGTCGACGGCGTGACGAAGCTGGACAAGGTCGCGCTGGGCGCTGCCGCTGAGGCGGAGACCATCCGCAAGATGATCGTGGCCATGGCCCAAGACCCGCGTGTGCTGGTCATCAAGGTCGCCGACCGCCTGCACAACATGCGCACCATGCGCTTCCTGCCGCCGGAGAAGCAGGCGAAAAAGGCCCGCCAGACTCTCGACGTCATCGCCCCGTTGGCGCACCGTCTGGGCATGGCGAGCGTTAAATGGGAGCTCGAGGATTTGGCGTTTGCCATCCTGTACCCGAAGAAGTACGACGAGATCGTGCGCATGGTGGCCGCCCGCGCCCCGTCGCGCGACCGCGCGTTGAAGCAGATCAAGGAAGAGGTCGGCGCCGCGCTCAAGGAGAACGGCATCCAGGCTGAGGTGATGGGCCGGCCGAAGCACTACTGGTCCATCTACCAGAAGATGATCGTGCGCGGCCGCGACTTCGACGAGATCTTTGACCTGGTGGGTATCCGCATCCTGGTCGAGGGCATCAACAGCTGTTACGCCGCCATTGGCGTTGTCCACGCCCTCTACTCGGCGCTGCCGGGCCGGTTCAAGGACTATATCTCCTCGCCGCGCTTCGGCGTCTACCAGTCGCTGCACACCACGGTGCTGGCCGATGGCGGCTCCTCGCTGGAGGTGCAGGTGCGCACGCACGAGATGCACTACAACGCCGAGTTCGGCGTGGCTGCGCACTGGCGCTACAAGGAGACCAAGGGTAAAAACTCAGGCCACCAGGAAGAGGTCGACCAGATGGCGTGGATGCGCCAGCTGCTCGACTGGCAGAAGGAAGCCGCCGATCCGAACGACTTCCTGGACTCCCTGCGCTACGACCTGTCCGCCAAGCAGATTTTCGCGTTCACCCCGAAGGGGGATGTCATCAACCTTCCGGCCGGGTCCACGCCGGTCGACTTCGCCTACGCGGTGCACACCGAAGTCGGTCACCGCTGTATCGGGGCGAAGGTCAACGGCAAGCTGGTGGCGCTGGAGTCTACGCTGAAATCCGGCGACAAGGTTGAGATCTTTACCTCCAAGGACGCCAACGCCGGCCCGTCGCGTGACTGGCAGGAGTTTTTGGTCTCGCCGCGCGCGAAGGCGAAGGTGCGGCAGTGGTTCGCCAAGGAGCGCCGGGAAGAGCACCTCGAGGCCGGCCGCGACGCCCTGGCCACGGAGGTCCAGCGCGGCGGCTTGCCGCTTTACCGGCTGTTTACGGCTAGCTCGATGAAGCAGGTGGCCAAGCAGCTGCACTACCCGGACGTGGATTCGCTGTACACGGCCATCGGCTCGGGCAATGTCTCCGCCCAGCACGTGGCCAACCAGCTGACCTCCCTGTTCGGCGACCGAGACGACGCCGTCGAGGCCCTAGCGGACCGCACCCCGCTGTCGGCGCTGGAGAATTCCCGCACCAAGGAGACGGAGGATTCCTCTTCGGGCACCGGCATCCTGGTGGAAGGAAGCCCGGACGTGATGGCCAAGATGGCCAAGTGCTGCCAGCCCGTCCCTGGCGACGAGATCTTCGGTTTTGTCACCCGCGGTGGCGGGGTCTCCGTGCACCGCGTGGACTGCACCAACGCGGAAAAGTTGCGCAGCCAGCCGGAGCGCATGATGGACGTCTCCTGGGCCACGGGCAATTCCGCCTCGGGCGCTTTTGCCGCCACGCTGCAGCTGGAGGCGCTGGACCGCCAGGGCCTACTGTTCGAGATCACGCGGATCTTTAGCGATCAAAACCTGAACGTGCTGTCGATGACCTCGAACCGCGGCGACGATCACATCGCGACACTGAAGTTCACCTTCTCGGTCTCCGACACCAAGCAGCTGGGCCAGCTGATGACCACGCTGCGCAACACCGAGGGCGTCTTCGACGTCTACCGCGTCACCGCCTAACCCCGCGCGCACCGCGGGGCCAGCGACCAAAGAAGTAGCGACAGGGGAGAGCGCACTGCCCCCGTCCGGTGACTGGTAGGTGAACTCTTCGCCGCGGTCAGGTTAACACCGCAGGGGAAGCCGCGGCCCAACTTCGCGGGCGCTGCGCCGGCTTGATTACGGGTTTATAAAGGGATTTGTCTCTAGTCCCTTTTCCCAAGTCTCGCAGGAGAACTCCCATGAGTAACTTCCGTCGCATTGGCCGCCTCGTGGCGGCTACCACCGTCACCGCCGTCGCCCTCCAGGGTGCTCCGGCCGCCTTCGCCGAGGACAAGGTCAGCTTCTCGGTGTCCAACTTCACCGACTTCCACGGCCACCTGGAAGAAGCCGATCCGGAACTCGGTGCGGCCAAGCTGATGAGCCTGGTCGAGCAGGTCAACCAGGACCAGAACTACGACCTGACCACTTCGGGCGATAACGTCGGCGGCTCCGCGTTCGTCTCCGCCATCACCGATGACGAGTACACCCTGCAGGTCCTCAATGCCATGGGCGTGGAGGCCAGCGCTGTGGGTAACCACGAGTTCGACCAGGGCTTTGACGACCTGACCGACCGCATCATCCCGAAGTCCGACTACCCGGTGCTGGGCGCCAACGTCCTCAAGAATGGCGAGCCGGCGATGGACGCCTCCCACGTGTCTGAGATCGACGGCGTCAAGGTCGGCTACGTGGGCACCGTGACCCAGCTGACCGCCGAGAAGGTCGCACCGAGCGCCATCGAGGGCATCACCTTCGCCGACCCGGTGGAGGCCACCAACAAGGAGGCCACCCGCCTGAAGGAGTCCGGCGAGGCCGACATCGTCGTGGCGCTGATGCACGAGGATGCCGAACAGTACGCCGAGGGCTTCAACAACGACGTGGACGTCCTCTTCGGCGGTGACTCCCACGTGCGCTCCCAGGGGACCGTCGAGCGCGAGGGCGCGTTGCCGCTGCACTGGGCCCAGGGCCACGAGTACGGCAAGGTACTCAACGACGTGGACTTTACCTACGACAAGGCCGCCGGCGAGCTCACTGACGTGGAGCTGACCCAGTACGACTACTCGGATGCAGCGGCCCTGGAGCCGAACGCGGAGATCGCGGGCCTCGTGGCGGAGGCCAAAAACAAGGCCGCGGAGAAAGGTGCCGAGGAAGCCGGCGAGACCCCGCAGGCCATGTTCCGCGGCTCCGATGAGGGCAAGGAGCCCGGCTCCAACCGCGGAGTCGAGTCCACCCTGAACAACTTTATCGCCGAGGGTCAGCGCGTGAGCATGTCCAAGCAGGTCGACAAGGACATCGACCTGGGCCTGATGAATGCCGGCGGCGTGCGCGCCGACCTCAAGAGCGGCACGGTGACCTACCAGGACATCTTCGAGGTCCAGCCGTTTGGCAACTCTATTGCCTACGGCACCATTACCGGCCAGGACCTGGTCGACGCCTTGGAGAACCAGTGGCAGCCGGGCAACTCCCGCCCGCGCCTGGCACTCGGCCTGTCGGCGAACGTCTCCGTGGCCTACGACCCGCAGGCGGAGCAGGGCCAGCGCGTCCAGTCGGTCATCATCAACGGCGAGCCGCTCGACCGGGAGAAGAACTACACCGTGGCGCTGTCGACCTTCCTGGCCGGCGGCGGTGACGGTTTCTTCAAGGAGGACCAGGTCAAGGATATCGTGGACGTGGGCTACATGGACACCCAGGCGATGATCGATTACATCGCCAGCGGCGAGGCCGACGTGCGTACCGGCCAGGGCCAGGTCGGCGTGCACCTGTCCGGCGAGCCGAAGGCCGGTGAGAAGCTAACCGTGGAGCTTTCTTCCCTCAACTACACCAGCGAGGGCGAGCCGATGGCCAAGACCGCCACCGTCTCCCTGGGTGAGGCAACCGCCGAGGCCGAGATTGACAACGCTCGTCAGGACGGCGACGACCAGATGGGTGAGCGCGGCCGCGCCATCGTCGAGCTGACCGTCCCGGAGGGCCTTTCCGGCGAGCAGGAGCTCAAAGTCACCACCGACCAGGGCACCGAGGTCATCATCCCAGTCACCGTGGCCGCCGCCGACGGCAACGGAGGCGATAACAACGACGACGACACCGACGACGACGGCTCCAGCCTGAGCTCCGGCTCCAGTGATTCGCTGCTGTCCTCGGTGGGTATTGGCGCGGGCGTTATCGCCGCCCTCGTCGCCGGCTTGATGGGCGCGGTCGGCACTGGCATCATCACGCTGCCGGCCCCGGTCCGAAAGATGATTGAGGACCTGCGCAAGCAGTTCGGCCTCTAAGCCCGACACCGCGCGGCCCAAACACCAGCGCGACCAATAACGACAAGGCTCTGGGGATTACCCCAGGGCCTTTGTTCGCACTACCGCAGCCAAGCACCAACCGGCCAGCGTCTCCGTATCCGTACCTATCAGCGACTAAGCTAGGGCACGTGAGTTGGCAGCAAATTCTACTGGACGAGGCCTATTACCAGCTGGGGCTGGAGTGGCACCGCATCCCTATCATCATCCTGGCGTCGATCGGCATCTACCTGGCGTTCATGCTCTTGGTGAAGGTCTTCGGTTCCCGCGTGCTGACCTCCATGACTGCTTCCGATGCCGTCATCATCATCATGTTCGGCGCCGTTGCCGGCCGCGTCATCGTGGGCGTGCCCCCGTCACTGGCCGCCGGCGTCCTGGGCCTAGCCACGCTCATGGGGCTGGAGGCCGCCTTCGGCGTGCTGCGCAATGCTGTGGGCTGGTCCCGGTTCATCGACCGCGAGCCCATCCTCATCATGCACCACGGGGAGAAGGTAGAAGCCAACGCCGATTTCGCCCACGTCAGCGACACTGATATCTATTCGGCCATCCGCAAAGCCGGCCTCGGCAGCACGCAGGAAGTCCAAGCCATGATCCTGGAACCCACCGGGCAAATCGCCGTCATCCAAGAAGGCAAGAGAATGGACCCTGACGTCTTCCGCGACGTCAAAGGCCTCGGCCAAGACTAAGTGCCAAAACACTCCAGAGAGGCCGAAAGCCCAACAGACAGCCGGATCCCGAGCCAAGGCATAAAAATTCCCCGCGGATAAAACCACGGGGCATTAAGTGTGCTAGCTAGCAGCTAGGACAAGCCGAATTACTTCAGGCCCGGAATGTCAATGTACTTGTTGACGAAGGCGAAGATGGAGCCCAGCACACCGATAACGGCGCTGACAACGCCGATCCAAGCCTTGATTTCGTCCGGATCGACGTCCTTGTCCTCGCTGGAGGACAGGTCGCCAATGGAGGAACCGGACTCGTCGTCGTTGTTGTCATTGTCGCCGCCGGTCTGGTCTTCGTTGTTGCCAGCCCCGGCGCCGGCCTCGACACCCGTAACCTCCGGGTTTTCTTCAGCGGTGGCAACGTTGACGCCAGCGAAGGAAACGGCGATGGCGGTTGCGCCAGCAACCAGGGACTTACGGGAGAAAAGCTTCATTATCAAAATCCTTAGATTCCGTGGAGTACTTGCAGACGTTACAAATAGTAGCGATACGGGCAGGGGTTTGCAAGAGCTGTTTAAGGAAACTTCCAATTGAGGTCCCAATCGTAGAGTTCTTAGTGAATCTAGAACCGCAGGTAAACAGTGGGTTAACTGGTGGCACCTAAAGAACAGTTAAGAAACAGCTGAGTGTGTGTTGTCTAAGTTGGTGGGTCTGATGGGGGGGATGCTTTACAGGGAGGGCGGGTACGGCAAAGCCCCGGCACGGAGCGCAGGTGCGCGGGTGCCGGGGCTGGGCGTTGAGAACTTCGCCGTGGCTGGCGGGTTCTGGTTATGAGTTAGGACTCGACGGAGACCTTGTCGATCTTGACCTCTTCGGCGGGCTTGCCGTCGGGCTGGCCGCCTTCGACGCCCTTCTCAGCGATCTTCTCGAGGGTTTCCTGGCCCTTTTCGGTCAGTTGACCGAAGTAGGTGTAGTCCGGTGCCAGCTGCGAGTCGGCGTAGTTGACGAAGAACTGGGAGCCGTTGGTGTCCTTGCCGGAGTTGGCCATGGCGATGGAGCCCTTCGGGTAGGTCACGGGCTGGCCGGCCTCAGCGTCCTTCTCGGTCGGGTACTCGTTGGCGAAGCTGAAGCCTGGGCCGCCAGAGCCGGTGCCGGTCGGGTCGCCGCACTGCAGGACGTTCAGGCCGCCGGAGGTCATGCGGTGGCAGACGCTGCCGTCGTAGTAGCCCTCATCGGCGAGGTGGGTGATGGCGTTGACGGTACAGGGAGCCACGGAGCGATCGAGCTCCATTTCCATGTCGCCCTGGTTGGTAGCGAAGTTAACCTTCACGGTGCCCTTGGTGGAGATGCCGTCGCCGTTCGGGACGGTGGCGCCGTTGGAGTCCTGGCCCTCCGTGGCCGGGTACTCACAGGTAACGGTCTCCGGGAGTGCCTCGGCGCGCTTGCCAGTCAGGGCAACGGCCTCCGGCTGCTCTTCGGACTCGGTGGTCTCAGTAGTGTTCTGGTCCTCCGCGGTAATTTCCTCGTCGGAGCTATCGCGCGAAGCCATGAACCAGACGCCGCCCACGAGGGCGACGATGGCGAGCAGGGCGATCAAAGCCACGCCCACGGGGCGGGTTTTGGTCTTGCGCTCGCGGGACTTGAGTTCACGGTTGAGGTTGGCCAAGGCTTCCTCGCTGCGCTTCTTGTTATCAGGCACTGTAGTTTTCCTCGTTACACAGTAGGCAGAATGAACACGTCTTCCGGTCCGGGACGCTTTGGGCGCGGCCCGAACCAACTGGCACACAATCCTATCGCGTCGCCTGGCTTAAGTGGGTGATTAGGCCGGGGACTGTGTGGCTTAAGCAGGGCCGTGGCAGGCATAGGGGAGTGTGGGTATCCTCGGGGCCATGGCAAACGTTAACTTTGATGGAAATGCAACGACGACCATCGGTGAGCTGCCCGCAGTAGGCGAGCAGATTCCGGACTTCACCCTGGTCGGTACCGATCTGAAGGAAATTACCGCGCAGGACTTTGCCGGCAAGCGCCTGGTTATCTCCATCTTCCCGTCGCTGGATACCGACGTCTGCGCGGCCCAGCTGCGTAACTTCAACGAAAAGGCCGCCGGCCTAGACAACACCGTGGTGCTGTCCGTCTCCCGCGACCTGCCCTTCGCACAGGCACGTTTTTGCTCCACCGAGGGCATCGACAACGTCGTCAGCGGCTCCGACTTCCGCACCGACTTCGGCGAGAAGTTCGGCGTCACCCTGGAAGGCTCCCCGCTCAAGGGCTTGCTGTCGCGCTCCGTGGTCGTCACCGACGCCGACCACAAGGTCGTCTACACCGAGCTGGTGGACGAAATCACCAACGAGCCCGACTACGACACTGCCCTGGCTGCCCTGAAGTAGTCCGCGCTCGCGCGTTCTGCCGCCGCCCCGCTTTGTGTGTGGGACGGCGGCTTTTCTTATTGCGGTCCGCGAGGTTGTTTGTGGTTGACTCGCGGCGGTTGGCACGGGAGGACAGCGCGCGGGCGTGGTCGTTGCGGGGCCGAGTCACTATTCTGGGAGTTATGCAGTATTACGGTTTCACCGCGGGTCCCTACAAGACGAATTGCTACTTGGTCACGCACGAGGGCAAGGCTTTCGTCATCGACCCCGGTATGCACGCCCTAGAACGCGTGGAAGGATTGCTCAACGAACACCAGGTCACCCTGGAGGCGGTGGTGTTAACCCACGGGCACATCGACCACACGCGCAACGCCGGGGATCTGGCCCAAAAGCACAACTGCCCGGTCTATATCCACGCGGAAGACGAGTTCATGCTGGAAGACGGCTCGGGTGTTTCCGAAGAATCCAAGGTGCTCTTTGACGCCGCCCACATGGTCCCGATTGCCGAAGTGTGCCACCTTCGCGACGGGGAAGACCTCGAGCTGATCGGCCTGAAGTTTGCCATCCACCACGCGCCGGGGCATTCGCCGGGTAGCGTCCTGCTGGTCAACGAGGACGTGGCGTTTACCGGCGACGTGCTCTTCCGTGGCTCCATCGGGCGCACGGACCTGCCGCATTCGGATCCGGCGGCCATGGACGCCTCCCTGCGCGGGCCGGTGTGGAGCCTGGCCGATAACCTGGCGGTCCTGCCGGGTCACGGGATGACCTCCACCATGCGGCAGGAGCGGGGGGCCAATCCCTTTTTGCTCAAGGTCGGACGGGTAATGTAGATAAGCGTGAGTGACAAGAAGAAGCAGTTTAAGCCCCTGTCCGCCCCGAAGGGGGTGCCGGACTACCTGCCGCCGGAGTCCGCCACCTTCTACAAGGTCCGCCAGACCATGGTCGAGCAGGCCCATCTGGCCGGTTTCCAGCACATTGAGCTGCCCGTCTTCGAAGACACCTCACTGTTCGCCCGCGGCGTGGGCGAGTCGACCGATGTGGTCTCCAAGGAGATGTACACGTTTGCCGATCGCGGCGATCGCTCTGTGACCCTGCGCCCGGAGGGCACCGCCGGCGTGATGCGCTCGGTGATCCAGCACAACCTGGACCGCGGCCAGCTGCCGGTCAAGCTGAATTACTACGGCCCCTTCTTCCGCTACGAGCGCCCGCAGGCCGGACGCTACCGCCAGCTGCAGCAGGTCGGCGTTGAAGCCATCGGCGTGGACGACCCGGCCCTGGACGCCGAGGTCATCGCCCTGGCAGACCGCTCCTACCGCGCGCTGGGGCTCAGCAGCTTTCGGCTGGAACTGACCAGCCTGGGCGATCACACCTGCCGCCCGCAGTACCGCGACAAGCTGCAGGAATTCCTCTTCAAGCTGGATCTGGACGAAGAGACCCGCCACCGCGCGCAGATCAACCCGCTGCGTGTGTTGGACGACAAGCGCCCGGAGATCCAGGAAGCCACCGCGGATGCGCCGCTCATGTTGGACTACCTGAGCAACGAGTGCCGCGAGCACTTCGAGACCGTTACGGGTTTGCTCGAGGACATGGAGGTCCCGTACACCATCAACCCGCGGATGGTGCGCGGCCTCGACTACTACACCAAGACCACCTTCGAGTTCGTGCACGACGGCCTGGGTGCCCAGTCCGGCATCGGTGGCGGCGGCCGCTACGACGGGCTGATGGCCCAGCTGGGCGGCCAGGACCTCTCCGGTATCGGCTACGGCCTGGGCGTGGACCGTGCGGTGCTGGCACTCGAGGCCGAAGGTATTACCCTCGAGGGCACTGAGCGCCGCGTCGACGTCTACGGTGTGGCGCTGGGGGCCGAGGCCAAGCAGAAGATGGCGCGGCTGATCAACGATCTGCGGGCCCGGGGCATTTCCGCCGACATGGCCTATGGTGACCGCGGCCTGAAGGGCGCTATGAAGGGCGCGGACCGCGCCGGCGCCCGCCTGGCCTTGGTGCTGGGTGAGAACGAGCTTGCCGCAGGCACGGTGGCGGTCAAGGACCTGGCTGCCCACGAGCAGCAGGAGGTCTCGCTGGACCAGGTCGTCGAGACCATCGCTAGTCGGGTTTAATCCCGACCCGGATGCCGGCGAGGTAGATGCGGATCATCGCGTTGTCGAGCTCGTTTTCTACCTCGCCCAAACTCACCTCGCGGGGGCGCTGAAGCGCCAATAGTCCGACGGTGAATTCTAGGTGCGTGACCCCGGGGCCAACTTGTCCCAGGGCGCGCGCCTTTTCTATGAAGCGGGCTCCGTTATCCATCAGCTCGTTTTGTAGGGCTTTTTGCTCGGGGGAAGGGATTCCAGGTTGGCCGGTAGGAAGCTGGGGATGAGGACGCCCAGGCCCAGGGGGAGGAGCTCGCGGGCGTAGGCGCACACGGTCTCCCCGGCGTTTTCGGGGTCAGTATCCAAGCGCTCGAGGAGCATGTTCTGGGTATCGATGAAGCGCTGGGCATAAGCGCTCACGCATTCGTCGATGAGCGCCTGCCGATCGGGGAAGTTGCGGTAGAGCGTGGCGATCCCGACGCCGCCGGGGCAGAGCTTCCCCGCATGCTGTTTTCCGACATCGCCTATGCAGGAACCCCGGAAATTGATGGCCTGGAGCGCCTCGTGCCAGTGCGGGCCGTGGTGCGCGAGCAGCTGGCCTGGACCAGCCCGTGGTACCGTCTCACGCCGCGCAAGATTTTGTCCGACGAGCGCGTCCAGGACGCCTTTAACGCGCTGGAAATCGAGCTCGACGAGGAGGCCTGCCGGAGACCCAGCCGGCCTTTCTCCAGTGGTTCCACAATTACGACCCAATGACGTACTCGACGAACCTCCTGCGGCAGATGATCTTCCACTACGACGCTGCCGATCCGCGCCTGCAGCAGGCCATCGGGGTCCTAGCAGCAATCTGGGTCATCTTCATGGCCATCGCCGTGGTGGGCGCCTGGCGCGGGCGCCACATCGCCATGAAGGACCTGCTCCCGGAGGTGGCCGTCTAGGCAAGCCGGGGTGGCAACGCCCCGGGGCTAGGACACTAGGCAGCTAGCACTCGACCTGGGTGACGGAAAAGCCCATGGTCTTGGCCAGGCCGCCGAGGGAGGTCTCCTTGTACTTGGACAGCATGTCCCGGCCGGTTTCCGCCATGGTCTGCACGGCGTTGTCCAGGGAGACGTGGTGCGTGCCCTCGCCCAGCATGGCCATGCGGGCGGCGTTGATGGACTTGACCGCGCCGATGGCGTTGCGCTCGATGCAGGGGATCTGTACCAGGCCGCCGACCGGGTCGCAGGTCAGTCCGAGGTTGTGCTCTAAGGCGATCTCCGCGGCGTTTTCGATCTGGCGGGCGTTGCCGCCCAGCAGCTCGCACATACCGGCCGCGGCCATGGCGGAGGCGGAGCCGACCTCGCCCTGGCAGCCGACCTCGGCGCCGGAGATGGAGGCGTTTTCCTTGATGATGGTGCCGATAGCTCCTGAGGTCAGCAGGTAGCGGCGGGCGTCCTCGCGGGTGAAGTTGGCCATGAAGTCGCGCGCGTAGTGCAGCACGGCGGGGATGATCCCGCAGGCGCCGTTGGTGGGCGCGGTGATGACGCGTCCGCCGGCGGCGTTTTGCTCGTTGACGGCCAAGGCGTAGAGGTTGGTCCACTCCATAGCGGAGAAGCCGCAGGACGGATCCTCCTGCTTTTCCAGCAAGGTCTGGTAGACCTGCGGGGCACGCCGGGGAACGCGCAGCCCACCCGGCAGGGTGCCCTTGGTGGAAATGCCCTCGGTCACGCACTCGCGCCTGGTGTCCCAGACGGTGTCCAGGTGACGCAGGACGTGGGCCGCGCCGCCGGAGCTGCGGTGGAGCAGGGCCTCGTTGGCCAGGACGATTTCCCACACCGGCAGGTCGTAGGTCTCGCACAGCTCGAGCAGCTCCGCGCCGGAGGTAAACGGGTAAGGGACCTGGTCCTCGACGGCGGCCGCGGCGACACCTGCGGGCACCTCGCAGGAGGCTTCCTTTTCCGCCTCCAGCTCCGCGCGGGAGAGGATGAAGCCGCCGCCCACGGAGAACCATTCCTGAGCCGTGGCGATCTCGTTGCCCGCGCCGTCCCAGGCGCTAAAGATGAGGCAGTTCGGGTGCTCCGGCACCGGCTCGTTGTTGAAGCTAATCTCAAACTCGAGGCTGCCCGCAGGCCCCGTGACTGTGCCCTCGGAGGGGATGGGGCTGGACGGGTCCGGCTCGGCGTCCAGCGGCACCGTCAGCGGGGTCCACCCGGCTAGGCCAAGGATGACCGCGCGGTCGGTCGCGTGCCCGCGGCCGGTGGCCGCCAGGGAGCCGCGCAGCTCCGTGTGGACGCGCGCGGGCAGCTGGGGCAGGGAGTCGATGAACGCCTTGGCGGCGCGCATGGGGCCGACGGTGTGGGAGGACGACGGCCCGATCCCGATGGAAAAGATATCAACGACGCTAATTGTCATATTGAGTTCAAGCCACCTTTCTCTGAGCAAACAGACGTGGATTGTAACTTAGGGTAACTTTTGCCACCCAAGTCTACGTGACGAACCCCACATTTGGCGTCTGACTTACTTCTCTGGGTCCTCCGTGTCCAGCTCGCTAGTCGCGGCGTTCGGGCTGACGTCGACAAACCCGGTAGCGTCGCGCACGCCCGCGCCCGGTTCGGGGGTAGTCCCGGCGCCGGGAACGGTCTCGGTGTCGGAGTTGCCGTCACCGCCGAGGAGCTCGCTCATGGGCGTGAAGTCGTCCTCGTAGTCGATGCCATTGCGGCGGTTCGGTGCCGAACGCGTCACCGCGGGGGAGGCGGACAGGCCACTCACCCGGTCGGTCGGCGTGACGATGAGATCGGCGAGCTGCTCGGCGGCCTGGCTTATGCGGTTGGGGCTCAGTCCCCCGTGGCCGGCCTCGTCGCCGGCCGGGGCCGCGCCGTAGTCCTCCGTGGCGCGGTAGATGCCCGTGGGGACCACTACGGCGTGCAGGTAGTTCATCAGGGGCCGCAGGGCGTAGTCAAGGATGAGCGCGTGGCGCGAGGAGCCGCCGGTGGCGGCAATCAGCGTGGGCATGCCGGTGATTGCCTGCGGGTCCAGGGTGTCGAAGAACATCTTGAACAGCCCGGAGTAGCTGCCTTGGAAGACCGGAGTGACCGCGATGAGCGCGCTGGCGGAGCTGAGCAACCGGCGGGCATCGTCCAGCGCCGGGGTCGCCGCGCCCCAGTTGGTCATGGCGTTGGTCAGGTCCTGGGCCAAGTTGCGGACTTCAATGAACTCGAGGTTGAGGCCCTCCCCGCGGGCGGTGACGCGGGATTCGGTGGCCGCGGCGAGCTCCTCGCCCAGCTGGCGGGTAGTAGAGGGAGTGGACAGGCCGGCGGTCACGACCACGAGGGTGTGCACGGTAAAAACCTCCTTGGGTGGGTATACGGGCCGGGGACAGGGCAGGGGCTAGCTTTCCTCGCCGGGGTTGACGCGAAAGTGCGGCGAATCCGGGGTGTTGCGCAGGCTGGCGTGGGTCGGCGGATCAGAGGGGACGTGATCCGGGCGGCGCTTTTCGAAGCGGCGGCGCAGCTCCGGCACGACCTGGGTGCCCAGGCGCTCAATCTGGTCCAGGACCACTTCCTGGGGCAGGCCGGCGTGGTCGATGAGGAAGAGCTGGCGCTGGTAGTCGCCCACCCAGTCGGCGAACTGCATGGTGCGCTCGATGACCTGCTCGGCGGTGCCGACGGTCAGCGGGGTCATCTCCGTGAAATCCTCCAGCGACGGGCCGTGGCCGTAGACCGGGGCGTTGTCGAAGTAGGGGCGGAAGAAGTCCTTGGCCTCCTGCTCCGTGTCTGCGATGAAGACCTGGCCGCCCAGGCCCACGATGGCCTGGTCTTCCTGCCCGTGGCCATACTTGGCGTAGCGGCGGCGGTACATGTTCACCATCTTGGCGGTGTGTTCCTTGTTCCAGAAGATGTTGTTGTGGAAGAAGCCGTCGCCGTAGTAGGCGGCCTGCTCCGCAATCTGTGGCGAGCGAATAGAGCCATGCCACACGAACGGCGGGACCCCATCCAGCGGGGCCGGCGTGGAGGTAAAGGCCTGCAGCGGGGTACGGAACTTGCCTTGCCAGTTGACGGAAGGCTCGCGCCACAGGCGGCGCAGCAGGTGGTAGTTCTCCACGGCCAGCGGGATGCCTTGGCGGATGTCCTTGCCGAACCACGGGTAGACCGGGCCGGTGTTGCCGCGGCCCATCATTAGATCTACGCGCCCGCCGGACAGGTGTTGCAGGAAGGCGTAGTCCTCGGCAATCTTGACCGGGTCGTTGGTGGTGATAAGCGTGGTCGAGGTCGACAGCTGTAGGCGCTCGGTCTGCGCGGCGATATAGGCCAGGTGCGTCGTGGGTGAGGACGGGACGAACGGTGGGTTGTGGTGCTCGCCGGTGGCGAAGACGTCGAGGCCGACCTCCTCTGCCTTGAGTGCGATCTCCGTCATGTTGCGGATGCGCTCCGCCTCCGTGGGGGTGGTGCCGTTGGTCGGGTCAGTGGTCACGTCGCCAATGGTGAAGATGCCGAATTGCATGGTGGGGATCCTTTCTCGATCAACTATATATGACGTGTCAACAAAAGCTCGAGGGGAATTTATTCCCAAGCCACGGCCTCTAGCAAAACCCCCACGTCGGCCTGGGTAATCACGCGGATCGGGCGCTGGGATTTCTCGCCGGTCTCGGTGATAATCAGCGCGAAGGGCAGGGAGCCATCACGCGCCGGGAGGTCAAGGCGTCGATAGCCGCCTGTGCGCCTACCGTCTTGGGCAGGAATACCGCTCGGTCGGTGTTTTCCGCCCGCTCCAGCACGTCGGCCACCGTGCGGGCATCGATGGTCTGGTTGTCGCCCAAGTCAGCCGCGACCCAGTGCGCGATGGTGTTGGTAGTCAGCAGCTGTAGGAAGGTGCCGGAGTCGTAGACGGGCAACTGCGAAAACCCGTGGGTGCGGATAAGTTCCAACGCGGAGAGCACCGAGTCCGCGGGCGTTACCGTCTCCACTTTCTGGTCGCCTAGCCGCGCCACCGCGCCGGGTGGGTCCATCAGCAAGTCCCGCAGCCGCTCAATATGCTCGATGACCCGGGGGTTCGCCTCCGCAATAGGCGCGCCGTCGTGGTAGCGGCCGTGGGAGATGGCGTTGCGCAGGCTCGTGTAGTCGTGTAGGGCCTCGGCCTGCTGGGAGTTGAGCAAGTGCTCGTGCCGGGCGGAGTCGATAAGCCGCCGGAAAGAGTCCAGGTCGCGCGCCTGCAGACGGGCTCGAAGGTGTTGCTCGATGTCGTTGAAAGCGGCAATAAAGCGGTGGGCGCCGTGGCCGGACTGCTTGTCAGAAGTCATGGCCCCAGTGTAGAGGCCGGCCCTGCCTGCGACGGGGAGTCGTTCGCGCACAGTAGTTCCAGCGTAGTTCCAACTGTAGTTGGGGCGGATAGACTTAAGCCCCGGTGCGGTATCCCGCCCGGGGCTTAAGTGGGATAGTTAGCGAAGATGTGGGCTTATTTGTAGGCGCCACGGCCCAGGGTGTCGCAGGACTTCATGGAGCCGGACTGGTAGCCGGCCAGGAAGGACTCCTGGCGCTGCTCGGAGGTGCCGTGGGTAAAGGAGTCCGGATCGACCTGCCCGCCGGAGCGGGACTGGATGTTGTCGTCGCCGACCGCGCGGGCGGTCTCGATAGCCTCAGCGACCTGCTCCTTGGTGATGGGCTCGAGGAGGGCGTCCTCGCCCTTGTCCGCGTGAGAGGCCCAGATTCCCGCGTAGCAGTCGGCCTGCAGCTCAATCTTGACCGCGTTGGAATCCTCGCCCGGGTCGTCGTAATTCGACAGGCCGAGGGTGCCCTCGAGGTTCTGGATGTGGTGGCCGAACTCGTGGGCCACGATGTACATCTGCGCCAGCGGGGCGGAGGAGCCGCCGAAGCTCTCCAGCTGCTGGAAGAAGGAGGTGTCGAAATAGGCGGTGTTATCCGCCGGGCAGTAGAACGGGCCGGTGGCGGCAGAGGCCGCGCCGCAGCCCGACTGGGTGGTCTGCTCGAAGACCACGCGCTCCGGCTCGGTGTAGTCAATGCCGGCCTGCTCCGGCAGTACCTCGCTCCACACCCGGTCCAGGGACACGCCGGTGAAGTCCACGCGGCAGTCGTCGTACTTGTTGCCGTCCTCCGGGGTCTGGCAGTGCTCCAACTCGCTGCCGGCCTCCGGCCCGGAACCGGACTGGCTAGCCGGCTCCTCGGAGCCGAGCAGCCCGCCCAGCTGCCCCGGGCTGCCGCCCAGCAACAGGTACAGACCAATGAGGACCACGGTGCCGAGGCCGCCGCCCGCCGCTACGACACCGCCGCGCCCGCCACCGCCGGTACGCGCCCGTTTCCCACTAATGTCACCGCCACTGCGAAAAGTCATAGCTTAAGTGTGCCATGTCCGAGCCTTAGCTACCTCTTTAACATAAGATTCCGCCGCCGCGGCGGTTCCATTGCGCCGGCTGAGCCCTGGGTGCGCTGGGAGTGGAGGGAGGGATACTGCCTGGGTGGCCGCGGTTGTGGGGTGGGCTTTGAGCCGTGGCTGTGCCCGGGCCAAACCGTGGGCACTGCCCGCGCCGGGCGGGCACCTACTGCCGGCACGTGGGGGACAAGTCACTACCGCTTGCCGTGGGTGGGTAGACTGAAGGCGTCAACTTCTGCCTCCCGTCGCCGGGCTGGGCGCTGGGGCGCCGTAGGCACTGCGCGATGCGTGCCGCACGGTGGCCGCGGCGCGCCGGGCGGGGATAAAGCGGAAGCTACCGAGGAAGCTATGTGTGAAGGGATTTGAGCAACAGTGCTGCGTACCCATTTGGCGGGCGAGCTCCGCAAGGATATTGCCGGCGAGACAGTAACGCTTACGGGGTGGGTGTCTCGCCGCCGTGACCACGGCGGAGTGATCTTTATTGACCTGCGCGACCGGAGCGGTCTGGCGCAGGTAGTCTTCCGCGAGTCCGAGGTCGCTGAGCGCGCCCACGACCTGCGGTCCGAGTACTGCATCAAGGTTACCGGCGTGGTCGAGGCCCGTCCGGAGGGCTCGGAGAACCCGAACCTGCCGTCCGGCGAGATCGAGGTCAACGTCACCGACCTGGCGGTGCTGAACAAGTCGGCGGCCCTGCCGTTCCAGATCGATGATCCGTCGACCTCCGGCGAGGTGGGTGAGGAAGCGCGCCTGCGCTACCGCTACCTGGACCTGCGCCGCCAGAGCCAGGGCAACGCCCTGCGCCTGCGCTCGGCCGCCAACCGCGCGGCCCGTCAGGTGTTGGACTCCCACGACTTCACCGAGATCGAAACCCCGACCCTGACCCGGTCCACCCCGGAGGGCGCGCGCGACTTCCTGGTGCCGGCCCGCCTGAAGCCGGGCTCCTGGTACGCGCTGCCGCAGTCCCCGCAGCTGTTCAAGCAGCTGCTCATGGTCGCCGGCATGGAGCGTTACTACCAGATAGCGCGCTGCTACCGCGACGAAGACTTCCGCGCCGACCGCCAGCCGGAGTTCACCCAGCTGGACGTCGAGATGTCCTTCGTGGACCAGGACGACATTATCGCCCTGGCCGAGGAGATCCTGGTGGCCCTGTGGAAGCTCATCGGCTACGACATCACCACGCCGATCCCGCGCATGACCTACGCGGACGCCATGAAGTACTACGGCTCCGACAAGCCGGACCTGCGCTTCGACATCAAGATCGTGGAGTGCACCGACTTTTTCAAGGACACCACCTTCCGTGTCTTCCAGAACGAATACGTCGGCGCGGTCGTCATGGACGGCGGCGCCTCCCAGCCGCGTCGCCAGTTCGACGCCTGGCAGGACTGGGCCAAGCAGCGCGGCGCTAAGGGCCTGGCCTATATCACCATCGCCGAGGACGGCACCCTGGGCGGCCCGGTGGCCAAGAACATCACCGACGCCGAGCGCGAGGGCATCGCCGAACACGTCGGCGCCAAGCCGGGCGACGCCATTTTCTTCGCCGCCGGCGACACCAAGTCCTCCCGTGCGCTGCTGGGCGCAGCCCGCGGCGAGATCGCCCGCAAGTTGGGTCTTATTAAGGAAGGTGACTGGGCCTTTACCTGGGTCGTCGACGCCCCGCTTTTCGAGTCGGCTGCCGACGCCACCGCCTCCGGCGACGTGGCTCTGGGCCACTCCAAGTGGACCGCCGTGCACCACGCCTTCACCTCGCCGAAGCCGGAGTGGATTGACTCCTTCGACGAGAACCCGGGCGAGGCCACCGCCTACGCCTACGACATCGTCTGCAACGGCAACGAGATCGGCGGCGGCTCCATCCGTATCCACCAGCGCGACGTCCAGGAGCGCGTCTTCGACGTCATGGGCATTGGTGAGGAAGAAGCCCGCGAGAAGTTCGGCTTCCTGCTGGACGCCTTCGCCTTCGGCGCCCCGCCGCACGGCGGCATCGCCTTTGGCTGGGACCGCATTGTCTCCCTGCTGGGTGGCTTCGACTCCATCCGCGACGTCATCGCCTTCCCGAAGTCCGGCGGCGGCGTCGACCCGCTGACGGATGCCCCGGCCCCGATCCCGGCCGCGCAGCGCAAGGAGACCGGCGTGGACTTCAAGCCGGAAAAGAACGCCAAGGTGGATAAGGAATCCAAGCCGAAGTCGCCCGACTCGACGGATAACTAAGGCGGCACGCCCCGGTCCACGCGGTGCGTGTGCCGGGGCTTACCGTTTACCCAGGAGGAGATTTTAGGTGGAGACTGCACAGCCGGACCAGCAGGCAATTGTCGCCTTTGCGGAGGACTTATTGTCCAACCGATTTGGGGGAACGCAAAAGCTCAGCGACGTTGAAGCCTTGACCGGTTCGGGGCATGCGGTCGTGCTGCGCGCCCGGGTGGCCAATTCCCCGTTCCTCCCGCACCGATCCGTGGTCATCAAGCACAACCCGGCCACCGGTTATGCCGTGGATGACGCCGCCTTCCTCCGGGAGATCGTGGCCTACCAGTTCACCAACTCCTTGGCGGCGGATGTGCGCCCCGGGCCGGTATTGCTGGCACACGACGTGGACAGGCGCACGGTGGTGCTCACCGACTCCGGCAATACGGATACCTTCGCCGAGGCCCTAGAGTCCGCCGACGAGGACGTGCGGCGCACGCTGTTGCGCTCCCTGGGCGCGGAGCTGGGCCAGATGCACGCCGGCACCGCCGACCGCGAGCAAGACTACGACCTGCTGCTGTCGCGGATGTTGAAAAAGCACCCGGAATACGCCGAGAACCAGGTCCTGCGCGACAAGGCGCTCTATGACTCCATCTACCGCGGCGTGACCATCGCTGAGGCCGCGGGGCTGGCGGTGCCTGACGAGGTCAAGGGCCTGGCGGACCAGGCGGCCAAATCGCTGCAGTCCGGCCGCTACCGTGCCTTTACCCCCTTCGACCTGTCGCCGGACAACATCATCGTGGCAGACGACATCCACTTTCTGGACTACGAGTGGGCTGGTTTCCGCAACGTCGGCTTCGACGTCGCCTGCGTTATCGCCGGATTCCCGCAGTTCCTCTTCGCCCAGCCGGTCTCCGACGCGGAGGCAGACGTCTTCATCGAGGCCTGGGCCCGGGAGGTCCACGGCCTGTGGCCGCAGTTCAAGGACGCCGGCCAGATCCAGCATCTGGTCACCGCCTGCCTGGTCGGCTGGGCCTTTTCCAGCCTGACTACCATGTCCGCCGGGGGAGTAGAAGTACTCGCTGCCGTCCTGCGCGGCCTCGAGGAAATTCCGGTGGGCCCGGAGGACTCCCTCCTGCGCACCGCGGACCATGGTCCGTTCAACGACGACGAGCTGCTCATCCGCCGCGATCTCTTCGAGACCTTCGAGGCCCTGTCGCGTTTTGGCAACCGCTGCGAGGATGGCGACTGCCAGCCGGCGGCTGAATTCGGTGCGCTGGTAGCACGGCGCCTGAGCGAGCCCGGCCAGCGCTAGGCAGGCGCGGTACGTAACCCCGCGTTGCGGCCCCGGACGTTGATAAAGAAAGTGAGGTGCTAGCCACCGTGGCTCAAGAAGATCTCTTCGGGGGGATTTCCCCGTCCCCGGAAGCCGAGCAGTCCAGCGGCCTGGCCGGACGCGGGCAGCAGATGTTTAGTACCCACTCTGGCTCGCCGCTGGCCGCGCGCATGCGCCCGCGCACCCTGGACGAGGTGGTCGGCCAAAAGCACCTGCTCGACCCGGGCAAGCCCCTGCGCCGACTGGTCGAGGGCTCTGGGGAGGCCTCTGTCATACTGTACGGTCCGCCGGGCACGGGCAAGACCACCATCGCCTCGCTCATCGCCAGCGCGATGGGGCAGAACTTCGTGGGCCTGTCCGCGCTGGATTCCGGGGTCAAGCAGGTGCGCGAGGTCATCACCCAGGCCCGTCACGAGGCCGCCCGCGGCGCGCGCACCGTCCTGTTTATCGACGAGGTGCACCGCTTTTCCAAGACGCAGCAGGACGCGCTGCTGGCGGCTGTTGAAAACCGCACCGTGCTGCTGGTCGCCGCGACCACGGAAAACCCGTCCTTCTCCGTGGTCTCCCCGCTGCTGTCGCGCTCGCTGCTGCTGCAGCTCAACCCGCTAGGCGACGAGGATCTTAAGACGCTGGTGGACCGGGCCGTACGCGACGAGCGCGGCCTGGCCGGCCGCATTACCGTGAACGCCGAGGCCCGAGACCAGCTGGTGCTGCTGGCCGGCGGCGACGCCCGCCGCGTGCTGACCTACTTGGAGGCCGCGGCCGAGGCCGTGCCCGACGGCGGGGAGCTGGACACTCAGACTATCAAGGACAACGTCAACAAGGCGGTGGTGCGCTACGACCGCGACGGCGACCAGCACTACGACGTCGTCTCCGCCTTCATCAAGTCGATCCGCGGCTCGGACCCGGACGCGGCCCTGCACTACCTGGCCCGCATGATCGAGGCGGGGGAGGACCCGCGGTTTATCGCCCGGCGGCTCATCGTGCACGCCTCGGAGGACATCGGCATGGCGGATCCGACCGCGCTGCCGACCGCCGTGGCCGCTGCCCAGGCCGCGCAGCTCATCGGCCTGCCGGAGGCGCGGATCCCGCTGGCGCAGGCCACCATCCACTTGGCGACCGCGCCGAAGTCGAACTCGGTGATTGGCGCTATCGATGCCGCCCTGGGCGACGTGCGCGCCGGCAAGTCCGGCTTCGTGCCCGCCCACCTGCGCGACGGCCACTACGCTGGGGCGAAGGATCTAGGCAACGCCGTGGGCTACGTCTACCCGCACGATGATCCGCGGGGCGTGGTGGCCCAGCAGTACCTGCCGGACACCCTGGCCGACGCGGTCTACTACCATCCCACCGATCACGGGGCGGAAAAACGCGTGCGCGGCTTCTTGGGCCGCCTGCGGGACATCGTCCGCGGGCGCGGGCGCGGCTAGCGGGCACTAGCCGGGCACTAGCACGGTGCCGGACCGGCACGTGAGCAAGCCGGCGGGGCGGGGCGATTTGAGCGTCCCGAACTTCACCCGCAGCTGTGGGGCGGGTAAAGTTGAGCGCTGTTACTGACGTTAGTCGATAGTCAAAGGAAGTTACCTGGTGAAGACCCACGAGATTCGGGAGCGCTTTACTGCGCATTTTGTGAATAAGGGCCACGAGCCCGTCCCCAGCGCCTCGCTGATCCTGGATGATCCTAACCTGCTGTTCGTCAACGCCGGCATGGTTCCCTTCAAGCCCTATTTCCTGGGCCAGCAGAACCCGCCCTTCCCGAACGGGCTGGCCACCTCCATCCAGAAGTGCGTACGCACCCTGGACATCGAAGAGGTCGGCATCACCACCCGCCACAACACCTTCTTCCAGATGGCCGGCAACTTCTCCTTCGGTCAGTACTTCAAGGAAGGCGCTATCACTAACGCGTGGGAGCTGCTCACCAACTCGATCGAGGAGGGCGGCTTCGGACTGGACCCGGAGCGCCTGTGGGTCACTGTCTACGAGACCGACGACGAGGCCGCCAGCATCTGGCACGACAAGATCGGCGTGCCCGAAGAGCGCATCCAGCGCATGGGCATGGAGGACAATTACTGGTCCATGGGCGTGCCCGGGCCCTGTGGGCCGTGCTCCGAGATCTACTACGACCGCGGCGCCGAATACGGCAAGGAGGGCGGCCCGGCCGCGGACGACAACCGCTACATGGAGATCTGGAACCTAGTCTTCATGCAGAACGAGCGCGGCGAAGGCAACGGCAAGGGCGATTTCGAAATTGTCGGCGAGCTGCCGAAGAAGAACATCGATACCGGCCTGGGCATCGAGCGCGTCGCCTGCCTGCTCCAGGGCGTGGACAACGTCTACGAGACAGACCTGCTTCGCCCGGTCATCGACGTGGCCGAGGAGCTGACCGGCTCGAAGTACAACTCGAACCACGAGAATGACATCCGCTTCCGCGTCATCGCGGACCACTCCCGCACCGGCATGATGCTCATCCTGGACGGTGTGACCCCGTCCAACGAGGGCCGCGGCTACATCCTGCGCCGCCTGCTGCGCCGCATCATCCGCTCCGCCCGCCTGCTGGGCGCGACCGGGGAGACCATCGAGCGCTTCCTGACCACGGTCATGGACACCATGGAGCCGTCCTACCCGGAAATCGCCGACAACCGCGAGCGCATCCTCCGCGTGGCCAAGAACGAGGAAAAGGCCTTCCTCAAGACCCTCGAATCCGGCACCTACCGCTTCGACGAGGCCGCCGCTGCTGTTAAGGCCGCCGGCAAGAAGACCCTGCGCGGCGAGGACGCCTTCGCCCTGCACGACACCTACGGCTTCCCGATCGACCTGACCCTCGAGATGGCCGCCGAGGCCGGCCTCGAGGTCGACATGCCTGCCTTCGAGGCCGCCATGGCCGAGCAGAAGGCGCGCGCCAAGGCCGACAACCGCGCCAAGAAGCACGGGCACACCGATGAGTCGCTCTACCGCGAATGGGTCGACAACCAGCCAACCGTCTTCACTGGTTACGAAGAGCTTCGTTCCGACGCCCAGGTCATCGGCTTGGTGCGCAACGGCGAGAAGGTCACCGAGGCCGAGGTAGGAGACCAGGTCGAGGTCATCCTGGACCAGACCCCGCTGTACGCCGAGTCCGGCGGCCAGATGGCCGACCGCGGCCGCCTGGTGGCGGGTGAGACCACCCTGCAGGTCGACGACGTGCAGAAGATCGGCAAGAAGCTGTGGGTCCACAAGGCCACCGTGACCGCCGGCGGGCTGGACCTGGGCACCCGCATGACCGCGGAGGTCGACGCCGCCTGGCGCCACGGCGCCACCCAGGCGCACACGGCCACTCACCTCATCCACGCCGCGCTACGCCAGGTGCTGGGCCCGACCGCGGTCCAGGCCGGTTCCATGAACCGCCCGGGCTACCTGCGCTTCGACTTCAACTTCACCGACCAGCTCACCGAGGCCCAGATGGAGGAGATCGCCCTCATCACCAACCAGGCGGTGGACTCCAACCTGGCGGTCAATACCATCGAGACCTCCCTGGAGGAGGCCAAGGCGATGGGCGCTATGGCGCTGTTCGGCGAGAACTACGGCCGCAACGTCCGCGTCGTGGAAATCGGCGGCCCGTTCTCCATCGAGCTCTGCGGCGGCACCCACGTCGGCGCCTCCTCCCAGGTGGGCCCGGTCTCCGTGCTGGGTGAGTCCTCCGTGGGCTCCGGCGCCCGCCGCATCGAGGCCTACACCGGCCTGGACGCGTTCAAGTACTTCTCCAAGGAAGCCGCCCTGGTCGAGGGCGTATCCCGCGATTTGAAGGTCCAGACCGAGGAGCTGCCGGACCGGATCGCCCAGCTGAGCGAGAAACTCAAGGCCGCGGAGAAGGAAATCTCCAGCCTCCGCAAGGCCCAGCTCCAGGCCCAGGCCGCGGACTTCGTGGCCGCCGCCCGCGAGGTCAACGGTTTCCGGACCATCATGCTGCGCCTGCCGGAGGGCACGGACGGCAACGACCTGCGCACCGTGGCCACGGACTTGAAGAACCGCCTGAAGGACCACGACGGCGTTATCGCGCTGGGCGCGAAGAACGGCGAGAAGTTCTCCTTCATCATCGCCGCGACCCCGTCCGCCGTGGAACGCGGCGTGAAGGCCGGTGACATCGTCAAGCTCTTCGGCGAATACGTCGACGGCCGCGGCGGCGGCAAGCCGGACATGGCGCAGGGCTCCGGCCAGCTGGCCGAGGGAGCCGAGCGCGGCTTCGACGCCGTCAAGGACATGTTGGAGAATCTGTAGGTCTATGGCGAAAGTCACACCGGATACTCCCGGCCTAGACGACCCCGGCCCCGGCCGGCGGCTCGGCGTAGACGTTGGCACTGTCCGAATTGGGGTAGCCGTCAGCGATCGCGACGCGCGCCTGGCGACCCCCGTCGAGACCGTCGCGCGGGTCACCGGCTTCAAGGACCGCGACGGCGTGGACATCGATCGGCTCGTTGAGCTGGCCGAACAGTACCAAGTTGCCGAAGTGGTCGTCGGGCTGCCGCGGGATTTGCAGGCCAACGGATCCAAAAGCGTCAAGCACGCCAAGGAGATTGCGTTTCGTATCCGTCGCCGGTTGGCGAAGTCTGAAACGATGGTTTCGTTAGCACCTGTCAGATTGGCGGATGAGCGTCTCACCACGGTGGTCGCCACCCAAGCCTTGCGTGCCTCTGGAGTATCTGAGAAGAAGGGCCGTAAAGTGATTGACCAAGCCGCTGCTGTGGAGATTCTCCAAAGCTGGCTGGACGCCCGCGCGCGAGCATTGTCCGATAAGCAGAATGACGCAGACCAATAAAGCCTTCGACCTCAGGAGACTAATTTAGTGAGCCGCAATGAACAGCGCTTGGCTAGGCGCATGGAACCGAAGTTCGTGAAGCGACGACAGCGTGGCTTAGCCGTGCTGATCGCCTCCTTTGTGCTGATCATCGGCGCGATCGTCTACATCGGTGGCCAGATCCTGGTGGGCGACAAGGGAGGTTCGCGCACCGACTTTGAAGGGACGGGTAACGGCGTGACCCAGCTGATCCAGGTACCGGAGGGGTCCTCCATCTCGGAGCTGGGCCCTGACTTGGTGGACAAGGGCGTGGTGAAAAGCGACGAGGCTTTCCAGACTGCCGCCGCCAACAACGTTGACGCCGGCTCGCTGCAGCCGGGCTTCTACCGC
This sequence comes from Corynebacterium sp. HMSC04H06, assembly GCF_001815935.1. Lineage (GTDB taxonomy): Bacteria > Actinomycetota > Actinomycetes > Mycobacteriales > Mycobacteriaceae > Corynebacterium. The sequence continues at coordinate 64,020 of NZ_KV823414.1, forward strand.
CTGCAGGAGGAGATGAGCGCAGATTCTGCAGTCAAGGCGTTGCTCGACCTTAACAACCAGGTCGACCTACTGGACGTGCAAGGCGGCGCGACGCTCCAAGACGTCTCCGTCATCGGCGGCGACGTGCGCTACGGCATCTACTCCATGATCGAGAAGGTCACCTGCGAGGAAGGCAACTGCGTCCAGAAGGACGAGCTGGAGCGTGTCGCGGCGACCGTGGACCCGCAGCAGCTGGGCGCCCCGGAGTGGGCTATCGAACCGGTCAAGGCCCGCGGCGACGATCCGAAGCGCCTGGAGGGCCTCATTGCGCCGGGCCGCTACATCCTGGACCCGAACATGAGCGCCGAGGAGATCCTGACCGATCTGGTTTCCCGCTCTGCGGAGCAGTACAACGAGACCGACATCGTTGGCCGTGCCCAGGCCATTGGCGTGAGCCCCTACGAGCTGCTTACCTCTGCCTCCCTGGTCGAGCGCGAGGCCCCGGCTGGCGAGTTCGACAAGGTCGCGCGTGTCATCCTGAACCGCCTGGACGAGCCCATGCGCCTGGAGTTTGACTCCACCGTCAACTACGGCCTGGAAGACGTCGAGCTGGCCACCACCGACGAGGACCGCGATCGCAAGACGCCGTGGAACACCTACGCCAAGGATGGCCTGCCGGATACGCCGATCGCGTCGCCGTCGGAGGAAGCTATCCAGGCGATGGAGCACCCCGCCGAGGGCGAGTGGCTCTTCTTCGTCACCGTGGATGATCAGGGCACGACTGTGTTCACCAACAACTTCGACGAGCACCAGGAAAAGGTCCGCGAGGCCCTCGACTCGGGCATCCTGGACCACCAGCGCCAAGGCACCAACCCGGCCGACGCCGAGAACGCTGAAAACTAGAGAACTAGGAGACCTCGGTCATGCCACGCGCGGCGGTATTGGGCTCGCCCATCGAGCACTCGCTCTCCCCGGTTTTGCACAACGCCGGTTACGCCACCCTCGGTCTGGAGGATTGGGACTACGGCCGGCAGGAGTGCACGGCCGAACAGCTCTCCGGGCTCGTGCGTGGGGCCGCCGCCGACGTGCGCGGTTTCTCCGTGACCATGCCGGGCAAGTTCGCCGCGGTGGAGATAGCCGACGAGGTCACCGACCGCGCCCGCCTGCTGGGCTCGGCCAATACCCTGGTGCGGCTGAGCGAGGCGCGCTGGCGGGCCGACAACACCGACACCGAGGGCGTCCTCGGCGCGCTGCAGCGCCTGCTCGGGGACCAGCACGTGGACGAGGCCGTGGTCATCGGCGCCGGCGGTACCGCGCGCCCGGCGCTGTGGGCTCTGGCCCAGCGCGGCGTTCAGACCGTCACGGTGCTCAACCGATCCAACCGCCGCGCCGAGCTCAAGCCGCTAGCCCGCGAGCTGGGCCTGGAGCTGCGCACCACAGACTTCTGCACCGACTTGGAGCAGCTGTCCCTGGGCACCGGGGTGATCGTCTCCACGGTTCCCGCGGCGGCGCTGGAAGACCACTTGCTGGATCTCGCGCACGCGCCGGTGCTCGACGTCATTTACGAGCCCTGGCCGACTCCGCTGACCGTGGCCGCCGCGGCGAACGGCTACGCGACGGTCAACGGGCACATCATGCTGGCCCACCAGGCCTTCAGTCAGTTCGAACAGTTCACGGGCCAGCCCGCCCCGCAAGAAGAGATGATTGACGCGCTCAACAGCGCTCTGGCCGCCCGCCAGAGCTCGGTAATAAACCGCGCCAAGCGCAGCTAGCCCACGACCGCGCCCTGGGCAGCCCCGCGCCCGATCCCTTAAGCTGGGCTACACGAGGTTCAAGCTTTGGGGGAAGCGGGGGAGAATCAGCTTATGGTGCACACTGCGCCTTTCGTGCCCACGGGGGAAGAGTTACCAATCGCGGCCTGTGCCGTGGGGCTTGGGCTGCTGGTGGCCTGGGCCGCGACACTGTGCTGGTGGGACCTTAGCGCCCGGCGCCTGCCCAACTGGCTGACGCTGCCCGCCGGGGCAGTAGCAGTCCTCGCGCTTTTTCAGTATCCGTCCTGGGCCGTGGGGCTTATCTGGCCGGGCGTCTACCTCGCCCAGACGCTGCTGCCCGGCCCGGCCGGGCGCTTAGGCGGCGGGGACATCAAGCTCGCGGCCCCGCTCGGGGTGGGCTGCGCCGCGCTTGCCGGGACGGTCGGGGTGCTCGCCGCGATGGGCATTGCCGGGCTGGTGACCCTGGGGGCCGGATTATTATGCACCGCTGCCGGCAGCGGCCGGAAGGCGGAGCACCGAGGCGTCCCACACGGTCCGGCCATGCTCTTTGCCGCCGCCGCGGTGGCGGCCGCCAGGTGGGTGGCTACCCCCATAATGTAGACGGATGCACCACTTCACAGGGCCGGCGTGAAATAATGACAGCCATGCTTCGTTGGACAACTGCGGGAGAATCCCACGGGCAGGCTCTCATCGCGCTGCTTGAGCACCTGCCGGCCGGGGTTCCGATTACTAAGGATGAGATTGCGCAGCAACTTTCGCGGAGGAGGCTGGGCTACGGCCGCGGCGCCCGAATGAAGTTCGAGGCCGATGAGCTGACCCTGCTCGCCGGCGTCCGCCACGGCCAGACCTTGGGCAGCCCGATTGCGGTGATGATCGGCAATACTGAGTGGCCGAAGTGGACCACCGTGATGAGCCCGGGCCCGTTGGATATGGACGACGCGCAGGTCGCAGAAGCCATGCAGTCGGGCCGCGGCGCTGCGCTGACCCGCCCGCGACCGGGCCACGCGGATTTTGCCGGCATGGTCAAGTACGACCACGCCGAGGCCCGCCCGATCCTGGAGCGTTCCTCCGCCCGGGAGACCGCCGCCCGCGTGGCCGCGGCCACCTTCGCCCGTAACTTCCTGAGGGAGACCCTCGGCGTGGAGGTGATCTCCCATGTCATCTCCATCGGCGCTTCCGATCCTTACGAGGGCCCGGCCCCGGCGCCGGCGGATCTTGCGGCTATCGATGCCTCCCCGGTGCGTTCCTTCGACAAGTCCGCTGAGGAGAGCATGGTCACCGAGATCGAGGCCGCCAAGAAGCAGGGTGACACCTTAGGCGGGGTCGTGGAGGTCGTCGTCGACGGCCTGCCCATCGGCTTGGGCTCGCACATCAGCGGCGAGGATCGCCTCGACGCCCAGCTGGCGGCTGCGCTGATGGGTATCCAGGCCATCAAGGGCGTGGAGATCGGCGACGGCTTCGCCGAGGCCCGCCGCCGCGGCTCCGCCGCGCACGATGAGATGGTGCGCACGGACGACGGCGTCGATCGGCTGACTAACCGCGCGGGCGGCCTCGAGGGCGGCATGACCAACGGCCAGCAGCTGCGGGTGCGGGCGGCCATGAAGCCCATTTCCACCGTGCCGCGTGCGCTGCAGACCGTGGACATGGCCGACGGTTCCGCCGCGACCGCCATCCACCAGCGCTCCGACGTGTGCGCGGTGCCCGCGGCCGGCGTGGTGGCCGAGGCCATGGTGGCGCTCGTCGTCGCCCGCGCCGTGCTGGAGAAGTTCGGCGGCGACAGCTTAGCGGAGACCAAGCGCAACATCGCCGCTTACCAGGACTACGTCGCCCAGCGCTTGAACTTCCCGCAGGATAACCCCGAAGCCTAAAAGACCAAACATACTGGAAAGGCCAGGACTACGATGACCGTACCTCCTTTAGCGACGGGAGCTCCGCGACCGCTGGCGGTGCTGGTGGGCCCGCCGGGCGCCGGTAAATCGACCATCGGGCGCCGGCTCGCTCGGGCGCTGAACGTCGGGCTGGTGGATTCGGACCAGCTGATCGAGGTCGCCCACGGCAAGCCCTGCGGCGAGGTCTTCGCCGAGCTGGGCGAGGAAGATTTCCGCCGCGAGGAAGAAAAGCACGTGGCCGAGGCCCTGTCCGCCGGCGGCGTGGTCAGCCTCGGCGGGGGAGCCGTGGTCAACCCGGCCACCCGTGACCTGCTGGAGCGCCACACAGTCATCTGGGTGGAAGTCAGCGCGGAGGAAGGTGTGCGGCGCACCTCCAGCAACAACTCCCGCCCGGTCCTACAGTCGGAGGACCCGTTGGCGCGCTACCAGGAGCTGCTGGACCAGCGCGATGAGTTCTACCGCGAGGTCGCCGACTACCGTGCCCGCACCGACGGGCGCAGCCCGCAGCAGGTGGTCGGGGATATCCTCGGCTTCTTGGAGACCCTGTAGGAAGACCACCCTCTAACCGCCACACCCCACCCCCTAATTTTGCGAGGAGAAGCCCATGCCCGTCATTCCGGTTAACGGCCCGGCACCGTATCACGTCCACATTGGTCACGGGCTGGCCCCGGAAATCGTCGAGACCATCCGGGAGTCCGGCGCGGGCCAGATAGCCATCCTCTGCCCCGAGGTCTTGAGCGCCTCCGCGCGCCGGCTCGCCGACGCGGTTGAGGGCGCCGGCGTGCGCTGCCACGTCTGGCTCTTGCCGGACGCTGAGCGCGCCAAGCAGCTCAGCGTCGTCAGCGAGCTCTGGGACAAGCTCGGCGCGGCCGGCTTTGGCCGCCAGGACCTTGTCGTCGGCTTCGGCGGCGGCGCGACCACGGACCTGGCGGGATTCGTCGCGGCGACCTGGATGCGCGGCATCCGCGTGGTGCAGGTGCCGACGACGCTGCTGGCCATGGTGGACGCGGCTGTCGGCGGCAAGACCGGCATCAACACCGCGGCCGGCAAGAACCTGGTTGGGTCCTTCCACGAGCCGCTGGCCGTCTTCGCCGACATTGAGGTGCTGCGCAGCCTCCCGGACGAAGAGATGGTGACCGGCTCGGCAGAAATCATCAAGACCGGCTTCATCCACGACCCGGAGATCATCGAGCTCTACCGCCGCGACCCGGCCGCCTGCCTGGACCCGGACGGCGCCCTGCCGGAACTTATCGCCCGCTCGGTGGCGGTCAAGGCCCACGTGGTGGGCCAGGACCTCAAGGAGTCCGGCCTGCGGGAGACCCTGAACTACGGGCACACCTTCGGGCACGCCATCGAGCGCGCGGAGGACTACTCCTGGCGCCACGGCAACGCCGTGGCCGTGGGCATGATGTTCGTGGCCTACCTGGCCGAGGCCCGCGGGTTCATCGACGCCGATCTGGTCGAGCTGCACCGCGAGGTCCTCACCTCCGTCGGCCTGCCGGTTGCCTACCGCGACGGCCAGTGGCCGGAGCTGTACGCGGCCATGCGCCATGACAAGAAGAACCGCGACGGTAAAATCCGCTTCGTGGCCTTGACCGCGGTCGGGGCGACCACCCGCATTGAGGGCCCGAGCGAGGACGAATTGCGCCAAGCATTTGAGAAGGTGAGCAGATAATGCAGGTAGTTATCATCAACGGGCCCAACCTGAACCGGCTGGGCAAGCGCCAGCCGGACGTCTACGGCACCACCACCCTGCGTGACATCGAGGAGATGATCCGCCAGCGCGGAGAGAAACTCCGCGCGGAGGGCGCCGAACTGGAGCTGGACTTCTTCCAGTCCAACCACGAGGGTGAGATCATCGACCGCGTCCACGCCGCCGCCGACGCCGGCGCGGGTGTCATCATCAACCCCGGGGCTTTTACCCATACCTCAGTGGCCATCCGCGACGCGCTCGCGGAGATCGCCGACGGCGCGGGCTTCGTGGAGGTCCACCTGTCCAACGTGCACGCCCGGGAAGAATTCCGGCAGCACTCCTACCTGTCGGCCATCGCCGGCGGCGTCATCGCCGGACTCGGCCCGGTTGGCTACCTCGCCGCCCTCGAGTACTTCACCGCCTCTTCCTAAGCCCTGCAGCCCCGCGCCTTCACGCCGGTGTGAAAACGGTTACCGTGTCTGCGGACACAGGCTAGAATGGGTGTCCTACGCGGTGGGCTTTAAAAGCCCGCCTTTAGTGCATTTTGCTCAGCGGAAAGGATTAACCATGGCTTTGGCAGATACTCGTTTTAGCGACCGGCGTCGGAAGCTTGCGGCGCAGCTGGCGGGGCAGCGCATCGACGCGATTTTGGTCACCGATCTTATCCACGTGCGTTACCTGTCGAATTTCTCCGGCTCGAACGGCGCGCTGCTGTTGCGGAAGGACCTTTCCGCCGCTATAGCCACCGACGGGCGGTACACCACCCAGATTAAGCAGGAAGTGCCGGACATCACCCCGATTATCGAGCGCGGCGTCGGCACGGCCCTGCTCAAGACCCTGGAGGGGCAGGGGCCGCTGAGGGTGGGCTTCGAAGCGGACACGGTCTCGGTTAACCAGCACGCGGCGCTGGAGAAGGCCTGCCCGGAGGACGTGACCCTGGTTCCTATCTCCGGCGTGATTGAGGAGATCCGCCTCTACAAGGATCCGCTCGAGCTGGAACGCCTGGACTCCCTGGCGCAGCTGGCTACCGATGCCTTCGAGGCGATGCTAGCCGCGGGCGAGGTCCGCGCGGGCCGCACCGAGCGCCAGATCGCAGTCGACCTGGAATACCGGATGCGCGCGGCGGGCGCGGAGCGCACCAGCTTCGACACCATCGTGGCCTCCGGCCCGAACTCCGCGCTGCCGCACCACGGCGCCGACGACCGGGTGCTGGAAGACGGCGACCTGGTCACCATCGATTTCGGCGCCCACCTGCGCGGCTTCAACTCCGATATGACGCGCACCGTCGTCATCGGTGAACCGGACGAGTTCGCCCGGGAGATCTACGACGTGGTTAAGCGTGCCCAGGAGGCCGGCGTGGCGGCGGCCACCCCGGGCACCGCACTCGCGGACGTGGACAAGGCCTGCCGCGACGTCATCGAGGAGGCCGGCTACGGCGAGTACTTCGTCCACTCGACCGGCCACGGCGTGGGCCTGCTCGTCCACGAGGCGCCCGCGGCCGCCCGCAACGCTAAGGGCACCCTGGCCGCCGGCATGACGCTGACCATCGAGCCGGGCGTTTACGTGCCCGGCAAGGGCGGCGTGCGAATCGAGGACACCCTCATCATCACCGACGGCGCCCCGACTATCATCACCCGCTCGCCGAAGGAACTGCGGTCCTTCTAGACCGGGCCCCAGGTCCACGCGAGGTACTGCCCGCGCGGACGCACTGACCGCCCGGGGGCGTTGCCGCCGGTTGCCCACCACAAAAAGTGGGCGCCGGTTTTACACGCATTCCGGCAGGGATAGTAAACTGGCAAGACGTAACTTTTAATCCAACAGACTTCGGGAGATTGATTCGTGGCTGATACCACCGCATTCAAGAACGGTCTTGTTCTAAAGATTGACAATAAGCTCCAGCAGATTATTGAGTTCCAGCACGTCAAGCCGGGCAAGGGCCCTGCCTTCGTGCGCACCAAGCTCAAGGACGTTGTCTCGGGCAAGGTCACGGACAAGACGTGGAACGCCGGCGCCAAGGTCGAGACCGCGACGGTGGACCGCCGCGACATGACCTACCTGTACCACGACGGCAGCAACTACGTCGTCATGGACGACAAGGACTTCGAGCAGGTCGAGCTGAGCCCGGACAAGTTCGGCGACGCCGCCAAGTTCCTGCTGGAGAACATGCGCGTGCAGGTCTCCTTCCACGAGGGCGAGCCGCTGTTCGCCGAGCTGCCGATCAACGTTGACCTGAAGGTCGAGCACACCGATCCGGGCCTGCAGGGCGACCGCTCCAACGGTGGCACCAAGCCGGCCACCCTAGAGACCGGCGCCGAGATCCAGGTCCCGCTGTTCATCGAGACCGGCAACGTGCTCAAGGTGGATACCCGGACGGGCGAGTACCTGTCCCGCGTCAGCAACTAGCGTGCAGCAAGAACAAAAGAAGGACCCAGTGACGGAAGAAAATAACGAGCAGCACAGCTCGTCTCCCGAGCGCGTGTCCCGCAACCGTCGCCACGGCGCACGGTACCGGGCACGGCGGCGTGCCGCCGACATCCTCTACGAGGCAGAAAACCGCGACATCGATCCGGTAGCCATCGTCCAGGAACGAAAGGGCCTGGCCCTGGAAGGCGAGCACGGCGTTGCGCCGATCGCGGACTACACCGCAGAAATCGTCCAAGGCGTGGCCGAAGAGCTGGACGACATCGATGACGCGATCGCCCGCTACCTTGCCGACGATTGGAGCCTGGACCGGCTGCCTCCCGTCGAGCGAGCCATCCTGCGCGTGTCCACCTGGGAGCTGCTCTACAACCCGGAGGTACCACTGGCTACCGCCGTGACCGAAGGCGTGGAGCTGGCCAGCGAATACTCGCACATCAAGGCCGCCCCGTACATCAACGCGGTCCTCGACGACGTCGCGCAGTCCCGCCGCGCCGGAAACCCGATGACCCCCGAGGAGGACCTCGTCTCCGAGGAGACCGCCGACGGCGCTGAGACCGCTGCGGATTCCCCGGAAGGGGAGAAGGACACACCGGCTGAGTAGGCGCGGTCCCGCCGCTCCGGCGCAGGCCGGCTGTGGGACGTTGTCTGCAGGATCTAAAAAGCTGGCTGCCTTTCCCATCCACCCGCGCTAGTGCGCGAGGTTGGAGAAGGAGGACAGCCAGCTTTTCGTGCTGAATTGGCTCTGCTAGTTGTCGCCGCCGGCTTCCTGGGCGGTCTCGGAGCCCATCTTGGCCATTTCCTCGGCGGCGGAGACCATGGCGTTCTGGGCGCCGATGACGCCGTCGACGGCGGCCTGGAGCGCTGCGGTCAGCTGGCCGTCGGTCGCGCCGGCGGCCACCGGCAGGTCGCGCTCGGAACGCACGATGAGCATGTCCTCGTGCTCGGCGATGGCCACGCGGGCGCCGAAGGAAACCGAGTTGATCTGGTTGGCCGCTAGGAAGAGCCCGGCATCGGCCTGCGAGAAGGAGGCGTCGGTAGCCACGTCGCAGCGGACGATGACCACGGAGTCCAGCACCGCGAACATGCACGGCAGGCCGTTGAGGTTAGCCGTGGCGGCGTCGTTGCGGCCTTCGATCTTTTCCAGCTCGATCTCGAAGGTGCGCATCGCGTCGATGACGCGTTCCAGGGTGACCTCCGGTAGGGCGGTGTCGGTGGGGTTCTGGTTAGTCATTGTGCTCCTCCCAAGTCACGAGTTCCGGGTACTGCTGCTCCAGCCAGGTAAACGACTGCACGACGGCGTCCAGGGTGGACATCACGAACGCACCGATCTGGTTGCGGGACAGGCCCTGGCTGATGTTGAGCTCGCGCACGGCGGAGACGGCCAGGCTGCCCTCGCCGGTCTCAAAGAAACGCAGGGTGGGGGCGAAGTGCTCGGTGTTCCACTGGTTGAGCTGGGCCAGGACCTTCGGGCCCTCCGCGGCCGGCACGTCGCCGCGCCAGACCGAATCCAGGATGAGGGTGTTTTCCCGCACCTGCATGGCGATGGCGGCGTTGGAGAAACCGGTTCGCAGGATGTCGATGGTCTCCTCGTCGCTGACCGGCTGGTTTTCCATCCGGTACTGCAGCTTTTCGGCGTCGAAGATTTCCCCGACGCGGGCGAGGGTCACCGGCTCTACTGGGGTGTCCGGGTGCAATTGGGGTTGTTCATCAGTCACTGGGACAAAATCCAAACTTGTAGGTTAAAAGGGGTCGAAAAACATTCGTTACCTACCGCGGGACTTGGGCACTGCGATCCGGGCGTGCCGGTGGGCAGGTCGAAGTCCTTGGCGGGTAATCCGTCCATCCAGCATAACGGAGAGGTTGCCGGCGTGGGGCGCGGGCGGTTAGTTGGAGTCGGACGGCTGCCAGAGGCGCTGGTTGCCCAGCTCGTGGGCGAAGGTGTCCTGGATGCTGCCGAAACGCATGACGTGGCCGTGCTCTTGCAGCTTGGCCGGGGCCACGCGCTGGTCGGCCAGCGCGAGCTCTTGGGCACCCTCCTTGCCCAGCAGCAGGGCCGGGCCGAAGGTGGGGATGGGCAGGACGGCTGGGCGCTTGAGCTGCTCGGCCAGGGCCTTGGTCATCTCCCGGTTCAACACCGGGGCGGTCGACGCCGCGTTGACGGGCCCAGATAGGGCGGTGTCGAAGATGGCGCGGGTGTAGATATCACACAGGTCGTCAAAGGCGACCCAGGAGAACCAGAAGTCGCCGTCGCCGAAGGAGCCGCCAAGACCTGTGGAAAACAGCGCGCGCAGCAGCGGCAGCAGTCCGCTGGTGCCGGTCAAGGCGATCCCGGTGCGGATGTTGACCACGCGCTTGCCGGCCTCGCGGGCCTCGGTGGTCGCGGCTTCCCATTCGCGGACCACATCGGCCAGGAAGCCGTCGCCGGAGGCGGAGTCCTCGGTAAGCACCTCGCCACCGCGGTCGTTGCCGTAGTAGCCGATGGCGGAGGCGCAGACGAAGGTGTGGGTATCCGGGCTGGCGGCCACCAGCTGGGCGAGCTTTTGGGTGGGCCCCACGCGGGAGTCGCGGATTTCCTGCTTGTGCTTGTCGTTGAAGCGCCCGAAGATCGGCTCGCCGGCAAGATGCACCAGGACGTCGACGTCGTCGAGCAGGTTGCGCGCCGGCGAGTCCGGGTTCCAGATGCGCTGGTCATCCTTGGCCTCCGATCGGACCAGCTGGATGACGCGGTGGCCTAGCGTGGTCAGCTGGGCCGAAAGGGCGCGCCCGACGGAGCCGCGGGAGCCAGTCATCGCCACGGTCAGCGGGCGGGTTTCGGTGGCCAGGACGTTGATGTCCTGGTCCCGCAGCTGGTTGATGAAGTTAAAGTCCCCGATTAGCTTGTGCTGCCGGTAGGCAAAAGCGGACTCCAGGGCGCTATCGGGGATGCGGGTATCCACCGTGTCCGTGATCAAGGTGCCGCCTGTGTGGTCGGCGAACTCGTGGTCGTGGCGCCAGGACGCCAGCCGCTTGAGCGGGGCGGAAACGCAGACGTCGCTGAAAGAAAATCCGCGGCGGTACCGGGACAAGTCGTGGCGGGCGATCCACTTGAGCCCGGCCGGCAGAGAAAACACGGTGGTGCCGTCGGCCAGGCTGCGGGCTTGCTCCCGCGGGGACATGGGCAGGAAAGGCGGGGTCAGCCGGCTCACGGCGCCGGGACGGGTGTGCCAGTCCCATACCTGCTCGCGGTCGGCGGGGATGACGTGTTGTGCCTGGAATGTCACGGTGTGGAAGAACTCCTTTAAAAAGTCCGGGTATTCGGTGGAGTGTAACCAACTATTGTCCCAGTTTTTGGCCGGCCGCGCGCTCGGCCCGCCCCCGAGTTCGGGGGAGGATGTGTTTCAGCTACGCGCAGGGGTGCGATCCGGGTGCGGGGGCTGCTAAGATTCGCCTTAGCACGAGCGGGGAAGGCAACGCCTCGTACCCGCCTACGTGAATAATTTCATCTGACCCTTATTCGACATCCTTTAAAGACCGCACCGTGAGGCGGGGAAGGAGGTCACGATGAGTGGTTCCGACACCTCCGCGGAGTCCACTGAGCTGCTGAGCTCAGACGACGTCGCGCGCACTGTCGCACGCATCGCGCACCAAATCATTGAAAAGACGGCCCTTGATGAGGCCGACGCGAACCCAGTCGTTTTGCTGGGCATTCCTTCCGGTGGTGTGCCGTTGGCCCACCGGCTGGCAGAAAAGATCCAAGAATTCGCCGGCGTGACCGTGCCGTGCGGCTCCCTGGACATCACGCTCTACCGCGACGACCTGCGCTCCAAACCGCACCGCGCCCTGCAGCCGACCCGGATCCCCGGCGGCGGTATTGACGGCACGACCGTCATCCTGGTCGACGACGTCCTGTTTTCCGGCCGCACCATCCGCGCCGCCCTGGACGCTCTGTCCGATGTGGGGCGCCCCCGCGTTATCCAGCTGGCCTGCTTGGTCGACCGCGGCCACCGCGAGGTCCCCATCCGCGCGGATTACGTGGGCAAGAATATCCCGACATCGCGCGACGAGGACATTGCTGTCTACAGCCGCGACCTTGATGACCGCGACGCGGTCGTGCTGACCCGCATCTACCGGGAGGATTAGTCATGAAGCACTTACTCGATATTGCCGACATCAGCGCGACCGACCTGGTGGCGCTTCTGGACGAGGCAGACCGTTTCAAAGAGGTCCTCGACGGCCGCGAGGTCAAGAAGCTGCCGACCTTGCGCGGACGGACCATCTACACCCTGTTCTACGAGAACTCCACGCGCACCCGCTCGTCGTTTGAGACCGCGGGCAAGTGGATGTCGGCCGACGTCATTAACCTCTCGGCCTCGACGTCCTCGGTCAAAAAGGGCGAGTCCCTGCGCGATACCGGCCTGACCCTGGCCGCTATCGGCGCGGACGCCATCATCATCCGCCACCCGTCCTCCGGCGCGCCGCAGCAGCTAGCCCGCTGGGTGGCTCCGAACGGCGAGGGGCCGTCGGTGATCAACGCCGGCGACGGCGCGCACCAGCACCCCACCCAGGCCCTGCTGGACGCGGTGACCATGCGCCAGCGCCTGGGGATTAGCGGCGGGAACTTCTCCGGCCTGCGCGTGAAGATCGTGGGCGACTGCCTGCACTCGCGCGTGGTGCGCTCCAACGTGGATCTGCTCACCAAGCTCGGCGCGGAGGTCACCCTGGTCGCCCCGGCGACGCTGCTGCCGAACGGCGTGGAGAACTGGCCGGTGCGCGTGGCCTACGACTTCGACGCCGAGCTGGCCGAGGCCGACGTGGTCATGATGCTGCGCGTGCAGGCTGAGCGCATGCACGGCGGCTTCTTCCCGTCGCACCGCGAATACGCCAACCTCTACGGCCTGTCGCCGCAGCGCGCGGCCCAGATGAAAAAGGACGCCATCATCATGCACCCGGGGCCGATGCTCCGCGGCATGGAAATCAACTACCAGGTGGCTGACTACGACAACACCGCCGTCCTGCAGCAGGTCAACAACGGCGTGCACCTGCGTATGGCAGTCTTGTTCACTTTGCTCGCCGGCGGCGAAAGCTCGGCGGAATAGGAGAAAGATATTCATGACCAACACTTCTCAATTCCCGGCTACCGGCGCCACCCACCCGGCGCCGCAGCGCCCGCTGCTTATTTCCAACGTCCGCCCCTACGGCGAGGGCGACCCGGTCGACGTCCTAGTCCGCGACGGCGTCATCGCCGAGATGGGCCCGGGCCTGGCCGAGAAGCTGGCCGGGGACGAGGCCCAGCAGGCCGAGGTTATCGACGGCGCCGGCAACGTCCTGCTGCCGGGTCTGGTGGACATGCACGTCCACCTGCGCGAGCCAGGCCGCGAGGACACCGAGACCATCGAGACCGGTTCCCAGGCCGCCGCCAAGGGCGGGTTCACCGCCGTGTTCACCATGGCCAATACCAACCCGGTCACGGACCAGCCGGTCATCGCGGAGTCCATCTGGGCCAAGGCCCAGCGCATCGGCACCTGCGACGTGCACCCGGTGGGCTCTATCACCAAGGGGCTCGAGGGCAAGACGCTCACCGAGTTCGGCATGATGGCCCGCAGCGACGCCAAGGTGCGGATGTTCTCCGACGACGGCAAGTGCGTGGCCGACCCGCAGCTGATGCGCCGCGCCCTGGAATACGCCAAGGGCCTGGACGTGCTGCTGGCCCAGCACGCCGAGGAGCCGCGGCTGACCGACGGGGCAGTGGCGCACGAAGGCGAGACCGCCGCCAAGTTGGGGCTCACCGGCTGGCCGCGGGTGGCCGAGGAATCAATTGTCGCCCGCGACGCCCTGCTGGCCCGGGACTACGGCAACCGCGTGCACATCTGTCACGCCTCGACCACCGGTACCGTGGAGCTGCTCAAGTGGGCTAAGTCCCAGGACATTCCGCTGACTGCGGAGGTGACCCCGCACCACCTGCTGCTGACCGACGACAAGCTACACACTTACGACGGCGTTTTCCGCGTCAACCCGCCGCTGCGCGAGGAGCATGACACGCAGGCCCTACGTCAGGCGCTGCTGGACGGGATCATCGACTGCGTGGCCACGGACCACGCGCCGCACGGCGCCGAGGACAAGTGCGTCGAATTCGAAAACGCCAAGCCGGGCATGCTCGGTCTGGAGTCCTCGCTGGCGGTTATCGCCAAAATCTTCGTCGCTTCCGGCCTAGCCGACTGGCGCTTCGTCGCCCGCGTGATGTCGGAGCGCCCAGCGGAAATCACCCGCCTGCCCGGCCACGGGCGCCCGGTTGCGGTCGGGGAGCCTGCGAACCTGACGCTGGTGGACCCGAACAGCCCGTGGACCTCGGACTCGACGCGGCTGGCCTCCAAGGCGCGGAACAACCCCTATGAGGGGGAGGAATTCAACGCGCAGGTTACTCACACCATCCTGCGTGGCGCGGTGACGTACTCCCGCGGGGCTGACGACTAAAGTCAGTCGTGGAAGAAATACATCAGACCGCATATAATACTTTTGAAGATTTACTAGTCAGCGAAAGGTACATTCATGACTGACTCCGCCCACACCACGACGCCGGCCATCTTGGTCCTCGCCGATGGCCGCACGTTCCGCGGCTTCGGCTTCGGCGCCACCGGCACGACCCTCGGTGAGGCCGTGTTTACCACCGGCATGATCGGCTACCAGGAAACCATGACGGACCCGTCCTACCACCGCCAGATTGTGGTCACGGCCGCCCCGCAGATCGGCAACACCGGCTGGAACGACGAGGACAACGAGTCCCGCGGCAACCGCATCTGGGTTGCCGGCCTGGTGATCCGCGACCTGGCGCACCGCGTGTCCAACTGGCGCGCCGAGCGCAGCCTGCCGGAGGAGATGGAAGCCCAGAACATCATCGGCATCCGCGGCGTCGACACCCGCTCCCTGGTCCGCCACCTGCGCAACTACGGCTCCATCGCCGCCGGCATCTTCAGCGGCGAGGCCGCCGAACGCGACGTCGAGGAACTACTCGCCGAGGTCAAGGGCCAAGACTCGATGGAAGGCGCCGACCTATCCAGCGAGGTGACCACCGCTAAGCCGTACACCGTGGAAGCGGAAGGGGACAAGCGCTACACCGTCGTCGCCTACGACATGGGTATAAAGTCCGCCACCCCGCGCCACTTCGCCCGCCGCGGGATCGAGACCGTCGTCGTGCCGTCCGGCACCCCGCTCACAGAGATCGAGCAGTACCACCCGGACGGGGTCTTCATCTCCAACGGGCCGGGCGACCCGGCCACGGCCGATGAGATGGTCGGCATCGTCCGCGAGATCCTGTCCGCCGGCTACCCGTTCTTCGGCATCTGCTTCGGCAACCAGCTGCTCGGCCGCGCGCTGGGCCTGGGCACCTACAAGATGAAGTTCGGCCACCGCGGCATCAACGTCCCGGTGCAAAACCACCTGACCGGCAAGATCGACATCACCTCCCAGAACCACGGCTTCGCGCTGGAAAACCCGACGGGCAAGCCGGGCGGGGAGTTCGAGTCCGACTTCGGGCCGGCCATTATTACCCACACCTGTCTTAACGACGGCACCGTCGAGGGCGTGGCGCTGAAGAGCGGCAAGGCCTACTCCGTGCAGTACCACCCGGAATCCGCCGCCGGCCCCCACGACGCCAACCCGCTGTTTGACCAGTTCATCGAGCTGCTCAGCCAGCGCGTAGAAAACAAGTAAAGACCAGGAAGGATAGCAAAGAAACCATGCCTAAGCGCAACGATATTAACCACGTCCTGGTCATTGGCTCCGGACCCATCGTCATCGGCCAGGCCTGCGAGTTCGACTACTCCGGCACCCAGGCCTGCCGCGTGCTCAAGGAGGAAGGCCTGCGGGTAACCCTGGTCAACTCCAACCCGGCCACCATCATGACGGACCCGGAATTCGCCGACCACACCTACGTTGAGCCCATCGAGCCGGAGTTCATCGAGAAGATCTTCGTCAAGGAGATAGAGGAAGGCCACCGGATCGACGCCGTCCTGGCCACCCTGGGCGGCCAGACCGCCCTGAACGCGGCGATCCAGCTGGACCGCCTCGGCATCCTGGACAAATACGGCATCGAGCTCATCGGCGCGGACATCGACGCCATCGAGCGCGGCGAGGACCGCCAGAAGTTCAAGGACATCGTCGCCTCCGTCGGCGGCGAGTCCGCCCGCTCGGCGGTCTGCTACAACATGGACGAGGTCCACGCCACCGTCGAGGAGCTGGGCCTGCCGGTCGTCGTCCGCCCGTCGTTTACCATGGGCGGCCTGGGCTCCGGCCTGGCGTTTAGCTACGAGGACCTGGACCGTATCGCCGGCGGCGGCCTGGCCGCCTCCCCGGAGGCCAACGTGCTCATCGAGGAGTCCATCCTCGGCTGGAAGGAATTCGAGCTTGAGCTCATGCGCGACGGCGACGACAACGTCGTGGTCATCGCCTCCATCGAAAACGTCGACGCCCTGGGCGTGCACACCGGCGACTCGGTCACCGTGGCCCCGGCGCTGACCCTGACCGACCGCGAGTACCAGAAGATGCGCGACCTGGGCATCTCCATCATCCGCGCCGTGGGCGTGGACACCGGCGGCTGCAACATCCAGTTCGCCGTGAACCCGGAGGACGGGCGCATCATCGTCATCGAGATGAACCCGCGCGTGTCGCGTTCCTCCGCACTGGCGTCCAAGGCCACCGGCTTCCCGATCGCCAAGCTGGCCGCCAAGCTGGCCATCGGCTACACGCTGGACGAGGTCACCAACGACATCACCGGCGTGACCCCGGCGGCCTTCGAGCCGACCCTGGACTACGTCATCGTCAAGGCCCCGCGCTTTGCCTTTGAGAAGTTCCCGGGCGCCGACGACACCCTGACCACCACCATGAAGTCGGTGGGCGAGGCCATGGGCATCGGCCGCAACTACATCTCCGGACTGAACAAGGTCATGCGCTCGCTGGAGAACAAGCCCGCGGGCTTCTGGACCACCGACGATAAGTTCTTCGCTGGCGAGCGCGCCGGCGACAAGGACGCCGTCCTGGAGGACCTGCGCACCCCGACCGAGGGTCGCATGTACGACGCCGAGCTGGCCCTGCGCCTGGGCGCTACCGTGGACGAGGTCCACGAGGCCTCCGGCATCGACCCGTGGTTCCTGGCCGAGCTGCAGGCGCTGGTGGCCTTCCGTACCAAGCTGCTGGAGGCCCCAGTCCTGGACGCCGACCTGCTGCGCGAGGCCAAGTACCTGGGCCTGTCGGACGCCCAGATCGCCGCGCTGCGAACCGAGTTCGCCGGCGAGGACGGCGTGCGCTCCCTGCGCTGGTCCCTGGGCATCCGCCCGGTCTACAAGACAGTGGACACCTGCGCGGGCGAGTTCGAGGCCCAGACCCCGTACCACTACTCGGCCTACGAGCTGGACCCGGACGCCGAGTCCGAGGTGGCCGAGCAGCGCGAGCGCGACAAGGTCATCATCTTGGGCTCCGGCCCGAACCGCATTGGCCAGGGCATCGAGTTCGACTACTCCTGCGTGCACGCCGCGCTCGAGCTGTCGCGCCAAGGCTACGAGACCGTCATGGTCAACTGCAACCCGGAAACCGTCTCCACGGACTACGACACCGCCGACCGCCTCTACTTCGAGCCGTTGACGTTCGAGGACGTCATGGAGATCTACCACGCCGAGTCCACCTCCGGCACGGTCGCCGGCGTCATCGTCCAGCTCGGCGGCCAGACCCCGCTGGGCCTGGCTGAGCGACTGGCCGAGGCCGGGGTGCCGGTCGTGGGTACCACCCCGGAGGCCATCAACCTGGCCGAGGACCGCGGCGAATTCGGCAAGGTGCTGGCGGCCGCCGAGCTGCCGGCGCCGGAGTTCGGCACCGCCACCAGCTTCGCCGAGGCCCGCGAGGTTGCCGCCAACATCGGCTACCCGGTCCTGGTACGCCCGTCCTACGTCCTGGGTGGGCGCGGCATGGAGATCGTCTACGACGAGCCCTCCCTGGAGTCCTACATCGAGCGCGCCACCGAGCTCAGCGAAGACCACCCGGTGCTGGTGGACCGCTTCCTGGATTCGGCCATCGAGATCGACGTCGACGCTCTGTGCGACGGCGAGGAGGTCTACCTGGGCGGCGTCATGGAGCACATCGAGGAAGCCGGCATCCACTCCGGCGACTCCTCCTGCTCGCTGCCGCCGATGACCCTGGGGCCGCAGGACATCGAGAAGGTCCGCGAGTCGACCCGCAAGCTCGCCGAGGGCATCGGCGTCAAGGGCCTGATGAACGTCCAGTACGCGCTCAAGGACGACGTGCTCTACATCATCGAGGCCAACCCGCGCGCCTCCCGCACGGTCCCGTTCGTCTCCAAGGCGACCGGCGTGCAGCTGGCGAAGGCCGCCGCCCGCATCATGATGGGCTCGACCATTGCCGGCCTGCGCGCCGAGGGCATGCTGCCGGAAAGCTACGACGGCGGCGCCCTGCCGATGGAACACCCGCTGGCGGTCAAGGAAGCGGTCTTACCTTTCAACCGTTTCCGCCGCCCGGACGGCTCCATGCTGGACACCCTGCTGTCGCCGGAGATGAAGTCCACTGGCGAGGTTATGGGCCTGGCCGACAACTTCGGCGCCGCCTACTTCAAGGCGGAAACCGCCGGCTTTGCCAAGCTGCCGAAGGAGGGCTCAGTCTTCGTCTCCGTGGCCAACCGCGACAAGCGCACGCTCATCTTCCCGATCCACCGCCTGTCGACGATGGGGTACAAGATCCTGGCCACCGAAGGGACCGCCTCCATCCTGCGCCGCAACGGCATCGAGTGCGAGTCGGTTCTCAAGTCCTCGGACATCCGCGGCGGGGCAGAGGGCAAGTCCATCGTGGACCGCATCCTGGACGGCGAGGTTGACCTCATTATCAACACCCCGGCCGGTTCCTCCGGCTCCCGCCACGACGGCTACGAGATCCGCGCCGCCGCCGTCGAGGTGGACGTGCCGCTGATTAACACCGTCCAGGGCGTGACCGCCGGCGTCCAGGCGCTCGAGGCGCAGCGCCAGGGCAACTTCGAGGTACGCGCGCTGCAGGAGCTCAAGCATGCCCCAGTCAACAAGTAGCCAGCAGCAGCCCGTCAACCCTGGGCCGGGCTTCGGTGAGCGGCTGGTCGCCGCCGGCCAGGAACGCGGCCGGCTGTGCGTCGGCATCGACCCGCACCCGTACCTGCTTAAGCAGTGGGGCCTAGGCGTAGACGCCGTCGGCGTGCGCGAATTTAGCCGCCGCTGCGTGGAGGCCTTCGCGCCGGTGGCCGCGCTGGTCAAGCCGCAGGTGGCTTTCTACGAGCGCTTCGGCTCGGCGGGCCTGGCGGCCCTGGAAGAGACCCTATCCGGCCTGCGAGAGGCCGGGTGTCTGAGCGTGGCGGACGCCAAGCGCGGCGATATTGGCTCCACCATGGCCGGCTACGCCGACGCCTGGATGGGCGAGGACTCGCCCCTGCGGGCCGACGCGGTTACGCTGAGCCCGTACCTGGGCGTAGGCGCCCTGGAGCCGGCCTTCGCAGCCGTGCGGGCAACCGGGCGCGGCATCTTCGTGCTGGCAGCTACCTCCAACCCTGAGGCGCGCCGCCTCCAGGGATTCCAGGAGCCGGGTAGCTCCCGCACCGTGGCCCAGTCCGTGGTGGATGCCTGCGCCGAGCGCAACGCGACCGACCGGTCGGGTCAGGCCGGGGATATCGGCGTGGTGGTCGGCGCGACGCTGGATACCCCGCCGGAGCTGGGCCAGCTCAACGGGCCGGTCCTGCTGCCGGGCGTGGGCGCCCAAGGTGCTGGCCCCGAGCAGGTCCGCGCGATCGTTGCCGGGCGGGCCGAACTGGGCTTCGCGAATGTCTCGCGCGCCATCCTGGAGCGCGGCCCTAAGGTGGATGACCTGCGAAAAGCAGTGGAATTCACCGCGGCGGAATTCCGGGATTAGAAAACCCGTCGGGCCGATTATCGCCCCCGGGCCTAACCTGGTATTTTAGTAACCGCACCTCGATGACGTGCTGAAACGGTGTCTGACACCAAGCCCGGTAGCGTCATCGATTTACTAGCAGTGCTAGGATTGCCAGAAGTCGGAGCGCGTGCTTGCGTGTAATGCGCTGGTACTGGCTCCGGAATCTGGTATTCATGTACTGGACGTCAAAATCAATCTAACGAATCGGAGGAAACCCTGTGGCCCTTCCAAAGTTGACCGATGAGCAGCGTAAGGAAGCCCTTGCTAAGGCTGCTGAGGCCCGTAAGGCTCGCGCTGAGCTGAAGGCTGATCTGAAGCGCGGCGCTACCAACCTGAAGGAAGTTCTGGACAAGGCAGAAAGCGACGAGATCATCGGCAAGACCAAGGTCTCCGCTCTCCTGGAAGCACTGCCGAAGGTGGGCAAGGTCAAGGCTAAGGAAATCATGGAAGACCTGGAGATTGCTCAGACCCGCCGCCTGCGCGGCCTGGGTGAGCGCCAGCGTCGCGCCCTGCTGGAGCGCTTCGGCTACTCCTCCTAAGTCCCGTCATGTCTGGTGCAACCAAGCGCGGGCGGCTAGTGGTACTGGCTGGGCCGTCCGCAGTGGGTAAATCCACGGTGGTTTCGCGCCTACGCACCGGAGTGGACCGGCTGTATTTCAGCGTGTCCATGACGACCCGGCAACCCCGTCCTGGTGAGCAAGACGGGGTTGACTATTTCTTCGTCACTCCGGAACAGTTCCAAGAGCGTATCGACTCCGGCGAGATGCTCGAGTGGGCAGAGATCCACGGCGGGCTCCAGCGGTCGGGTACGCCAGCGCAGCCCGTGAAGGACGCGATGGCCGAAGGCCGCCCGGTCTTGGTCGAAGTTGATCTGGCCGGCGCCCGTGCCGTCAAGAAAGCGCTGCCCGAGGCGCAGCTGGTCTTCCTAGCGCCCCCGTCGTGGGAGACGCTGGTGGACCGCTTGACCGGCCGGGGCACGGAACCGCAGGACGTTATCGAGCGTAGGCTGGAAACCGCACGGCAAGAGCTAGCAGCCCAAGACGAGTTCGACCACGTGGTGGTCAACGAGGACTTGCAAGAGGCGGTCGCCGCCATCAGTGCTATCCTGCAAGGTTAGAGTCAGTATTCAAGTATCCGCAATTCAACGAAAAGGTGCATGTGACTAACGTGACCACCAATGACACCGCTGAGGCAGTAAAGGCCGAGCCGGTATTCGACGCCCCCGAGGGCATCACCGCTCCGCCGATCGATGAGCTGCTGGACAAGGTATCTTCCAAGTACGCCCTGGTGATCTTCGCCGCGAAGCGTGCTCGCCAGATCAACAGCTACTACCAGAACCACGGTGATAGCGTGTTCGAGTTCGTCGGCCCGCTGGTCACCCCGGAAGCCGGCGAAAAGCCGCTGTCCATCGCCCTGCGTGAGATCGACGCGGGCCTGCTGGACCACGAGGAAGGCAACTAGGCCACTCGCGTTCCGCGCAGCACACCTCCCGGTACAGGCATCCCGCCCTGCCGGGAGGTTTTTGCGCGCTCTGGGGACCGCGCAGCGCCGGGGGAGCGGACCCAGTGCGTACAATGAGGTGCTGTGACTGAGCAGAACGGACAACAGCAAGAAACCCGCCAGCCGGCGGCACCTACCCCGCGCATCCTGGTGGGTGTGGCCGGCGGGATCGCCGCCTACAAGGCCTGCCACCTGGTGCGCGACCTGAAAGAGCACGGCGCCGACGTGCGGGTCATCCCGACCCCGAACGCGCTCAAGTTCGTCGGCGCCGCGACTTTTGAGGCCCTGTCCGGCCACCCGGTGGATACCTCGGTTTTCACCGCCGTCGACGAGGTCCAGCACGTCTCGCTCGGCCAGCAGGCCGACGCGATTGTTATCGCCCCGGCGACCGCGGATCTCATCGCCCGCCTGGCCGCGGGGCGCGCCGACGACCTGCTCACCGCCTCCGTCCTGGTCGCGACCTGCCCGGTGATTGTGGCCCCCGCCATGCACACGGAGATGTGGAACCACCCTGCGACCCAGGAGAACGTGGCCACCCTGCGCCGCCGCGGGGTCACGGTGCTCTACCCGGCGCACGGGCGGCTGACCGGCTCTGACTCCGGCGCCGGCCGCCTGCTGGAACCCGCGCAGATCGCGGAGCTGACCCGCACGACCCTGGCCGGTTACGCCCCGCACGCCGACTGGCAGGGCACGAAGGTGGTCATCTCCGCCGGCGGCACCCAGGAGGACCTGGACCCGGTGCGATACCTGGGCAACCGTTCCTCCGGCCGCCAGGGTTTTGCCTTGGCCGAGGTGGCCAGCCAGCGCGGCGGCGAGGTCGTCCTGGTCGCCGGCAACGTGGAGCACCTGCCGGTCCCGGCCGGCGCCCGCGTGGTGCGGGTGACCTCGACCCGGGACATGCTGGAGGCCATGGAGGCCGAATCCGCGGACGCCGACGTGGTCATCATGTCCGCGGCCGTGGCCGACTACCGCCCGGCCACCGTGGCCGGGTCCAAGATGAAAAAGGGCGCAGACGACGCGGACCTCTCCCGCCTCGAGCTGGTGGAAAACCCGGATATTCTCAAGACCCTGGTGGACCGTCGCGCGGCGGGAGAGCTGCCGGCGCACCAGGTCCTAGTCGGCTTCGCCGCGGAGACGGGAGACGAAAACCACACCGCCGTCGAGCTGGCGCAAGCCAAGCTAAAGTGCAAGGGCTGCGACGTGCTTATGGCCAACGAGGTCGGGCACGGCAAGGTTTTCGGTCAGCTCGACAACCAGGGCTGGCTGCTGACCCCGGGTGTCGAGCCGCAGGAGGTGGCTCGTGGGACTAAGCAGGTCGTCGCGGCTCAGATCCTGGCCGCGGTGGACCGTGTGAGGGGCGCGGAGAGATAGGCGTGAGGTTGCTTACTCACAGACAGACTAGGTTGCCCTTATAGACTGCTTGGTCTATGGTGGGGGATTGTTAAAGCTTGACGCGTCAGCCGAGCTGAAAAAGACTGTACTTCGTAGAAAAGGATAAATACGTGTCAGACAACGCCACCCCGGCGACCCGCCTATTTACCAGCGAGTCTGTAACCGAAGGTCACCCAGACAAGATCTGCGATGCCATCTCCGACGCCATCCTGGACGCCATGCTGGACGGGGATCCGCATGCGCGCGTTGCCGTCGAAACCCTGGTCACCACCGGCCAGGTCCACGTGGTCGGGGAGGTGCGCACCTCCACCTACGTCGAAATCCCGCAGCTGGTGCGCTCCACCCTGACTGAGATCGGCTTTACCTCCTCTGACGTCGGCTTCGACGGGAATACCTGCGGCGTCAACGTCGCCATCGGCGAGCAGTCCGCCGAGATCGGCGCCGGCGTTGACTCGTCCACCGAGGTCCGTTCCGGCGACGAGTTCGAGGCGGACGACCAGGCTGGCGCCGGCGACCAGGGCTTGATGTTCGGTTACGCCACCAACGAGACCGACGAGTACATGCCGTTGCCCATCGCCTTGGCCCACCGCCTGGCGCGCCGTCTGACCCAGGTCCGCAAGGAAGGCATTGTCGACCACCTGCGCCCGGACGGAAAGACCCAGGTCACCTTCGCCTACGACGACGCCGGCAACCCGAAGCACCTAGACACCATTGTTATCTCCACCCAGCACGACGAGGAGATCACCCAGGAGGAGCTGGCCGAGAAGTTGCGCACCCACGTGGTCGAGTGGGTCATCGAGGACGCCGGCCTGGCGCACTTCTACGACTCTGAGCGCACCACCTTGCTGGTTAACCCCTCAGGCTCGTTCATCCTGGGCGGCCCGATGGGCGACGCAGGCCTGACCGGACGCAAGATCATCGTCGACACCTACGGCGGCATGGCCCGCCACGGCGGCGGTGCCTTCTCCGGTAAGGACCCGTCGAAGGTCGACCGCTCGGCGGCCTACGCCATGCGTTGGGTGGCCAAGAATATCGTGGCCGCCGGCCTGGCGGATAAGGCCGAGGTACAGGTGGCCTACGCCATCGGCCGCGCCAAGCCCGTGGGCCTGTACGTGGAGACCTTCGGCACCGCCCACGGCGACCTGACCGATGGCGCCATCCAGGCCGCCGTCGACGAGGTCTTCGACCTCCGCCCGGCCGCCATTATCCGCGACCTGGACCTGCTGCGGCCCATCTACCGCCAGACGGCCGCCTACGGCCACTTCGGGCGCACTGATGTTGACCTGCCCTGGGAGTCGACCGAGCGGGCCGCCGCCCTGCGCGCTGCCGCCGGACTGTAGAATCGGGGCCTATGCCACCCAAGACACCCGCTGCCACCAAACCGGTGGCGCGGGTGTTGCCTTTATTGGGCATCTCCCACCTGGACCGCGGCTTCGACTACTACGTCACCGAGGCTGACTCGGCGGCCGCGCAGCCCGGCGTACGCGTGCGCATCCGCTTCGCCGGGCGGCTGTGCGATGCCCTGGTGCTAAGCCGCGAGCCGACCCCGGAATTCAGCGGCGAGCTGCGCTTTATCGAGCGCGTCATCTCGGATTTCGTGGTCTACCCGCCCCAGCTGGCCGCCCTGGTCGAATCCTTAGCCGATCGTTACGGCGGGGTGCGCTCCGATATCATCCGCTCGGCCCTGCCGCCGCGCCACGCCAAGGCCGAGGAGGCGGACTTTTCCACGCCGTGGGAGGAGATCGGTAGCACCACGGAGCCGGACCTGTCCGACTGGGCCGGCTATGTCCATGGGCAGTCCTTCGTGGACTACGTCCTAGGCGGCAACCCCGCCCGCGCGGCCTGGCAGATGGCCCCCGGCAACGATTGGCACCGTCCGCTAGCGGCGCTCAGCGCCAAGGTCGCCATCGACGGCGGCGCGGTGCTGCTCGTCGTACCGACGCAGCGCCAGCTCGACGAGCTGGAAGAAAGCCTGCGCGAGTACGTCTCCGCCAAGCAGATCACCGTGCTGTCCAACAGCCTGGGCCCGCAGGCGCGCTACCGCCGCTTCCTCTCCGCGGTCAAGGGCCAGGCCCGAATCGTGCTGGGGACCCGCTCGGCCGCCTTCGCTCCGGTGAAGGGCCTGCGGCTGGCCGTGGTGGTCGACGACGGCAACGACAACCTGGTCGACAACGTCAAGCCTTATGTCCACGCCCGCGAGGTCTTAAGCACGCGTGCCGCCCAGGAGTCCGCCTCGCTTATCATCGCCGGCTTCTCCCGCACCGCGGAGACCCAACTGCTGGTCGAGGCCGGCTGGATGCACGACCTCGTCTCGGCCCCGGCCACCCTGCGCGCCCGGATGCCCGCGGTCTTGCCGGTCGGTACTTACGGCATCGACTTGTCCCGCAACACCGAAGGCGGGACTACCCGGCTGCAGGGCCCGGCCTTCCAGGCGATGGCCCGCGCGCTGGACCGCGGCGAGCCCGTCCTGGTGCAGTCCCCGCGGGCCGGGTACATGCCGATTCTGGCCTGCGGAAACTGCCGCGCCCCGGCCCGCTGCCGCCACTGCAACGGGCCCATCGGCCTGCCGCCGGAGAAAGGAGCCGGCGCGGCGGGGCAGGCTTCGGCCCCGACCTGCCGCTGGTGTGGCCGGATCGCCGCCCATCACCGCTGCAGCGAGTGCGGCTCGCCCCGGCTGCGCGCCATCGTGCTGGGGCAGGAGCGCACCGCCGAGGAATTCGGCCGGGCGTTCCCCTCGGTGCGGGTCAAGGTCTCCGGCGGCAACCGCGTCCTCGAGGATGTCGAACACTCCCCGCAGCTGGTGGTCGCGACACCGGGGGCGGAGCCGGCCGTGCGCGGCGGCTTGTACGGCGCCGTAATCTTGATGGACACCAGCGCGTTGCTCAACCGCCAGGACCTGCGCGCCGGCGAGGACGCCTTGGCCAAGTGGGCGCGCGCCGCCCGCCTCGCCGCCCCGGCCGGCCAAGGCGGCGAGGTCATCGTCGCGGCGGACCCAGACCTGCCGTTGGTGCAATACCTGGCCGAGTGGGACTTCGCGGGCGCCGCCCACGCGGAGCTGTCCAGCCGGCGCGAGGTGCGCTTCCCGCCGGCGGTGCACATGGCTGCCATCGACGGTCCGGACGCCGCCTTGGACGGCTTCCTGGAACTTGCCGAGCTGCCCGCCAACGCGGAGATCCTCGGCCCGGTGCCTCTGCCGCCGGGGCTGAAACTACCCGGCGACTACGATGAACAGCGCCTGGGCGCGCCGCAACGGGTGCTTGTGCGCACCCCGCTGGGGCCGCGCTCCGAGCTCGGCCGCTCCCTGCGGCAGGCGAACGCAGCGCGCACTTCCCGCAAGGACGACGCGCCCCTGCGCATCCAGGTAGATCCGATCCATATTGGCTAAAACGGCGCGCTAGCCGCGAGAAAGGGACAACGACCATGACGTTGCGACAGATCCGCCTTTTCGGCGATCCCGTGCTCAACACCGCGGCGGACGCGGTGACCTCCTTCGGCCCGGGGCTGCGCGCGCTGGCCCGGGACATGCTCGAAACCATGGATGAGGCCGGCGGCGTCGGGCTGGCCGCCAATCAGGTGGGCGTGACCCAGCGGGTCTTCGTCTACGACTGCCCGGATGGCAGCGCGCGCCGCCGCGGCGTGCTGGTCAACCCCTCCTGGGCGCCGGTCCTCCCCGGCGCCGACGGGGAAGCCGCAACGCTGGTGCTCGGGCGCGAAGGCTGCCTGTCCATCCCCGGGGTGCCCGGCACCGTGCCGCGGCACGAGCGGGTGGTGGTCAGCGGAACGGACGAGTGGGGCCGGCCGGTGTGCCTGCTAACCGGCGGGCTCTTGGCGCGCTGCATCCAACACGAGTCGGATCACCTCGACGGGGTACTGTTCCTAGCGCACCTGAGCACCGAGGATCGCCGGGAGGCAATGGCGGCCATTCGCTCCGCGGACTGGTTTAACCGTTAGGAGGCACCAGTCCGTATCATTGGAGAGACAACGCCAAACGCGAAGGTAAACCGGGTTGTCCGTAAAACCTGCGGCCGGCCGGGAGCTAGAGGACAATTGGGAAGGACGAGGGCCAAACCGTCATGCGCATTGTTTTTGCCGGGACACCAGAGCCGGCAGTGGTTGCCTTAGAAAAGCTCATCGCATCCGAGCACGAGGTCGTAGCTGTCATCACGCGGCCGGACGCGCGCCGCGGGCGCGGGCGCAGCCTGCACCCCAGCCCCGTCAAGGCCTACGCGGAAAGCCACGGCATTGAGGTGCTCACGCCGACCACCCTGAAGCCGGGCACCGAGGACGGCCAGGAGCTGCGCCGCCGGCTCATTGAGCTGGAACCTGCGGCCATCCCGGTCGTGGCCTACGGCAACCTGATCACCCCGGACTTGCTGGGAGTGGCCCCGCACGGCTGGGTGAACCTGCACTTTTCCCTCCTGCCCGCCTGGCGGGGTGCGGCGCCGGTCCAGGCCGCTATCGCGGCCGGAGACGACATCACAGGCGCGACGACCTTCCGGATCGACGAGGGCCTGGATACCGGGGAGATCCTCGGCACCGTCACGGAGGAAATCCAGCCCACCGACACCGCCGATGATCTGCTGACCCGGCTGGCCTATACCGGCGGCGACCTGCTGGTGGCCACGATGGACCTGCTAGAAAGCGGTCAGGCCGCGCCGCGCGCCCAGGAGGGTGAGGCGACGTACGCCGCCAAGATCTCCAAGGACGATGCCCGCATCCGCTGGCAGGACCCGGCCTTTGCCATCGACCGCACCGTGCGCGCCCACACCCCGGCCCCGGGCGCGTGGACCCTGTGGGGCGACAAGCGCGTGAAGCTGGGGCCGTTGACGCCCGTCAGTCTGGACGGCGACGCCCGCCCGGACCGTGACCAGCTGGAACAGCTGCAGCCGGGCGAGCTGCACGTGGCCAAGGAAGCCGTCTTCGTCGGCACCGGCAGCGGCGTGGTGCAGCTGGGCAACATCCAGCCGCCGGGCAAGAAGATGATGGAGGCCGCGGCCTGGTCCCGGGGCCTCAACCAGATCGATGGAAAGGTGGTCTTCGAATGAGTGGTGGTTTCCGTTCCCGCTCGAAGTCGGGGGACAAGCCGAAGGGCAAGTCCACCCAGGGATCCGGCCAGAATCGTGACGGCAACGGTCGCGGCGGTAACGGTCGCGGCGGCGGGCGCAATCCTCGCGGAGGGAAGGACTTCCGCGGCAGCCGCGATAACCGCGGCCACCGGCAGGGGCGTGGGGGAGCCGGCGCCGGCTCGTCCCACCGCGCCGGTCGGCAGGGCGGCTCCGGGCAGCGGCTAAACGAGCGCGCGCAGGC
>NZ_KV823415.1 GCF_001815935.1 Corynebacterium sp. HMSC04H06
GAAGCGGAACTAAACCCAGGACGCTTCAACGGTCAAAGCGTGGCACCATGATCACAAGTCTGGGCGTTTGATACTCAATGATCATCCCACTGAATCTGAATCGAAGGTAGGACGCGGAAAGCGTCTTATCCGACATGACCGAATAGAGATAGCCTACCTGCTGAAACAGGGCCATACTCACCGTGAGATTGCAGCCCAGCTGGGACGTAATCAGTCGACGATTAGCAGGGAAATCGCCCGTGGGATGACTGAGCATGGCTACGATGCCCTCGTAGCTCAAAAGCGGGCTGTGGACCGCTTAGCCAGGCCTAAACCCCGCAAACTCGATACCAACCCGCAGTTGCGTGCCTTGGTCATCGAGGGATTGAACACGAAGTGGTCACCTGAGCAGATTTCGAACTATCTTGCCCGCTGCTTCGGTAAAGGTGGGGATATGTCAATTAGCCATGAAACCATCTACCAAGCTCTCTACATCCAAGCCAAAGGCGCTTTACGCCAGGAATTGAAGGTAGAAAAAGCCCTGCGTTCTGGGCGTACCGGACGAAAACCACAATCACGCCTGCCAGCCCGCGGTAATCGAAGCTGGATTGGTGAAGACTATCGCATCAGCAAGCGCCCTGCCAGCGTTGAAGACCGCGCTGTTCCAGGACACTGGGAAGGCGATCTCATCATCGGCCAAGGAGGCACAACTGCACTCGTAACCTGTGTGGAACGCAGTACTCGCTACACCATGATCCGCAAACTAGATGTTCATGATTCCGCCACGACTGTCGATAAGTTGATCGAGATGTTTACCGGCAAAATACGCAACATCACCAAAACGCTGACCTGGGACCAAGGCGTAGAACTAGCCCAAGTCGACAAGCTGAGCATCGCACGTGGACTAGCAGTTTACTTCTGCGATCCGCACTCGCCGTGGCAGTGACCTACCAACGAAAACACCAACGGGCTAGTCAGAGACTTCCTACCTAAAGGAAGCGACTTTAGTACTCTGACCGACAAGGATGTCCAACATATTCAAGACCTTCTCAACGGGCGCCCTAGAAAAGTCCTCGACTGGTATAAACCCGAAGAGAAGATACAAGAACTATTCAAGTGATGCATCCACCACTTGAAACCGCCCTGTTTGGTGGCAACCAAATCTATTGATTTGGGCGGCAGCCCAACGAGCCGCAAGGCGAGGCGGGTGCAAGAACCGCAACCCGTATTTGATAGTTGTGTTGGTTGATCGGCTAATGATGGTTGAAGCGTCCTGGGTTTAGTTCCGCTTC
>NZ_KV823416.1 GCF_001815935.1 Corynebacterium sp. HMSC04H06
CCGCGGCCCGGGAGAGCACCACGCAGGCCCCGCCGCCTAGGCCCTGCAGGAAGCGGGCCGCGACCAGCACGCCGATGTTGGGCGCCAGCGCCGCCAGCACCGACGCGGCCACCGCCCCCACCGCGCCGAGCAGGAGCAGGGTCTTGCGCCCGAGGGCATCGGAAAGCGGGCCGATAAACAGCTGGCCCGCCGCCAGGCCGACGAAGAACGCGGTCAGCGTGAGCTGGACCCACGCATCCGCCACCCCGAACTCCGCCGCGATGGCGGACATGACCGGCAGGTACACGTCCGTGGCGAAGGCGGCAGTGGCCGACAGCAGCGCCAGGGACAGAAGAAGTGAATAGGGCACGGTTTCCTAGACTAAACCGTGCGGGCCTTAGGCGTCGCGCTTTTGCAGCAGGAAAACGCCCAGCAGCCACAGGCCACCGGCCCACAGCAGGAAGATAACCAGGTTCATCCAGTTGGCGTCCCACACCGCCTTTTCCGGCACGGTCTCAAAGATCCAGTTCTGCAAGGCCGTAAACGGCATGAACGGGGCGATGTGCTCACCAATCTTCGGCAGTCGCCCGATGAACTGGTCGATGCCCAGGTTCAGGATCAAGCAGATGGCCACGGTGCCGGCAGTCTGCCGCAGCAACAGGCCCATGCCCTGGGAAAACAGCACCATCGCCGCCATCACCAGCGGGTAGACCCACAGGAAGCGCCGGGCGCTCTCACTGTTCCACGGGTCATAATCCGGGGCGACCTCGCCGGCAATGGCCTGGGTGAGCAGGTAGACGCCCACCAGCGCGATGAATACCAAAAGAGCGGAAATTACCGCGTACATGACCAGCTTGACCACCGCCACCATCGGGCGGTTCGGGTTGGCCATGTAGACGTTGGTCTGGATGTTGTAGCGGTATTCGGTGGTGATGATCATGATGGACTGGATCATCAGCACCGGCAGGCCCAGCATCCAGACGGCGGTGGCCGAGGACTCCGGGGTCAGGAACATGGCGGCCTCCGGCGTCTGCCGGGTAACAGACGCGTTCAGGGCGCTCCAGCCCCAGGTCAGCAGGAAGAACACGGCGCTGGTGAGCCAGAACGACCGCGTGGTAATCAGCTTGGTCCACTCTGCGCGCAAAGTATTAACGAGCATCGTCAGCCCCCTCAATCTGGCCGTGGTATTGGACCGCGTGGCCGGTCATTTCCATGAAAGCGTCCTCCAGCGAGGCGCGGTGCAGCGTGAGCTCGTTCAGCGGCACGCCCACCGAGTACGCCAGCTGCCCGATAAGGTCCGTGGCCTGCTCCGGGATAACCAGCGTGGGCCGACCCTCCTGGTCCTGGCTGTGCTGGTAGGTGATGTTCTCCTCCTCCAGCGCGTTGGTGAACGCGTCCAGGTACTCGGAGCGGACGATAACCTGCGAGGCGGCGTGCTCCTTGATGAAGTCGTAGGTGGACTGGTTGGCCACCAGCTGGCCGCGGCCGATAACCACCAGGTGGTCGGCGGTCATGGACATCTCCGACAAAAGGTGCGAGGACACCAGGATGGTGCGGCCTTCCCGGGCGAGCGCCTGGAGCAAGTCGCGCACCCAGCGGATGCCCTCCGGGTCCAGGCCGTTGACTGGCTCGTCCAGGATCAACACGCCCGGGTTGCCCAACAGGGCGCTGGCCAGCCCCAGGCGCTGCCCCATGCCCAGCGAGAAGCCGCCGGCCTTCTTGCCGGCCACGTCCGACAGGCCCACCAGGCCCAGCACCTCGTCCACGCGGCGGGTGGGGATGCCGTTGGACTGCGCCATCCACTTCAGGTGATTGGCCGCCGAGCGGTTCGGGTGCACGGCCTTCGCATCCAGCAGCGCGCCGACCTCCCGCAGCGGGTTCTTCATCTCTCGGTAGCTCTTGCCGCCGATGCGGGCCGTGCCCGCCGTCGGCTTATCCAAGCCCAAGATCATGCGCATGGTGGTGGATTTGCCCGCACCGTTGGGTCCCAAGAAGCCGGTCACCATTCCGGGGTTGACCGTAAAACTTAAGTTATCGACGGCGCGGACCGACTTATACTGCTTAGTCAGCCCGTTCACTTCAATCATGCCCACTAGCGTGCCACAATTCGGGCGGTTTTACCTGCCCAAGGCACGCGCCGCGCGGCACAAATCCGCGTAAGCGGAGCGGAAGGCGGACAGCAGCGGCAGCTGTTCGACCTCACCGAGCGGCACCCAGCGCAGCTCCTGCGATTCCTCATTAGGCACGGTGTCCAGCAGATTTCCGGTCTTGGTCCGGGCCAGGACCGAGGTATAGGTCCAGCCGCCGGGCAGCTCTGGGCGCGCGGGGTTGGCCGGGTAGGGACCGGCGGTAACAATCTCATCAATAATTTCTATGTCCCCCGGGTCGATGGTGCATTCCTCGACCGCCTCGCGCACCGCTGCCTGGCTGGCGGTTTCGTGCAAGTCCCGAGCGCCGCCGGGAATCCCCCAGGTGCCGCCCTGGTGGGTCCACTGCGCGCGGTGCTGGAGCAGGACCCGCGGGCCCTCGGCCACCAGGAACAGGCCGGCCGCGCCGTAGAGTCCCCAGGCCGGTTTGCCGCCTGGGCCAGCTGCCCAGCCGTCACCGCTTTCGGGTTTGCCTGCCACATTCATCACCCTCCATGCTATAACTTTTGACAAAACCCCGCGGACAGGTGGCGTAGCACACAGCAGAAAAGCTATTCTAGATGAATGACCGGTTCCGGGGCACCCAGCTTGATGCGGCCACGCCGCAGGAAACCTAAGTCGACCCAGCCCACCGAGCACGACTCCCAGTTCGCCGGGGGCGACCACTGGCTCGACGACCTCACGGCCCCAGCAGACCCTGCCTTCAACCCAGCCACCCACCTGGCGATGTCCACCTTCGCCGGGCCCGCGCGCCTGGCCCGCCGCATCTGGTCCTTCCTGGAGACCACTCCCGGCAAGCTCTTCACCGTCACGGTGATTCTGACCCTGGCCATCGCCGCGGCCGGCATCTCCATGTCCAATTCCTCGGCCGCCCGGCAGGACAACCTAGATACCCTGCTGTCCACCACGGAGCCGATGTCGAACTCGGCCCACAACCTCTACACCTCCCTCTCCCTGGCGGATACCGTCGCCACCACCGGCTTCGTCCAGGCCGGCGTCGAGTCCGGCGTGAACCGGCAGAAGTACAACGACGCGATCGACCGGGCATCGGTAGCCGCCACCGAGTCCATCCTGGGCACCTCC
Organism: Corynebacterium sp. HMSC04H06; assembly: GCF_001815935.1. Taxonomy (GTDB): domain Bacteria; phylum Actinomycetota; class Actinomycetes; order Mycobacteriales; family Mycobacteriaceae; genus Corynebacterium. Next base: position 3,210 of record NZ_KV823416.1, read on the forward strand.
GACGACGACCAGCGAATCCGGGACCTGGTCGGCTTCATCCAGCGCGAGCTGCCGGTCTATACCTCCATGGTGGAAACCGCCCGCGCCAACCACCGCGCCGGCAACGCCGTGGCCAGCGCCTATATGTCCAACGCCTCGACGCTGATGCGCGAGGAGATCCTGCCCGCCGCCGACGAGCTTTTCCAGCTGACCAGCCAGAAGGTCTCCGACGAGCGCCGCGAGCTCACCCGCCCCCAGTGGGTGCCGCTATCCGGACTGGTGGCCGCCGTCATCTTCCTGGTGCTGGCACAGTGGTGGCTGTGGCGGCTAACCCGGCGCCGCTTCAACCGCGGCTTTGTCACCGCCACCGGCCTGCTCACCCTGGCGGTGCTGTGGGTGGCCCTGTCCAACCTGGCGACCTGGTCCGCCGGCATGCAGGGCTTCGAGGACGCCTCCCGCCCGTGGGACGCGCTGACGAATTCGCGCATCGCCGCGCAGCAGGCCCGTACCTCGGAGACTCTAGCCCTGGTCAACCGCCAGTCGGAGCAGGAGACCGCCGTGACCTTTGACGAGACCACCGAATCCATCTCCCGCGCGCTGGAGGACTACGCGGCCTCCGAGTCAATCACCACCGAGTCCGAGCTCGACCGCGACGACCTCATCCGCGGCGCCCAGCACTCGCTGGAGCGCTGGACCCAGTCCCATGAGGCGCTGCTCAACGCGCTCAGCGAGGGCCGCTACGACGACGCCATCTTCTTGGCCACCGACCCCAACCCGGGCGACACGCTGCCCGGGGAGACCTCGCCCACCAGCGCGGCCAGCTCCTTCAACGATCTCGACAGCACCCTGGACCAGCTCATCGCCGACGCCCGGCGCGCCATGCGCCTGCACATCCAGGAGGGCCTGACCGCCATGACGTTGGTCTCCAGCGCGGTCATGTTGCTGACCGTGGCCGCGGTGATTTCGGTCTGGCTGGGCATCCGCCCCCGAGTGCAGGAGTACCTCTAATGCTAAAGCACAAGAAAGCCCTGCCCGCGCTCCTCAGCCTCCCGCTGCTGCTGGCCGGCTGCGTGAGCCACTCGGCCGAGCTCGCCCCGACCAACGAGATCGACCGCATCCTCCCCGACCACACACAGCGGGAGAAGGCCGGCCCCCCGCTGCCCGCCGGCGCCTACTACGAGCCCGCCCATGCCGAAGCCGCCGACGCGGACTCCCGCGGCAACCCCGCGGGTTCCTGGCGCCCCGACGACAAGGACGCCAAGGAGCGGGTGCCCGACATTGTCAAGCGCGGCCGGGTGATTGTCGGCGTGGACCAGTCGCACAACCTGCTTAGCTACCGCGACACCACCACCGGGCAGATGAGCGGCTTCGAGGTCGACCTGGCCCACGAGATCGCCCGCGACATCTTCGACGATCCGTTCAAGGTGGATTTCCGCTTCCTCTCCTCCGCCGAGCGCGTGGACGCGCTGGAGTCCGGCGAAGTCGACATGGTGGTCCGCACCATGACCATCAACGAGGACCGCCAAGAGCAGGTGGAGTTTTCCACGCCCTACCTCGACACCTCCACGCGCCTGCTGGCGCTGAAGTCCAGCGGCATCGACTCGCTCGAGTCCACCGCCGACAAGCGGGTCTGCGCCACCGCCGGCTCGACCTCGCTCAACCAGGCCCGCCTCCATCTGCCTGAGGCCCAACTGCTGGTCACGCGTTCCTGGGGCGACTGCCTGATGGCCCTGCAGCTGAGCCAGGCCGACGCCGTCATCACCGACGACACGCTGCTGTCCGGCATGGTGGATCAGGACTCCTACACCGAGATCGTCGGCGAGCCCATGTCGACCGAGTCCTACGGCGTAGGGATCAAGAAATCCCGCCCGGGCGCGGACACCCGTCCGCTGGTCCGGCAGGTCAACTCCACCCTGGAGCGGCTGCGCCGCGACGGCACCTGGGCGCGCCTCTACGACGAGTGGTTCGGCCCCTACCTGGCTCCCGCCAGCCCGCCGGCTCTGGATTACCGCAGCGAAGACACCGATGACGATTCCGAGGAGGCACGCAATGACTGATCGCTCCGATCATATGGCCCGGGGCCCAGAGTCTGACATGGACGCCGCCACCGCGGCCGTGCCCTTCGATCCTTTCGCCGACGGCGACGAAGGTGAGACCGGCACCGCCGCCGTGGCCTTCGACCCCTTCGCGGACGACGACGAGGACGACGAATTCGCCGCGGACTCCGACAACATCGCCGCGTTGATCAAGGACCTGGGCAACCTGCGCGACAAGAAAGCGCGCGACGCACAGCAGGTGGCGGATACCTCGCAGCGCTCCCGCCAGAAGGCGCTCGACACCTTCCGCTCTAGGCGCGCGACCCGCCGCCGCGACCGCGAGGTCGCCGACGGCATGGTCCACCTGCCCTTCGTCTCCCCCAGCCACCCGCGCCAGGCGTTGCTCGACGTGGATGAGGTGGTCAAGCGCAAGAAGATCCCTCGCCCGCAGCTAAACCCCGGCGACATGGTGGCCAGCCAGTACGAGATCTTGGGCGTCATCGCCCACGGCGGCATGGGCTGGATCTACCTGGCCAACGACCACTTCGTCTCCGGCCGCGTGGTCGTACTCAAGGGCATGCAGGCCCACAAGTCCGCGGACGAGACCGCCGCCGCGGCCGCTGAGCGCGAGTTCCTGGCGGACATCACGCACCCGGGCATCGTGAAGATTTTCAACTTCATCGACGACGCCCGCGTGCCCGGCGGCTTCATCGTGATGGAATACGTGGGCGGCCCCTCCCTGCGCAGCCGCCGCAACGCGCAGCCGGGCAAGGTGCTGCCCATCGACATCGCCATCGCCTATATCCTGGAGCTTTTGCCGGCCCTGGACTACCTGCACTCGCGCGGGGTGGTCTACAACGACTTGAAGCCCGACAACATCATCGTCACCGAGGACCAGGTCAAGCTCATCGACCTGGGCGCGGTCTCCGGGATCGGTGCCTACGGCTTCATCTACGGCACGCAGGGCTTCCAGGCCCCCGAGGTGTCCACCCAGGGGCCATCGGTAGCCAGCGATATCTACACCATCGGCCGCACCCTGGCGGCGCTGACCATCGACCTTCCCAGCGAGGACGGCATCTACCTGCCCGGGCTGCCGAGCCCGGTGAAGGAGCCGCAGTTCCGCCGCCACCTGTCCTTCTACCGGCTGCTGCTGCGGGCCACCGAACGCGACCCGGACAAGCGCTTCCGCAACTTAGGCGAGCTGCGCACGCAGCTCTACGGCGTGCTGCGCGAGGTCATCGCCGTCCGCGACGGTGTCCAGCACCCCTCCCAACACTCGCTGTTTTCGCCGCAGCGTACCACTTTCGGCACCAAGCACCTGGTCTTCCGCACGGACCAGCTCATCGACGGAATCGACCGCACCGTGCGGACCACCGCCCCCGAGGTAGTCTCCGCCCTCCCGACCCCGCTGCTGGACCGCAGCGACGTCGGCGCCGCGCTGCTGCAGGGCGCGTCCTATACGGAGCCGCAGGAGGCCCTGGAGACCCTCCGCCAGGCGATGCAGACCGACGAATACGAGCAGTCCGCCGAAATCCCCCTGGGCGTGGTGCGCTCCATGATCGATCTCGGTTACACGGGCCAGGCCCGCAGCTGGCTGTCCTCGCTGGAGCAGCGCCTGGGCGGCGACTGGCGCTTCGAGTGGTACTCCGGCGTGACCGCGCTGCTGCTGGACGACTACGCCGAGGCGCAAAAGCACTTTTCCACCGTGCTCAGCCTCCTGCCCGGCGAGGCCGCGCCGAAGCTGGCGCTGGCCGCCATCAACGAGCTACTCCTCCAGCAGCTGGGCTACGACGACTCCTGCCTGCTCATGCCGAAGGTCGCCCGCGCCTGTGCGGTCCAAGACCTCAGCCTGGGCGACCTGCCCGACGAGGACTTCGCCGGCCAGCCCGAGCTCTGGGAACACGTCACCCAAGACCCCGGCGTGCTGCGGTTTAACTCCATGCGCCTCTACGGCCTGGTCTGGGCCACCAACCCGACCACCGTCTCCTCCGCCTTCGGCCTGGCCCGCCAACTGCGCGCCGAGCACCAGGTGGAAATGGCTGTCAACACCCTCGACCGCGTGCCGAACGCCTCCCGTCACCAGCGCATGGCGCGGCTGACCACGGTGCTGCAGCTCATCTCCCACTCCCTGACCGAGCCTCGCGTGCGCCGCGCGGCCCGCCGCCTGGAGGAGATCCCCACGAACGAGCCGCGCTTTTTGCAGATCAAGGTCGCCGTGCTCTCCGCCGGGCTGACGTTCCTGCGCGATCACCAGCTCACGCACGCCGCCAGCCCGAACGACCTGTTCGAGTACGCCTTCACCCAGCGCGGACTGCGCTACGGGCTCGCCGACACGCTCCGCGCGCTCGCCCGCCAGGCCCCCTTTTCCCGACACCGCTACGCGCTGGTCGACCTGGCGAACCAGGTCCGGCCGGTGACGACGTTTTAGGTTCCTTTGGGGCCGGGGCGGGGACGGGGAAATCATCGACCTTTGCGCAGAGGGTGATATTTTCCACCGGTTCCCCCTTGAACCCGGGCGGAAATATCGACTTCTGCCGCCCAACCACCTCGCGTCCGACGCACGAATAGCCGTGACCAGCGGTTTTAAGCGCCGGAAATATCGGCTTCTGCGCAAAGGTCGATAATTTCCAAGCCCGCCCTACCTCCTCGCCCGCCGCAACGTGGTGGTCAGCATCTCCATAAACTCGGCGTAGCCGCTGAAGAGCTGGCGGGGTGTCACCCGGCGAACCACGAAGCCCTGGTTTTGCAGGTAGACCTCGCGGTCGCGCTCGGAGCGAATGACGTCCTCGACCGCGCGGCCGTAGGTCTGCCCGTCGTATTTGGAAGCGCCGTCCACCTCGAGAGCCAGCCAACCGTCGATGAGCAGGTCCACACGGAAGGCCCCGATCCGGGCCTGCGGCTCGACGCGGTGGCGCTGCGCCAACCCGCTGTGGATGAGTAGGCCGCGGGCAAGCGACTCGTACGGCGACTCCGAGACGCCAATCGCGGCCTCAATGACCTGGCGGGCCTGGCCAATCCCCCGCGTGCCCCTGAGCCGGCGGGCCACGGCCTCCAGCGCGGCGCGCTCATAACCGCGGGCCAGGTAGCTGTCGGCGGCCACCAGCCCGCGCACGAAGCCGTGCAGGCGGGCTAGGTCCACCACGGTGCGGGCCGGGCTCGTGGCTCTGACGCTCGGGGCGCCTTCCTCAGCAGAAGCCGAAACAGAAACCGAAACAGAAACCGAGACGATATCGCCCGGCGGCAGCTTCATCTTGTGGTAGCGCCACCCGGGCGGTACCTGCGCGTTGGGCGGGGCGGTGCCGCCGGCGAGGGCGAGTTCTATGTCCTCCTCCCCGCGGGCGCTGAGCACCCACAGCCGGTGGACGCGGGCGGCCGAGCAGGCCGCCAGCACCGCGCGGTGGGCGCTGAGCGCGGCGGCCAGGCAGCGCAGCCGAGTCTGCTCATGGACGGGTAAGGAGGTATAAGCCTGCGCGTCGACAGTTACTTGCGGCGCCAGGCGGGTGCAGTCGGCATTAGCGGTACGGGTCTTAGTCAGTTTCATACCGCCATCCTGGCCGGAAGCGCAAGCCCCGGTCTAGGCCACCCCGGCCCAGATACAGCAAAACTGTGGATAACTGGGCGCGGGCCCTAGTTATCCACAGTCTCGGGCGCGCTCAAGTGGCGCGCGGCAGCACAAGGTGCTAGTACAGGCCGGCCTCGCGGGCCATGGCGGCGATCTCGGCGGACTTTTGCGCGATGGCCAGCTCCTCATTGGTCGGGACCACGAAGACCTTGACCGGGGAGTCCGCGGTGGAAATCATGCGCGGCTCCTTGGAACGGACCAGGTTGGCTTCCTTATCGAAGTGGATGCCGTACATGTCCAGGTTGTACAGGGAGTCCTGGCGGACCTCGGTGTCGTTCTCACCGACGCCGGCGGTAAAGGTGATGGCGTCGACGCGGCCGAGCGCAATCATGTAGGAACCAATGAAGCGGCGCAGCTGGTGGATGTAGATGTTGTACGCCAGCCAGGCGTCGGAGTCCTCATTCTCAATCCGCTCGCGCAGCACGCGGAAGTCGTTGACGCCGGAAATACCCTTCACACCAGACTGCTTGTTGAGCAGTTTGTCGATCTCATCGATGGACATGCCCGCCTGGCGGGACAGGTGGAAGATGATGCCCGGGTCGATGTCGCCGGAGCGGGTACCCATTGCCAGGCCGGCCAGCGGAGTAAGGCCCATCGAGGTGTCGATGGCGCGGCCGTTGGAAATAGCGGCGGCGGAAGCACCGTTGCCCAGGTGCAGCGTGATCTGGTGGGTATGCCCCGGGTCGCGGCCCAGCAGCTTCGGGACCTGCTGCGAGACGAACTCGTGGGAGGTGCCGTGGAAGCCGTAGCGGCGGATGTCGTACTTCGTCGCGATTTCCTTGTTGATGGCGTACAGCGCGGCGGCCGGGGCCATGCGATTGAAGAAGGCGGTGTCGAAGACGGCGACGTGCGGCAGGTCCGGCAGGATGGCGCGCGCGACGCGGATGCCGTCCAGGTTGGCCGGGTTGTGCAGCGGGGCCAGCGGGATGAGATCCTCGATCATGGACTCGATCTGCTCGTCCAGCAGCTGCGGTTCGCTGAACAGGCGGCCGCCGTGGACGACACGGTGGCCGACGGCGATGAGCTCCAGCTGGGTGGGGCCGACCTGGTTGTCCTCCATGATTTCGAAGGCGCGCTTCAGGCCCGCGGTATGGTCGGGGATTTCCAGCTCTTCGCGGATCTTCTCGCCGTTGACGGTGACGTTGATGGCACCGTTCGGCTCACCGATCTGCTCGACCAGGCCGGTGACCAGCGGAGCGTCGGTGGCTTCGTTCTCCGGGTTCACCACCTGGAACTTGATGGAGGAAGAGCCGGAGTTAAGTACAAGAACGTAGGCCATTTAGGCGTTGCCTCCTGCCTGGATAGCGGTAATAGCGACGGTGTTGACAATATCGGGGACGGTAGCGCCTCGGGACAGATCGTTGACCGGCTTGTTTAGCCCCTGCAGGATCGGGCCCACGGCCAGGGCACCGCCGGTGCGCTGCGCGGTCTTGTAGCCGATGTTGCCGGCTTCCAGGTCCGGGAAGATGAAGACGTTGGCCTGGCCGGCGACCTCGGAGTCGGGCATCTTCTTCTTGGCCACGCCCGGGTCGCAGGCGGCGTCGAATTGCAGCGGGCCGTCGACCTTGAGGTCGCCGTTGATCTGGCGGGCGGCCTCCACGGCGGCCACGGCGCGGTCCACGTCCGGGCCGGAGCCGGAGGTGCCGGTGGAGTAGGACAGGACGGCCACGCGCGGGTCGATACCGAACTGGGCTGCGGTCTTCGCGGAGACGGCGGCGATCTCGCCGAGCTGCTCGGCGGTCGGGTTCGGGTTGACCGCGCAGTCGCCGAAGGCCCACAGGCGGCCGCGCATGACCATCAGGAAGATGGAAGAGACCACGGAGGCCTCCGGGGTGGTCTTGATGATCTGGAAGGAAGGCTTGATGGTGTGGGCGGTGGTGTGCGCCGCGCCGGAGACCATGCCGTCGGCCAGGCCCTTGTGGACCATCATGGTGGCGAAGTAGGAGATGTCCTGCATGGTCTCGCGGGCCTGCTCGAGGGTGACGCCCTTCTTCTTGCGCAGCTCGGCGAAGTCAGCAGCGAATTCCTCGGCCAGCGGGGAGGTCAGGTGATCGATGATGGTGGCATCGGTCAGATCCACGCCCAGCTCACCGGCGCGGGTGGCAATGGAGTCCGGGTTGCCCAAGATGGTGAGCTTGACGATGCCCTTCTCCAGCAGCTGGCCAGCCGCCAGCAGGATGCGGTCGTCGTCGCCCTCCGGTAGCACGACGTGGGCGCCGGCGGCCTTGGCCTGGCCCAGCAGCTGCTGCTCGAAGACGGGGGCGGACATGACCGGCTCAACGTTGAGGTTAATCTGGCGGGCCAGCGCCTCGCCGTCCTGGAGCCGGTCCGGGGTGACAACGCCGGCGACGGTCGCCTGCACGTCCTTGGCGTGGCGGACCGCGAGTTCGGCCGCGCCCTTTTCCTGCTCGGCTACGAACAGCAGCGGCACGCCGACGGCGGCGGCAGCTACGGAGTCGAAGTGGGTGTCACCGGTGCCCTGAATAACTACGGGGCCGTCGGCGGTAAGTTCCGCAGCGACGACGTCGGCGAGCTTCGGGTTGAGCTCATCCAGAGTGCGCAACTGCGCATCTAGCTGGTGGGCAGTTTCCGCAAGGTTGAGGTCGGCAAAATCACGACCAACGACACTGACAAGGACAGAACGAGCATTAGACATGCGACGAACCTTTCATTCGCTGTCACGGGGTAATATCCACAGCAGAAGTGCTGTATATCACTCAGTAATTTGTTTAGTGACCTCTTCTACCCTACTTCAGAATGCCCATTTTTTCCGATTCGCGTAGATGTAAAACAGGTCACTCATGACTATAAGTTTTGGGCAGAATCCTCGATCGCGCACTTAACCGCAGCTACGGACTTTTCTAGGGCCTTGGTTTCCCAGGCATCCAAGTCCACCGGGACGCGCCGAAGGACCCCCGAACGCCCGATCAAACATGGCAGGGAGACCGCGACGTCGCCGTCGTAGCCGTATTCGCCGTGCAGCGTGGTCGAGACCGGGAAGATGGCGCGCTCGTCGAGCAGGACCGCGCGCGCCAGACGCATGGCCGAGGCAGCGACGCCGGCGTTGGTCCAGCCCTTGGAGTGGAAGACCTGGTAGGCGGCTTCGACGACGCGCTCGGCCAGATCCTCCGGGTCGAGCTGGGCGCCGGGGAAGTACTCGCCGAGCCGGGCGGCCGGAATGCCCGCCACGGACAGGTGGGACAGGACCGGGAAGGCGGCCATGCCGTGCTCGCCCATCATGTAGCCGTCGACGGAATCGGGGCTAATGGCCAGATCGTCGGCGACCAGGCGGCGCAGGCGGGACGAGTCCAGCATGGTGCCGGTGGCGAAGATCTTATGCTCCGGGTAGTCGAATTCGTTCTGGGCGATCCAGACGATGGTATCGGCCGGGTTGGTAATGAAGATGAGCACGGGGCCGGCCTCTTTGTCGGCCACGTTAGCGCACACCTCGCGCATGATCTCGCGGGTGATATCGCCGTTGACGGGCGCGAGCGCGGCCCGGTCCGGGTTGGCGTCCGGGTTTTCGGGGTCGACGATCATCGACGGGCCAGCGGCCGAAATCACGACGTCGGCGTCCGCGCACTCGGAGTAGTCGCCGCCGCGCACGCGGGGCACGAAGCAACCGGGCACGCCGGTCAGGTGGTGTTGGTCGAGGGCCTCGCCGTAGGCGATGTCGGGGTCGCTATCGATGACCACGATGTCGGCGAACAAGCCGGAATGTACCGCCTCTGCCAGCACGTAGGAACCTACGTGGCCCGCTCCGGTGATAACGAGCTTGGCTGGTCGGTTCATGGTTTTCCTTTCGACGAGAATTTTAAGAAGTGTGGGGTTCTCGGCAGGCGAAAACCGCCGACCTCGAGTCTAGGCCGGCGGGAAAGCGCTTACAGGGAGTGGAAGATGGAGAAGAAGATGGTTGCCACGGCCACCAGGCCGATGAAGGTGACGAACCAGTTGGACGGCTTGCCGCGGAAGCGCTTGAGCGCGTCCACCTTGTGGATAGCCCACATCGGAATCAGGAAGAGCAGGACCGCGATGGCCGGACCACACAGGGTCTCAATCATGCCCAGGATGGACGGGTCAGCCCAGGCGACCAGGATGCAGGTCACCAGGATGAAGATCAGGGAACCGGTCTCCAGCGCGCGGTTGTGGGTGAACTTGGTGTTGCCGGCCACGTGGTTGCCGGTGACCACCAGTCCCTCGACGGACTCGGCCGCACCTAGATAGTGGCCCAGGAAGGACTTGCAGATGGCCACCAGGGCCACGATGGGCGCTACCCATTGCAGGAACGGGGCATCGAAGTGGTTGGCCAGGTAGGACAGGATGGTGATGTTTTGTTCCTTGGCCTCGGCCAGGTTCTCCGGGGACAGGGACAGCGCGCAGGAGAATACGAAAAACATCACGACGATGACCATGAGGCCTTCGGCTGCGGCCAGGACCTGGCCGGTCTTCTTATCGGCCCACTTGTCGCCGTATTCCTGGCGCTTCTCGGAGGCGAAGGAGGAGATGATCGGCGAGTGGTTAAAGGAAAAGACCATCACTGGCACCAGCAGCATCAAGGTCGTAGCCAGCCCGTTACCGGAAGCTTCCCGCGCGACATCCAGGTCCAAGGTCGAGAAGAAGGCAGTGTTCCAGCGCGGAATGAGGTAGAGCGCTAGGAAAATCAGCACGGCGATGAAGGGGAAGGCCAGCGCGGACATCACCTTGACCACGATTTCCTGGCCCATCTTCACCACGAAGATGAGTCCGCCGATCAGCAGGGTGGCCAGTATCCAGCGCGGCCAAGGCTCGACGTGCAGCTGGTGGATAAGGAAGGACTCCAGGGTGTTGGTCAGCGTTACCGCGTAGACCAGCACCAGCGGGTAGACCGCCACGAAGTAGAGGACGGTCATCACGACGCCGGCGTTGGCTCCGAAGTGCTCCTCCATGACGTCGGTCAGGTGGGACTTCGGATCGGAGCCGGACAAAACCAAGCGGGTCATCGCGCGGTGGGCCCAGAAGGTCATGGGGAAGGCGATGATGGTCATGACGATCAGCGGAATGATGCCGCCGATGCCCGCGTTGATGGGCAGGAACATGACGCCGGCACCGATGGCGGTGCCGAACAGGCTCAGCGTCCAGATGGTATCGGTTTTGCCCCAGCTAGGGGCCTTACCTGCACTGTCGGCGCTGTCTGGCGCGGGATTGGTTGGCGCCCGCCGGGCGTCGGCGGCTTCGGGAGGGATGACGGACATAGTGTGTTCGACCCTTTCGACGTGTTCCCCGCAGCCCAACGCGAAAGAACCGGACCGATGGAGAACTATTTATCACTTCAGACTCCATCCTGCGGAAAATATCCCCGGTTTGCTATGAGTAAACTCACATTCGACGATTAATTATTATCACATCACTGAAATGAGAACTTTTTCGCGGGGATCCGCTATAGTAATTAGCCATCCTCGGTTCTGACATAGTTTTTACCTAGTAGCCAACAGGAACCACTGGAAAGGCCGCCCAGTCTGCACCGAACCCGAACACCTACTGGAAATCCCCTGCGGAAACGGTGTTCGCCCCTTGCGGCACCCCTCCCCCGCTTCCTGCCCCCGATTATTGTGCACGTCACGGAAAATTCGGCCACTATGACCAAAATCAAAGCACTTTTGCGCAGGTCAGAGACCTTATACCATCGGAGGCATGAGCACTACAGTCCAGACCCCGCTCGTCACCGCCGCCGAAATCGAGGCCGCCCACGAGCGCATCCAAGATGAAATCAACCGCACCCCGCTGCGCTACAGCGAGCGACTGTCCCAACTGACCAACTGCAACGTCTACCTCAAGTGCGAGGAACTGCAGGACGTGCGCTCCTACAAGATCCGCGGCGCACTCAACAGCATCAAGAACCTGAGCGACGAGGAGCTGGCCGCCGGCATCGTCACCGCGTCTGCCGGCAACCACGCCCAGGGCGTGGCCTATGCCTGCAAGACCATGGGCGTGCAGGGGAAGATCTTCGTGCCGGTGTCCACCCCGGCCCAGAAGCGCGACCGCATCCTGGCCCACGGCGGCCGCTTCGTGGACCTGGTCGTGAACGGCGAGTCCTTCGACGAGGCCTCCGCCGCCGCCCACGAGGACGCTGCCGAGCGCGGCGCCACCTTCATCGAGCCCTTCGACGCCCACGACACCGTCGTCGGCCAGGGCACCATGGCCAAGGAGATCCTCGAGCAGCTGGCCGAGGAGGGCAAGGAGCTGCACGCGCTCATCGCCCCCGTCGGCGGCGGTGGACTGCTGTCCGGCCTGACCAGCTACGTCGCGGAGAAGGCCCCGGAGGCCCAGATTTACGGCGTGGAGCCGGCCGGCGCGGCATCGTTAGCCGCAGCCTTCCGTAACAACGGCCCGATGACGCTGCCGACCGTGGACCCGTTCGTGGACGGCGCGGCTGTCAAGCGCATCGGCGCGCTGCCCTACGAGATCCTCTTGGCCAACAAGGACCGGCTGGAGCACTTCGCGGTCAGCGAGGACGACGTCTGCATCGAGATGCTCAACCTCTACCAGAACGAGGGCATCGTCTCCGAGCCGGCCGGCGCGCTGTCCGTGACCGGTCTGACCAAGCTGGACCTAGCTCCGGGCTCGACCGTCGTCTGCGTCATCTCCGGCGGCAACAACGACGTCATCCGCTACACGGAGATCATGGAGCGCTCCCTGGTCCACCGCGGCCTGAAGCACTACTTCCTCATCAGCTTCCCGCAGGTCCCTGGCCAGCTGCGCATCTTCCTCGACGAAATCCTCAACCCCGGCGACGACATCACCCGGTTCAAGTACCAGAAGCGCAACAACTGCGTGCTGGGCACCGCGCTGGTGGGCTTGGTGCTGGAAAAGCCCGAGGAGCTCGACCAGCTCATCGAACGTTTGGACAACTCCAAGTTCGAGTACGAGTACCTCAAGCCGGGTACTCCTGAATATAAGATTGTCGGATAGGCCCTTCAGAGGCTGATTTGGGGAGCAGGCTTGTTACCCTATCTAGTACGTTGCTCACATCCGAACGTATGATGAGCTCAGATTAGACAAGTAACAGCCGCTCCCAAGAATCAGTGAGGACACCGACACATTATGACTTCCCCTCTGCGCGTAGCAGTCGTTGGTTCCGGCCCGGCCGGCATTTACGCATCCGATCTTCTGGTTAAATCCGAGGTCGACGTCAAGGTCGATCTGTTTGAGAAGATGCCTGCCCCCTTCGGCCTGATCCGTTACGGCGTGGCCCCGGACCACCCGCGCATCAAGGGGATTGTTCAGTCTCTGCACAACGTCATGGAAAAGGAAGACATTCGCTTCCTGGGCAATATTGAGATCGGCCGCGACGTCACCGTCGAGGAGCTGCAGGACTACTACGACGCCGTCATCTTCGCCACCGGCGCCACCGCCGACCGCCTAGTCAACATCCCGGGTGAGGACCTCGAGGACGTCCACGGCGCCGGCGAGTTCGTGGGCTTCTACGACGGCAACCCGAACTTCAAGCGCGACTGGGATCTCTCCGCCGAGTCCGTGGCCGTCATCGGCGTGGGCAACGTCTCCCTGGATGTTTCCCGCATCCTGGCCAAGACCGCCGATGAGCTGCTGGTTACGGAGATCCCGGACAACGTTTACCAGACCCTGAAGACCAACCGCGCCAAGGAGATTCACGTCTTCGGCCGCCGCGGCCCGGCCCAGGCGAAGTACACCCCGAAGGAGCTCAAGGAACTGGACGAGTCCCCGACTATCGAGGTCATCGTCGATCCGGAGGACATCGACTACGACGCCGCCTCCGAGGAGGCCCGCCGCGCCACCAAGTCCACCGACTTGGTCTGCCAGACCCTGGAGGGCTACGCCATGCGCGAGACCAAGGGCGCGCCGCACAAGCTCTACATCCACTTCTTCGAGGCCCCGGTAGAGATCCTGGGCAAGGACGGCAAGGTCACCGGCCTGAAGACCGAGCGCACTGAGCTCGACGGCACCGGGCAGGTCAACGGCACCGGCAAGTTCACCGAGTGGCCGGTCCAGGCGGTCTACTCCGCCGTGGGCTACCACCCGCAGGACGTCGAGGGCGTGCCCTACGACGAGGAGAAGGCCGTCATCCCGAACGACGGCGGCCACGTGCTGCGTGACAACGGCGGGGAGAAGATCCCGGGCCTGTACACCACGGGCTGGATCAAGCGCGGCCCGGTCGGCCTTATTGGCAACACCAAGTCCGACGCGAAGGACACCACCTCCATGCTGCTGGCCGACCACCTGGCCGGCGAGCTCACCGAGGCCACCAAGCGCGACCCGCAGGACATCTTGGACCTGCTGGCCAGCCGCGATATCGCCGTGACCACCTGGGAAGGCTGGCACCGCCTGGACGCTGCTGAGCGCGCCGCCGGCGAGCCCCAAGAGCGCGAGCGCGTCAAGATCGTCGAATGGGACGACATGGTCCGCTACGCCGGCCCGCAGGATAAATAACTACTACCGCTAAGGTGGTGGGCGTGACTAAAGAATCTTTCCCGCCCACCATCACCGCCGCGCCGCTGGCGGCGCTGGCCCCGCTAGACGTCCACGCGCTCTACAAGCTGCGCGTGGACGTCTTCGTGCATGAGCAGGCCACCCCTTACGCCGAAATCGATGACACGGACGCCCAGCCGTCCACCATCCACCTCCTGGCCTGGGACAGCCCTGCTCAAGAACAAGCGCAAGCACAAATACAAGCGCCAACCCAGGATCACACTCCCCGTCTCCTGGGCACGGCCCGCCTGTTCCCGGCGACCATCCCGACCCCGGAGGCGGCAAGCACCCGCGGCACCGCCGACACCAGCGACTCCCCCACCCTCGACGTCGTCCAGTTCGGCCGCTTCGCCCTGGCTCCCACCGCCCGGGGCACGGGCCTGGGCCCGCAGCTTATCGATGCCGCCTTGCAGTTCGCCGCCACCGCCCGGCCCGACACGCCGGTGTACCTGGAGGCGCAGTCGCCGCTGACCGGCTACTACGGCCGCTTCGGCTTTAGCGTGTGCGGCGAGGCCTTCGACGAGGACGGCATCCTGCACACGCCGATGATTAAGCGCGCCACGACTGACTAGCTATCCTACTTCCGGCCCCACAGCGTGGTGTTTTCGACCGCGGCTTCCTCGTCCTCATCATCGATGCCTCCGGTCAGCTCGGGGTTGACGCGCACGAGTGGCTCGTCTAGCAGCACTACCTTGTGTAGCTGCGGGATGTCCGGGGTCTGGGCTTCTTCGACGACCTCGGCCGCGGTCGGGGTGCCGCGCACCTCAATGCGGGCGGCCGCCACGTTGGCCCTATCGCGGGCTTCTTCGATGTCCTCACCCGTGGAGACCACCAAGCCCATGCGCCGGCCTTTGTAGGCTCCAGGTTTGCCGAACAGCGTCACGTCAGTCTCCGCTACCGCCATCGCCTGACCCACTCCCTGGTAGGCGACGTCCTCGATGTCGTCATCCGCGTGCAGCACATAAGCCGCCCCGGGAGAGACCAGCGTGACGTCAATCGGGTAGCCCAAGATGGCGCGGGCCTGCAGCTCGAACTCGGAGAAGCGCTGGGTGTAGCCGGTCAGCATCGCGGTATCCGACGGCCTAGGAGAGACGGAGGAAAAGTAGACGTCGTCGCCGGCGACGAAGAGTTCCACGCCATAGACGCCGCGCCCGCCCAGCTCGTTGGAGATTCGCGCGGCCACCGAGCGGGCGTTTTCCAGCGCGCGCTGGCTCATTGCCATCGGCTGCCACGACTCCACCAGGTCGCCGTGCTCGTGGCGGTGGCCGATGGGCTCGCTGAACCAGGTGGCCATCTCCTTGGTGGACGGATCGATAGACCGCACTGCCAGAAGCGTGACCTCGTAGTCGAAGTCCACGAAACGCTCCGCCACCACGCAATCTGAGTCTGAGGACACGCGGCGAACCTTCTGCCAGGCGCTGGCGATTTCCTCCGGCTCGCGGACCAGCATATGCCCCTTGCCCGAAGTCGACACGTCCGGCTTGATGATGCAGGGGAAGCCGAGCTCCTCCACTGCGGCGACGAGCTGCTCCTCCGAGTTGGCGAAGCGGTAAGCCGTCGTGGGCAGGCCCAGCGACTCCGCCGCGCTCCGGATCGATTCCCGGTCCCGGGTGAGCTCACAGGCGCGCGCGGTGGGTACCACCACGGCATCGGTCTCCGCCTCTAGGCGGGAGAGGGCGTCGACAGCCACCATCTCTACCTCGGGGACCACGAAATCCGGCTGCACCTGGGAGGCAATCTCCCAGACCGCCTGCGGGTCGGAAATCTGCGCCACGTGCGCCACGTGGGCGATGTGCAGCGCCGGCGCGCCCGGGTAGGAGTCCACCGCGTGCACCTCAAGCCCCAAGCGCTGGAACGCGGCCGTCAGCTCCTTGCCGAGCTCACCACCGCCGAGCAGCAACACCTTCGTGGCGTTCGATGTCAGCGGCGTTCCGATATGTTGTGCAAAGTCCATAGATTGTTCCTCCAGAAGCTGTGAGACACCACAGCAAACTCTGCGCCCATTATCGCATAGCGCCAGCTATCTGCCGCATTGGAACAGGCCATAGCTTTGCACATGTGCCGGTCCCGCAACCCACGAACCCCCGCCTACCTGTCACCGCAGCATTCGACGGGAGCGTGGTTTTAACTGAACCAATGCTTGTCTACGCATCCGCGAGGACGTCATGGCGCACGATGGTCTGGTCGCGGCCGGGGCCGACACCGATGTAGGAGATGCGGGTGCCGGACAGTTCCTCGAGGCGCAGGACGTAGTCCTGGGCCTTCTGCGGTAGCTCCTCGAAGGTCTGGCAGCCGGTGATGTCCTCGTCCCACGCCGGCATGGTCTCAAAGATGGGCTCGGCGTGGTGGAAGTCGGACTGGGTCATGGGCATCTCGTCGAAGCGCTTGCCGTCCACGTCGTAGGCCACACAGATGGGGATCTCCCCAATGCCGGTCAGGACGTCCAGCTTGGTCAGGAAGTAATCAGTGAAGCCGTTGACGCGGGTGGCGTAGCGGGCGATGACGGAGTCGTACCAACCACAACGGCGCTTGCGGCCGGTATTGACGCCGATCTCCCCGCCGGTGGTCTGCAGGTACTCGCCCCACTTGTCGAAGAGCTCCGTGGGGAACGGGCCCGCGCCCACGCGGGTGGTATAGGCCTTGATAATGCCCAGGGAGGTGGTGATCTGCGTCGGGCCCACGCCCGAGCCCACCGAGGCGCCGCCGGCCGACGGGTTGGAAGAGGTCACGAACGGGTAGGTGCCGTGGTCCACATCCAGCATCGTGGCCTGGCCGCCCTCCATGAGGACGTGCTTGCCGTTAGACAGGGCATCGTTGAGCTCAAGCTCGGCCTCGATGACCATCGGGCGCAGGCGCTCCCGGTAGCTCAGGAAATACTCAACGACCTGCTCCGGGTCGATGGCCTTGCGGTTGTACATCTTGACCAGCATCTGGTTCTTGATGTCCAGCGCGGAGGTGACCTTCTGGCGCAGGATGGACTCGTCGAAGATGTCCTGGACGCGGATGCCGATGCGCGCGACCTTGTCCGCATACGCCGGGCCGATGCCGCGGCCGGTGGTGCCGATGGCGCGCTTGCCTAGGAAGCGCTCCTGCACGCGGTCGAGCGTCTGGTGGTACGGCGCCACCAGGTGCGCGTTGGCGGAGATCTTCAGGCGGGAGGCCTTCGCGCCGCGGGCTTCCAGCCCGTCGATCTCGTCAAACAGGGCCTCCAGGTTAATCACGACGCCGTTGCCCAAAATTGGGGTGGCGTTTTCCGACAGGATGCCGGCGGGCAGGAGCTTGAGCTCGTACTTCTCGCCGCCGACCACGACGGTATGGCCGGCGTTGTTGCCGCCGTTCGGCTTGACGACGTAGTCGACCTCGCCGCCGAGGATATCCGTCGCCTTGCCCTTGCCTTCGTCGCCCCACTGGGCGCCAACAATGACGATTGCTGCCATGGTTGTTAATTCACTTCCCCATTTTAATTGGAGTCAAATACGCACTAACTCTACCTGCTTAGCCATCCGCGTGGGCGCTCCTACCCCGGCGAAGTAGCATAGAAAACATGCGTGTAATGATCCTGCGCTGCGGCGCGCCCCAGTTTTTGCTGCCCCACGGTCCGGAGTCCAACTGGGAAATCCTGGATTGCGCGGCCGTACCCACGCGCAAGGAGCTCAAGGCGGTAGACGCTGCCGCCCGGGAGATCCTGCCTGAAGATCCAACGCCGTCGCTCGACGAGATCGCCTCCCAGCCCGACGTGGCGCACCTGGGCGCGCCGGCGCCTGCGCCCCAGCCGGTGTCAGAAGCGCTGCGCGTGGTCGTCATCGGCACGGATGCGGCCCTGTCCGCGGTGATTACCCGACTCATGCGCGCCGACACTCTGTGGGTCGAGGTCGCCTACGTGCCGGTAGAAGATTCCTCCGCCGCCGCCCAGAACTGGGGCCTGCCGCAGCAGGCGGACGACGCCTTTCGTCTGGCGCTCGACGGTGCGGTCGCGCCCGTGCCCACCATCCGCAACGACGCCGGCCAAGCCGTGGCGGGCTCGGCCACCATCAGCCAGTGGAACCCCGGGGCTATGACCGGGGAGATCATCGTCGACGACCACGTGCTCGTCCGCCAAGACGGCGACGCCCTCCGCGGGGGCCAGACGGGCGTCTACGGCGCCAAACTGGTGCCCATGGTGGACGCCCCCGGCATCGTCGCCGCGGCGGCGCCAGTGGCCCGCCAGGGGCTGCTAGAGCGCCTACGACGGAAGCAGGCCGCGCCCCAGCCCGGCCCCGTGGATCCGTCCACCGTGGCCACCGGGCGCGCGGTCCAGGCCGGCGGACCGGAGCTGCGCGTGACCGTGGACGGGGTCTCCCGCCCGCGACCCGTCGACCGCGTGACCTTCTACCGGCACCTGCGCGACCTGCAAGTGGTGCGGGTGGCGCGCCCCTAGAGCCTAGAGGTCGTGTTCGTCTTCGTCGTAGATCTCCGGCGGGTAGGCCGGGGTCTGCGAGGTCGGGATGAGTACCGCCACGGCGGACTCGCGGGACATGCCGCAAATCATCAGTAGGTCCACCACGATAGACCGCGTCTGCGCCAGGATGGCATAGGCCGAAAGCTGGCTGCTCCCTTCTACAATGTCCATGCTCGCCCGCGCGCCCGCCCGCCGCAGACGCTGAACCAGGTGGGGCAGCTCCTGGGCCTCGTTGAGGCCGCGCCGGCTGCCGTAGATTTCGGCCAGCTCCTCCATGACCGAGCACAGCTCCTCGATGAGCTCAATCTGGACCGGGGAGACGCTGTCCCCGTCCTCCGTAATTACCAGAGCGCGGCGGGAGAGCACGCGCACCCCGCGCACGCCGTTGTCCACCGGCACGAGGATGCGCTCCAGCGAGCGGATATTGCGCTTAGAACCCCACATGATGGGCGAGACCTCCGAAGCCTCCCTGCCCTGCTTGGCGGCATCGGCCAGCTTTTCGATGTTGGTCTGCGTGCCGAAGACGGCCTGCCGAGCCTCCTCTATGATCTCTACATCCTGCTTTTCGAGCCCGCGGGAGACGTCGTAGAGCACGCTGGCGGCGATGCTAAGCACCTTAGAAACTTCCCGGCGCGCCTGGGCCAGCGGCGAGTTCGGGATGAGAGCGATGGTGATGACACCGATGGCGGAGCCGATGAGGGCATCGATAGCGCGGTTTAAGCCCCCGGCGCCTTCCGTGGGCGGGAAGATGGTGGCGATCAGGATGGAGCCAAAGACGATCTGATTGGTCAGCAGCGGCGACTTCGTCATGAACGAGCCGAGCAGCAGCGTCGCGCCCACGATCAGGGTGATCTGGAACGGCCCCTGGCCGACAAATTGAAAGAGGATATCCCCCACCGCCACACCGGTGATACCGCCGATGGACATCTCCACCGCGCGCTTTAGCCGGTCGCCGCCGGACAGGCCCAAGATGATCACCGCGGAGATCGGCGCGAAGAAGGGCTGCGCGTGGCCCACAATGTCATTGGCCACCCAGTAGGACAGCCCCGCGCCGACGGTGGCCTGCAGGATAAACACGAAGCGCGAGCGCACGCGGTTCAACCGGGCCATTAAAGACCGGTCAATACTGCGCAGGCGCTCGCGCGTGGTGAGTCGTTTTCGTTCTTCGGCCATGGGCGCCATTCTAGGACACTTTTATGCCGCCGCGGCCCGAAAAGACTGCTTTAGCGGGAAACCGTCTTCCCCACAGAATGCAGATCCTGGCACGCCTCGATGACGCGCTCAGACATGCCCTGCTCCGCCTTCTTGAGGTAAGAACGCGGGTCGTAGACCTTCTTGTTGCCCACCTCGCCGTCGATCTTGAACACGCCGTCGTAGTTGGCAAACATGTGGCGGGCGACCGGGTTGGTGAACGCGTACTGAGTGTCGGTGTCCACGTTCATCTTGATGACGCCGTAGCGCAGGGCCTCCTCGATCTTTTCCTTCTCGGAGCCGGAGCCGCCGTGGAAGACGAAGTCGAAGGGCTTAGCGCCCTCGTCCAGGCCGAGCTTCTTCTGCGCGGTCTGCTGGCCTTCCAGCAGCACCTCCGGGCGCAGCTTGACGTTACCTGGCTTGTAGACGCCGTGGACGTTGCCGAAGGTGGCGGCCAGCAGGTAGCGGCCGTTCTCGCCGGTGCCCAGGGCGTCGATGGTCTTTTCAAAGTCCTCGACGGAGGTGTAGAGGTTGTCGCCAGCCTTGGCCTCCACGCCGTCTTCCTCGCCGCCGACGACGCCGATCTCGGCTTCCAGGATGATGTGGGCCTTGCGGGCCTTTTCCAGCAACTCCTGGGCGATCTCCAGGTTCTCATCGATCGGGATGGCGGAGCCGTCCCACATGTGGGACTGGAACAACGGCAGCTCGCCGCGGTCGACGCGCTCCTGGGAGATGGCGATGAGCGGACGGACGTAGTCGTCCAGCACCTCCTTCTGGCAGTGGTCGGTGTGCAGCGCGACGTTGATGCCGTAGTGCTTGGCGGCCTCATGCGCGAAGGCGGCCAGCGCCTGGGCGCCCGCTACCTTGTTCTTGACTGCCAGGCCGGAACCGAACTCCGCACCGCCCGTGGAGAACTGGATAATGCCGTCGGACTCGGCCTCAGCGAAGCCCTTGAGTGCGGCGTTGATGGTCTCCGAGGAGGTGCAGTTGATGGCCGGGAAGGCGAAGCCAGACTGCTTCGCCTCATCCAGCATGGCGTTGTAGACCTCTGGGGTAGCAATAGGCATAGAAGTGAATCTTCCTTACTTGGTTCGCGTTTGACTTACTGCACTACCAAGTATGCCTGTGATTTGGCTTGCGCGCCGCAGGTCCCGGTTAAGGAAAGGTGTGAGTTTGTACCTAGCCGGTGTCTGGTCCCGGCTAGGGGTGGCTCGTGCTTGCTAGGCCCGGCGGTTTGCGCGGTCGCGGGCGACGCGGGCGGCGGCCTCCATCAGCATCCAACCGGACAGCTGCACCGACAGGTCGCGTTCGGCGATGCGAATGACGCCGACCTTCTCGCCCAGGGTGGTCGGGCCCAGGCCGAAGTTGTGGGGCAGGCGCGCGTCCGCGGTCCAGTCCGTGCCGAAAATCGGCAGGCCGTCGACCTCCAGGCGATGCTCCCAGACCGAGGCGGCCGAGGACATCACCAGGCGGGCGGCGAGCTTCTTCGCCGCGCGGTTGGCGGGCGAGTCCCCTGGCAGACGCACGGCCGCGTCCGCCAGGTAGCGCACGAGGATGCCCTTGAACAGGCCACCGTCGCCGTCACCGGTATCCCAGTCGATGACCCCGGCCGGGGTGGCCATGTAGGAGGCGATGGCCTGGATGAGCCCACGGATGCGGGTCAGGTACTGCACGGTGTCCTCGGCGCGCTCGGCCTCCTGGACCGAGTCGAGGTGCTCCAGGGAGGAAAAACCGGCGCGCTTGCGCAGGGCCAGTGCTATCTCCAGGCAGGCACCCAAAACCACGCCCTGACAGTAGGGGTGCAGGTTGCGCACCCACTCCGGGCCGTCCATGCGCATGCGGACGCCGTCCATGATAAGCCCCTGGTCATCAACCAGGTTCTCGTAGATCCACTCCACTATCTCCTGGGCCTCGGAAAGGTGCCCGGTGCGTGCCAAGAGGATCGCCGCCGGCCCGTTGGAGGGCACGTTGAAAAAGTTCTCGCCCTCGCGCCACGGCAGTACACCCAAGTGCTCGTCGCGGCCGGCGCGGATATCGTCCTGCAGCTCCGCGAGCTTCGAATAGGGCTTGACCTTGCTGAGCTGCCCGGCACGCTGCAGGGCGAGCGCCAGCCAGGCCTTGTCATCGAAATAGCGGTTGTTCTTCAGCGGGCTGAGGTTGCGCACCCGGATGCCGCGTACGGTCTCCGCAATCCGCTTGCGCCGCATCTTGGTGTTGTGGCGCTGGGCGGCATCCACCAGGCAGTCCAGGTAGTGCGCCTGCCACCAGTAGTGCCAGTGGAGGAAAACCTTTTCCTTACCGGTGGGCGGCCAGCGCACGATGGCCAGGTTGGTCTTTGGCAGTCCCCACACGCGTGCCGCGTGACGGTCATTGATGGCGGTTTCTGCTAGATCCGCGCGGTGTGCCCACTTTTCGTCCACTCAGGTGCCCTAAATTTAGTCGAACTATTACTCACGAGAATTCTAGCGCGCTCCCAGCTCACCCGTGCAATTTTGCGCAACCGGTTGGCGCCCCCGGCTACCAGCTCTGGGCCAGATCCGCGTGCTGGCGGATCCAGGCGTGCATGGCGATGCCGGCCGCCACCCCCGCGTTGATGGACCGGGTGGAACCGAACTGGGCGATGGAACAGGTCATCACGGCCCCGTCCTGGGCGGATTGGCTCACGCCGGGGCCTTCCTGCCCGAACAGGAGCAGGCATTTCTCCGGCAGCTCGGCGGTCTCCAGCGGCACGCACCCAGGGGTGTTATCGATGGCCACGACCGTGAGCCCCGCCTGCACCGCCCATTCCAACAGCTGCTCTACCGTGTCGTGGTGGGTCAGGTGCTGGTAGCGGTCCGTGACCATGGCGCCGCGGCGGTTCCAGCGGCGGCGGCCGACGATGTGGACCGTGTCCACCGCGAAGGCGTTGGCCGTGCGCACGACCGTGCCGATATTCGAGTCGTTCTCGAAGTTCTCAATGGCGATGTGCAGGCTGTGGCGCCGGCTATCGATGTCGGCGACGATCGCCTCGCGCCGCCAGTAGCGGTAGGCGTCCACCACGTTACGGCGGTCACCTTCGGCCAGCAGCTCCGGATCGTAGCGCTCTGCCTCCGGGCCGGTGGGCCACTGCCCTTCCCACGGGCCGACCCCGTGCCGGCCCTCGTTCCATTCGGTGGGGCCGGGCTGTTGGTCGACTTCGGTGCCGCGGGCGTCCGGCTTAGGCAAGGTCGAGGTCCTCCAGACCCAGCAGGAAGCGGTACTCCAGGCCCTCTGCCGAAATCGTCTGGTCCGCACCGGTGGCTCGATCCACGACGGTGGCAATACCGACGACCTCGGCGCCGGCCTCGCGCAGCGCGGCCACAGCGGTCAGCGGGGAGTTGCCTGTGGTGGTGGTGTCCTCGACGACTAGGACCTTCTTGCCTTCCACGCCGGCGCCCTCGATGCGCCGCTGCATGCCGTGCTTCTTGGCCTCCTTGCGCACCACGAAGGCGTCGATCGGGCGGCCGTCCGCGTGCATGATGGAGGTGGCCACCGGGTCCGCGCCCAGGGTCAGGCCGCCGACGGCGTCGAAATCCCAGTCCGCGGTCAGCTCGCGCAGCAGCGCGCCGATCAGCCGGGAGGCCTCGTGCTGCAGGGTCGCCCGGCGCAGGTCGACGTAGTAGTCCGCTTCCTTACCCGAGGACAGAGTCACCTTGCCATGCACGACGGCCAGCTCCTTGACCAGCTCGGCTAGTCGGCTCTTCTTCTGCTCGTCCAGGTTCATGAGGTCAAAAACTCCTTTACTTTGCCCGCGCGGGGGCGAAGAATGCGTCCGCTGCTCGCGCTCCTGCGATTTTCGTCGTTTTCTAGCTTAAGACACCCCACGGGTGAAAACCACGCCGAGGGCAGCCTAAGGGTTGCGGTCGTCGCCGCTATCGCTGACGGGGCGCTCCGGGATATCGCCGATGGGGCCCAGCTCGGCCTCGATCTCGTCGAAGATCGAGGAGCCGCGGCCCAGGTCGCGCGGCAGGCGGGCGACGGATTCGTCCGCCTGCGGGCGTTCCTGCCCGTCGGCGATAGCGTCCACCTCGTCCGCGCCCAGCGCGCGGTGTTCCATGGACCCGTGCGCGGCGCCGGCGCGGCGGCTGGGCAGCACCATCGGTTCTTCCGGGCGCTGGACCGGCGGGCGCGCCATGTCCTCGGCCGGGTTGGGCACCGCGGTCGGGCCCGTCGGCGCGACCGGCTGCGGCGGGGGCACCACACGCGTGAGATCCCCCTGTTCCGGGTGGTAGACCAGCCCGGCGGCGGGGCGCGGCGGCAGCACGCGGGCAACATCGGCCAGCACCGCCATCGGGGCGAGCATCTCATCCCACTCGGCGCTGCGGGCAGTCTTATCCGTCTGGCCCAGCACCCATTCGTTTTCCATCCACACCGCGGTCACTGCCTCCGGCAGGTACTCCAGCCCGGTGGCCAGGCGGTCGTCGCTCATGCGCTCGACCACGCCCGGTTCCGTGGCGTAGACGCTAAAGCCGGCGATCTGGGTCGCGGCAACCAAGTCCTCGGAGGTCTCCTCCGCCAGCGGCAGGCCCGTGCGGCGGAAGTCCACCACCACGTCGGAGCTCGCGCCGGTACGCAGCGCCATCACGTTCACCCCGCCCAGGTCGAGCAGGAAAAGCTCGTGGCCGAAGACCGTACCGTGGGCGATGTCCCGGGGGCGCGCGCCCCCGGCTGCCGCGCCCCGCGTCCACTCATCCGCCAGGTAGGAATCCTCCTTGGCGAAGTCGAAGCCGTGCTGGCTCGCCCAGGCCCTGCGCTCCCGGCGCAGCGCGCCCGGCAGGAGAGGACGACCGATCTTCTTTTTCGGCGCCGCCTTCGTAGCAGACTCCGGCTCCTCCGCGGCAGCGGGCGCGGGCTCCACCTGCTCCTCGGCGGCCGGGGTCTCTGGCTCCTCGGCGGCTACTGCGCCTGCCTGTGCCCCCGCCTCCGGGTCTGCCTGGTCGGCCGTGCTGGCGTCGTCGGCATCCTCGTCGCCGTCGGCATCGTCGGCTGCGAGTTCGTCTGAGGGGCCCGCGGGTTCCTCGTAGACGATGTCCGGCGCCGGCGAGGTATCCGGCTCCGGTACCTCGGCCTGGGCCTCGGCTGCCTCCGGGGTGTCGTGCTCGGGGGAGGCCGGGGAGGCATCGGCGGCGTCTTCAAGGCTGTCGTCGCGGTTGTCGTCGCGCTCGGCCAGCGAGCGCTGCTGCGCGGCCTCCTGGGTCTGGGCGGCGCGCCACAAAAAGACCGCGCCTGCGGCGGCCAGCAGGGCCAGGATCAAAAGCAAAATAGGTGTCATTAGCGCCCTAGTTTACTGCGTGACGCTGGGGCGCGGGTCTTAGACACCGAGGGAGACGCGGCCGCCGCGCTCGACCGGGTTGGTGGCATCCGCCGACCACTGCGACCAGCCGCCCACGTAGTGGCGCGCGCCCGTCAGACCCACCCAGTCCATGGTGGCCAGGGCCAGGCCAGAGTGGTTGCCGGAGCCGGAGTAGACGATGGCGCCCTTGACGTTGTCCTCGTTGATGCCGGCGTTGTGGAAGACTTCGAGGATCTCCTCCTGGGTCTTCCAGGTGCGGTCCGCGTGGTGGAGGTAGCGCTCCGGCACGTTGACCGCGCCCGGGATGTGCCCGGCCTTGAGGTCGAGGTTCTCGCGGCGGCCGGCAAAGCGGTTGGGCTCGCGGGTGTCAATCAGGATGCCGTCATGCTCCTTGACCTCGTCGATGGTAGCGACCATGTCCGGGTTAGGGTCCACGGTGGTGTTGGTCTCCACGGAGATATTGCCCGGGCCGGTCAGGGTGGGCAGCTGCTCCCGGCGCCAGTGGGCCAAGCCGCCGTCGAGCACGCGCACGTCCTCGATACCCGCCCAGCGCAGGATCCACCACGCGCGGCCAGAAAAGAGCCCGCGGCCCTCGTCGTAGACGACGACCGGGCGGTCCTTGCGTAGCCCCCAATTCACGAACCATTCCTGCAGCTTGTCCGGGTCCGGCAGCGGGTTGCGGCCGTTGCGGGAGCCCGGCAGGCCCGCCATTGCGGCGGAGACGTCGCAGAGCTGGGCAGTCGGGATGTGGAGTGCGTGGAACTGGTTTCGGGCGCTGTTGGCGCCCGAGCCCCACAGGCAGGCCAGAACGGTGAGGCGATCGCCGGCGTAGATGGCATCGTAAAGCTCGCGGGGAGAGACCAAAATACTCATGTTTCCCACTCTAGAGCCAAAGCGGACTCCCCGCCCGCCGGGGCGCGTCGACTAGGCCGCGCGCAGGCGAAAGACCCCGGCTACTCCGCCTTGTGAAGTGGGGCGACCGGGGCCTTAACGCGTATGTCTTAGTCCGCCGGCTGCTCGGTGGACTGCAGATCCAGGGACTCGCCGTCGGCGGCCACGGTGACCTGCACGGTGTCGCCGTCGCGGACCTCGCCGGCCAACAGCTTGCGGGCCAGCTTGTCGCCGATGGCCTGCTGGATGAGCCGGCGCAGCGGGCGGGCGCCGTAGTCCGGGTCATAGCCGCGCTCGCCCAGCCAGGTCTTGGCCTCGTCCGCCACGTCCAGAGTCAAGCGCTTGGCGGCGAGCCGCTCGGCCAGGTTAGCCAGCTGGATGTCTACGATGCCACGCAGCAACTCAGTCGACAGGCTCTCGAACATCACCACATCATCCAGGCGGTTGATGAACTCCGGCTTGAAGGCCTTCTTCACCGCCGCCATGGTCTCCTCCTTGGTGCCGCCGGCACCCAGGTTGGAGGTCAGGATGATGACCGTGTTGCGGAAGTCCACCGTGCGACCCTGGCCGTCGGTCAGGCGACCTTCGTCCAGCACCTGCAGCAGGACGTCGAAGACGTCCGGGTGGGCCTTTTCCACCTCGTCGAAGAGCACCAGCGTGTACGGGCGGCGGCGGACCGCCTCCGTGAGCTGGCCGCCGGCCTCGTGGCCGACGTATCCCGGAGGGGCACCGACCAGGCGGGAGACGGAGTGCTTCTCCCCGTACTCCGACATGTCAATGCGCACCATCGCCGAGGCGTCATCGAACAGGAAGTCCGCCAGGGCCTTGGCCAGCTCAGTCTTACCGACGCCGGTCGGCCCCAAGAAGAGGAAGGAACCGGTCGGGCGGTTCGGGTCCGCGACCCCGGCGCGCGAGCGGCGCACCGCGTCCGAGACGGCCTTGACGGCCTCGGACTGGCCCACCACGCGGCGGCCCAGGATCTCTTCCATGTTCAGCAGCTTCTCGGTCTCGCCCTCGAGCATCTTGCCGGCCGGGATACCCGTCCACGCGGAGACGACCTCCGCGATGACGTCCGGGCTGACCTCCTCGGTCAGCATGGAATTGGTTTCCGACTGGGTATGCGCCCGGGATTCGGCATCCGCCAGCTGCTTCTCCAGCTCCGGGATGCGCCCGTAGCGCAGCTCCGAGACCAGCTCGTAGTCGCCGTCGCGCTCGGCGATCTCCGCCTTGCGCTTGAGCTCCTCGAGCTCCTCCTTGGCCTCCTGGACCTCGTCGATAGCCTTCTTCTCATTAGCCCAGCGGGCCTTGAGCTCGCCCAGCTTCTCCCGCTCGTCGGCTAGCTCCTGCTGGAGCTTGGCCAAACGGTCCTGGCTGGCGGCGTCGGATTCCTTCTTCAGCGCCAGCTCTTCGATCTCCAGCCGGCGGACGACCCGCTCGAGCTCGTCAATCTCCTGCGGGGAGGAATCAATTTCCATCCGCAGGCGGGATCCGGCCTCATCGACCAGGTCGATGGCCTTGTCCGGCAGGAAGCGGTTGGTGATATAGCGGTTCGACAGCTCCGCCGCTGAGACCAGCGCCGAGTCCTGGATGCGCACGCCGTGGTGTACCTCGTAGCGCTCCTTCAAGCCACGCAGGATGCCGATGGTGTCCTCCACCGAGGGCTCGCCCACGTAGACCTGCTGGAAGCGGCGCTCCAGGGCCGCGTCCTTCTCGATGTACTTGCGGTACTCGTCCAGGGTGGTCGCGCCCACCAGGCGCAGCTCGCCGCGGGCCAGCATGGGCTTAATCATGTTGCCTGCGTCCATCGAGCCCTCGCCCGTCGCACCGGCACCGACCAGGGTGTGCAGCTCATCGATGAAGGTGATGATCTGGCCCTCCGAGGCCTTAATCTCATCGAGCACCGCCTTCAGGCGCTCCTCGAACTCGCCGCGGTACTTCGCGCCCGCGACCATCGAGCCAAGGTCCAAGCTAATGAGGGTCTTGCCCTTCAGCGACTCCGGCACGTCACCGGCCACTATGCGGCGGGCCAGGCCCTCCACAATCGAGGTCTTACCGACGCCGGGCTCACCGATGAGCACCGGGTTGTTCTTGGTGCGCCGCGAGAGCACCTGCACCACGCGGCGGATTTCCTGATCGCGGCCGATAACCGGGTCGATCTTTCCTTCCCGCGCCCGGGCGGTCAGGTCGGTGGAGTATTTCTCCAGGGCCTGGAACTGGTCCTCCGGGTTTTCCGTGTTGACCTTGGCGGCCCCGCGCACCGACGGGAACGCGCCCTTAATGGCGTCGTAGGTAGCGCCGCGGCTGGTCAAAAGCTCCGCCGCGTCCGTCTTCGAGCCCGCGATGGCTGCCAGCAGCACCTCGGTCGAGACGTAGTCATCCCCTAATTCGCCCGCCAACTCCTGCGCCCGGGTCAGCACGTTGAGCGCGTCCCGGTTGAAGTTCGGGTTGGCCATATTCGACCCCTCGGCCTTCGGGTAACCGTCGACTAGGCCGCGGGCCTCCTGCAGCACGGTCTGCGGGTCCACGCCGGTGGCCTTCAGCACCGGGGCGGCGATGCCGTCCTGCTGGCCCAGGATGGCCGCCAGCAGATGGGCCGGGCGGATATCCGGGTTGCCGCCCGCGGAGGCGGTCTGCAGCGCCTGCTGCAGGGCCTCCTGAGTTTTCGTAGTTGGGTTGAATGAGTTCATAATCTGCTTTCTCCTTTAAGTAAATCTCCCTACCTCGGGGCGATGATCCCACTGTAGAGGCTTCACTAGAACTAACGCAGACAAACTTGAGTATATTCCACTCAACTTTCCGAAATCTTATTTTTCTTGGGCTTCGGCCGCCTTCTTGGCTTCGTGACTGCCCTCGTGCTCATCCTCGCGCCAGCCGCTGGGCTGCTCCTCGTCGCTGTCGCGGCGCTCGTTCTCACGGTCGGAAAATGTCGCACGCCGCACCTTGGCCGAGCCGTCGAAGTTGGACCCCAGGGCGCCGCCCATGATGCCGAGCGAGGTGGTAAACCACGCGATGTCGACGTAGTCGCGCCAGCCGACGGCCTCGCCGAGCTGCTCGGTCAGGTAGTCCGGCGGGATGACCACCACGGTCAGCGCCGCCATGCCGCAGAAGGTCACCGCGAACATCATCAGCACGGTCACCAGCACCGTCAGCCCCGCCGAGGCGTTGTCCAGCCGTGCGCGCTGCCGGGAGGTTTGACGGGAGACCCTGTGCCACATGCCGTTGTAGATGACCAGCCAGGTGGACAGCACCATGATGGCCACCACGCTGACCAGCGCCAGGCGCTGGGGGCTGAGCGCGTGCGCCATCTGCCAGACCGAACCGTAGAAGATACCGAACCCGCCGGTGGCGACCGTGACCGCCAGGCAGCTGGCCAGGGCGGTCAGCATTCGGCCGGGACGGTTGGTGCGCACCATGCCGCCGACGAAGCGGGCGCGCTGGACGGTGACGAAGGTGGCATCGGCGTGCTCGTCCGCGCCGTCGACATGCGACGGGCTGGCCTTCCTGCCGGGCCCCGACCACTGGCCGCTTTGCCCGAAGGCCCGGACCCGCTCGGCCAGGTTCTGGCGGCCGAGCCGGAAGCCGAAGGCCGGCAGGCTCACGATGGCGGCATCGCCGGCCTCTCCGACCACCTGCGCGGCCACCGGGTCACCGTCCGCGGTCATCGGCATATCCGTGATGTATACGAACCGGTCCCAGCCGTAGCGGGCACGGATCGCCTCGGCCGAGGCCGATAGCGCGATGTTGCCGGAGCCATCCGTGGGCACCGACTCCACCACCACGTCCGCATCACTTAGTTCTTGATTGACCACTCGGGCGGGCAGACCGTTATCGACCAGCACTCCCCACTTGGACACACGCGTCACGCACCTTTTCTCTTCATATATTCGGGGAGGCTTATTTTACGCGCGGGGCCGGCCGCGGATCGACCCCTGGATCGACAAAGCCGCCGCGACCCCTTTTGCGGACTTGGGGTGCGGCGACTGGCGGCGTAAGAGCTTTAGGACTTCTGCCCCACGTGGCCGATGCCTTCCTTGAAGATGGTACCGCGCGGCGGCAACCAGCCGGCAAACCGGAAGGTGAGGTAGATGCCGACGGCAATCGCCAGCGAGATCCAGCCCAGCCCGGCGGTGAAGCCGTAAATCACGGCGATCGGGGCGACGACGGTCATACCAATCTCGAAGGGGCCGAAGCCCACGTAGGCCATGCCGTATTCCGACAGGGTGCCGGACTCCAGCTTCGGGTCGACGATCTTGAGGATGGCGATACCGGTGGCGACGGTGGCCGTAGCCCAGCCCCAGCCGAAGATGCCGCGCTCAATCCAGCGCTCGCCGAAGAACTCGGCCGGGAACCACAGCAGGAAGAAGGTGCAGTAGATGGTACCCAGCACGAACAGGACCAGCAACGGCACCCAGTAACTAGCGATGGCGGCCGGCACGATCGCAGCGATACCGAAAGCAATCAGGTAGTCCGTGGCAGCACCGGAGACAGTGGAGATGGCCTCGCGGTCCAGGTAGTCGTTAGCACCCACAGCGTTCATGATGGCGCGGATGATGAGGCCGACAACCATGGCCATGGCAAACAGCGGGATGGAGACGTTTTCCCAGACCGAGGAGATAGCCGAGTTGATGAGGTAGGCAATCATGACGGTCAGAACGATGAAGCCCAAGTGCAGGGTCAGCGGCTCAATCGCGGATGGGTTGGTGGTCGCCCGCCCCAGGGACGGGCGGTTCTCCACGTTGCGGATGTAGCCGCGGCGCAGCTCCTCCGGCAGCTCCTTCGGGACGTGGGAGACCTTGCCGCGGCGAATGCCCCAGTTGCCGGCGACGACGCCGCCGATGATAGCGGCCAGCGTACCGACGGTGGCCGAGGTGAAGCCCAGCGACGACGCGGCCTCCGCGCCGACGCCCTCCAGCGCGCCGCCGACTGCCGCGGCGGTGCCGAAGCCGCCGGTGAAGCCGACCGGCAGCATCATGCCGAACCAGTTCGGGGTGTCAAAGACCGGCATGAACAGGAAGACGCCCAGCAAGATGAACAGGCCCCACTGGCCCGTGAACATCATGGTGGCAAAGCCCCACATGTTGCGCGCGCCCTTGCGCATGGAACCGCCGACCTCCATGGAATACGCCATGGAGGCGAACACGACGGCGATCAGCAGGGAGGTGTAATCACCCAGCGCGTCGGAGAAATTGATCCAGCCCAGCACCTCGGGGCCCAACAGCAGGCCCAGCAGGCCGGCCGTGATCGGGGCGGGCAGGAGCAGGTCCTGGAAAATGAACTTGACCTTGTGACGCAGGACGTTGCCGATCACCATGAGCAACGAAATCCAGCCCACGTCCAACATCAGGGAATAAGCAGAAAACTCTTCCACCGGCTATCCTTTCACCTTCATCGTGAATTGCCGCCGCCCACCGTGGGCCGCGGCCGCTCCCCGCGGGGCGCCGGCCTGTGAATTCGCCGTGGGACCACTGTCACCGCGGCCCGCCAAATTCGAAAAAGCTGACTTTTGGGGGAGGTCTGACCGTGAACACATTACTTACTTACGGGTGATCCACAACATACCGGGGTGTTTTATTAGGGCCCCATTACCCCCGAATAAAAAGGGCCAACCCTCGGCAAACCATTAGACTAGCTGGTATGCACTCAGCCGAAGTTGTGGTCATCGGCGCCGGTCAGGCCGGGCTCGCGTCCGCCCAGCAGCTAAAGCGACGCGGCGTGTCCGCCATCATCCTCGACGCCAACCGCGGCCCCGGCGGCGCCTGGCGCCACCGCTAGGATTCGCTCACCCTGGGCAAGGCGCACGGGATTGCCAATCTTCCCGGCCTAGCCGCCCCGGCCGGCGACGACTCCACGCCGGCCTCCCGCGTCGTCGCCAACTACTACGGCACCTACGAAGACCACTTCGGCCTCGACGTGCGCCGCCCAGTCCGGGTGGAAAACGTGCACTACGACGCCACCTCGCGCATCTTCCACCTAGCAACTACCGCGGGCAGCTTCCACGCGCCAGTGCTCATCAACGCCACCGGCACCTGGGACAGCCCCTTTATCCCGCACGTTCCCGGCGCGGCGGAGTTCCGGGGCCGCCAGCTGCACACCAAGGACTACACGCGCGCGGCCGATTTCGCCGGCCAGCGCACCCTCGTCGTCGGCGGCGGCCTGTCCGCCGTGCAGTTCCTACTGGAGCTCGAAGGCGTCACGGAGACCATCTGGGCCACCCGGCGCCCGCCGGACTTCGTCGCCATCGCCTTCGATGCCCGCTGGGGCCGCGCCGTCGAAGACAGCGAGCGCGCCCGCACCCAGGACGGCAAGCGCCCCGCCTCCGTCGTGTCCACCACGGGGATCCCGCCGTGGCAGGACTACCTGGACGCCGTCGAGCGCGGCCTGCTGGTCTCCCGCGGCATGTTCAGCGCCATCGATGCCACCGGCGTGACCTTCTCCGCTCCCCGCGGCTCCGCGACGAGCGGCCCGGAGGTCCACAACGCGGACGCCGCGACCCGCGCCAAGGCCTGGCGCCCCTTCCCCGCCGGCACGCACATCGAGGTCGACACGATCTTCTGGAACACCGGCTTCCGCCCGCACCTGGGCCACCTGGCGGGGCTGCGGTTGCGAAGTGCGCGCGGCGGAATCGAGATGCTCGACGAGGTCACCCCGGCCGCCAACCCGCGCGCCCTGCTGGCCGGGTACGGCTCCACCGCCTCGACCGTGGGCGCCACCCGCGCCGGCCGGCTGGCCGCCAAGCATGCGGCGGAGATTTTGGGCGGGGCTTAAGTTTTCGGGCTGGTTTCGGGGCGGTTTTGGGGCGGTTTTGGGCTGATTCTGAGAGTTCCGATCAACTTTTGGTCCACCGACCCGCTCTGAGAGCGCAAACTTGATCGGAACTCTCGCGACCGCGGGCCGGCCGGCTCGCGCCTACTCGCATCCGCTAGCGATAGCGCGCCCAGGACACCTCCCGGATAATGCCCGAGTGCCAGTTCCACACCCCGTTGGATGACATGGGCGCCGGCCGCGGCTGCGTCACCTGCTTGACCACCCGATTGAGATGGTAGTGCA
Source organism: Corynebacterium sp. HMSC04H06 (assembly GCF_001815935.1). GTDB lineage: Bacteria > Actinomycetota > Actinomycetes > Mycobacteriales > Mycobacteriaceae > Corynebacterium. The sequence continues at coordinate 36,209 of NZ_KV823416.1, forward strand.
CACAGCTGCCGCTGTAGCGTAAGACGGTGTACCCCGCCAGCGTGGCCTCGTTGGCCTTCCACCGGTCGCGGATAAAGGTATCGGGCGACTCCGCGGTGTGAAACTGGTAGCCGTCCACCTCGATGAGCATCTTCAGCTCCGGCAGGTAGAGGTCGAAGAAGTACTGCCCTACCAGCACGTTGGTCTCCACTCGGTGCCCGGCGTCCCGCAAGGCCCGCACGAGTTTGCGCTCGAGCGGGGAATCGCTGCCGATGGAGGCCCGGCCAATGAGGCCGCGAGCCCGCCGGCTCAGCCTTCGGCCGGAGTTGTGCTGCTCCAGCACGCTCTTCGCCTTTCTACCCTGGTAGGCCTGCTCCAGCAGCTCGATGGCCTCTTCGTCAGCGCAGTGGTCAATCGCCTGCGCGGGTATATGCACCCGCACCTGCTTAACCTGGAGTGCCGCCAGCCGCTGAGTGCGGTAGCCGGCCACGTACGCAGATCGCGGGAGCTTGCGCGGGGCCGCCAGGTGCAGCGGAAAGCTGAGCGGTTCGCCCAGGTAGATCTCGCGGGCGGTCGTCCCGGTGACCACCGCTTGCGGCCAGCGGCGCATGACTATCGCCAGCAGTTCCCCGGGCGTCGGCTCCCGCGTCAGGTACAGTCCCTTGGCAATCTTGATGTAAACTCCGGCCGCCGCGCGCCGCCACAGCGTCTTGGCGTCCACGCCGGACACGACGATGTCGTCCATAAAGTATTCCCCCCCTGCGCTACAGGCTAGCAGCGGAGGACTCGTCGCCGGGGCGCGCAAGAATCCTGCCGGGGCGCGCGAGAGTTCCGATCAATTTTTCGCGACGGGAGCACGCCTGCCGGCCACAACTTGCCCGGAACTCTCGTTGCGTCCCGCTTGCCAGCCCTTACGCCCCCTGCACCCCTGCGTCCAGCCCCTTCCTCGTTGTTGACACGTCCACTACAATGGCGGGCATGAAAGCCTTCGGATTCTTAAGCTTCGGACACTACGCATTCGGCAACCAACACGGCCCCTCGGCCAGCAAGGTCGCCCGCATCCACCTCGACCTCGCCCAGGCCGCGGACGAGCTGGGCGTGAACAATGCCTCCTTCCGCGTGCACCACTTCGTACCCCAAGCCTCCGCCCCGATGCCCCTGCTGGGCGCGGTGGCCGGCAGCACCAAGCGCATTGAGGTGGGCACCGGCGTTATCGACATGCGCTACGAAAACCCGCTCTACCTGGCCGAGGAGGCCGCCGCACTGGACCAGATCGCCGACGGGCGCGTCGCGCTGGGCATCTCCCGCGGCGCGCCGGAGGTCGCCGAGCGCGGCTGGGAGGCCTTCGGCTACCGCGCGCAGGCCCCCAACGGCGCCGACCTGGCGCGGGCGAACTTCGAGCGCTTCCTGGCAGGCATCGATGGCGCGGGCATGGCCACCGCCGCGCCCCTGGACCGCCAGTACCCGAACATGTTCCAGCCGGGCTCGCAACTGCCCGTCTTCCCGCACTCGCCTGGGCTGCGCCGCAATATCTTCTGGGGCTCGGGCACCTACCAGTCGGCGGAGCAGGCCGCCCGCGACGGGGTGAACCTGATGTCGTCCACCCTGGTCTCGGAGACCTCCGAGCACACCCTGGGCGAAATCCAGGCCGAGCAGATCCGCCGCTACCGCGCGGCCTGGGCCGCGGCGGGCCACGATTGGACCCCGCGCGTGAGCATCTCCCGGTCCATCTTCACCATCGTCGACGGCGCCGACCACCAGCTGTTCGGCATGCAGGCCACCAGCCACGACCAGGTCGGCATCCTGCCGGACACGGGCGCGTCCACCTTCGGCCGCACCTACGCGGCGGAGCCGGACAAGCTCATCGCTCAGCTGCGCGAGGACCCAGCCATCGAGGCCGCCGACACCCTGCTGCTGACCATCCCGACCACCATGGGCCTGGAGACCAACGTGAAGATCCTGGAGAACTTCGCGAAGCACGTCGCGCCGGAGCTGGGCTGGCAGCCCAACACGGAAGGCCCGGTCACCGGCTACGAGATCTAGCCTGCCCGCGCCGGCCGGCCGCGCCGACCCAGTAGACTGAGGGGCATGAATTCGCGTGTGGAGACCTACGGGCTAGCGGCTGCGTTTTCCCTGGAGGAAGCCGCGGAGCTTATCGAAGCCGGCCACCCGGACGCCGAGCGCCTCCACCGCGCGGTGCACGAGAACCTGTTTGTCGACGTGATCGAGTCGCGCCAGGTCTTCTCCTGGGACCAGCACCGCGTCCACGCGGACTTCCTGCCCGCGCTGGCCTGGCTGATGCGCTCCGTGCGCGTCGAACCGGGCGAGCTGGTCATCCCCGCCGCGGTCACGAAGCGGCTCGAGGACATGGCCCGCGCGCACCGCCGTCACGGCTTCCCCGCCGAACTCTATTCCACGCTGGCTAGCGCCTTTGGAAAGGCGCTGCGGGATGTGGGGGCGTCGACGACCATTTCGCGGCGGCTTTCCAGCGTCTTCACGCAGGTCTGCGAGGTGATGCGCGCGGCCCACCACGCCGCGGACGTCGCCGGCGTCCCACCGGCCTACGCGGGCCGCGTGGTGGCGGTGGACAAGCCCAACCGGGCGACCGCCATCGTGCACGTGGAAATCGGCACGGCCCTGGGCTGTGCACCCGGCCAGTCCGTGCCCGTGACCTCCTCCCTGTTGCCCGGCACCTGGCGGGAGATGACCCCAGCCGCCCCGGTGGATGCGACCGGACAGCTGGAGTTCCACCTGGCCGCGGCCGGCGATGCCTCCACCTCCCTCATCCGTTCCCACCCAGGGGATTGGTGGACGCTCGGCGCCCCGGCCCAGGATTTTCCCGCCGGGGCCGGCAACGCCGAAGTCCTGGTCAGCCGCAGTACCGGCTGGGCCGCGCACAAGGCCCACCTCCTGGCGCTGTGGACCGACGTCGCCGCGGGCAAGGTGCCCGAGCCCGCGCGCATCGATGTCATTCGCCTGGCAGAAAGCCCCGGCGCCTTCTACGACACCCATTTCCAGGAGAACTTCGCCGCGCTGGCGCCCTGGGTGCGCTTCCACCACCTGGCCGAAAGCCCGCGGGATCCGTGGCTGCTGAGCCCGGCGGATCCGGCGCAGTCACTCGACGTCGCGGTCACAGACGATGCCGCGGCGGCCATCACCGCCATCGCCGGCGGGCGGCCCACCCACGTGGTCGGCCCGGGCATCACGCGGCTAGCCAGCCGCGTCGGGGGCGAAGCCGCGGACTGGCAGCCGGCGGGTTTCCCGGCCTAGCCGCCGGCTGGCCTACGTCCGCGACTCCAGCACCGGCAGGGAGCGGCGCACCTCCGCGACCTCGTCGGCGTCAATGTTGGCGTAGATGGTTTCTTCCTCGTAGCCGGCCTCAGCCAAGCGCTTACCCTGCGGGTCCACGATGACCGAGTGGCCGATGCCCGTGGGCCCGGAGGGGTTGCCCGCCTCCTCGTTGCCGCCCGGGCGGGCCTGGCCGGCCGCGCACAGGTAGCTGGTCGAGTCCAGCGCGCGGGCGGCCGAGAGCAGGCGCCACTGCTCAAGTTTGCCCGGGCCGTCGGCCCAGCTGGTGGGCACGACGATGAGCTGCGCGCCGCACTGGGCCAGGGCACGGAACTGGTCCGGGAAGCGGATGTCGAAACAGACAGCCACGCCGACGGTCCACTCGCCCACCTCGAAGGTCACGAGGTCGACGCCGGGGCGCACGGTGTCGGATTCGCGGTAGTCGAAGGCGTCGTAGGTGTGGATCTTGGCATAGCCGCGGTGGATATCCGGGCCGGTAATCAGCGCGGTGTTGTAGACGCGGTTGATGGTCTTGTCGCCTTTGACGTAGCTGTCGGCGGGGCTGAACATGCCAGCCACCACGGTCACGTTCAGCTCCTTAGCGAGCGCGTGCAGGCGCTGAGCAAATTCACCATCTAGGTCTTGGGCGCCCTCGTCGAGGCGGCCCGTGGCGAAGGCCTGCATGGTCGCCTCGGGCAGGACCACCAACTGCGCTCCCTCTGCCGCCGCTTTGCGTACCTGACCTTCGGCTTTGGCGAGGTTTTCCGCCCAGTCGGACCCGGTGGTTACCTGGACTGCTGCAATCTTCATGGTCTCCACATTAGGGGGATATCCGCCGGGTTGCGAGAAAAATCCTGGCCCTCGATCCGTGACAGCCCTAGCGCCGGCGTGGACGAAGCCTTCAGACTAAAGGCATGAACCAGTTAACTATTAGTAGCTCTGCCCGTGAACTAGTCCGCCGACAACTATCCGCCACCTACCCTTACCCGGCGCAAGAGACCTTCCCGCCGCTGGGGCGCTACGGCGCCCGGACGGCGGCGGCGCTCCACCGCGCACACGCCGTCTGGAACGCCCGCACCGCCGGATGGGAGGCGCGCCGCCAGGAACAATTGACCGACCTCTCCCGCTTCCTCGACCACGCGGCAGGCATCGATGAGATCCTAGCCTCCGCCTTCGAAGGTGGGCAGCACCGATGACGACCTCGCTCGCTCTCCGCCGCGCCGCCGGGGCCCTGGACACGGCCAGCGGGACATTGAGCAAGCGCTCGGAACGCCTTACCCATGATGGGGCTGCGCTATTGTGGTCCGGCCTAAGTGGCGAAGCACCGCTGGTGGCCAGCCGAAACCTGCAGCACTACGCCCGGCAGCTCGATCCCGAAGCGCAGCAGATGCGGCTGGCCGCCGGACTCCTGCACACTTACGCGGAGCTCCACGCCCGCCTAGAAGACCTGGAAGGCCGCGCCGTCCTGGCGCTAGGCGGGGCCGCAGCGACGCCGCTATTAATTGCCCTGCGCGGCATCGGCGACGGGCTGGACTGGGCGTGCGCACGCAGCATCGACGCGCTGTGCACGGGCACGCTGCCGGAACCGCCAAAGTGGCTGGGTGATTTCGAGGACTTGGGCGTCGATGCCATACATGAGCTCAACCTGGTAACCTCCTCCGAATTCGTCCAAGAGCTGGCCCGGGCTAACTCGGATATCCGGCTGCTGGAGGTCTCGGAAGGCCGGATGGTGGCAATCGTCCCACCGCCCGGGGAGCCGGTAGCAACCGAGCCGGCCAGCATCACCACCTTCATCGAAGGGGTGGGCTCGGCCGAGCCGGAGAAGTGGCAGCGCACCATCGACAGGACGCGGCAGATAGCCCAGGCCACGGGCGGGCCGGCCATCGCCTGGGCCGGTTACGCCGCCCCGCCCGGCCTCGCGCACGGGGTTCACGCAGAACCCGCCCAGCGCGCCGGCAGGGACCTGTCCCGCTTCCAGCGCTCGTTGCGGCAGCGCTACCCGGAGGCGCGGCAAACGGTGGTCGGCTACTCCTACGGCAGCGTCGTCGCCGGCTCCGCCGCCACCCAGCCGGAAGGCCTGGCGGCGGACGACCTGGTCCTGCTGGGCAGCCCCGGCGCGGTGGCCGAAAGCGCGCGGGACTATCGCCTGCACGGTGACGACCCGCAGGTACATGCGCTAACAGCGAAAGGGGATCCGATCGACGCGGTCGCCTCACCGTGGGGCGGGATTCACGGCCCCGATCCCACCAGCCGTGGTTTCGGGGCGAGTCCCTGGCCCGACCCGGTTTACGGCGATCACGGTTCGTATTTCTCGGATCCGCGGTTCTTTTCACACCTCGGCGACATAGCCCGTGGGAAGGCAGGAGGTTAGAACAGGCCAGTCGGTTTCTCGGAGTAGGACACGAGCATGTTCTTGGTCTCCTGGTAGTGATCCAGCATCATCAGGTGGTTCTCGCGGCCCAAGCCAGACTCCTTGTAACCGCCGAAGGCGGCGTGCGCCGGGTAGTTATGGTACTGGTTAATCCACACGCGACCAGCCTGGATGGCGCGGCCGGCGCGGTAGCAGATGTTGTGGCTGCGCGACCACACGCCGGAGCCCAGGCCGAAGTTGGTGTCGTTGGCGATCTGGATGGCTTCGTCGAAGTCCTTGAAAGTCGCCACGGACAGCACCGGGCCGAAGATCTCCTCCTGGAAGATGCGCATGTCGTTGGTGCCCTTGAAGACGGTCGGCTCGATGTAGTAGCCGTTTTCCAGGCCGTCGAGCTGGTTGACGTTACCGCCGATAAGGGTCTCGGCGCCTTCGTCCGGGCCGATCTTCAGGTACTCGGTGATCTTGTCCATCTGCTCCTGGGAGGCCTGCGCGCCCATCATGGTCTCAGTGTCGAGCGGGTGGCCGATCTTGATCTTCTTCACGCGCTCGATAGCCAGCTCCAGGAACTTGTCCGCGATGTCTTCGTGGACCAGAGCGCGCGACGGGCAGGTACAGACCTCACCCTGGTTCAGCGCGAACATGACGAAGCCCTCGACGCACTTTTCCAGGTAGGAGTCGTCCTCGTCCATGATGTCTGGAAAGAAGATCGACGGGGACTTGCCGCCCAGCTCTAGGGTGACCGGGATGACCTTGTCCGCGGCGGTCTTGTTGATGATCTTGCCGACCGGGGTGGAGCCGGTAAACGCGATCTTGACGATCCGGTCGGAGCCCGACAGCGCAGCGCCAGCCTCGTCTCCCAGGCCGTTGACCACGTTGAGCACGCCTGCCGGCAGGATGTCTCCGATGAGGTCGAGGAGCAGGAGGATGGAGGCCGGAGTCTGCTCGGCGGGCTTGAGGACAATGCAGTTGCCGGCAGCCAGGGCCGGGGCGATCTTCCACGCGGCCATCAGGAGCGGGAAGTTCCACGGGATAATCTGGCCCACGACGCCGAGCGGCTCGTGAAAGTGGTAGGCCACGGTGTCTTCGTCCAGCTGGGAGATGCCGCCCTCTTGGGCGCGGATGGCGCCGGCGAAGTAGCGGAAGTGGTCCACAGCCAGCGGGATATCCGCGGCCAGGGTCTCCCGCACAGCCTTGCCGTTTTCCCAGGTCTCGGCGACGGCGATCTTCTCCAGGTTTTCCTCAATGCGATCCGCGATGCGCAGCAAGACCAGGGAGCGCTCGGCTGGGGAGGTCTTGCCCCAGGTCTTGAAGGCCTTCTCGGCGGCATCGATAGCCAGGTTGATATCGGCTTCTTTGCCGCGGGCGACCTGACAGAAGACCTCGCCGGTCACGGGGGTGATGTTGTCCAGGTACTCGCCGTCGACCGGCGGGACCCACTGCCCGCCGATGTAGTTCTCGTAGCGCTCGCGGAAGTTAACGATTGCGTCCAGGGTGCCGGGGTTTGCGTACTGCGTCATGGTGTGAAGTCCTTCAACTGTTAGTCGGCATCGAAAGTGGTTTATGTGAAGCCTTTCGCACTGAGCCGGCGTTAGTGAGCCCAGTCACGAAATCTTGCACGCCATCATATCCAGTTGGCCCGCCGACCGCTAGGGATATTCTTTTCCCCTGCCGAACCACCAGTTGAAAGAAACAAAATCCCTGCCCCGCAGTCGGGGAACAGGGATTGACGCGGCCGTGCACACCGCATACCGAAGTCGGGGAACAGGGATTGCCCCGGCCGTACACACCGCATACCGCAGACGGCACGACCTAAACGGGGCTAAAAACGCCTATGCCGGGCGGTGCTTGCCACCGCGGCGCGGGGACCACATGACCACGGAGGTCGAGCGCGGCACGTGGACTAACTCTCCGCGCTGCGGCTGGCTGCTGCGCTTTTGTAATTCGGCGCGCAGCTGCGCGACCTCGTTTTCCAAGTCGTCGCGCTCGGCGGCCAGCTTGTCGCGCTCCTCGGTGAGCTCGATGATCGCCTTGATGCCGGCCAGGTTGACCCCGTCTTCTTGGGAGAGGTTCTGGATCTTGCGCAGCATCGAGATATCCCGGTCCGAGTAGCGACGACCGCCGCCACTCGTGCGGGCCGGGGTGACCAGCCCCAAACGGTCGTAGGTACGCAGCGTCTGGGCGTGCATACCGGACAGTTCCGCGGCTACGGAGATAACGTACATGCTAGAAAACTCGTTCATAGCTATTCACCCCTAGTTCCGCGTGGTATCCCCGGCCCATCCGGCGCGGGGATTGAACCCGGAGTCCTTCTCCGCCTGGGCGTAGGAACGCAGCGCGCTCGAGGCGGCCGCGTCCAGGTTGTTCGGCACCTTCACTTGGACGATGACCAGCAGGTCGCCGGCCTTGCCGCCCCGGGTCGGGATGCCGCGGTTGCGCACGCGCAGCGTCCGGCCGTCCGGCGTGCCCGCCGGGACCTTGACGCGCACCGGACTATCTAGGGTCGGCACCGTTATGGTGTCGCCCAACGCTAGTTCCGCGAAGGAGACCGGCACGGTGATTTCCAGGTCGTCGCCCTTGCGGCTAAAGACCGCATCGGGTTTCACGTGCACGGATACGAACAGGTCGCCGGCCGGGGTGCCGTTGGGGCCGGCCTCGCCCTGGCCCGCCAGGCGCACCTTCTGACCGTCGATGACGCCCGCCGGGATGCGCACGGTGATAGAGCGGGTGCGGTGAACGGTACCGGTGCCATTGCAGGTCTGACACGGATCGGTGACGGTCTGCCCGGTGCTTCCGCAGTTCTGGCAGGGCGCAGAGAACCCGAAGCTCCCGCGGTTTTCCGAGCTAAAACCGGTACCGTTGCACTGCGTGCAGGTGGTGGTGTGCCCCGTCTTCGACCCCGATCCGTGGCAGGTGGTACACGGGGCCTCGCCGCTCAACTGCAGCGGGATGGTACTGCCCTTGGCGGCCTCGCGGAACTCGAGGGTTATTTCCGTTTCGACGTCCGCCCCGCGCGTCGGCCGAGCTGCGTGGCCAGCACCACCGCCGCGGTTGAAAACGCCACTGAAGATATCCCCAAAACCACCGCTTCCAGTTTGTCCAGCGTTCCCGAAGAGGTCGGAGAGGTCGAAGTCTTGCGCTCCGTGCGTTTGGCGAAACCCGCCGGGAAATCCGGCGCCTCCTGCCCGGCCAAAACCGCCGCCCCTGCGCAGCATGGCCTTAAAGTCGTCGTACTCCTTGCGTTCTTTCTCGTCGGAAAGGACGTCGTACGCCTCGGCGGCTTTCTTAAACTTCTCCAGCGCCTCCGGGTTGTCCGGGTTGGCGTCCGGGTGGTTTTCCCGGGCTAGCTTGCGGTAAGCGTGCTTAATCTCGCTAGCGCTCGCGGACGAGGAGACCCCCAGATCCGCGTAATAATCTTTGTCTGCCCATTCTGGTTTAGCGCTCACTGGGCATCTCCTCCTTTCGAGGTGAAATAGTGTTTCTCATCCTCGCTATATGGTTACTAAAAACTTTATCTAAGACTAAATAAAAAGGGGCGCCGAGGATAACCTCCCCCGGCGCCACCATTAGGAACTAGCTCTGCTCGGACCCGTGCGAGTCCGCGCCGCCGTCCACCTCATCCGTGGATGCGGACGAATCACTGGGGTCGGCGATGATAACCATCGCGTTGCGCACCAGCCGGTCGTCGACGCGGTAGCCGCGTCGCAGCACGGTGCCCAGTACCTTCTCATCGCCACTGGAGAGATCCTGCACTGCCTCGTGGATCTCTGGGTCGAAGGCGTCGCCCTCTTCGCCGAAGGCGGCGAGCTTCTGGCCCTGCAGCACGTTGTTGAGCTTGTCGGCCATAGACTTGAGCGGTCCGTCCTCCAAGTCCCCGTGCTGGCGGGCCAGCTCGAGGTCGTCGAGGATGGGCAGCAGCTGTGCGATGACCTGCGCCTTGGCGTTGTCAATAACACCCTGGCGCTCGCGCTCGGTCCGGCGGCGGTAGTTGGTGTACTCCGCGTTCAGACGCTGGAGGTCCTCGGTGCGCTCGGCCAGCTGTGCCTCGAGGTTCGGCTCGCCGGCCGCCTCGGGGTCGACGTCGCCCTCGACGTCGGCCAGGGCCTCGTCGACATCTGCCTCGAGCGTGGGATCTAGCACGGCCTCTTCGGCGGCGTCCGCCTCCGCGTCGGCCTGGGCTTCCGCGCCTGCGGCCGACTGGGCATCGGCAGCCTCGGCGGCAGCTTCCTCAGCACGGTCCGCCGAGGTAGCCTCCGGATCGGTGTTGTCCGGGTCGCCGGGGTTATCCGGCATTCCGTTGAACTGAGTCATTACTTGTCGCCATCCTTGTTGTCGGTGTTGTCGGTGTCCTCGTCCACGACCTCAGCGTCGACGACGTTCGGATCTCCCTGGGCGCCAGCGTCCCCGGCCTGGCCTTCCTGGCCGGCCTCGGAAGCCTGTGCCTCGTAGATCTCCTTGCCCATCTCCTGGGAGACGGTGGACAGCTTCTCCACGGCGGACTTAATAGCCTCGATGTCGTCGCCCTTGAGGGCCTCGTCGACGGCATCGGCGGCCTCGGTCACCTTGGTCTTGGACTCTTCGGAGACCTTGTCGGAGTTCTCGTCCAGGAACTTGCGGGTCTGGTAGGAAGTGGATTCCGCGTTGTTGCGGGTCTCCTGCTCCTCGCGGCGCTTCTTGTCCTCTTCGGCGTGCTGCTCGGCGTCCTTGACCATGCGGTCAATCTCCTCCTGGGACAGGCCGGAACCATCCTGGATCTTGATGGTGTTTTCCTTGCCGGTGCCCTTGTCCTTTGCGGACACGGAGACGATGCCGTTGGCGTCGATGTCGAAGGTGACCTCAATCTGCGGAACGCCGCGCGGTGCCGGAGCGATGCCGCCCAGCTCGAAGGACCCCAGCAGCTTGTTGGCGGAAGCCATCTCACGCTCGCCCTGGAAGACCTGGATCTGGACGGAAGGCTGGTTGTCTTCCGCGGTGGTAAAGGTCTCGGACTTCTTGGTCGGGATGGTGGTGTTGCGCTCGATGAGCTTGGTCATCACGCCACCCTTGGTCTCAATGCCCAGGGACAGCGGGGTGACGTCCAGCAGGAGGACGTCCTTGACTTCGCCGCGCAGGACGCCGGCCTGCAGGGCAGCGCCCACGGCGACGACCTCGTCCGGGTTAACGCCCTTGTTCGGCTCGCGGCCGGTCAGTTCCTTGACCAGTTCGGACACGGCCGGCATACGGGTGGAGCCACCAACCAGGACGACGTGGTCGATATCGCCGACGGACATGTCGGCGTCCTTAATGACCTGATTGAACGGAGCCTTGGTGCGGTCCAGTAGATCCTGGGTAATCTTCTGGAACTCGGTGCGGGTCAGGGTCTCATCCAGGAACAGCGGGTTCTTGTCAGCATCCACCGTGATGTACGGCAGGTTGATGTTGGCCTGCTGGGAGGCGGACAGCTCAATCTTGGCCTTCTCCGCGGCCTCGCGCAGACGCTGCAGAGCCATCTTATCCTTGGTCAGGTCAATGCCTTGGGCGCTCTTGAACTTCTCAACCAGCCAGTCGACGATGCGCTGGTCCCAGTCGTCGCCACCCAGCGAGTTATCGCCGGCGGTGGCCATGACCTCGACGACGCCATCGCCGATTTCTAGCAGAGAGACGTCGAAGGTGCCGCCACCCAGGTCGAAGACCAGGATGGTCTGCTCCTGCTCGCCCTTCTCCAGGCCGTAAGCCAGTGCGGCGGCGGTCGGCTCGTTGACAATACGCAGGACGTTCAGACCTGCAATCTGGCCGGCTTCCTTGGTGGCCTGGCGCTGCGCGTCCTCGAAGTAAGCCGGCACGGTGATGACCGCGTCGGTGACATCCTCACCCAGGTAGGACTCCGCGTCGCGCTTCAGCTTCATCAGCGTGCGGGCAGAGATCTCCTGCGGGGTGTACTTCTTGTCATCAATGTCGACGGTCCAGTCGGTGCCGATGTGGCGCTTGACGGAGCGGATGGTGCGGTCGACGTTGGTCACCGCCTGGTTCTTGGCGGACTGGCCGACCAGGATTTCCCCGTTCTTGGCGAATGCCACGACGGACGGGGTGGTGCGGGAGCCTTCCGAGTTAGCGATAACGGTAGCCTCGCCGCCTTCCAGCACGGAAACCACCGAGTTAGTGGTACCAAGGTCAATACCTACTGCGCGTCCCATAGTCTTTTCTCCTTCTAAGTGTTTGTTTCTCTTAAGTTGATTGCCTGTGGCTCAACTTCTGATGAGCACGTCAGCCACTCTAACAGAAGTTTGCTCCAAGTTGTTCCAAACCTGAGTGCTGGCCACTCAATCTACACAACGCACCAACCCTCAAAGTTGTTCCCGCTCGACTCAACTCTTTAAAATATCCCTGTTTATCCAGCTCAGAGCACATCGTCCACCTTCGGTTCCGCGATGGTGTCCGAAAGTTACCTCCAACAGGTATCCGAAAGAGGATAGGCAAGAGGCTCAAAAGTCGGCAGACTGTAAAGCACAGCAGCCGGGAACGGTCGCAACAGCAACGGGACTGGCTGGTTTTCGACCACCCCGGGCTGCTCCTACGCGAGAGATTCAGATTCTTCTACACCGAAAGGAACTATTATGTTCGACTTCCTGACCGACCTCAGCTCCGCTATCGACTTCGAGCAGCTCATCAAGGGCATCTCCGACCTGATCGACAGCTCCTCCGAGGGCACCGAGGGCGAGGGCCTGTCCTCCGCTTTCGAGGGCCTGTCCTCCTCCGAGGACTCCGCTTCTGAGGCTGCCGAGTCCGCCGAGGCTGCTTCCAAGTAAGCCTTTAACCTCCACTAAATAGAGGCACAAGACTCTTTCACTGAACTTCCCCCGCCGCCCGAGTTCGCGTCGCTCCCAAAAAGAGCACCGCATGGGACAAAACTCGGACGGCGGGGGTTCCTCTATCTCCAGCCCGTGGCATCACACAACACCGGCGCCAGCACCACAGCGCTAACGATGCCACCTGCCGCACCGCACCACGTCCACCTTCCTGATTCCACCACTCCGACTCCGCCTAGCTCGGACGATCGCTTACGGACTAACGTTGAATACAGAACTTTCATCAAGACCGCACCTCGTTCCGCTCGCCAAAGGAGTCCGCATGTCAGCACTACGACCCCTGCCTGCCCTGCGCAAGCTCCGATCCGTCATGACGCTGGAACGGGCCGCCATCGTCGTGGGCGCCTTCTGCCTACTACTCACCCTGCTCGGAGCGGCCATGGAGCCGCCGGAGCTCCAGTTGGTCTCCGTAGTGTTGGGAATCGCGCTGAGCTGCGCGACCGTGGGGGCCTACCGCTACCCACTGGCGATGTCGGTGTTCTACCTCATTATCTGGATGACCGCCTCGCTCAGCACTCACAACACCTACCTCAGCTGTATCTTTATCGTTCCGGCCTTGGCCGCCATCGTGGCCTACCACGGGCGCGTGTGGCTCACCGCGGGCGTCGCCCTGACGTTGTGGGTAGCCGGCCTCATCGATCCGGTCTCAGACCAAACCACCGTCAACCTCCCCACCGCCGCGACCTGGGGCATGTACGTCAGCCTGGGCGTCGTCATCGGCAGCGCCTACGGGCACTCGGCGCGACGCTACAAATCAGCCATGGTGGAATGGGACCGCGACGTGCACAGGCGGCAAAACGATCTCGCCGAGATGCTGCATAATTCGGCCGTGTCCAGCATGACGGTCAACACCATGCAGCTGGAGGCCCTGAGCCTGGAGTACGCCAAGGATCCCAAGCTGGCCGAGCGCCTCGATGAGCTCAGCGACTCCATGCGCTCGACGATGTCCGAGATCCGCGCTTTGACCAGCGTCCTGCGCAGCGCCAACGACGATCCCCAGTCGGTGCTCGGCATCGGCGACAAGACCGGCAAGAAACCCAGCACTTTCGCGAAGCTGCTGACCGAAGAAGCCGCCCGGCTCCAAAAGCTGAACCGCCAGCCCAAGACGACGGTCTTGCTAGATGATTTCGATCCCAGCTTCAGCCAGGACGTTCTCGACGCGGTCGCCGCCATCGTCAACGAGGCCTGCATCAACGCCGTCAAGTACTCCCCGCCCAGCGCGGGAATTAGCCTGACCGTCCGGCCCTATCTGGGATGGATTAGCCTGACCATTTCCAACCCGATTGCGGCTTCCCGGGTGGCCGACAATTCCATGTCCTCGGGCATCGGCCAAGCCTCCATGCACCGGATCGCCACCACCATCGACGCCAAGCTCGCCAGCACGGAAAACGACGGCAACTGGGAGGTCACGTTATCTCTTCCACCACATAGCTATACACGTCGGTAATCTCACATAACCTTGGCGAATATCATTGAGCTAAGTTATGCTAACGCTTGTTATCATCTCAACCACTCTCTAGAACTCTCCCTGGAAAGGACCCCTAATGAACGCTCTCGCAGGTTTCCTCGCCCCGCTGCTCCTTTCTTCCCAGCTGATCGGCGGCGCCCCCGCCCTTAGCTCCCAGGACGCACCGGTTACCGTCGCCCCGTACGAGTCCGCCGCTGAGAAGGCCTTCGGCTGCCCGTCCCCGTTTTGCCCGGGCCGGTAATTAACCTCCTGGTCGTCGACGACGACCCGCTGGTACTCGAAGCGTTAGGACACTACTTCGCTAGCGCGGACGACATGAAGGTGGGCGCTACCGCCGAAAATGGAAAAGCCGCCCTTGCTCTGCTCGGGGAGCAAGATTTTGACGTCATCGTGGCAGATATTCACATGCCGGAAATGGACGGCACGACACTGCTGCGCGAGGTCGGGGAGATGGACAATCCCCCGGTCTTTATCGCGATGACCGCGATGGACAATGACGACACCCTCTTGGATGTCATGTCCCATAAGGCAGCCGCTTATATCCTGAAGAGCTCGAAGCCCGCCTATATTTTGGAAACGGTGCGCGAAGCCGTCAAGGGCGGCACGGTGGTCACGCCACAGTCACTGACCCGCTTGGTCGAGCACCTGCCGGAGCTCCAGAACACCACCACTATGCGCCCGACGGCCGCGTTGGATAGCCACGATATTCCCCCGGCGCAGCTGCGGGTGTTGGAGCTGCTGTGCGAGGGGCAGTCGAACGCGGAGATCGCGGCATCGACGGGCTATGCCGACGGCACGATTAAAAAATACATCTCTTACCTGCTGGCCGAATTCCAGGCCAAGTCGCGCCTAGATCTGGCTATTAAGGCACTCAAGGCCGGCTACGGCCAGTAGTGACTGCCCACCCCGTCCTACCCCCTAGGTCGGGACTTCCTGCGGAAACAAATCAGCCTTCCTACCCCCATTAGGCATTTTTGCCTACACACTAGCGTCAGTTGTGTGGGTTTCTTATAATGACCGCAATAGCAAGCAGTATTACACCCACCCGCTTGTCGTAGCTTAGGTCACAAGGGGGGTAGGGTGGCTGCACAACATAACGGTCGTTCCGCCCGGGGCGTCCGCAACCACGAGTCTTGGTCTTAGCTCTAGTGCCTGAGTGCTAACTCCAGACCTAGTTCTATCTCTTTGTCCTCGAGCCAGGTAAGGAAGGTGAGCGTTGAACGTCTTTCTGGCGCGGATCCGCCGCGCGAGTGACCGGCCTCCCGTATAGACAGCCGGCACACTCCGCCACAAAGATTGGTCCAACCTGCGGCACGCGCACCCGCGTGCACGGCAAGCGTATGGCTGCTTCCCCGCCAGAGACTTCTGCCCCACCCCTGTTGGGGCGGCGTTCGACGCGGCGGAAGCGTTAAATAACACTTTCCATTTCCACCCGGCCCGGGTAACACCCCGGGACGCTCGACTAACCCGCACGCCAGCTGGGGATAGCCGCAGCGGGCCACCATCACCGGCCCGGGTCTCACCGCACACAGAGGTAGAACCACAATGACTTCTCCTGCCAACACCCGTTTGCCCGAATCCGACGACGTCGAAGCCATCGTCGAATCCGCCGTCCGCCAGGCCCGCACCTGGCTCGCCGCTAGTGCTAACGAGAAAGACCAGGCCACCGAGCAGCTCGCGGACCTGCTGCGCGACACCGACGGCGTCAAGTTCACCATGGACTTCGTCGACCGCGTTATGCGCCCGGAAGACGACAAGGTCGCAGCCCACGCGCTGAAGAAGATTAACGAAAACTTCGATCCGGCCTTCCTGGGCAAGATCAACGCCTCCCTGATCGGCCTGGGCGGTTTCTTCGGACCGATCCTGCCGAACCTCGTGATGCCGCTGGCCCGCATGCGCATGCGTCAGATGGTCGGTCACCTGGTCGTCGACGCTGAGTCCGACGCCCTGAACAAGACCCTGGACAAGGCCGCCGAGTCCGGCGAGCAGCTCAACCTGAACCTGCTGGGCGAGGCCGTCCTCGGTGAAGACGAGGCCCGCTCCCGCGCCGAGCGCACCCTGGTTCTAATCCGCAACCCACGCGTGACCTACGTGTCCGTGAAGGCGTCTTCCATCGTGGCCCAGCTTAACCCGTGGGACATCGACGGCTCCGTCGAGCGCCTCAAGGAGCGCCTCCGCCCCCTCTACGAGGAGGCCGCCAAGCGCAGCCCCAACGTCTTCATCAACCTGGACATGGAGGAATACCACGACCTCCACCTGACCATCCGTCTGTTCAAGGAACTGCTCAGCGAGCCGGAATTCAAGGAGCTGGAGGCCGGCATCGTTCTGCAGGCCTACCTGCCAGACACCTTCGCCGCCCTACAGGAGCTGGCCGACTTCGCCAAGCAGCGCGTGGCCGAAGGCGGCGCCAAGATCAAGATCCGCCTGGTCAAGGGCGCCAACCTGTCCATGGAGCACGTCCAGGGCGAGGTCCACGGCTGGCCGGTCGCCCCCTACATCACCAAGCCGGAGGTCGACGCCAACTACTTCCGCCTGCTGGACTATATCCTGCGCGAAGAGTTCGCTGATTCCGTGCGGATTGGCGTGGCCACCCACAACCTCTACACCGCCGCCCTGGCCGCGGAGCTGGGCAAGAAGCGCGGGGTCATGGACATGATGGACTCCGAGATGCTGCAAGGCATGTCCCCGGCGCAGCAGGAGGCCGTCCGCAAGGTCTTCGGCGGCCGCCAGATCCTCTACACCCCGGTCGTGCACATGGAAGACTTCGACGTCGCCGTGTCCTACCTGGTCCGCCGCCTGGAGGAGAACTCCGCCCCGCAGAACTTCCTCTACGCGCTGTTCGCCCCGGACGAGGCCCGCAGCGATCACCTGACCCCGCTGCAGGATCAGGAGGCCCGCTTCCGCCGCGCCGTGGAAGACCGCTGGGATACCTTCGCCGGCCCCCGCCGCCAGCAGGACCGCAACGCGGAGGAAGGCCAGGGCCGCCAGGCCCCGGTCACCGGTCGCTTTGTCAACGAGCCGGACACCGACCCGGCACTGCGGGCCAACCGCGAGTGGGCCCTGAAGTGGCTGGACACCGACCCGGGCGAGCACACCGTTACCCAGGTCACCGATCCGGCCGAGGTGGAAACCGCCGTGGCCAAGGCTAAGACCCTGGCCGATAACTGGGGTTCGAAGACCGGTCACGAGCGCGCTGAGGTCCTGGAGACCATCGGCGATCGCCTGGCCGATTACCGCGGCCGCCTGGTCAGCGTCATGGCTCACGAGGCCAACAAGACCGTAACCCAGTCTGACCCGGAGGTCTCCGAGGCGATCGACTTCGCCACCTACTACGCGCACTCCGCGCGCCTGCTGGACGAGGCCCGCTCTAAGTTCACCCCGAACCGCGTGACCGTGGTGACCCCGCCGTGGAACTTCCCCGTGGCCATCCCGGTCGGCGGCGTGCTGTCCTCCCTGGCCGCGGGCTCGACCGTCATCATCAAGCCGGCCCCGCAGGTGGTCCACTGTGCCCAGGTCGCCGTGGAGGCCATCCACGCCGGTCTGAAGGAGCACGGCCTGGACACCGACCTGGTCCAGCTGGTCTACACCGATGAAAGCGACGCGGGCAAGACGCTCATCTCCCACGAGGACGTCGACGCCGTCATCCTGACGGGCGCTTCCGACACCGGCGCGCTCTTCCGCTCCTGGCGCCCGGAGATGAACCTGATGGCGGAGACCTCCGGCAAGAACGCGCTGATTATCACCCCGGCCGCCGACCCGGACCTGGCCATCCAGGACCTGTACCTGTCCGCCTTCGGCCACTCCGGCCAGAAGTGCTCCGCGGCCTCCCTGGTCATCTTCGTCGGCGCCGCCGGCACCTCGGAGCGCCTGCGCAACCAGCTGCTGGACTCCGTGCGCACACTGATCCCGGGCCCGGGCTACGAGGTCAAGACCACCATGAACGGCCTGGCTGAGCCGCCGAGCGAGAAGCTCTTCCGCGGCCTGACCCAGCTGGAACCGGGCGAGAAGTGGCTCATCAAGCCGGAGAAGCTCAACGAGGAAGGCACCCTGTGGTCCCCGGGCATCCGCGACGGCGTCCAGCCGGGCTCCTGGTACCACCTCAACGAGTGCTTCGGCCCGGTGCTGGGCATCATGCACGCCGAGACCCTGGAGGAGGCCATCGAGTGGCAGAACTCCACCGGCTACGGCCTCACCGGCGGTATCCACTCCCTGGATGACGAGGAGATCGACTACTGGATCGACCACGTCGAGGTCGGCAACGCCTACGTCAACCGAGGCATCACCGGCGCCATCGTCCAGCGCCAGTCCTTCGGCGGCTGGAAGAAGTCCGTCATGGGCCCAGGCGCCAAGGCCGGCGGCCCGAACTACGTGCCGCAGATGGGCACCTGGGAGGACGGCGAGCTGCGCGCCCGCGACGTGGACATCAAGGCCAACATCGCCGGCGAGCTGCGCCAGTGGACCGACCGCCTGGACTCCGTCCTAGACGAGGGCGACGCCGCCTGGCTGTGGCGCGCCGCGGAGCTGGATCAACTGGCCTGGCAGGAAGAGTTCGGTCGCAACCACGACCGCACGGCCCTGATTTCGGAGGCCAATATCTTCCGCTACCGCCCGCTGCTGTCGGCCCTGTCCGTCCGCGTCGGCGAGGGCTACAAGGTCCGCGACGTCGCCCGCCAGCTGCTGGCCACCGCCATCACCGGCACCCCGATCGACATCTCCGCCCCGGCGAATATCGCCGCGGACCTGCGCGACATGGGCTTCCGCGCCCGCACCGCCAGCACCGAGGAGTTCGCCAACGAGGTCGCCGAGATGTCCTCGGCCCGCATCCGCGCCCTCGGCGCAGTGGAGCAGTCGGTTCAGGAGGCCGCGGTCAAGTCCAACTCGGTCGTCCTCGACCAGCCGGTCCTGGCCGATGGCCGCCGCGAGCTGCTGCCGTACCTGCTGGAGCAGGCCGTCTCCGTGACCATGCACCGCTTCGGCATCATCCGCGAAATCGGCGATATCCGCCGCTAGGGACGGTGCCAGCGTTTCCGCGGCCGCCGCTTGTATGGCATAGTTGGTTCCTATGGATAGCCAGCATGACGATATAAGCAGCGGGCAGGCGTCCGCCTCCGGCCAGGCGGACGCCCAACCGGCCAAGGAAACCGCTCAACAAGACGCGAGGAAGGACCAGACCACCACCCTGGTCAGCCAGGACGACCACGGCCTGGGCCGGGAAACCGCGCGGGATACGCCCGGCGACCCAGACAAGAAGGCCCAGGTACTGAGCGCGGATCTGAAGTCCGCCGCGCGCACCTCCCTGCAGCTCATCGCTGTCATCGCGGGCGTGGCCGTCATCGGCTACCTCCTGCGGTTTATCTGGGTCGGGCTCCTGCCGGTCATCCTGGCCATTTTGGTCAGCACCGTGCTCTTTCCCATCACGGCCTGGCTGCGCCATCACAAATTCCCGCGCGCCCTCGCCGCGGTGACCACTCTGCTGGCGTTCTTGCTCATCTTCGTCGGCATCTTCTCCGCCATGGCCCCGGTGGTCTCCAACCAGGGCGCCACGCTGGTCAGCCAGGCCGAAAGCGGTATCAATGAGCTGGGCCGCTTGGTGGAAGAATCCCCCGTCAACGTCGATAGCGGGCAGCTCGAGTCCGTCATGGACGACGCCGTGAACTTCCTCAAGGGGCAGGCCAGCAACATCGCTACCGGCGTGATGACCGGCGTGTCCGCGGCCAGCTCCATCCTGGTGGCCTTCGTCATCATGCTCTTCGTGACGTTCTTCATCATCAAGGACGGCGACAAGTTCCTGCCGTGGCTGCGCAAGTACACCGGCTCGGCAGCCGGCTGGCACATCACGGAGCTAGGTTCGCGCATCTGGTCCACCCTGGCCGGGTTCATCCAGGCCCAGGCCGCCGTCGCCTTCGTGGACGCCGCACTCATCGGTCTGGGTCTGTGGGCCCTGCAGGTGCCGCTGGCCTTCGTCATCGCCGTGGTGACCTTCTTCGCCAGCTTCATCCCGATCATCGGTGCGGTCACCGCCGGCGCCCTGGCCGTCGTCATCGCGCTGGTCTCTAATGGCTTAACCAATGCCCTGCTGGCGCTCGCCCTCATCGTCATTGTCCAGCAGGTGGAGGGCAACCTCCTACAGCCGCTGCTGCAGTCCAAGGCCATGGGCCTGCACGCCGCCGTGGTCCTACTGTCCGTGACCATCGGTTCAACCCTGTCGGGCATCATCGGCGCCTTCCTAGCCGTGCCGGTGGCCGCCACCATCACGGTCATGCTGCGCTACTACGCCGAGATGACCGGCCTACGCTCCGGCGAGATCGACCCGGACGAGCTGGACATCTCCACCGGCGAGAAGCAGAAGGACAAGGACTCCGATAGCCAGGAGCCCACCCCGCGCCAAAAGGTCGCTGAGCTCTTCCACTCCATGAGCCCGCAGCGCTAACCAAGCTGCGCGCACGCTTTAGCCCGGGCCGGTGACAACCGGTCCGGGCATTGTTGTGTTCTAAGCGTCTAGGTTAGCGCGGCAGCAGGCCCAGGTCGGTGACTGCTGACATCAGCTGGCGGGCGCCGCGGTCCAGCACCCCGGCCCAGGTACCCACGGAGGACTCGTCGGCCGGGTCGGAGACCTGCTTGAGCAGGGTGCAGGGAACGTCGAAGCGCTGGCAGACCGCAGCCACGGAGTAGCCTTCCATGTCACACAGGGCGGATTCCTGGGCCAGGCGGTTGCGGGTCTGGGTGTCGGAGACGAAAAGGTCGCCGGTGGCCAGGGTGCGCACCGGCAGGCGCCCGGAGGTGGGCAGCTCGATTCGCTCAGGTAGCAGGTACTTGCCGAGGTCGGACAGGACCTCCAGTTTGAAATCATGCTTGGTCACCGCGTCCACCTCGAAAACGCCGGCCAGGCCGTCGTGCAGGGCGCCGGCGGTGCCGATATTGACCACCCGGGAGGGCATCTCGTCGCGCAGGCGGGCCTCGGTCAGAACCTCGGTCAGGGAGATTGCGGCCGGCAGCGTCCCAATGCCGGTAATCAGCAGTGCGGCGTCGTCAGGAACGTGCGCCGCTTCAGCGTCGACGGCAGCCACAAACAGCGGTTTATCAGCAATGCATCTCATGTTTTAGATCTTACTTGGACGCCAGCGGACTTAGCACGGCGGCCGGGGTTTAACACGCGGCTCGCCGCAACAATGACGCTCCGGCCTCAGTCCTGGCGGGCAGAATCCCTCGGTTTCTTATCACCTGCGGGTTCACTTCGACGGCGAAACACCGTCCCCAACGCAGCGCGCTATCGCAGCCGCCGTCCCACGAAGCCGGCGGCCAGGGTGTTGCCCGTGCTCGTGTCGACCAGCAGGAAGTTGCCCACCGCGCCGCGGGCGGCGTAGTCCTCAACCGGAAGCTCGACCGGGGTCTGGAGCACGACGTGCGCGATCTCGTTGAGGGTGACCGCCTCCGGGTCTTCCTGGTCGGCCACGCCGTCCAGGTCCAGAATGCGCTCGACCTGCGTGATACGGGCCTTGACCACGGCGGTCCCGTAGCGTAGGTGAACCATCGGGCCGGACTTTAAGTCCTTGTCGGTCAGCGCGACGACGGTGGCAGCGAACTCGCGGGTGGCTTCCGGCCGGTCCGCACCGGAGATGAGGTCTCCGCGGGCCAGGTCCACGTCGTCGGCCAGGCGCAGCACAACGGATTCGCCGGCGCGGGTGGCCTCTACTTCCCCATCGGTGGTGTCGATGTGGGTGACCGTGCTGGTGCGGCCCTCCGGCAAGGCCACCGTGTCGCCGACGGCGATGGAGCCCGCCTGCACGCGGCCGGCGTAGCCGCGGTAGTCGCTGGCGTGCTCGCGGATGACGTACTGGATGGGGAAGCGGAAGTCCAAGTCCTCGGCGCGGCCGCCGGTAACCGGCACGTCCTCGAGCGCCTGCAGGACGGTCGGGCCGGAGTACCACTCCATCTGGGTGGAGGGCTCCACCACGTTGTCGCCCTTGAGTGCCGAAATCGGCACGACCTGGGTGTCGGTCAAGCCCAAGCGTTCGGCCAGGGTGCCGAATTCTGCCTCGATGGCGCGGAAGGTCGCCTCGCCGTAGTCCACCAGGTCAATCTTGTTGACGGCCAGGATGACGTGGCGCACGCCCAGCAGGGCCGCGACGTTGGCGTGGCGGCGGGTTTGCTCGACCACGCCGTGGCGGGCATCGATAAGCAGCACCACGACCTGGGAGGTCGACATGCCGGTGACGGTGTTGCGAGTGTACTGCACGTGCCCCGGGGTGTCCGCCAGGATGAAGGTGCGCTTGTCTGTGGCGAAGTAGCGGTAGGCCACGTCGATGGTGATGCCCTGCTCGCGCTCGGCGCGCAGGCCGTCAACCAGCAGGGACAGGTCCATGCCGTCGAAGCCGCGGTCGGCGCTGCTGCGCTCCATGGATTCCATCTGATCGGCCAGCACGGACTTGGTGTCGTGCAGCAGGCGGCCGACGAAGGTGGACTTACCGTCGTCTACGGAACCGGCGGTGCACAGGCGCAGCGTCTCGCGCTCTTTGAGCTGATCCACTCCCTGGACCGGGGATGGGCTTTGGGTGGTAGGCATCAGAAATAGCCCTCCTTCTTGCGATCTTCCATGGCAGACTCGGATAGCTTGTCGTCTGCGCGGGTGGCGCCCCGCTCGGACAGGGTGGAAATGGAAATCTCGGCCAGCACCTCATCCGGGGTGGAGGCGGTGGACTCGACGGCGCCGGTGCAGGACATGTCGCCGACGGTGCGGTAGCGCACGGTCTTGGTCACCAGCTCCTCGCCCTCGGTCGGCCCGCCCCACTCGCCGGGGGCCAGCCACATGCCGTTGCGGTTGAACAGCTCGCGCTGGTGGGAGTAGTAGATATCGGGCAGCTTAAGGCCGCGGGCGCCGATGTATTCCCAGATGTCGGACTCGGTCCAGTTAGAGATCGGGAAAACGCGGATATTCTCCCCGGCCATCTTGGCGCCGTTGTAGAGGTTCCACAGCTCCGGGCGCTGGCGGCGCGGGTCCCAGCCACCGAAGGAGTCGCGCACGGAGAAGATGCGTTCCTTGGCGCGGGCGCGCTCCTCGTCGCGGCGCGCCCCGCCCAGCACGGCGTCGTAGCCGCGCTCGGCGATGGTCTCAACCAGCGGGACGGACTGCAGCGGGTTGCGGGTGCCGTCGGGGCGCTCCTGCAGGTCGCCGCGGTCGATCCAGTCCTGGACCTTGGCCACGTGCAGGCGAGCGCCGGATTCCTCGACTAGGCGATCGCGGAACTCGATGACCTCCGGGAAGTTATGCCCGGTGTCCACGTGGAGCAGCTCGAAGGGCACGGTGGCCGGGGCGAAGGCCCGGCGCGCCAGCTCGAAGACCACCACGGAGTCCTTGCCGCCGGAAAAGAGCAGCCCGACTTTGTCGAACTGGCCGGCTACCTCGCGCAGGATGTGGAGGGATTCGTTTTCTAGATCTTTCAGATGAGGGGAAAGTGCAGTCATTATTCGTGTAACCCGCATTCTGTCTTGCCGTCAGCGAATACTCGTCCCGAGCGGGCGTCGTCGCCCTCTGCCACGGGGAAGGTCAGGGGCGCGCACCCGATGGAGCGGTACCCCTGGAGGGTAAGGGGGTGGATGATGAGGTCGTGGTCGCGGATGTAGGCGTCCGTGTCATCCAGGTCCCAGGTGATAATCGGCGAAATCTTGAGCCGGCCCGTGCGGTCCAGGCTGAGCGCCGGGGCTTCCGCGCGGTGCTCGGAGTCCGCTCGCCGCAGGCCGGTAATCCAGCCCACGTAGTCATCCATGGCCATGTTCAGCGGCTCCACCTTGCGCATGCGGTTGTAGGAGGCCACGTCCCAGGAGTACATGCGCGGGCCGTAGACTTCGTCCTGCTCCTCCGGGGTCAGCAGGGGCCGGATGCGGCGCAGCGGCAGGTCCGGGTAGCGCTTTTCGACGGCGTCGGCGGTCTCCAGGGTCTCTGGGAAGTGGAAGCCGGTGTCGATGAAGAGCAGGTCCCCGTCGAGCCCGGCGCAGTGGGCCAGCTCGGCGAGCACGGTGTTTTCCATAGACATGGTCACCGCCACGCGGCCCGGCGCGTGGGTCACGGTGAAGTCCATGATGTCCTCCGCGCTGGCGTTGTACAGCTTGTCCGCCCAGCGGTCCACCAGTTCCTGGTTGGCGGCGGCTACCGCGGGCGACAGCGGCGCGGTGTCCCGGGTTCCTTCCGGACTCTGGCTGGCGTCGCGATAATTCTTACCACCACCCAGCAGGTTCACGTTTGTTGTCATTATTTTAAGTGCGCTCCTTTGGGGTCAGTGCACCTTACTCTAGGTAATGCGGCCGATTCGCGCAGCCGAAGTTCCAGCTCCGCGCACCCGCGGGGGCGTTGTACTTGGGGAACGGGCAGAATATAATTGCCCCCATACTGTACCGCTCGGACTATATTTACAGACAGTACGGTCTAGACGAATTGCACTAAGGAGGTCATCATGCCTAGCGCCCTCGGCTCGCGCGTCGCTGTCATCGGCGACGGCCCCGCCGCGCTTTCCGCCACGGAACGACTCATCGGGGCCGGCATGTGTGTCGACCTCATCTCCTCCCGCCCCGCCCCCTTCGGCTTCCTGCGTCACTTCGCAGCCCCAGGCACGCCCACCGACGGCACGCCGCACCTGCGGCTGATCGGCAACGTGCGCGTCGGCTCCGGCGGCGACATCACCCACCGCGAGCTGCATGCACTGGGCAACCACGCTGACCCCGATCTGCTGGTCTTGGAGCTGCACGCCCGCGGCCTGGCCATTACTACCTGGGAGGGCTGCTTCCACCCCGCCGCGGCGACCGCGGAGCCCGCAGCCCCCACCGACTGGGACGCCGTCATCAGCCGCGCCGGCCTAGCGCCGCTGTGCTTCTAGGCACCAAGCTTTCCCCGATCCCCACGCAAACCACTGTGCGCAGCTCTAGGCGGGTGTCCCAGCCTTAGGTTACTATTGCCTGCGTGGAACTTATCCGAATTATTATGAGCCGCTCGAAGCCCTACGTTGGCTTCGTTATAGCGGTGCTCGTGCTGCAGTCGGCCTCGACTGCGGCGACGCTCTATCTGCCCTCGCTGAACGCCAGCATCATTGACGAGGGCGTATCCCGCGGCGACGTGCCCTTTATCTGGCGCACCGGCTCCATCATGCTGGCCGTGGCCTTGGTCCAGGTGCTCACCGCCGTCGCCGCGGTCTGGTTCGGCTCCCGCACCGCCATGGGGCTGGGCCGGGACCTGCGCCGGGAGGTCTTTGCCAAGGTCACGCGCTTTTCCTCCGAGGACCTGCACCACTTCGGCACGCCGACGCTGATTACCCGCGCCACCAACGACGTCCAGCAGGTGCAGATGGTCTACCTGATGGCGCTCAACTTCATTATCACCGCGCCCATCATGTCCGTCGGCGGCGTCATCATGGCCATCCGCGAGGACGCCGGGCTGTCCTGGCTGGTCTGGGTCTCGGTGGGCGTGTTGCTGGTGCTCATCGGGCTGTTGATCGCCAAGCTGGTGCCGCTGTTTAGCCGCATGCAGCTGCAGCTGGACGCGCTAAACGGCACGGTCCGCGAACAAATCGCCGGCATCCGCGTGGTGCGCGCCTTCGTGCGCGAGCGCTTCGAGACCGAGCGCTTTACCGAGGACAACTGGCAGCTGACCCAGCTGTCGCTGCGCATCGGCCAGCTCTTCGTGCTGATGTTTCCCATCATCACCGTCATTCTCAACGTCGCCACCGGGGCGGTGTTGTGGTTCGGCGGCCACCGAGTCGAGGCCGGCGACGTCGCCGTCGGCTCACTGACAGCGTTCCTGCAATACCTGCTGCAGATCCTCGCCGCGGTCATGATGGGCTCGTTCATGGCCGTCATATTCCCCCGCGCGATGGTCTGCGCCAAGCGCATCACCCAGGTGCTGGCCCACTCGCCCAGCATCGACGAGCCAGCCAACCCGCAGGACCCGCCGGCCGCGGGGACTGGCTGCACCATCGAGATGCGCGAGGTCAGCTTCAACTACGCCGGCGCGGAGGAACCCGTGCTCAGCGACATCAGCTTCACCGCGCAGCCCGGCCGCACGACCGCGATCATCGGCTCCACCGGCGCGGGCAAGACCACGCTACTCTCGCTCATCCCGCGGCTCTACCTGCCGGCGTCCGGCCAGGTCCTCATCGACGGCGCGGACGCCGCGCTGATGTCTAGGGCCGCCCTGGTCGAGCGCGTCAGCATGGTCCCGCAGAAGCCCTACCTGTTCAGCGGCACCGTGGCCAGCAACCTGCGGATGGGCAACCCGGCAGCTAGCGATGCGGACCTGTGGGACGCCCTGCGCATCGCCCAGGCCGACTTCGTCGATGACCTCGACATGCCAATTGCCCAGGGCGGCACGAACGTCTCCGGCGGCCAGCGCCAGCGCCTGTGCATCGCCCGCATGCTGGTCGCCCGCCCTAAGGTCTACCTCTTCGATGATTCCTTCTCCGCCCTGGACGTGCTCACCGATGCCCGCGTGCGCGAGGCCATGCAGGAACGCACACGGGAGGCGACCACTATCATCGTCGCCCAGCGCGTGGCCTCCATCCAGGACGCGGACCAGATCCTCGTGCTCGAGGCCGGGCGGATCGTGGCCCGCGGTACCCACGAGGAATTGCTCACCACCTCCCCGACGTACCAAGAAATCGTCGAATCCCAAGAGACTGCGAGGGCCTAGACCATGGCTGATACTCCTTCCACTTCCCAGCCCACCGACGAAGAGCTGGCGGCCCTCGAGTCCCAGGTCTCCGGCGACGACTGGTCCGGGGCCGCGCCCCGCCAGGCCAAGCACTTCTGGCCCTCGGCCACCCGGCTGGTGGGCCTGCTCGCGCCGTACAAGTGGCAGCTCGCCTTCGTGGGGCTTTTGACCGTCGGCTGCGTCTTCCTCACCGTCTACGCTCCCCGGGTACTCGGGCGCGCGATGGACGTCATCTTCTCCGGCGTCGTCTCGCGCCAGCTGCCCGCCGGGCTCAGCGCCGAGCAGGCCGTCGAGGGCCTGCGCCAGTCCGGCCACGACCGGATGGCCGACATGGCGGCCGCGATGGATCTGGTGCCCGGCAGCGGGATCGACTTCACCAAGCTCGGCCAGCTCATCCTGATTGTCATCGCCATGTACGTCGTAGCCTCGGGCTTCCAGCTCTGGCAGGGGCTGGTGCTCAACCGCCTGGTGATGGACACGATCTTCAAGCTGCGCCAGGACGTCGAATCTAAGATCCACTCGCTGCCGCTGAGCTACTTCGACACCACCCAGCGCGGCGACCTCCTCTCGCGCACCACCAACGACCTGGACAACGTCCAGCAGGCCCTGCAGCAGGCGCTGTCCCAGCTGTTCTACAACCTACTGCTCGTGACAGGTATTACCGTCATGATGTTCACGGTCTCCTGGCAGCTCGCGCTCGTCGCGCTGCTAGCTATCCCGCTGACCGGGGTCATCATGGCGGTCATTGGCACCCGCTCGCAGCGCCAGTTCGTGTCCCAGTGGCGCTCCACCGGCCAGCTCAACGGGCAGGTCGAGGAGTCCTTTACCGGCCAGGAGCTGTCCCTCATCTTCGGGCGCACCCAGGCCATGCGGGAGGAATTCGATAACCGCAACACCGCGCTCTACGAGGCCAGCGCCTCCGCGCAGTTCCTGTCCGGCATGATGATGC
This sequence comes from Corynebacterium sp. HMSC04H06, assembly GCF_001815935.1. GTDB lineage: Bacteria > Actinomycetota > Actinomycetes > Mycobacteriales > Mycobacteriaceae > Corynebacterium. Next base: position 63,800 of record NZ_KV823416.1, read on the forward strand.
CCGTCATGCAGTTCGTCTCCTACCTGTCGTACGTGGCCATCGCCGTCCTCGGCGGCCTGCGCGTGGCCCACGGACAGATGACGCTGGGCGATGCCACCGCGTTCATCCAGTACTCCCGCGAGTTCAACCAGCCGCTGGGCCAGCTCGGCGGCATGATGCAGCAGATCCAGTCCGGCGTCGCCTCGGCCGAGCGCGTCTTCGAGTTCTTGGACGCCGACGAGCAGTCCCCGGAGCCGACGCCGGCCGCAGGACACACGCCGCAACGCGCCCGCGGGCTGGTCGAGTTCCGCGACGTCAGCTTCTCCTACGACGATCAGAGCCCGCTCATCGAGGGGCTCAACTTGCGCGTCGAGCCCGGCCAGACGGCCGCCATCGTCGGCCCCACCGGGGCGGGCAAGACCACGCTGGTCAACCTCATTATGCGCTTCTACGACATCGACTCCGGGCGGATCCTCCTGGACGATACGGACACCGCCGAACTCTCCCGCGGGCAGCTGCGCAGCCAGGTCGGCATGGTGCTCCAGGACGCGGTCCTGTTCAAGGGGACCATCGCCGACAACATCCGCTACGGGCGACTGGACGCCACCGACGAGGAGGTCGTTGAGGCCGCCCAGGCCACCTTCGTGGATCGCTTCGTGCACTCACTGCCGGATGGCTACGACACCGTCATCGACCAGGACGGCGGCTCGGTCTCGGCCGGCGAGCGCCAGCTCATCACCATTGCCCGCGCCTTTTTGGCCCAGCCCTCCCTGCTCATTCTGGATGAGGCGACCTCTTCGGTCGACACCCGCACCGAGATGCTGGTCCAGGACGCCATGAACGCGCTGCGCGCCAACCGCACCTCGTTCATCATCGCGCACCGGCTTTCTACCATTCGGGACGCGGACGTCATCATCGTGATGGACAACGGGCGCATCGTCGAGCAGGGCAGCCACTCCGAGCTGCTCGCGCAGCGCGGCGCTTACTGGCGGATGAATATGAAATCTTGATTCCACGCCCTACCCTTTAGGCTAGGTAAGGTACTTCCCCCCTGACTTATCCGCAGCCAATGAAGGAGCCCGCCCATGCTAGCCGGCTGGATTGCCGTTCTGATCTCGTTGCCCGTCTGGGCCTACTTCGGCTACCGCGCCTGGGGCATGTTTACCTTCATCCGCTCCGGCGGACCCACCCAGCTCAACCGCTTCGACCAGCCGCTGCGCCGCTTGGGGCGCGTGCTGGTGGAGGTCTTCGGGCACACCCACTTCAAGGGGCGCCCGCTAGTCAACGCCGCGCACTGGCTGGTCATGCTCGGCTTCCTCTTCGGCATCCTGGTCTGGTTTGAGGCCTATATCCAGGCCTTCAACCCGGCCGGCGGCTGGCCGCTGCTGAGCGACTGGCCGGTCTACCACTTCCTCGAAGAGGTTTTGGCGCTCGGTACCGTCCTGGGCATCGGCTTCCTCGTCGCCGTCCGCTTAAAGCTCGGCCATACTGAGCGCGGCAGCCGCTTTTATAATTCGCAGACCACCAGCGCCTACCTGGTCGAGGCCATCGTCTTTTCCGAGGGACTCGGCATGCTGCTGGTCAAGGCCTCCAAGATCGCCACCTACGGCGGCGGGAGCTGCGCCACCGACTTTGTCAGCCTCCCGCTGTCGCAGCTACTGCCGGCCTCCACCGGCCTTATCCAGGCCTTCGCGCTGTTCAAGCTGCTGACCGGCCTGGCGTTTATCGTGTTCATCTCCCGCCAATTCACCTGGGGCGTGATGTGGCACCGCTTCCTGGCGTTTTTCAACATCTTCTTCCAGCGCAACCCGGATGGTGACAAGGCCCTGGGCAAGCTACCGACCCCGGATCTGGAAGAAGACCTCACCCCGGGCAGCTGGAAGCTGCTGCTGGACACCGGCACCTGCACCGAGTGCGGGCGCTGCCAGGATCTGTGCCCGGCCTGGAATACCGACAAGCCGCTGTCACCGAAGAAACTGGTCATGGACCTCGGTTCTGCCGCGGTGGATAACTACAACCCGCACGCGGGCGTGGACGTGCTGTCCATGGCCGGGGTCATCGATGACGATGTTCTGTGGTCGTGCACCAACTGCGGCGCCTGCGTCGACCAGTGCCCGGTCGACATTGAGCACCTCGACCACGTCGCGGATCTGCGCCGCTTCAAGGTGCTGGCCGAGTCCGACTTCCCCTCGGAGCTTACCGGCCTGTTCAAGAACCTGGAGACCAAAGGCAACCCCTGGGGCCGCAACAATTCTGAGCGCCGCACCTGGGTGGACCAGGCCCGCGCCGACGGCATTGAGATTCCCATCATCGGTGAGGACGAGACCGATTTCGCGGACCTGGAATACCTGTTCTGGGTCGGCTGCGCCGGCGCCTACGACGACGCCGCCAAGGTCACCACCCGCGCCGTCGTCGATCTGCTGCACACCGCCGGCGTGAAATTCGGCGTGCTCGCCACCGGGGAGACCTGCACGGGTGATCCCGCCCGCCGCGCCGGCAACGAGTTCCTGTTCCAGATGCTGGCTCAGGAAAACGTCGCCACCCTCAACGAGACCTTCGACGGCGTGCCCGCCGGTCAGCGCAAGATCATCACCACCTGCCCGCACTGCTTCAACACACTGCGCAACGAGTACCCGGACTTCGACGGCCACTTCGACGTCTTCCACCACACGCAGCTACTCAACCGCTTGGTGCGCGACGGGCTGCTCAAACCGGTGCCCCGCACCGCGGAAAACCGCAAGCCCATTACCTACCACGACCCGTGCTTCCTGGGCCGCCACAACAAGGTCTACGACCCGCCCCGGGAGCTGCTGGAGGCCACCGGCGTCAAGGTCAACGAGATGGACGCCAACCGCGACTCCGCCTTCTGCTGCGGCGCCGGCGGCGCCCGCATGTTCATGGAAGAAAAGCTCGGCACCCGCGTCAACGAGTTCCGCACCGAGCAAGCACTGTCCACCGGCGCCGAGGAAATCGCCACCGGCTGCCCCTTCTGCAACGTCATGCTCACCGGCGGTGTGAAGACCCTCAACGAGGGCAAGACCCCCGTCACCGACGTCGCCCAGATGCTACGCAGCTCCATCGCTACCGATGCCGATGGAACCCTGCCACCGGCCCGCCCCAAGGCCTTCCTCGGCGAGCCCATCCGCCTGCCCCGCAAGACCGCCCAGCCGACCGAGAACACCACCGACACAGCAGAAACAGCGAACACCGAAACCGTCACGCCAGCACGGCCGGCAGCCCCAGCGGCACCTGCTTCCAAGGCCCCGACAGCACCTAGCGCGCCCGCAGCACCCAGTGCCCCCACTGCCCCGAGCGCTCCAACCGCGCCGGCCGCTGCTCCCAGTGCTCCGGCTGCACCGGCCGCGCCAAGCAATCCTTCCGCGCCGGCTGCTCCTAGCGCTCCCGCTGCACCAAGTGTGCCGAGCGCACCTGCCGCTCCGGCAAGCCCCACGCCTTCGGCTCCCACAGCTCCCAAGGCATCTTCTGCGCCGGCCGCGCCTTCTGTGCCCAAGCCACCTGCTGCCCCGGCATCGCCTGCGTCTTCTGCTCCAGCAGCACCTAGCGCGCCCGCAGCTTCCAGCGCACCTTCAGCCCCGGCTGCGCCGAAGGCTCCTTCTGCACCCACAGCTCCCCAGGCACCTGCCGCACCTAGTGCCCCGAGCGCACCCTCTGCGCCTTCGGCCCCCAAGGCACCAGCAGCGCCTGAAGCACCGGCCGTGCCTTCTGCCCCGGCTGCACCGAAGGCTCCTACTGCACCCGCTGCACCCCAGGCACCTGCCGCGCCTTCCGCGCCGGCAGCGCCGAGCGCGCCCAAGGCGCCTAGTGCTCCTAGCGCACTCGCAGCGCCCGCTGCTCCTTCGGCCCCGGCTGCTGGTTCGGCATCGGATGCCGAACCGGACGCTGAGTCAGACTCCGACCAGGACGACTAAGGCGGGCGTCGGCTGCGGCATCGTGAGTGAGCTGCGTGACGCTGCTTGAGTTCTGGGAAAAGGCCTGTTCCGGCTAAGGTATAGCAGGTGTTTAATAGCGACTCCGGCGCCGCCCTGATTCTGGCGGCGAGTGACGAAGGAATTACGAATTCGCTGGTCTCCTTCGCATGGATTATGGCCGCTGCGCTGGCCGCGCCCCTGGTTTCCTTCATGACTGGGCGGCGGCTGCCGGCGGTGCCGCTGCTACTGATTTTCGGCATGCTTATTGGCCCGTCGGTGCTGGATCTGGCGCACGAGGACCCGGGCATTGAGATGCTCAGCGAGATTGGCGTCGGTGCGCTGTTCTTACTGGCCGGCTTCGAAATCAACATCGGCTCGCTGAAGTCCAAGGAAGCCCGCACGGCGGCCTCCACGTGGGCGATGTGCCTGGCGGCGAGCCTGCTGGGCGCGTGGGTGATCTTCCGCTTCGATAACCTGCCGCTGGCCATCGTCATCGCCATCGCGGTGACCTCAACGGCGCTGGGCACCATCACGCCTATGCTCAAGCAGAACGGCATGATGGGCACCCAGGTAGGGCGTTCGGTCATGATCCACGGCGCCATCGGCGAGGTCGGCCCCATCCTGGCGATGGCGCTGCTGCTGTCCACGCGTTCTACCTGGCAGACCGGGCTTATCCTGCTGGGCTTTTTCGCCATTGCGGTGGCCCTGGCAATGGTGCCGGGCGTGGTCGCCAAGGCCATGCCGCTGGTGCGCAACGCCTTTCTACAGGGCGCCGGTTCGACGAACCAGACCATCCTGCGGCTCATCATGCTGGTGCTCGCCGTGCTGATGGCGGTGGCCGCGGTCTTCGAGCTCGACATCGTGCTGGGAGCGTTCGCCGCGGGCATGATTTTCCACCAGATCATCCCGAACGAGTTCCACCAGCGCCTCGAACACCGCCTGGACGTGCTGTGTTATTCCATGCTCATCCCCGTCTTCTTCGTGGTCTCCGGCATGTCGATCGACTGGAACGTCATCACCAGCCGGCCGCTGCTCGTAGTGAGCATCCCGCTGCTCATCCTCGTTACCCGCGGCCTGCCGGTCTTCTTGCGCGAGAACCTCCACCACACCGGCTCCGAGATCGAGACTGTCCGCGAGCGCCTCCAGGTCACCTTCTACGCGGCCACGGGCCTGCCCATCATCGTGGCGGTGACCTCCATCGCGGTCAGCTCTGGGATTATGGACAACGAGCAATCCTCGCTCTTTATCGCCGGCGGCGCGCTGACCGTGCTCATCTTCCCCATCCTGGCTAGCCTGTGCCAGGAAAAGGACCCGGTCACCGGCAAGCGCTCCACCTACCGTGCACGCGTCGTGGAACAGACCCCGGCGCATGATTCCTAGCCGACCTCCCTGGCCGAACTGCGCGACCGCGACAACGCCGAGCACGAGAACCTCAAACGCCACGAGGCCAGCCACAACGGGCAGGGGTCCGAGACGGTTGGTTCCGACGCAGCTGGAGAGGGTACCGCGGCGGGTGGTGACACACAGGATGGCGACTGCGGCGGCAAGAACGGATAGACTTTTGGGTATGAGCTACGACGATTCCCTGCGCCTGTCTGATGCCGAACGCAACGACGCCTTGACCGCTTTGGCCAAGGCCGTCGGCGAGGGCCGCCTTAGCGTGGACGAATTCGAGGAACGCTCCGATTCCGTCATGGGCGCACGCACCCGCCGCGACATCGTCCCCCTGTTCACCGACATCCCGGACCAGCCCATCGCCGAGCCGAAGATCTACTCCCGTGCCGACGTCGAGCGGGCCTGGGAGGCCGGCCGCAAACCCAAGCTGGCCACCGGGCTCATCGGCAGCCTGCTGCTGACCATCGGCGGGACCTCCACATTCATCGGTGCCTTCGGCGCGGCCGGGGTCGGCGCCGCGGTGGGGCTGATGTCTGCCTCCGTCGCCGCCTTCCTGCTCATCCCGGTGCTGTGGATCGCGCTGTATGTGCTCAAGGTAGGCCCCAGCTCCTGGCACGCCCCCAGCCCGCGCCAGGTCGAGCGCCAAAAGCGCAAGGAAATCCTGGCCACCCAGGCCGAGCAGCGCGCCCTGATGTGGGCCCATAACAAGCAGACCGCGGGCGAACTGACCGGCCAGGCCCTCGACTTCGCCAAGCGCCGCGTGGACAACTGGAGCCAGCCCAAGGGCACCAAGAAGCAAGGCGATTAGGACACTTTCCGGCCCAAATTTCGTCACCGCGGTTGAAAAAGTGGCACAATTGCGGCATGACTACCACGCCGAACCGCCGAATTTTTGACCAATCCGACAAACTCAAGGGTGTCGCCTACGACATCCGTGGGGAGGTCTCGGCCGAGGCAGAGCGCATGGAGCTCGACGGCCACAACATTTTGAAGCTCAACACGGGCAACCCGGCGGTCTTCGGCTTCGACGCACCGGACGTCATTATGCGCGACATGATCGCCGCGCTGCCCACCTCCCAGGGGTATTCCACTTCCAAGGGCATCATCCCCGCCCGCCGCGCCATCGTCACCCGCTACGAGCTGGAGGACTTTCCGCACTTCGACGTCGGGGATGTCTACCTGGGCAACGGTGTCTCTGAGCTGATTTCCATGACCACCCAGGCGCTGCTCAACGACGGCGACGAGGTCCTCATTCCGGCCCCGGACTACCCGCTGTGGACGGCGGCCACCTCCCTGGCCGGCGGCACCCCTGTGCACTACCTATGCGACGAGGAGGACGACTGGAACCCGTCCATCGAGGACATCAAGTCCAAGGTGACGGAGAAAACCAAGGCCATCGTGGTCATCAACCCGAACAACCCGACGGGCGCGGTCTACTCCCGGCAGACGCTGCAGCAGATCGTGGACATCGCCCGCGAGCACAACCTGCTCATCCTGGCCGACGAAATCTACGACCGCATCCTCTACGACGGCGCGAAGCACACCTCCATCGCCTCCCTGGCACCGGACCTGCTGTGCATTACCTATAACGGCCTGTCGAAGGCCTACCGCGTGGCCGGCTACCGCGCCGGCTGGATGGTGCTCACCGGCCCGAAGAACCACGCCTCCGGCTTCATCGAGGGTTTGGAGTTGCTCGCCGGCACCCGCCTGTGCCCCAACGTCCCGGCCCAGCACGCCATCCAGGTCGCGCTCGGCGGGCGCCAGTCCATCTACGAACTGACCGGCACGGGCGGCCGCCTGCTCAAGCAGCGCAACATCGCCTACGAAAAACTCAATGAAATCCCCGGCGTCAGCTGCGTGAAGCCGATGGGCGCCCTTTATGCTTTCCCGCGGCTGGACCCGAACGTCTACGAGATCCACGACGACTCCAAGCTGATGCTGGACATCCTGCGCGCGGAGAAGATCCTCATGGTGCAGGGTACCGGCTTCAACTGGCCGAACCCGGACCACTTCCGCGTGGTCACCCTGCCGTGGGCCTCTCAGCTGGACAGCGCCATCGAGCGCCTGGGCAACTTCCTGGCCAGCTACCGCCAGTAGCCGCCGGACGCGCGCCCGTCCGCGGTAGCCGCGGTAAGCACGCCAGGCCCAGCCCCGGAGTGATTTTCTTCGCTGCCGGGGCTGCTTTGTGCGCGAACGAAATTGAAAACATTTACTATTAGTGGCTATGGCACGACACTCAGTAAAGCCGGCCGCTCTAAACCCGTGGCAGCGCCTCCTCGTAGGCGTGCTGGGGCTGGTAGTAGCCGCCACCGCCGTGGGGCTCGTCTGGCTCTGGCCGAGCTCCGGCCCGGACACGAGCGAGGACTTCGACCGCGCGTATTCGCTGAACCAGCCGCGGGTGACCGGCACCGTCACCCAGGTTGATTCCAACGCCTGCGCTTCCCCGGCCACCGGCACGGCCTTTGATACCTCGCCGCGCACCACCGCCGCGGAGGCCGCCGGGGCCCACGATGATTCTTGCCGCCGCGCCCTGGTGGACCTGGAAGACGGGCCGGATGCAGGGAAGATGACCCAGCTGGTGCACTACGGCGTGGCCGGCGAGCCGGTACTTGAGGTTGGTGACCACATCACCATGACCCTGTCGGAAAATCCCGCCGACGGGCAGGCCCACTACGCCTTCGCCGACTACGAGCGCAGCTCCGCCCTGTGGGCTTGGGGCCTAGTCGTCGTCGCCGCCATCCTCATCTTCGCCGCGTGGCACGGACTGCGCTCGCTCATCGGCCTGGCTTTTAGCCTGGCCATCGTCTTTTTCTTCCTCCTGCCGGCCATCACCGCCGGCCAGTCTATCGTCCCCGTCACGATCGTCGCCTGCGCGGCCATCCTGGTCGTGGCCATCCCCCTAGTCCACGGCTGGAACTTCAAATCCGCCTCGGCGCTGGCCGGCAGCCTGGTCGCCCTGGCCGTGGCCACGGTGGTGGCCATCATCGCCATCCGGACGTCCCACCTGCAGGGCTTGTCCTCCGAGGACAACCTCAAACTGCTGCTCTATCTACCGCAGCTGTCCGTGGTCGGCGTGCTGCTGGCCGGGTTCATTGTCGGCGCACTCGGCGGGCTCAACGACGTCTCCATCGGGCAGGCCTCCACCGTCCACGAGCTGGCCGCTATCGACCCTGAGATGCCGCGGCGGCGGCTGTTTATCTCCGCCATGAAGGTCGGGCGCGACCACATCGCGTCCATGGTCTACACCATCGTGCTGTCGTATACGGGTGCCGCGCTGCCGCTGTTACTGCTCATCTCCGCGGCCGATGCCTCCGCCGGCCAGGTCTTGAGCAGCGACGTCATCGCCACCGAGCTACTGCGTTCCGGGGTGGGCGCGCTCTCCCTGGTCAGCGCCGTGCCGGTCACGACGCTGATTGCGGCGTTTACACACTCCGACCCAGGGCCACGAGATCCCAACCGGCCGCCTGCCATTCACGCACATTAAGCACGTTGCGCCCGTCGATGATGTGCTGGCGGGCGACCAACCTGCCGGCGACTACCGGGTCGAGCTCGCGGAACTGCTTCCACTCCGTGGCCAGGATGACCAGCTCGGTACCGCTCAGAGCCGTGTCCACGTCGGGGGCGTAGTCCAACGTCGGGAAGACCTTCCGGGCGTTGTCCATGCCCTCCGGGTCGTACACGGTCACCGCCGCGCCCGCCAGGGACAGCGAGCCGGCCACGGATAGGGCCGGCGAGTCGCGTACATCGTCCGAGTTCGGCTTGAAGGAGCAGCCCAGCACCGTCACGCGGTGACCCAGCAGGGAGCCGGCAAAAGACTCCTTGGCCAGATCCACCACGCGGTCACGGCGGCGCATGTTGATGGCGTCGACCTCGCGCAGGAAGGTCAGGGCCTGGTCCGCGCCGAGCTCGCCCGCCCGCGCCATGAACGCGCGGATATCCTTCGGCAGGCAGCCGCCACCGAAGCCCAGCCCGGCGCCCAAGAACTTGCGGCCGATGCGCTCGTCCAGCCCGATGGCATCCGCCAGAGCCACGACGTCAGCGCCGGCGATCTCACAGATCTCCGACACAGCGTTGATGAACGAGATCTTGGTGGCCAAAAACGCGTTCGCCGAGACCTTAACCAGCTCGGCGGTCTGCAGGTCCGTCACGATGAAGGGAGTGTCCTGGCGCAGCGGCTCGGCGTAAATCTGGCGGGCCACCTCCTCCGCACGGGACTCCCCCTCCCGACAGCCGATGACAATGCGGTCCGGGGTGATGGTGTCTTTGACTGCGTAGCCCTCGCGCAGGAACTCCGGGTTCCACGCGATTTCCACCTCGGTGCCTTCCGGGGCCAGCTCGTTAGCCATCTGCTGCAGTTCCGCCGCCGTGCCCACCGGCACGGTGGACTTGCCCAGGATGAGGTGCTGGCCTTTGAGCAACGGGACCAGCTTTTCGATGACCGCGCGGACATAGGTCATATCCGCCGCGTAGGAACCGTGGCGCTGCGGGGTGCCCACACCCAAAAAGTGGACGTCGGCGAATTCGGCGGCCGCGGCGTAATCCGTGCTAAAGCTGAGTGTCCCGCTGCCTAAGTTGCGTTCGAGTACCTCCGACAGGCCCGGCTCGTAGAAAGGAACCTTGCCCGCTGCCAGGGAGTCAATCTTTGCTTGGTCCACGTCCACGCCGAGAACCTCGTGGCCGAGTTCGGCCATGCAAGCGGCGTGCGTCGCACCCAGGTATCCGGTGCCAATCACAGTCATGCGCATAAGCGGTTATCTTAAGCGCCCGAGTTGAACAGAGGATTAAATCTGGGTGCCGGATCCTAAAACCTTAGCGAAAGTTCAGGTAGGACTTCGACGGGGTCGGCCCGCGCTGGCCCTGGTACTTCGAGCCCAGCGCCCCGCTGCCATAGGGATCCTGCGCCGGCGAGGTCATCTTGAAGATCGCCAGCTGGCCGACCTTCATGTTCGGCCACAGGACGATCGGCAGGTTCGCCGTGTTCGACAACTCCAGGGTGATGTGCCCGGAAAAGCCGGGGTCAATAAACCCCGCAGTGGAGTGCGTGAGCAATCCCAACCGCCCCAAGGAAGACTTACCCTCCAGGCGGCCGGCTAGGTGCGGCGGCAACGTGAACTTCTCCAGTGTGGCACCTAGGACGAACTCGCCCGGGTGCAACACGAAGGCGTCGCCGTCGGCCACCTCGACCAGGCTGGTCAGATCCGGCATCTCTTCTTTCGGATCAATATGGGTGTACCGGGAGTTGTTGAACACGCGAAAGTACTTATCCAGGCACACGTCCACGGACGAGGGCTGGATAAGGTTGGCATCGAAGGGCTCGATCTGCAGCGATTCATCCTCGATGGCGGCCCGGATATCTCGATCTGATAAAAGCACGTGTCCGAGTCTACTAGCAGGTAGGCGACCCGGTTTTCACCCGGGGTCAGCGAGGGTGTAGAGTGTTTCCCAGCGCTTGATGTATGCCCAGCAATGGGCGCACATTTCAGCTCTGCCGGCGTAGTTTAATGGTAGAACATCAGCTTCCCAAGCTGAGAGCGCGAGTTCGATTCTCGTCGCCGGCTCCACGCATGAAGGCGGGGCACCACTCGGTGCCCCGCCTTTTTCATACGCGCCCCTTGGGTCTGGGTTAGATCTGGGTTGCCGTTTGTCTAGCTGCAGGTGACGATCGGCTGCGGGTCGTAGACCGTGGTGGTGGTTTCCCGGGAGATCTCCTGGCCGCTCAGGTTACGGATGACGCGCGTGTCCGAGGTGGTAAAGCCCGGCGCGCCTGACGACGGCGAGCAATCATCGGCATCGACCTGCTTGGGCTGCGGCTGGGTCTGGGCCCAGCGGCCGTTGTTGATGGATTCGACCTCGACGGTCTTGGTGCCCTTGAGCTGCACGGTGATTTCGCTGTTGCTGTAGCTAGTCGAAATCATCACTGGGTGCTCGGAGTTGTTGGTGAACTGCAGGTCGATAGCTCCCTCGTACACGGTGGCCTCGCGGCCGGCCGGGTAGCGCGAGATGTAGTAGGAGTGCGGGGTGTGGGCGGTATCTTCCATGCCCGCGAAGTAGGCGGCATTGTACAAGGTGGTGGCAAACTGGGAGATACCGCCGCCGACGGCCTCGCCCGCGCGGCCGTCGATGATGATGCCGGACTCGACATAGCCCTGCGCGGTGCCGCGCGGGCCGGTGTAGCCGTTGAGCGAGAAGGTCTCGCCCGGGGCCAGGAAGGCACCGTTGACCTGGTCGGCCACGCGCTTGATGTTTTGCCCCGACGCGCCGGAGAAGCCGCCGGTGGTGAACTCCCCGACGACGTCGTCGAAGCTGGCGTTTTCCGCCTGCTCGGTGGTGAACGTGGCGGGCTCGTCGCGGTACTCGGCGTCCCACTCGCGGTCCTTGTTGTCTTTGACGCGCTCGTCAAAGCCGTCCATGGTCTTGTCCCAGTCGATGACCACGCCGTCGCGGTGCGGGGTGACCTGTTTGGAACCGCCGGAAAAAGAGATGGAGGCGTTCTGCTTGACCTGGACCGAAGGCTTGAGGGCTTCGCCTATCATCTCCTGGGCGCGCTCGTTGTTGATCTTCAGCTCCAGCTTGCCGTCATGCGGCTCAACCGTGACGAACTGCTCGACCTCGGCCGGGGTGATGCGGGACTCGACGTCGTCGCGGCCGCGGGTGACGAGATCACCGGCCACGGCATCGGCGGCGTCCCCCTCGGCCATCTTTTCCACCTCGTCCTGAGTAACGGCAGGCTCGGTTTCCTCCGCGTCGACCTCGACGCCCTCGGGGTCAACCCAGCCTTCGGAGACCTCCGTGGCCAGCTCCTCGCGATCGACGGACTGGCCGGTCACGGCGTCGGTGACGTTGACCTTGCCGCCAGCGAGATTGATCGCACCGTCCTTGGGCTGGATGGTCAGATCCTCAGTGAGACGATCGACGGTGGGCTGGAACGCGGCCTCGTCGACCTCGGTGTCGACGTCGTATTCGCGCTGAGGCGCGAAGAAGCTGTAGACGCGGGCGAACGGGTTCAGGGAAGCATCCTCGATGCCGTCCACGGCCCTCTTGAAGTCCATCTGCAGGCCGGCCTCGTGGGGGATGAACTCCGTGGTCTTTTCCCCGGCGGTGACCGTCACGGGTTGGTTTTCCACGTCCCCGAGCTCGTCCTCCAGTTTCGCCACGGCGTCGCGGCGTTCCATGTTGGAAATATCTACTCCACCGACGGAGACGGCCCGGGGCGTCTTGCCTTGGTTCGCCACGACATCCATGGCGTAGGCAACGCCCGCGATGACGAAAAGGCCGACCAAGATGCCCAGGGCAATGGCCCAACCCCTCACTCCGCGTTTTCCGTTCGCTTTACTCACACGCACTACAGTAACGGTTTACCGGCCCTAATTCCTAGTCAGGAGGCCTAAAGTATTATCAAGGCAACCGCGCCGGGCGGGCAAGGGGACACCGGGGGTGACACATGTAGCGTCCTCGGAGGCTACTCCGCGCGTGGAGCCGTTCCGGGATCCGCGCCTGGGGCGGGCTCGGGTTCCGTATGAGATTCGGCCACGCGCAGGGCGGATTCGGCCACCCGCTCGGGCGTAAGTTGGCCGGCATCCACGGCCGCTTCCAGGTGGTTTAGGACGCTCTGGAAGTCCACGGCGGTTGACCATAGCGCCTGGTCTGCGCCGGCGGCCAGGGAGGCGGTGACGGCTTCCTCCGGGGACATCTGGTCCGTAATCGCCTTCATACCGGTGAGATCATCGGTATAGGTCAGGCCGCGGAAACCGGCGTGCTCGCGCAGCAGCCCGTAGGCGTGGTTGTTGAGGCTAGCCGGGGTGACCCCGTCGCCCAGCCCCGGCACCACCAGGTGCCCCACCATGACCCCGGTGCCCGGCGATTGGGGCAGCGCGACGTCGAAGGGCACCAGATCGTAGCCCACCAGCTGGTCCAACGGCGGGGTGGTCGCCATTCCCTGGTGCGTGTCCCCGCTAGCGCGGCCGTGCCCCGGGTAGTGCTTGAACACCGGCCGCACCCCGGCGTTGTGCAGGCCCCGGGCAAAAGCGGCGCCGAGCTCACCCGCCGCGGCTGGGTCATGGGAGAAGGAACGGTCGCCCACCACGTTCAGGCCACCGCCGTCGACGTCGATAACCGGTGCGAAGTCCACGGTAATACCGTGGGCGGACAGGGTCTGGCCTACCGCGAAGCCCTGGCGCTCGGCCTCGGCGGTGCCGCCGGCGGCCATGTCCCGCGGGGTGGGGAAATCCCCCAGGATTTCCGAGAAACGCTGGACCCGTCCTCCCTCAAAATCGATGGAGACATCAAAGTCGCGACCGACCGCCGCTCGCAGGGCGTGGATATCCCGCCCCGGGGTCTGCAACAACTCCGGGTCCGCCCAGCTGGTGATGAAGATACCGCCGGCCCCGGCCTTGAGTTTCGCCAGCGCGTCGTCGTAGTTGACCACGCCCGGCATCAGCAACGAGGCGAGCTGCTCGCGCCGGGTAGCGGGCAGCTGCACCGCTGGTGCCGGTTCCGCCGCGGTCGTGGAAGAGCTCGTCTGCGGGGCCGAAGAACTCGTTTTAGTTTCGCTGCTGGCCACACCAGCCGAAGGCGCTGCCTGCTCCGCCTCGTCCGACGAGCAGGCGCTGAGCGCGCCACCACCGGCCACGACGGCTCCCACGGCAACCAGCGCGACCCGCACAAGCGGGGCACTGATGCGGGTGGCAGCGGGCAGGCGACGACGCCACTGCGCGGGCCGGGGAAACGGAATCATGGCCTATAGTCTGCCATTAGTCAGCCACAACACGCCCGAATGCCTACTAAGATGGCGGGCATGAGTAACGGCCAAACCATGTTAATTGCGTTCGACGGCTCGGAACGCGCCGCCCGCGCCATGCAGCAAGCCGCTCAGCTGCTGCGTCCCAGCACGGTGGAGATCCTCACCGCCTGGGAGCCGGCCGCCCGCCAGGCCGCCCGTGCGGTTAGCCGCACCGGCCTGCACCAGTCGACGGTCTCCCCGGAGACCACCGAGGAAGACCCGGCCTACGAGGAAGCGCTGGCTATCTGCCGCCGCGGCGTCGAGGTGGCCGAGGGGCTCGGCCTGGCGGGACGCGCCCACCTCGTCGAATCCGCCACGACTATCGCCTCCGCCATCGTGGATGCCGCGCAGGAGCTGGACGTGGACGTAATCGTCACCGGCACCCGCGCGCTGACCGGCTTCCGCTCCTGGTGGACTAACTCCACCGCCGACCAGATCGTGCGCAACGCCGGCATCCCGGTCTTTATCGTCCCGCCGGAAAACGACGAAGACGAAGAAGATGACCCGGAATACTTCGAGTAGTTGCTAGGATTTGGTCCCATGGCAGTAGAATCCGACTCTTTGACAAAGCGCACGCTGGGCCCGGCCGTCGGCAGCGCCGTGGTCGGCCTGGTGCTCGGCGTGGTCACCATCGTGGGGATCGCCCAGTTCAGCGACGCTGATACGGTGCCTTCCGGCCACGCGGTGCCGGCCGATGACGCCGTGCTGGGCGGGCCTGAGTACGGCTCCCGCCAGTAGGCGTGCCCCGGCTGTCCCCTAAACTTCGCCCCCACCTCGCCGGGTGGGGGCTTTTGGCGATCGTAGTCTTTGTCCTGCAGTTCGGGCACAACACCCAGGTCGCGGCCGACACCAAGCACGACCTACTGGTCAACCCGGCGGGTTTCCTGCGGGGCGCGCTGACCCCCTGGACGGATGCGTTTACCCTGGGCCAGCTACAAAACCAGGCCTACGGTTACCTCTTCCCACACGGGCTCTTCTTCCTAGCCACCGATCCCCTGCCGGAGTGGGTGGCGCTGCGCCTGTGGTGGCTGCTGGTAACCGGCGTGGGCTTTTCCGGGGCCTTCCTGCTGGCCCGGCGCGCCACCGACGCGGGCCCGGGGTGGTCCTTTATCGCGGCGCTGGCCTACGCGCTTTCCCCGCGCACGCTGACCACGCTAACCACGATCTCCTCGGAGACCTGGCCGGTCATGCTGGCCCCCTGGGTCCTGGTGGCCTGCCTCGCCCCGCAGTCGGCGCGTTGGCAATGGGCTGCCGCGGTCATCCCGGTCGCGCTGAT
Source organism: Corynebacterium sp. HMSC04H06 (assembly GCF_001815935.1). Classification (GTDB taxonomy): domain Bacteria; phylum Actinomycetota; class Actinomycetes; order Mycobacteriales; family Mycobacteriaceae; genus Corynebacterium. The sequence continues at coordinate 79,158 of NZ_KV823416.1, forward strand.
GGGCGCGGTCAATGCTACCGCCACCCTGGCCGCCTGCATCCCGGCGGCGGTAGTCTTGCTCTGCCAGCGGCGCTGGCGCTTCTTCGGTGCTTGGCTGGCCGGCTGCGCGCTGGTCAGCGCCTGGTGGATCGTCCCGCTGCTGGTGCTCGGGCGCTTTGCGGCGCCCTTCACGGAATTCATCGAGTCGGCGTTTGTCACCACGCGCTGGCTCAACCTGGCCGAGATCCTGCGTGGGACGACCAGCTGGTCTCCCTTCGTCGACACCGAGCGCACCGCCGGCGTGCTGCTGGTGGACGAGCCCATCTTCGTCCTGGCGACCGTGGCCGTGGCCGCCGCCGGCCTGGTGGGCCTGTGCCGCCTGCCGCGGACGTGGTCGGTGCTGCTGATAGTGGGCGTCGCGGTGCTGGGCACCAGCCTGCCGGCTTACCGGGAGCTGCTCGACGGGCCGCTGGCCGCGCTGCGCAACCTGCACAAATTCGATCCGCTGGTGCGCCTGCCGCTGGTGCTCGGCCTGGCGCAGCTGGGAGCGCGCCTCGGCTGGCCGCGGACCTTGCGTCCCGACCGGCGGCAGACCGCTGGGCTGCTGCTGGCCGTAGTGGTGGCGGCCAGCGCGTTCCCGGCCCTGTCCGGGCGCCTGCTGCCGCGCGGGGCCTACGAGGAGGTGCCACAGTACTGGGAAGAGGCCGCCGAGTTCCTCAACGAACACGCCGCCGGCACCCGCACGCTCATCTACCCACCCGCGTCCTTTGCCCGGCAAGACTGGGGCTGGACCCGCGACGAGCCGGCGCAGCCGCTGCTGGATGTCCCCTGGGCCGTCCGCGACGCCATTCCACTTATCCCGCCGGAGGCCATCCGCGGCTTGGACGGGATTACCGCGGCCCTAGAACACGACGCGGCGACGGGCGCGAAGGCCCTGCAGCGCCTGGGCATCGGCGCGGTGCTGCTGCGCCACGATCTGGATGAGCCGGCGGGCGGGGATAACTCGGTTCGCGCGGAAGACCTGCCGGGCACGGTCCACACCTTCGGCGAGGTGGACGTGGTGCTGCTCGTTCCGCAGCAGGGCCTGCAAATGGCTAACGGCGCCCCCGTGCGCGTGGCCGGCGGCGGCGAAGTCCTCGCCCTGCTGGACATGGTGGATGCGCCCGGCGCGCGCGAGCTCGTCGACGCGGACGCCGGCATCGCGACCGATACGCCACTGCTGGTCGACCGCAACTACGGCACGTTAGACGGCCCGGTCTCCGCGCCGTTAGTCGAAGGCGATAGGTCCCGGGTCCACAACCGGCTGCGCGACTACCCCTCGGCGGGCCGGGCGGTAGCGGTCGAAGAACACGGCGGCCGCGTGGTCGCGGAGTCCTCGGCCGCCGATGCCGACTCCTTCGGCGGCGCCGACCCCGCCCGTTCCGTCACCGCCGCGGTGGACGGGCAGGAGGATACCGCCTGGTGGCCGGCCCCGGGACAGACCGGCTGGCTGGAGCTCCAGGCCCCGCAGGGCGAGGTTTTCGCCTCCCCGGTGCTCAGGCTCACCGCCACCGACGACGCCCGCGCGACCGTCTCGTCCGGCTCCGCCTCCGTCGAGGTAGAGCTTAGCGCCGGTGAGGAGACCACGGTGCGCGTGCCCGGCGGCGACAGCACCGCGGTGCGCATCACGCCGCACGAACGCGTCGGCATCACCGCCGCCGAGGTCGCCGGCCACCCCATCGAACGCGTCGTGACGGTACCGGATACCTCACCCAACGTGGAGGCCTTCTTCTTCCAGCGACTGACCGTGGACACGGGTACTATCATCCGGGACTTCACCGCGCCGCGGGACATGGAGCTTCCCCTGCGCGCAGGTGCTGGATCCGACGCCGACGCAGACGCCGACGAAGACGCCGAGACGCCGGCGGTGCGCATCGACGGCCGCGACTACCGAACGGGTGAGACGGTGCGGCTGCCGGCCGGCACGCACCGGCTGGAAACCGCGGCGGCCTGGGTCCAGCTGGGCGATCTGCCGCGCACTCCCCTTGAACCGACCGGGGAGGCTATCGCGCCGGCAGACCACGAGCGCCTGCTGATTACCGGGCGCGCGTACAACGCCGGGCTCAACGGCTGGCTGGACGATGCCCCGCTGCAGGCCCGGCAGGTAGACGCGGCCACCCAGGCTTTTGTCATTCCGGCGGGCGCGAGCGGCACCTTCCACATGACCTTCGCGTCGACCGGCGCCTACCAGGCCGGCCTTCTCGGCGGCGGGGCGCTGGGGCTGCTGACGGTTATCGCTTGCGCGGTGGCCTGCTGGCGCCGGCGCGGCGAGCACGTGCCGCGCTCCTTCCCAGCCCCGCCCCGGGCACTGTGCCTAGTACTGGCCGCGGGCGGGCTCGCTCTGGTGGGATGGCCGGCCCTGCTGGCAGGGATAGCGGCGTTCGCGGCGGTGCGTTGGACGACGCTGCCGGCCCCGGCCTTGTCCGCCGCCCTGCTGGCGGCCGCCGGGGCGATGCTG
>NZ_KV823417.1:0-72389 GCF_001815935.1 Corynebacterium sp. HMSC04H06
TCATGACTCACACGCTAGAAGCACAGATCAGCCCCGACAAGGGCCGAAATACGGATCTGTGGATAACTCGGGGCAAGCTAACCACCCTGCGCAAACCATCCACAGGCCGAAAACAGCCGCTTTCGCGGCGCCACCTGCCCAAAGGCCGAAAAATAGAGCAACGTGCCCAAGTAGCCACAGGTTGGCATAATTTGGGCACACTTAGGCACAATTAGGCACAAAACGGCCCCGCACCAGGCGGGGCCAAGAGGAATGAGAGCCTAGTTGCTCGAGTTGACCAGTTCCTCGCTCTGGCGCTCGATACACTCGCGCTGCGCCTGCTCGTCCTGAAGGCTCAGGCACTCTTCGAAGTTGGCCTCGTTGAAGAACCAACCGATGAAGAGCACCATGAGCACGCCGACGGCGACCGAAATCAGAGAGAGGATAAGGCCCACCACCGACATCCAGGTGCGACGGGCCTCCTTCGGCTTCTTGGCGTTGCGCACGAGGGCCACGATGGCCAGCACCACGCCCACGACACCCAGGAGAGCGCCCAAGCCGCCGACAAGCAGGCCGACCAAGGCAACAATACCGATGATGAGAACGGCCAACGCCAGCTTCGACTTCTCGAAGTTCGGCGCGTTTTCGAAGCCCCCCTGGTACTGGGAGCCGCCGTAGCCGGCAGCCGGCGCGGCGTGGGCGTTGCCCTCCGGCGAGGCCCCATAGGCGCCGCCGTCGAAGCCAGCGTTCGCCTCGCCGGTGCCGCCGTAGCCGGCGCCGGGCTCGCCGGCGTGCTGGCCCTGGGCATCGTTAGCACCCGGGCGGGAATCACCGTAGGACGGCAGGCCCTGGTTCGAGTCGTTGTTCTGGTCGTTCCCGTAAGGGGTGTTGGGAGTGGTCATTTCTACCCTCTTTCCTAGTGCTATAACTACCTATCCCGCCCCACAATAGCGAATAAGTGGCCTACTTCGCAGCGCGAACGCTACCACGCGCGCAGATACTCGATGCGCTCGCGCAGCTGCTCGGCGTTACACAGCGCGGTCGGCGGCCCGCCACAGGCCTTGCGCGCCTCGTTGTGGATGGCACCGTGCGGCCGCCCCTTACGCCCGGCGGTGATGGAGACGACGGTGTTGAGTTCCTTGCGCAGCCGCGCGATTTCGTCGACGGCGACCTCCTCGTCCCCGCCGCCCTGCGGCTGCTGCTTCTGCTTCGGCGCGCTCGGCATGCCGTAGATCTGCCGCCGATGCTCCTCCGCCGCGGCCTCAGCCCGGCGCGCCTTCTCCCGCGCCTCCCGGGCGTCCATCTCTTCTTCCTGCTTCTTGCGCAGCAAGTCCTTGACCTGCTGGGCGTCCAGCAACCCGGGGATGCCGAGGAAATCGGCCTGTTCCGCATCGTCAGTAAAGGCGGCGGTGTTGAAGGAGGAACCGTCGTAGATGAGCGAGGAGAACTCCGCGTCGGCGCCGAGCGACTCGTAGGGCTTGTCCAGGTCCGGCTCGGACTCCTTGCGGTTGGCCTGCTCTAGCAGCTCGTCGTCCCAGCCCTCCTTGGGCCGGTCCGGCTTGCCCAGGACATGGTCACGGGACTTTTCCATGTTTTCGGCTAGCCCCAGCAGCACGGGCACCGAAGGTAGGAAGACCGAAGCGGTCTCGCCGGGCATGCGCGAGCGGACGAAGCGGCCGATGGCCTGGGCGAAAAACAGCGGCGTCGACGCCGAGGTCGCGTACACGCCCACGGCCAGCCGGGGCACGTCGACGCCCTCGGAGACCATACGAACGGCGACCATCCACTCGTCGTTGCTCTCCGAGAACTCATCGATCCGCTCGGACGAACCCGGATCGTCGGACAGGATGACCGAGACCGGGGTGTTCGAAATGCCTTTGAGGATCTTTGCGTAGGCACGGGCCATCGTCGAGTCGGTGGCTAGCACGAGGCCGCCAGCATCGGGCATGCTGCGGCGCATCTGCATCAGGCGCGTGTGCGCGGCCTGCAGCACCGCGGGGATCCAGTCCCCCTTCGGGTCCAGGGCCGTGCGCCAGGCACGCGCGGTCTGCTCGGGGTTGAGGATGTCGCCCAGGCGCGCGGCGTACTCCTCGCCCGCGGAATCACGCCAGCGGGCCTCACCGGAATACGCCAGAAAGACCACGGGGCGCACGACGCCATCGGCCAGCGCGTCGCCGTAGTTGTAGGCGTGATCGGAGCGGGAGACCAGGTGGCCCTCCCCGTCCTGCTCGTAGCGCACGAAGGGGATCGGGGAATCGTCGGAGCGGAAGGGCGTACCGGTCAGCGCCAGGCGGTGATTGACGTCGTCGTAGGCCTCGCGCACGCCGTCGCCCCAGCTCTTGGCGTCGCCGGCGTGGTGGATCTCGTCCAGAATGACCAGTGTGCGCCGCGCGGAGGCGACCGCCCGGTGCTTGAACGGGTGCATGCCGACCTGGGCGTAGGTGACCACGATCCCGTCGTAGGCGGGGTTGACCGCCGAGGAGTTAGTGAAGTGCGCGTCCAGGGACATGCCGACGCGGGCGGCGGCGGACGACCACTGGATCTTCAGGTGCTCGGTGGGCACCACCACGATGACGCGTTCGACGGTCCGGTCTTCGAGCAGCTCGGTGGCCACGCGGAGGGCGAAGGTGGTCTTACCGGCGCCCGGCGTCGCCACGGCCATGAAGTCCTGGGGCTTGGTGCGCAAGAACTTCTCCAGCGCCTCCTGCTGCCATTGGCGGAGTTTGCCTTTGTTCTTGCCCGGAATCACTTGCGCCGCAGACCCTTAAAAATCCGCTCGCAGTCGGGGCAGACCGGCGAACCGGGCTTGGCTTGCTTGGTCACCGGGAAGGTCTCCCCGCACAGCGCGACAACCATCTTGCCGTTGACCGCGGAGTCGAGAATCTGGTCCTTCTTTACGTAGTGGAAGAATTTCGGGGTGTCGTCATTCGGAGTGGACGTATCCTCCCGGACGTCTGGCCTTTCGATTGTTTTCGTCGTCGTACTCACAGCACCCCATTTTGCCGCAAGAGTGTGGATTAATGCGAGTCCCCAGCTACCCTAGGGAGGCATGGAACCGTACACCGTTGACAATCCGGACGGCGAACCCCCTGTTAAGGGCTCCCGCCGCCTCTTCCGGCGCGCCTCGGTGTCCCTGATTACGGATGCCAAGGTCGGCCCCGGCCAGGATCGCCACCACCGCGAGGTGGTCTACGCCATCCTGCAGTTTATCCGTATCCCCGCCCTGTTTATCTCCATCTACCTAGTCTACGCGCATCAGGCGTGGATCACGGCGGGGATTGTCTCCGGGCTCACGTTGCCGCTGCCGTGGGCGGCGGTGGTCATCGCCAACGGGCGCGGCCAGCCGAAGGACAAGCGCGAGCGCAACGTCTACAAGCCGGCGCTGGCTCGGCAGATGGCCGCCCAGCAGCGTGAGCAGGTGTCCGGCCAGCAGCGCGCGCAACTCGAGCAGCCGGACACCATCAACCACGACGACCCGAAGAACCCTTAAGAAACAAGGAGCCTGCCTGCTATGCCCGCCACTGAACGCTTTTGTCTGCCGCTTCCGGACGATCTCTCCGCGCTGGCGGGTGAGCTCGCCGATGTCTTTACCTCCGCCGGTTTCGACGTGGCCGGTATTGCCGGCTATTTGGGCCCGGAGGTCACCGAGGCCCTGCACCGTGGCGAGTACGCCCCGGTGGCGCTGCGCTGCCGGGACAACAGCCAGATGGCGTGGCTTGTCCGCATCTTTTTGCTGCACGATGCCGTCCCCGCCACCGCCCTGGCCCAGGCCGTGGGCGCGCGGCTGGCCACGCAGCTGGTGGATACCGGCATCATGCGCGCGGACGAGCACGGAACGGTCTACTGCGCGCTGGAGATTCGGCCGCAGATCATCGCCGGCCGGGAGCGCGTGGTCTTTTCTGACGTCGATGCCTCCCTGGTCGACCACGTGCCCGGCTCCCAGCACGTGGTGGGCGTGGGCGCGGCCAGCCTGTCGCTGCTGCAGTCCACTCCCCTCTCCCCGGTCGGCACGGTGCTGGACCTGGGCACGGGCTCGGGCGTGCAGGTGCTCGGCCAGCTGGGTTGCGCGGAGTCGGTCACCGCGACCGATGTGAGCGAGCGCGCCCTGACACTGGCGCGCGCGACGGTGGCCGCGGCCGGTGCCGGAGACCGGGTGGAGCTTGTGGAAGGTTCCTGGTTCGCGCCGGTGGCAGGCCGGCGTTTCGACCGCGTGGTGGCCAACCCGCCGTTCGTGGTAGGCCTGCCGGAGGTGGGCCACGTCTACCGTGACTCCGGGATGGAGCTGGACGGGGCCTCCCAGAAGGTGGTCTCGGAGGTGGCGGACTACCTGAACCCGGGCGGTACCGCGCACTTGCTGGCGGCGTGGGTTCACCGCACCGACGAGAACTGGGCGCAGCGCGTGGCCAGCTGGCTGCCGTCGCACGGGGTGGCCGCGTGGGTCATCGAGCGCGACGTGGCGGACCCGGCGCTGTACGTGTCCACGTGGCTGCGCGACGAGTCCGTCGACGTGCGCACCCGCGCCGGCCGCAAGCGCAGCAAGGTCTGGCTGGAGTACCTGTCCGACCACGACGTGACCGGCATCGGCTTCGGCTTCGTGGCGCTGCAGCGCATTGCTGACGATGCCCCCACCGAGGTCCTGGCGGAGTCGCTACCCCAGTCCTTTAGCGATCCGCTGGGCCCGGAGGTGGAGGAATACTTCGCCCGCGTGGCCTGGCTCCGCGACCTAGTCCCCGGGGAAATTGAGACCAAGTACTTCGGGCTGCGCCCCGGTGTGGCCTTGGAGGACATCTCCGTCGCGGATGCCGAAAGCCATCAGGGCTTCGAGCCGGCGGTCAAGCGCCTGACCCGCACGGAGGGCCCGCGCTGGTCGCACGAGGTCGACGACGGACTGGCCGCGGTGGTAGCCGGGCTGCGGCCGGATGGGCTCAACCTGGGTGAGACCATCGCCTTGTACGCCGCCGCCCACGGGCTGGACGAGGAGGAGCTGGTGCGCTCGGCCGTGCCTGCCATCGTGGACCTAATCCGGCACGGGCTGGTGCTGCCGGCAGAGTTCCTGGACTAAGCGCCGGGGCAAATAGCGCCGACGCAGGAAGCCCCGGCGCAGGAAGCACCCAGCCGAGCAGGCAACGAGAAGAAAGGCACGAAGAGCAAATGAAGGCAGTGTTGACGCGGGTATCGCAGGCGAGCGTGACCGTGGCGGGTGAGACGGTGGGCAGCATCGACTGCCCGGAGACCGGCGGGGTGCTGGCGCTGGTGGGGGTCTCGCGGGAAGACTGCGAGGACGAGTCCACGACGGCAGCTGCCGTGGAGAAGATGGCGCGGAAGATCGCCGAGCTACGGATGCTCGACGGGGAAAAATCCGTGACGGATACCGGCGCGCCCGTCCTGGTGGTCAGCCAGTTCACCCTGTACGGCGCCACGGCGCGCGGGCGGCGGCCCTCCTGGTCGGCGGCAGCGCCGGCGGAGATGGCCGAGCCGGCCATTGTCGAGCTGGTCCGCCAGCTACGCTCCCGCGGCATCGCCGTGGCCGAGGGCCGCTTCGGCGCCATGATGGAAGTCAGCTCAGTCAACCAAGGACCCTTTACTTTGCTGGTGGAGACCTAGTTCGCCACCCCCAAAAGTTGGTGGGGGAACTAATCCGCACCACGAGCCGTTGAGTAGTTTGTAACCGGCGATACTTTAGGAGGCCCTAGATGACCACTTCCCACGACCAGGATTCATCTAAGCAAGACGCCACGGAGCAAGAAGTAGATCACGGTTCGCGCCGCGGACATACTAATGACAACCCTTCGGCCGACCTCGTGCGGGTTTACCTCAACGGCATCGGCAAGACCGCTCTTTTGTCCGCAGAGGACGAAGTCGAGCTGGCACAGGAAATCGAAATCGGCCTGTACGCCGAATACAAACTCAACAACGCGGAAAAACTCACCCGCGCCGAGAAGCGCGACTTGAAGATTCTCGTAAAGGAAGGCAAGAAGGCCCGCTCCCACCTGCTGGAGGCGAACCTGCGCCTGGTGGTTTCCCTGGCGAAGCGCTACACCGGCCGCGGCATGCCGCTGCTGGATCTTATCCAGGAGGGCAACCTGGGCCTTATCCGCGCGATGGAGAAGTTTGACTACGCCAAGGGCTTTAAGTTCTCCACCTACGCCACCTGGTGGATCCGCCAGGCCATTACCCGCGGCATGGCCGACCAGTCGCGCACCATCCGCCTGCCCGTCCACCTGGTCGAGCAGGTCAACAAGCTCTCCCGCATCAAGCGTGAGATGTACCAGTCGCTGGGCCGCGAGGCCACGAACGAGGAGCTGTCGGAGGAATCCGGCATCGATGAGGACAAGATTGAGATGCTCCTGCGCCAGTCCCGCGACCCGGTCTCACTGGACATGCCGGTCGGCGCGGACGAGGAGGCCCCGCTGGGTGATTTCATTGAGGATGCCGAGGCTACCGATGCCGAAACGGCCGTCGTCGCCTCCCTGCGCCACTCCGATATCCGCTCGGTCATCGGCTCCCTGGAGCAGCGCGAGCAGGACGTCATCCGCCTGCGCTACGGCCTGGACGACGGCGTGCCGCGCACCCTGGACCAGATCGGCCGCCAGTTCGGTCTGTCGCGCGAGCGCGTGCGCCAGATCGAGCGCGAGGTCATGGCCAAGCTCCGCGACGGCCAGCGCGCCGACCGCCTGCGCGAGTACGCCCAGTAGATTTTGTATCCACCGCCTCCCCGCCGCCGGACCTGAACTTTCAGGCCGGCGGTTTCGTCATTATCCATTCGCTTAAGCTAGTGCCGAATGGCGTTTATAGCCTTTACTGCAACAACGGGCCCGCGGCGATATACGCTAGACTATGGTGTATTAGTTTTGCCGCAGCTTAGGTTTAGCAATCCTGCGCTGTCAGCAATCATCCACTCCCCGGAATCAGAAAGGTGCCAGCCCACGTGAGGGACCTAGTCGATACCACCGAAATGTATCTGCGAACCATTTACGAGCTCGAGGAAGAGGGTATTACCCCGCTGCGTGCCCGCATCGCGGAGCGGCTCGAGCAGTCCGGCCCGACGGTCTCGCAGACCGTGGCCCGCATGGAACGCGACGGCCTTTTGCACGTGCGCACCGACCGGAGCCTGGATCTGACCCCGAGCGGGCGCGAGCTGGCGACCGCCGTGATGCGCAAGCACCGCCTGGCCGAGCGGCTGCTGACCGACGTGCTGGGCCTGGACATTCACCAGGTCCACGACGAGGCCTGCCGCTGGGAGCACGTCATGAGTGAGGACGTGGAGCGCCGCGTCGTCGCCGTGCTGGATGATCCGGCGCGCTCCCCCTTCGGCAACCCGATCCCGGGCCTGGCGCAGCTGGGCACCAACGCGCCGGAGCAGTCTCAGGGCACGCGCGCCATTGACCTGCCGGAGGGCAAGGAAGTCACCGGCGTGGTCAGCCAGATCAATGAGATCCTGCAGGTCGACCACCAGCACTTCCGGGAACTGCACGACGCCGGAATCGTCGTCGGCGCCGAAGTCACCGCGCTCAACAACGGCGGAGCTATCACCCTGACCACCAAGTCCGGGCAGGGCATCGAGCTGCTCACCGACCTGGCCCACGCCGTGCGGATCGAGGAGTCTTAAACCTTATGAAGCTTCTGGTCACCGGCGGCGCCGGTTATGTTGGCAGCGTCTGCGCCGCCGTTCTAATCGAGCGCGGCCACGACGTGACGATCATCGATGATTTTTCCACGGGCAACCGCGAGGCCGTCCCGGCGCAGGCGCGCCTGGTCGAGGGCCGCGTGGGCGGGCTGGCCCAGTCGGTGCTGTCCGAGGGCGGCTTCGACGGCGTGCTGCACTTCGCCGCGCGTTCCCTGGTGGGAGAGTCCGTCGAGGTCCCGAACGAGTACTGGCACGACAACGTCGGCACTACCCTGGCCCTGCTGGATGCCATGCGGGCTAACGACGTCAACAACCTCGTCTTCTCCTCCACGGCGGCCACCTACGGCGAGCCGAAGCAGGTGCCGATCACCGAGGACCTGCCGACCGCGCCGACGAACCCGTACGGGGCAACCAAGCTGTCCATCGACTACATGATCACCTCGTACGCGAAGGCCTTCGGCCTGGCGGCGACCTCGCTGCGCTATTTCAACGTTGCCGGCGCCTACGGCTCTATCGGGGAAAACCGCGAGGTGGAAACCCACCTCATCCCCATCATCTTGCAGGTGGCCCTGGGGCACCGCGATAAGATCTTCATCTTCGGCAACGACTGGGACACCAAGGACGGCACCGCGGTCCGCGACTATATTCATATCCGCGACCTGGCCGACGCCCACGTGCTGGCGCTGGAGAGCAACCAGCCGGGCACCCACCGAATTTACAACCTGGGCTCGGGCGACGGCTACTCGGTCAAGGAGGTCATCGCCGCCTGCCGCAAGGTCACCGGCCACCCCATCCCCGCCGAGGACGCCCCGCGTCGCGCGGGAGACCCGGCGGTGCTTATCGCTTCCTCCGAGAAGATCAAAAGCGAGCTGGGCTGGAACCCGACGCGCACGGACTTGGATACCATCGTCTCGGACGCGTGGGAGTTCACTCGCCAGCTCGGCGACAAGGCACACTCGGCCCGCCGCCAATAGGCAAAAACCGGCTACTCCGCACCGACTAGGCCGCCCGCGGCTCGGAGGCACAGCCGCAGACCCCGTAGACGGCTGCCAGCCGGGCCTTCTCCGAGCCCTGGCGCACGCTGTCGATGAGGTGTTCGCTCAGCCCGCAGCGGAAAGCGCCGAGCAACAACCGCAGGAAGGTGTGCTCGGGGAATTCCTTGCGGCCGACCATCAGCGCCGTGCTGGCTTTGTAGTAGATGCCCATCTGGATGGTGCAGACCGAGTAGACGGCCAGCGCGTTGGCGCGGATAGTCCCGCTAAAGGTCTGGGCCAGCGCCAGCATCAAGATTGCCGCGGCCGCGGGGTTGTCCAGGCAGCCGCGCAAGGCGACGTCGCGGGCCTTGGTGCTGCCCATCCACACCGCGGCGGTAAACAGCAGCTCGTCGTCTGCGAGGCAGTCGGCGGGGACGTCAATGTCGCTTAAGACCTCCGGGACGTCGTTGTCTATGGCCACGAGGTCGTAGCCGTAGGTGTGCCGGCCGCAGCAGGCATCGTTAGCGCAGGCGATGGCCAGCCGGCCGAGCGCGGCGAGTTCTTCCCACTCCCCCAGGGGGTTGCGGCGCTGGAAGGGCTCGAAGCATTCCTGCCGGTCGAGCGCGGGCAGTTCGCCCTCGGCGATGCACGCGCGCATGCTGTGGGACTCCGTAATCGGCGCGACGCGGCCGTAGAGCCACGCGTCGCCGCCGGGGCCTTGGTGCAGCGCCGGGTCAGCAAAAACTTCCTCGTAGGGTTGGCCGACCTGGATTTCCGGCACCATCCACAGGCCCTCTAGGTCGACGCAGCACTGGTCTGGGTCGTCGAGGAAGTTAATGAGTTCCGCCAGGTGGCGCTCCGGGCGGGTGCTGATGATAAATGCCAGGAAGATGTGGTCGGGGTAGTTGTCCAACAGGGCGAGTCCTTCCTCCCAGCCTTCTTCGACGTCGTCGATGCTGATGCGCAACAGTGGGCCGGAGACGAAGCTTTCGGTGCCGTCGTGAGCGGGCTGGAAGCTGACGATTACGAGGGATTCGGACGGGTAGAAACCAAGGTTTCCGGGGATGTCGGCAAGGATTTCGGCGGGTGTGTACGTGCGTTCTTGTGAATTAGTCATGCTGTCATCATCGGCGGGATTCCACCCGAGGTCGAGCGCTAGCGCTTCGCGCCTGTGGATAACTCGCCGTTTTTATATTCCACGTAATATATCGGCACGTTATCCACAGGCCGCGACGCTTGCGGATGGTCTACAATAGCGCCAATGCGTTCCCGAAAAGCTTAAGGAATAAACCCGGCCGGCTAATCGTTGTTGCAGGTAAAAGAAGGAGGAAAAGACATGCCTGATGAAAATCGCCGCATGTACGAACTGGAGTATCCTGCCCCAGTAGTCGACCCCACGAGCGACGACGGCAACGGCCCCACCCTCGTAGTAGCCATGAGTGGCTACGCGGACGCCGGCCAGGCGGTCGACGCCAGCACCGCGCACCTGCTCGCCGCGCTCGAATCGCGTCCCGTGGCCGCGTTCAACAACGACGAACTCATTGACTACCGCTCGCGGCGCCCCGCGGTGACCATCGACGCCGACAGCCCAATGGAGATCGAGCAGCTCGACCTCAGCATGCGCGTGGTGCGCGACAACCGCGAAAAACCCTTCCTGCTGCTGTCGGGCCCCGAGCCCGACCTGCGCTGGGAAGGCTTTACCAACGCGGTGGCGGACCTGGCAGACAAGTTCAACGTCACGGACACCATCTGCCTCTACGCTGCCCCGATGCCCGTGCCCCACACCCGCCCGCTGGTGATTACCGCCCACGGCAACTCGCGCCGGCTCAAGCAGCGGATGTTCAAGCTGGATTCCACCATGATGGTCCCGGGATCGGCACAGCTCTACCTGGAAAAGGAGCTGGCCGACCGCGGCCGCAAGGTCGCCGGCTTTACTGTGCACGTGCCGCACTACCTGGCCTCTTCGCCGTACCCGCACGCCACGCTCCAGCTGCTGGAGTCCGTGGCCACGGCCGCGGGCCTGGACTTGCCGCTCGGCAGCCTGGAACACGACGTCGAGCGCGTCAACCAGCAGCTGACCGAGCAGGTCGAGGACTCCGAGGAGGTAAACCAGGTCGTTCGCCAGCTCGAGGAGCAGTACGACTCCTTCCTCGAGCACTACCGCGACGAGCACCCGCAGGCCGTCCTGCCGGGCGAGCAGAACATGCCCACCGGCGAGGAAATCAGCGAGGAATTCGAGCGCTTCCTGGCCTACCTCGATGACCAGGACCCGGAGGTCCGCCGCGCCATTGAGCGCAACATGAACCACGGCCGCGACGACCAGGATCTGGACTCCGGGGCGGGGCCGGAGGATCGCGGCGAGGAGAGCTAGACGGGCCGCGCCCGGCGGTGACGGCGGTTGCGGCGATGACCTAGAGTGGTAGGCGTGACTTTAACGCAAATGCTGCCCGACCTCGCCGAAGTACCGGAGTCGCTCGTCGACACCGCCATCTGGGACACGTTTACCGCGTGGACCACCGAGCGCGGGATTTCGCTCTACCCGGCCCAGGAGGAGGCATCGTTAGGCATCCTCGCTGGGGACAATGTCATCCTGGCGACGCCGACGGGCTCCGGCAAGTCCATGGTGGCCAACGCCGCGCACTTCATCGCCCTGGCCCGCGGGCAGCGCAGCTTCTACACCGCGCCTATCAAGGCCCTGGTCAGCGAAAAATTCTTCGCGCTGTGCGAAATCTTCGGCGCGGAAAACGTCGGCATGATGACCGGCGACGCGACCGTCAACGGCAACGCCCCCATCATCGCCGCCACCGCGGAAATCGTGGCTAATATCGCACTACGCGACGGCCGCGACGCGAAAATCGACCAGGTGGTCATGGACGAGTTCCACTACTACTCGGACCCGCAGCGTGGCTGGGCCTGGCAGGTCCCGCTCTTGGAGCTGGACCGGGCCCAGTTCCTCCTGATGTCCGCCACCCTGGGTGACACCTCCTGGCTGGAAAAGGATCTCTCTGAGCGCACTGGCCGCACCACGGACCTCGTGGCGGGCTCGGAGCGCCCGGTCCCGCTGGATTTCAGCTACACCTTCCTGGCCGCCCACGACACCATCGAGGAGCTGCTAAGCGCCGGCAAGGCGCCCATCTACGTGGTGCACTTCTCCCAGCGTGAGGCCGCCGAGCGCGCGCAGGCACTGACCTCCCTCAAGGCGATGATTACACCGGAGGAAAAGGAGGCCATCGCCGGCGAGATTGGTAGTTTTAGGTTCACCACCACCTTCGGCAAGGACTTGTCGCGGCTGCTGCGCAAGGGGATTGGCATCCACCACGCCGGCATGCTGCCCAAGTACCGCCGCCTGGTGGAACGTCTCGCCCAGCGCGGCCTGCTGAAGGTCATCTGCGGCACCGACACCCTGGGCGTGGGCATCAACGTACCCATCCGCACGGTGCTGATGACGGGCCTGGCGAAATTCGACGGCACGCGCCAGCGCATCCTGAAGTCCCGCGAGTTCCACCAGATCGCCGGGCGCGCCGGCCGCGCCGGTTACGACACCGAGGGCACCGTGGTGGTCGAAGCACCCGAGCACGAGATCGAAAACGCCAAGGCCCGCCGCCGCGTGGGTGACGATCCGAAGCGGCTGAAGAAACTTCGCAAAAAGGCCCCGCGCGACGGCGAGGTCTCCTGGTCGGAAAAGACCTTCGAGCGGCTGACCCACGCCGAGCCGGAGCAGCTGACCTCGCAGTTCCGCATGTCGAACTCCATGCTGCTCAACGTCCTGGCCCGGCACGGCAACGGTTACGAGCACCTCAAGCACCTCCTGCGGACCAACCACGACACCCGCGCCCAGCAGAACCAGCACATCCTAACCGCGCTGGACCTGTTCAAGGGATTGCTCAACGCCGGCGTGGTCCAAAAATCCACCAAGGGCCTGGACATCTACGGCCGGCCCTACCACCTGGTCCGCGAGCTACCCCGGGACTTCGCGCTGAACCAGCCGCTCTCCCCCTTCGCGCTGGCGGCGCTGACGCTGCTGGATCCCGAGTCCGAGACCTTCGCCCTGGACATCATCTCCTGTTTCGAGAGCATCCTGGACGAACCCCGGCAGGTGCTCCAGGCCCAGCAGAAGGCCCGCCGGGGCGAGGAGATCGCGGCGCTGAAGGCCGAGGGCGTGGACTATACCGAGCGCATGGCCATCGTCGAGGAGATCACCTGGCCCAAGCCCCTGGAGGAGCTGCTGGACCAGGCCTTCGAGTCTTTCTGCGAGGGCAACCCGTGGGCCAGGGAATTCGACATCGCACCCAAGTCGGTTTTGCGCGAGATGGTCGAGAAGGCCATGACGTTCTCCGACCTGGTCGCCACCTACGGGCTGGCCCGCTCCGAGGGCGTAATCTTGCGTTACCTGACAGATTGTTGGCGCACGCTCAAGCAGTCCGTGCCGCAGGAGTACATGACCGAGCAGCTCGCCGACATCCTGGAATGGTTGGGCGAGCTCATCCGCCAGGTCGACAGCTCCCTGGTGGACGAGTGGGCACAGATGGCCGGCGAGGACTCCCCCGTCGACCAAGCCACGGTCGACCGGGAGCTGGCCTTCGGCGTGGAGGACCCGACCGCCCTGACGTCCAACAAGCGCGCGTTTACCATCATGGTGCGCAACTACTTTTTCCGCCTGGTCCAGCTCTTCGCCTTCGAGAAGGAGGACCGCCTGGCCGAGCTCCTCGACTATCTGGACGAGGTCCCCGATTTCGGCGCGGCGCTGGACGATTACTTCGACGAATACGCCGACATCGACTCCGGCCCCGCCGCCCGCGGCCCGGAGTACTTCCGCCTGGCAGAAACCCACCCGCGCACGTGGAACGTGCGCCAGATCATCAAGGACCCGGACGGCGACAACGCCTACGCGCTCGTCGGCACCGTCGACCTGGACGCCTCCGACGAGGCCGGCGAGGTCCGCCTGTCCGATCTGCGCGTCGACTACTAACGGCTTAGGGCGCCTTCCCCCTTGGGACGCGAAAACACCCGCCCGGGCTCAGTTGCGAGCCTTAGGGCGGGTGTCTGTTTTAAAGCGCGGCGCTAAATTTAGCGAGCGGCTTCAATCTGGACGGTCTGGGCGACAGCCTGAACGACGGCGCCAACCTTGACGGCCTCCCAGATCTGCTCCTTGGTCAGGCCGGCTTCCTGCAGCTCGTGCGCGTGGGCGGCCAGGCAGTGCTCGCAGCCATTGATGGCGGAGACCACGGTGTTCCACAGCTCGAAGTTAGCCTTCTCCACACCCGGCTTGGAGATGATGTTCATGCGCAGGCCGAACTTGACCTGAGCGTAGTCGTCACCGAGCCAGCCCTTGGCGCGGTAGGCAACGTTGTTCATCGCCATGACGGTGGCGGCACCCAGGGCAGCCTCGACGGCCTCGTCGGACAGGTGCTCCCTGGCCTCTTCCATGATCTCGGACAGGACGGTGTCGTTGCGGGTAGCGGCGGCGGCGGCCAGCAGGGAGCCCCAGAGCTGCTCCTCGTTGAGCTCGGTGCTGCGGGTCAGGGTGCCCAGGTTCAGCTTCTGGTCCTTGGCGTACTCGGGCATGGAGCTCTTCAGGTTATCAATAGACAAGACTATTCTCCTTCTAGTTTTTGATAAGTATATTTCAACGGGATTGAAACAAAGACCCCGCCGGAGCGGACTTCGACGGGGTCCATGGCTTGAATCTTTACTTCAGGGATTCCTGAACGACGTCCATCTTGTTGATGTTCTTGGTCGGGTCGTTAGCTTCCCAGTTGCAAGCGCAGACCTCTTCGGACTGCAGGGCGTCGAGCACACGCAGGACCTCGTCCACGTTGCGGCCCACAGCGTCCGGGGTGACGGACACGAACTGGATAATGCCGTCCGGGTCGATAATGAAGGTGGCGCGGTCGGCGACTCCGTCAGCGTTCTCGACACCCAGCGCACGGATCAGGTCGTGGCGAACGTCGGAGAACATCGGGAACGGAACGGACTTCAGGTCCGGGTGGGTGGCGCGCCAGTTGAAGTGAGCAAACTCGTTGTCGGTGGAGCCGCCCAGCACCTGGGTGTCACGGTCCTGGAACTCTTCGTCCAGCTTGCCGAATGCCGCAATCTCGGTTGGGCAGACGAAGGTGAAGTCCTTCGGGTAGAAGAAGACGATCTTCCACTTGCCTTCGTACTTATCCAGCGAAACCTGCTCGAAGTAGTCCTCCGGCTGCTGGGCGTTCACGTCGTGCAGGTCGCCACCGGTGAGCGCGGTCAGATTGAACTCCGGGAACTTTTCCCCAACGGTCAAAATAGGCATTGTTGACAACATCTCCTTTAATGAGGTTGCTTGGTCCAGATTTGTGGTCTGCGGCCGCCTTAGCGGCCAACGACTTCCATTATGCCTATCAATTTCTAGAACGTCAATAGACCTGCCTATCTATTAATGATATAATGATAAGTATGCATAATAAAGAGTACCGTCCCACCCTCGCTCAGCTGCGCACATTCGTCACCATCGCCGAAAATAAACACTTCGGCACGGCCGCCCAAAAGCTACAAATCTCCCAGCCTTCCCTGTCCCAGGCGCTGGTCGCTTTGGAGCAAGGCCTCGACATCCAACTGATTGAACGCTCCACCCGCCGAGTCATCGTCACCGCCGCCGGCGAAAAGCTACTGCCCTACGCCAAGGCCACCCTGGAAGCCGCCAACGCCTTCTTCGCCCACGCGCGCGGCGCGCACGGCGACCTGTCCGGGCCACTGACCATCGGTGCCATACCGACCGTGGCCCCGTACATCCTCCCGGATCTGCTCAAGAACCTGCACAGCAAGTTCGAGGATATGGAGCCCCGCATCGTCGAGGAGCAGACCGAGCATCTGCTCCAGCGCCTGCGCGACGGCCAGCTGGACCTAGCCATCATCGCCCTGCCGTCGGAGGCCTCCGGGCTGGTCGAGGTCCCCCTCTACACCGAGGACTTCGCCGTGGTCGTCCCCAGCGACCACCCGCTGGCCGGCCGCAACGACCTGAAGCTCGAGGACCTGGATTCCCTGGATCTGCTGCTCCTCGACGACGGCCACTGCCTGCGCGACCAGATCATGGACCTGTGTCGCAAGGCGAAGATCAACCCATCGGAGGCCACCAACTCGGTGACCCGAGCATCGTCGCTGACCACCATTGTCCAGCTGGTCATCGCGGGCCTGGGCGCCACCCTGGTGCCGGATTCGGCCCTGGCCGCGGAAGCTAACCACCCGGATCTGGGCATCGCCCGCTTTGATGATTCCGTGACCGCCCAGCGCCAGATCGGCCTGGTCTTCCGCAACTCCGCCGCCCGTGCCGAAGAGTTCCGCGAGTTCGGCGAGACCGTCAAGGACGCCCACGACAAGGCCCTGGCCCGTTCCCGCGAGTCCATCCAGTAAGTCCAAGCGCCACAAACACTTCGCCCCGCCGCGGGGCACAACCACGTGCTCCGGGCGGGGTGAAAACTTTAGTGAGCCGCTTTTAGACGCGGACGGTAGCCGCGCACGAGCGATACATGTGCGCCTGGGCCAGCAGCACGACGGCCGCCACGATGCTGGCGCCCAGCATGATGAAGATGGACATCAGGATCACGCCCACGATGCCGAAGGAGATAAACAGCAGGCTCACCAGCGTCACGGCCAGCATGAGACCGAAGGAAATAAGCCCCACCAACAGGCTGAACAGCAGCAGCTGCAGGTAGTTCTTCTTGCCGGCGGCAAAGCCCGTCGAGAAGGAGGCACCGAAGCCGGTTTTGCCGTCTGCCGCGAACCACGGCATCAGCGTGAACAGCGGCGACAGGAAGAACATGAGCAGGCCGAAGGCCATGAAGAAGGCGAAAACCCCCGCGAACAAGCTCGGATCCAGCTGCGCCGGGTCGGTGGTGTTGCTCATCTCGTTGAAGCCGCTTAGCTGCATCCCGCCCAGCATGATGACGGTGATAATCCCCTGGACGACCAGGTAGACGCCGGCGGCGGCCCAGTGCACGTCCTTGCCGAGGGCGCCGATACCCGGCCGCGGCTCGTCGACGTGCCAGGTGGCAAACCGGTACAGAACGGGCGTGACCACGATCGAGATCACCAGGCTGAGCAGGCTGGTGACCACGGAGTTGCCCGAGTAACCTGCCTCGATATCCCCGCCGGTGAGCAAGGAGATGCCTATAGACAGGATCGCGCCGGCCAGGCCCAGGACTAGCGCCAGCGGCACCAGGGTCTTCCAGTTGCGGCCGAAGGCGGAAAAGCCCCAGCCGATGGACCGGACCGCCTGCGGGCGCTGCGGCCCGTGCAGGTATCCATCATTGCCGCCCACATAACCCTGCGCGCCCGCGTAACCGTAGCCCGGGGCCTGCTGCCCGCCGGGATTCGGGGAGCCGAAATTCGGGTTGTCCTCCGGGTGGCTCGTCGGCTCGTAACGTGGTAGATCGCCAAAGGAGTCGTTCGGCGACTGCCCGTCGTGCGGATCGTTCGGGGTGGTCATGGTGGGTCCTTTCTGAATTCATCAACAGGATGCGGCGGGGACTGGCTACCCCAGTGACGGTATCACCCGGCGGCCCTATACGTTCAACCTGTTCCGAAAGAGTTTCTCAATAGTTACCGGTTTGAGCCCTCACGCGCCGCCGTGAGTAGAATTAGCTGCAACAATGGCTAATACACACAAGGACCCGCAAGAACCGCGCGAGGCGCGCGACAACTCTCCCGCTGCGCCCAGCCGCGACGATCTGTACGCCCGCCTGGCTAATGTGCGCAGCGCCGACGAGTACTCGTTCCGGCGCCGCCTGAAAAAGGCGCGCTCCCCGCACGCGCTTTCGGCGATCTCCGCCGACATCGACGCCGCCGAAGAGCGCGTGCGTGGCATCGACCGCCTCGTGCCGGAGATCGTTTACCCGGACAGCCTGCCGGTCAGCGCCCGCCGGGACGACATCGCGGAGGCAATCGACAACAACCAGGTGGTCATCATCGCCGGCGAGACCGGCTCCGGTAAGACCACGCAGATCCCGAAGATCTGCCTTGAGCTGGGGCGCGGCCGCCGCGGACTGATCGGCCACACGCAGCCGCGGCGCCTGGCAGCCCGCACGGTCGCCGAGCGTATCGCAGACGAACTCGGCCAGAAGATCGGGCAGACCGTCGGCTACGCCATCCGCTTCGACGACCAGGTCTCCAAGTCCACGGCCGTCAAGCTCATGACGGACGGTATCCTGCTCGCGGAGATGCAGCGCGACCGCTTCCTTAACGCCTACGACACCATCATTATCGACGAGGCCCACGAGCGCTCGCTGAACATCGACTTCCTGCTGGGCTACCTCAAACGGCTGCTACCCAAGCGCCCGGATCTTAAGGTGATTATCACCTCGGCGACCATCGATCCCGAGCGCTTCGCCCAGCACTTCGCCAGCCCGGAAGGCCCCGCGCCCATCATCGAGGTCTCCGGCCGCACCTACCCCGTCGAGATCCGCTACCGACCCCTGGAATTCGAGGCCGGCGGCAAGGTGGTCGACCAGGATCCGCTGGACGGGCTCGTCGAAGCCCTGACCGAGCTCATGGCCGAGGGTGACGGCGATATCTTGTGCTTCTTCCCCGGCGAGCGCGACATCCGCGACGCCATGGAGGTCATCGAGGCTAAGAAGTGGAAGGGCGTGGAGGTCACTCCCCTCTTCGGCCGCCTGTCCAACCAGGAGCAGCACCGGGTCTTTAGCCCGCACTCGGGGCGGCGGATCGTGCTCTCTACCAATATTGCCGAGACCTCCCTGACGGTACCCGGCATCCGCTACGTCGTGGACACTGGCACCGCGCGTATCTCGCGCTACTCCACGCGCACCAAGGTCCAGCGCCTTCCTATCGAACCCATCTCGCAGGCCAGCGCGAACCAACGCTCCGGCCGCTGCGGACGTGTAGCCGACGGCATCGCCATCCGCCTCTACTCGGAGCAGGACTTTTTATCCCGCCCAGAGTTCACCGACCCGGAAATCCTGCGCACCAACCTGGCCAGCGTCATCCTGCAGATGATTTCCCTGCGGCTGGGCGATATCTCCCGCTTCCCCTTCGTGCAGCCACCGGCGGACAAGGCGGTGCGCGACGGCATCGCCCTGCTCAACGAGCTGGGTGCGTTGGGTACGGCCGACAAGAACGGGCTGCCCACGCTGACCAAGACCGGCGCCACGCTCGCGCGCATCCCGGTGGATCCGCGCATGGCGCGGATGCTGGTGGAAGCCCACAAGCTGGGCTGCCTGCACGACGTCATCATCATCGTTGCGGCCATGACCATCCAGGACGTACGCGAACGCCCCCTGGAAAAGCAGGCCCAGGCGGACCAGGCGCACGCGCGGTTTAAGGACAAGACCTCGGATTTCTTAAGCCAGCTCAAGCTGTGGGACTACATTAAAGACTCCCGCAACGAAAAGTCCGGCAATGCCTTCCGCAAGCAGATGAAGGCGGAGTTCCTGCACTACATGCGCATCCGCGAGTGGTTCGACCTGGTGCGTCAGCTGCGCGAGGTCGCCAAGCAGCTCAAGTGGACCGCCCAGGAATCCGGCAAGCGTGCCGATGCCGCCATCCACCAGGCGCTCCTGTCGGGCCTGCTGTCCAATATCGGCGCCCGAGACGGCAACTCCAAGGAGTTCCACGGCGCCCGCAACACGCGCTTTATGGTCTTCCCCGGCTCCGCGCTGGCGAAGAAGCCGCCGGAGTTCGTCATGGCCGCCGAGCTGGTGGAGACCTCCCGGCTGTGGGCGCGCGATGTCGCCCAGATCGATCCCGCCTGGGTAGAGCGCCTGGCCGCCGGCCTGCTCAAGCACAGCTACTCCGACCCGGTCTGGTCGAGTAAGCGGGCCACCACCATGGTCAAGCAGAAGTCGACGCTCTACGGCGTGCCGGTGGTCCACGACCGCTCCGTGCCCTACCACCGCGTCGACCAAGCCGCGGCCCGGGACTTGTTCATACGCCACGCTCTCATCGGCGGCGAGTGGAATACCCACCATTCCTTCTTCCACGACAATGTCGCCAAACTCGACAAAGCGGCCGAGTACGAGGACAAGGCGCGCCGGCGCGGCCTGGTCGCGGACGAGGACACCCTCTTCGCCTTCTACGACGAGCGCCTGCCCGCCAATATCACCAGCGGCAAGTACTTCGACTCCTGGTGGAAGAAGGAGCGCCACGCCCACCCCGCGCTGCTGGACTTCGATCCGGAGGCGCTGGTTAACGACGCCGATAACCGCGTGACCGAGGCGGACTTCCCCGATACCTGGCGCGCCGGTTCCATGGAGCTGGACCTGTCGTACCACTTCAGCCCCGGCGATCCCCTGGACGGCGTGACCATCCAGGTCCCCGTGCCCATGCTGGCCGGGCTGGAGACCACCGGCTTCGACTGGCTGGTACCGGGCCTGCGCCTGGAGCTAGTCACGGAGCTCATCCGCAGCCTGCCGAAGGCCCTGCGCCGCACGGTGGTGCCTGCCCCGGAGTTCGCCGAGCGCGCCCTGGACAAGCTGGTCCCTTACGCCGGGCCCATTACCGAACAGCTCGCCGATGTTCTGCGGGAGCTGGGCGGCCAGGGCATCAACGCCGTGGATTTCCGCCCGCAGTCGCTGCCCGACCACCTGCGCATGAACTACGCGGCCATCGACAAGCGGGGAAAGATTATCGACTCCGACCGCGATCTTTCCGCGCTGGTCCATCGCCAGGCCGGTTCGATTAAGTCCTCGGTCTCGAAGGTCAGCCGCATCTCGGAGTCCGGGGCGGTCAAGGAATGGCGCTCGGATAATCTGGGCTCCATCGACGACGAGGTCCGCACTACGGTAGACGGCCACGAGGTCACCGCCTACCCCGCGCTGGTCGCCACGAAGGACGGCGTCGAGGTCAAGGCGCACCCCACCAAGGCCGCGGCCGATGCCGCCATGCTGACCACCACGCTGACCTTGCTCATGCGGGAGATCACCGTCAACCCGCGCCCCATGGTCAAGGGCCTGCCCTTGCAGCAGCGCGTGGCCATCGACAACTACCCGCACGGCGGGGCCGACGGCCTGGTCTCCGACGCCCGCGTGGCAGCCCTCCGCGATCTTCTACTGGAAGCCGGCGGCCCGGTGCGCTCCCCAGAGGAATTCGACCAGTTGCGCAAGAAGATCGCCCCGGCGGTTCCCGGGCGCGTGCGGCAGATGGTCGTCGCTATCGCCCCGGGCCTAGTCGAATACGGCCGCATCACCGACGAGCTCAACAAGTGGACCGGCCCGGCCATCGACGACATCCGCGCCCAGCTGGATTTCCTGCTTCCGGCGCAAGCAATCACGAAAAACGGCATCGAGCACCTGCGGCACCTGCCGCGCTACCTGCAAGCCGTGCGCATCCGGCTGGAGGAGATGAACCTAGATCCGGACAAGGACGCGGACCGCCAAGCCGAGGTCGATGAGGCCAAGGCCTACCTCAACAATCGCCTGCGCTCCCTGCCGGCCGGCCGCGCGAAGACCAAAGCGGTGCGCGATATCTACTGGATGATCGAGGAGCTCCGGGTTTCCCTGTTCGCCCAGCGCCTCGGCACCGCGCACGCGGTCTCCCTGCGGCGCATCCAAAAGGCGGTCGACAAGCTGGCCTAGCGCCGCAGCGGGAGCCTAAAAACTGGTGCGGTCGCGCCGCTTCATCAGGCGGATCTCCGACTCGAAGTCGTCCGCACTGTCGAAGGACTTATACACGGAGGCAAAGCGCAGGTACGCCACCTCATCGAGGTCGCGCAGCGGGTCGAGGATGGCCAGGCCAATATCGTTGGCATTGATCTGGGAGCTGCCATGGCTGCGCACGGTCTCCTCCACCTCCTGGGCCAGGCGCTTCAGCGCGTCATCCGAAACGTCGCGGCCCTGGCAGGCGCGCCGCACGCCACGGATCAGCTTGTCACGACTGAAGGGCTCGGACAGCCCATTGCGCTTGACCACGGACAGCACCGCCTTCTCGACCGTGGTGAAACGGCCCCGGCACGAAGAACACTCGCGCCGACGGCGGATGGACGTGCCCGCGTCAACGACGCGGGAATCAATAACGCGTGACTGCTCGTGGTGACAAAATGGGCAATACAATGTGGCTCGCTCCCCGTATCTTTCTAGCTTTCCGACTCAATCCGCCAGAGCAGATTAAGCGGATGCGCTACCAGTCTACTGCGCCCGAGCGAGCCTCAACCGGGCGGGCTAGCCCGTCTCCTAGTTCAGGGTGGCCTGTTGGGTCACGGCGCTGTCCGCCGTGCCCAAGGAACCGGCCGCATCCGCGCCGTCGACCAGGCCCATGCCCGCCGCCAACGTGCCCAGGAAGACGGCGAATCCGAACACAGCGCCGAGCGCGTAGTTGCCCTTCTGGCGCGCCTGCTCGGAGACCGCCCCACGTGGCTGCCCTGCGAAATCCTCAGCACTAAGCGCGGGCTGCGAACGACGGTCTGTTCGATTATCCAGCGTGAGCGTTCGAGAATAACGATCGCCCACGCCAGCCGGTCCACCTCCCAGCCAACCGGCGCTGGGATTGCGGTTTTCGGAAACACGGACGGAAGGCTCCCACACCGCAGCCGCGGGGACCACGGAAGGCGCGAGAGTACCGGAGCGGTAAGCTGCATATTCAGTGTCAGCAATACGGCGGTCGTCAAAGGCGAGAGTCATAGTAATCCTTCCTTTCTTTGGTGCCACCGAGTCTAAATCTGGACCCCGACATGGCATCGGCTTTCCTTCGTCCGAATGTTCGAATTAGGTTCTGTGTTCGATTTATAGCAGGCTCCCCAGAGTTTGTCTAGCGCGCGGGCGAAAGTCTCGAACATTTGTACTTTTCATGCTAGAAATGAAGGTAGGAATTTACGCGGGCCCACAGTGCCTGTGACCGACTATCCGACCTGCCAACCAACTTGGAGAGTTAAAGACCATGGCCCGACCCAGCAAATCCTCACAGAAGCCCAGCCTGGACTCCTTGAGTGCCCGCCAGCGGCGCATCCTCGAGGTCATTCACGACGCCGTGCTCCTGCGCGGCTACCCGCCGAGCATCCGCGAGATCGGTGACGCGGCCGGCCTGCAGTCCACCTCCTCGGTGGCCTACCAGCTCAGGCAGCTGGAGGAAAAGGGCTTCCTGCGGCGCGATCCCAACAAGCCGCGCGCGGTCGATGTCCGCCACCTCAACACCGAAAAGGAAGACGCGAAGGCCGAGAAGGCCAGCAAGTCTGCCGAGCTCCCCCAGACCCCGCCGGACGCAGGCCAAGTCAGCTACATCCCCGTCGTCGGGCGCATTGCCGCCGGGACCCCCATTACGGCCGAAGAAAACATTGATACTTACTACCCCATGCCGGACGAGGTCGTCGGCGGCGGAGACCTCTACATGCTGCAGGTCGTCGGCGACTCCATGCGGGACGCCGGCATCCTCGACGGGGACTGGGTCATCGTCCGCTCGCAGTCCACGGCGGAGGAAGGCGATTTCGTCGCAGCCCTGCTGGACGGCGAGGAGGCAACCGTCAAGGAATTCCACCGCGACTCCACCGGCGTCTGGCTGCTGCCGCACAATGACGCTTATTCCCCCATCAACGGGGACGAATCGGAAATCATGGGCAAGGTCGTCTCCGTGATGCGCAAGCTTTAATTCCCCGGAACTTCCCGCGTTATTCCCCCTTTCTGAGGTAATCGGGCATGCAAAGTCTCACGCCGCGTGTGTGATCCCTGGTCCGGTTTGCCCGATCTACCTCAAGAAATACCCAAGCAACCCAAGAATCGGGCGCTTGGGTTTTTCTGTTTGTGTTTGCCCACGCGGTTTTTCTGAGACAATTTGAGTAGACCCATTTCACCGTGTGCGCTGGCCCATCAGCGTGCGTACCCACGGACCGAGGAGAACTCCCCCATGTATGCAGAAGAACGCCGTCGGCAGATTGCGTCCCTCACCGCCGTCGAGGGACGCGTCAATGTCACGGAACTCTCCCACAAATTCGACGTCACCGCAGAAACCATTCGCCGCGACTTGGCCGTTCTGGACCGGGAGGGCGTGGTGCACCGGGTCCACGGCGGCGCGGTGGCCTCGCAGACCTTCCAGACCGCCGAGTTCACCCTGGACACGCGCTCGCGCTCGGCCACCGGGGCAAAGTCCGCGATCGCCGAAGCTGCCCTCGAATTCCTCCCCGAGACCCCGGGCAGCATCTTCTTGGACGCCGGCACCACCACGAACGCCTTAAGCGACCTGATTGCCGCCAGCCCGCTGGCCAACCAGCTGTCCATCGTGTCCAACAGCCTGCCCATTGCCCTGTCGCTGGCTAATAACGGTATCAAGGACGTCCAGCTGCTGGGCGGTACGGTGCGCGGCATTTCCCAGGCAGTAGTCGGCGACACCGCCCTGCGCACCATGGCGCTGCTGCGCGCCGACGTCGCCTTCATCGGCACCAACGCCCTGACCCTGGACCACGGCCTGTCCACGGCGGACGCACAGGAGGCGGCCATCAAGGCCGCGTTCGTCACCAACGCCCGCAAGGTCGTTGTCCTGTGCGACTCCTCCAAGCTGGGCAACGATTACTTGGTCAGCTTTGCCAAGATCTCCGACATCGACGTCGTCATCACGGACTCGGCCGCGCCGCAAAGCTTCGTCGACGCGCTGCGCGAGCGCGAAATCACCGTCGTCACCGCCGACGCCTAAGGCCCAGTCCCCAGATGCCGGACACCCGGCGCAGGCCCCACTCTAAGCTGTGGGCTTGCGCCGGGTGTAGTTTTTCAGCGGCGTTTAGTTGTCTGCCGCGGGGCGGGAGAATTCCTCGATGAGCTCGCGGACCTTCTCGCGGGCCTCGGAGGGGCCTTCGCAGGACACGGCCGCTGCTGCGATCTTCTGGCAGTCCTCAAGGCTGAGCTCAGACAGCTGCGCACCCACGCCGGCAACGGCGGTCGAGGCGGCCGACAGGGAGTTAACCCCCAGCCCGGTGAGCACCGCGGCGAGCATCGGGTCCGCGGCAGCCTCGCCGCAGACCCCTACGGGGACGTTGTTGTCGCTGCCGACCACGCAGGTGTGCTGGATAAGCCGTAGCACGGCCGGCTGCCACGGGTCGGTCAGGTACGCCAGCTGCGGCGACAGGCGGTCCGCGGCCATGGTGTACTGGGTCAGGTCGTTCGTGCCGATGGACACGAAATCGAGGTGCGGCATGATGGTATCTGCCATCAGGGCGGCGGCGGGGACCTCAATCATCGCGCCCGGGATTAGGTTGCGCTCTCGGCACAGGCCGGCGAACCAACGGGCCTCGTTCGCGGTAGCCACCATCGGCGCCATGACCCAAGTCTGCGCGCCTTCCGGGCGCTGCTCGGCGGCTTGGGCGATGGCGTCGAGCTGCCGGGTCAGCAGCGACTCGTTGTCGCGGGCGATGCGCAGGCCGCGCACGCCCAGCGCCGGGTTCTCCTCATCGTCGAGGGTGGCGTAGCTAATCGGCTTGTCCGAGCCAGCGTCCAGGGTGCGCACGACGACCTTGCGGTCGCCGAAGGCGTTAAAAACCTTGGAGTAAATCTGCGCCTGCTCGTCGATGCTCGGCTCCTCCGAGGCGTTGAGGAAGGACAGCTCGGTGCGGTACAGGCCCACGCCCTCGGCCTGGGTGCCGGCCGCCAGCCGCGCGGCGTTGCCGTCGGCGACGTTGGCCAGCAACTGCACGCGGTAGCCGTCGCTGGTTTGCGCCGGGCCTTCCCACTGGGCGATCTTGGCGGCCTTGGCCTGGTACTCGGCCACGGCGGCCTGGGAGCTTTCGGAGTCCGCGCCGGTCTCGACCAGCCCGCGGGAACCGTCCACGAACAGCCACTCCCCCGCGTTGAGCTCGCGCAGCTTCGCGCCCATGGCCACGATGCACGGGATGTCCAGCTGGCGTGCGATGATGGCGGTGTGGCTGGTGGGCCCGCCCAGCTCGGTCACCAGGGCTTTGATCCGGTCGATGTCCAACGTAGCGGTATCCGCCGGCGCTAGGTCGTCGGCCAGCAGCACGGCCTCGCCCTCGACGGAGGGCAGGCCCGGCTCGTCCTCGCCGCGCAGCTCCGCGATGACGCGGTCGCGGACGTCCTTCAGGTCCGTCGTGCGCTCGGCCATGACGCCGCCGGCGGATTCGAACATCGAGACAAACTTATCCGTGGCAGCCACGACCGCGTATTCCACTCCGTTGCCGCCGCGCACGTTCTTGCGCACCGTCTTGTGCCAGCCCTTGTCCCGCGCCATCGAGGCGGTGGCCTTTAGAACCTCCGCCGCGTGCCCCTCGGCGCTTCCTGCACGCCCCTCGAGGCGCTGCGCGACGGTTTCCGCGGCCTCCTGGAAGCGCGCAAACTCTGCCTCGCGCTGGTCTTCTGCGACGATGGCCTCGCCGGACTGCGGCAGCTGCGGGCGGGGGCGTACCCACACCGCGGGAGCGTAGGCGACGCCGGCCACCACACCGGTGCCCGCGATGGTGCCCCGCTGCCCGGATTTCGCTTGAGCCTCGGTAGCTTCAGCGCTCGTCGACCCGGTGGTGGCGGTGCTGCCAGTGTTGTCGGTGTTGGTCATGTAAAACTTCTCCCTACGTCTAAAGACTAAGTAGACAAGATCGGTATACGCGTATTTATGGCAATCCTACTCAGGCTCGCCAGCACTCACTAGAAACGATTTCTGAGGTCTTGCGGAGCTAAGTGCCGTGCGCCTCCGGCCCGCTGGTGCAGGAGTCGGCAGGCCCCGGGGAGGCTCCGCAAGAGAACAACTTTCTGCCCAGTCTACCGAGACCCACGGAAAACCACATATACCCATTGACATACGGGCATAATCGGGCAACAATACCAAGTAAACATCTACAAACGTTGACACACGTTACAGTTCGTTGACATTGACCCCCTCGACCACTCGGCCGCGAACCGCTGCCTGGTCCACCCCGCCCGGCGCCCTGCGCCGGCGGTCAAGGACGACAATCGGCGCAGCGCGGGACGAATAGTCGAAGCGCCCGCCGGAGGAAGCCCACCCACTATGATTTTGACGCTGACCCCTAACCCCAGCATCGACGCGACCTTGTCCCTCGATGAACCGTTAACCACCGGGCTGGTCCACCGCGCCCGGTCCGTTTCCCAAGTCGCAGGCGGCAAAGGAATCAACGTCACCCACGCCGCCTACCTGGCGGGGCACCCCACCATCGCGCTGTTTCCCGCCGGCCCCGCGGATATCTTCCTCTCCCTGGTAGAAGATGCCTCCCTGCCCCACGAGGCGGTCCCCCTCAACCAGACCATCCGCGTGAACACGACGATTACCGATCCCTCTGGCGGCACCACCAAGATCAACGGCCCCGGCCCGCTGGTGGGTCCGGAGGTCCAGCAGGAGCTCATCCAGCGTTTGGGCGCCCTCTCGGCGAACGCGGACTGGGTCGTCCTGGCTGGTTCCCTGCCACCGGGCTGCCCGACCGACTGGTATTCCTCACTCATCAAGGCCCTGCGCAGCGCCTCCCCGCAGACCCGGATCGCGGTAGACACCTCCGACCAGCCCATGCTGGAAGTTGCCCATAACCTGGAGGCGGCCGCACCGGACCTGCTCAAGCCCAACGGCTTCGAGCTCGGCCAGCTCGCCGGCGAGGACGGGCTCGCGCTCGAGGAACAAGCCGCGCGCGGCGATTATTCTGGAGTCGTGGCTGCGGCCCGCTCCGTGGTCCAGCGCGGAGTCAGCGAAATCCTGGTGACCCTGAGCAGCGCCGGCGCGGTACTCGTCACCGCCGATGAGGCCTGGGTGGCTACGCCCCCGGCTTCCGAGGTCGTCTCCACCGTCGGTGCGGGTGACTCGGCTCTCGCCGGGTACCTGCTGGCGCGCACCGCGGGCACCACCCATCCGGAGGCGCTGCGCCAGGCCGTCGCCTACGGCACGGCCGCCGCGGGCCTGGCCGGTACCACCCTGCCCCGGCCGGACCAGATCGACCTGGCAGGCACCACGCTCGACGAACTTGATAACTAAACATCCTTTCCCGAAATCCTAAAGAATTGGAGCTGTCTCATGGCTTCTGAGATCATCACCGCCGACCTGGTGGCCCTTGATGCCCACTTCAGCGATTCCGTCGACTCGGTCATCACCGAGCTGGCCACGCTGGTGCACTCCACCGGCCGCGCCACAGAGGTCGACGGCCTGGCCCAGTCGGCCATCGAACGCGAGTCCAAGGGGCGCACCGACGTGGCCGGGCAGGTCGCCATCCCGCACTGCCGTTCCGCCGCGGTCACCGAGCCGACCCTGGCGTTCGCGCGCCTGGCCGACGGCGTCGACTTCTCCGGCCCCGACGGCGACGCTAACTTGGTCTTCCTCATCGCCGCTCCCGAAGGCGGCGGCAAGGCCCACCTGAAGATTCTGTCCAAGCTGGCCCGCGCGCTCGTCCGCCCAGACTTCCTCGAGGTCCTGCGTACCGCCCAGCGCCCGGAAGAAGTCGTCGAGGCCGTCCTCGGCGTGGTCAACGCGGAAAAGAGGCCGAAGAAGCAGGCCGCGGAGACTGCCGGCAGCGCCGGGGCACAGGCCGGGGCCACCGCGGTTACCAGTGCCGCGGCTGCTAACGTCACTAACACCACCGGTGCACGGGAGTCGGCATCCGGTGCCGCGGTCACGCGCATCGTGGCGGTGACCGCCTGCCCGACCGGTATTGCCCACACCTACATGGCAGCCGACGCGCTGACGCAGAACGCGGATACCCGCTCCGATATCGAGCTCAACGTAGAGACTCAGGGCTCCGCCAACCAGGAGCCGCTCCCCAGCAGCGTCATCGAGACCGCCGATGCCGTCATCTTCGCCACCGACGTCGGGGTCCGCGACCGCGAGCGCTTCGCCGGCAAGCCGGTGATCGAGTCCGGGGTTAAGCGCGCCATCAACGAGCCCGGCACCATGCTGGACGAGGCCGTGGCGGCCGCGCAGAAGCCGAACGCCCGCAAGGTCAGCGGTACCGCCGCGGCCCAGTCCAGCGACGCCGAGGAAGGCGCGAAGCTGGGCTGGGGCAAGCGCATCCAGCAGGCGATCATGACCGGTGTATCCTACATGGTTCCGTTCGTGGCCGCCGGCGGCCTGCTGCTGGCGCTTGGCTTCCTCTTCGGTGGCGCCGACGTCGCCAACGGCTGGCAGGCCATTACCACCAACTACTCCCCGACCAACCTGCCGGGCAATGCCGTTGAGGTCGACGGGGCGATGATGGAATTCCAGCGCTCCGGGATGATGCTCTACCTGGGCGCGGTTCTGTTCGCCACCGGCCAGGCCGCCATGAGTTTCATCGTGGCCGCGCTGTCCGGCTATATCGCCTTCGCGCTGGCCGGACGCCCCGGCATCGCCCCGGGCTTTGCCGGCGGCGCCATCGCCGTGCTGCTGGGCGCCGGCTTCATCGGCGGCCTGGTCACCGGTCTCATCGCCGGCCTAGTCGCCATGTGGATCGGCAGCTGGAAGGTCCCGCGCTGGCTGGGCTCCCTGATGCCGGTGGTCATCATCCCGCTGTTCGCCACCCTGGTCGTCGGCGTACTGATGTACATGCTGTTGGGCGCGCCGCTGGCCGGCATCATGGAGGGCCTGCAGAACTGGCTGCGCTCCATGACCGGCTCCTCCGCGGTCCTGCTGGGCCTTATCCTCGGCCTGATGATGTGCTTCGACCTGGGCGGCCCAGTCAACAAGGCGGCCTACCTCTTCGCCACCGCCGGCCTGTCCACCGGCGACCAGGCCTCCATGGAGATCATGGCCGCGGTCATGGCCGCCGGCATGGTGCCGCCTATCGCCCTGTCACTGGCCACGTTCATCCGCAAGAACCTGTTCACCCCGGCGGAGCAAGAAAACGGTAAGTCCGCCTGGCTGCTGGGCCTGTCCTTCGTCTCGGAAGGCGCCATCCCGTTCGCCGCGGCCGACCCGTTCCGCGTCATCCCGGCCATGATGGCCGGCGGCGCCGTGACCGGCGCTATCTCCATGGGCATGGGCGTTACCTCCCGCGCCCCGCACGGCGGCATCTTCGTGCCGTTCGCTATCTCCCCGGTGGGCAGCTACTTCCTGGCGATCATCGCCGGCGTGGTGGTCTCGGCCATCTGTGTGCTCGCCCTCAAGCAGTTCTGGCCTAACAAGGCCGTGCGCGAAGCCGCTGCCAAGGACGCCGCCGCCCAGGCCGAGCCCGCCGCGGCTTAAAGCACGCCCCGCGGCGCTACCGCTTCCGCCACAGTCGCGCGCACACCGGCGCGGGGCGTGGCACGCGGAACTAGCGCGCCGTAGACTGGGGCAGAAAACAACCGATGAAAGGATTGATTAATCATGGCTTCCAAGACTGTCAAGGTAGGTTCCTCCGTGGGCCTGCACGCCCGTCCGGCTTCCATCATCGCTGACGCCGCTGGCGAGTTCGACGAGGACATCTTCCTCAACCTCGTGGGCGAAGACGATGACGATGAGACCGATGCCGCCTCGTCCCTGATGATCATGGCCCTAGGCGCCGAGCAGGGCGACGAGGTCACCGTCACTTCCGAGAACTCCGAAGCCGTCGAGAAGATCGCTTCCCTCATCGAGCAGGATTTGGACGCCGAGTAAAAGGTCCTAAAGCAGCGGCCCGTAATCTGTAGTAATTAGCAAGGAAATCCCGCCCACGCGGCGGGATTTTTGCGTCTTTAGGCGCCGGCACGCCAGTGTCTAGGGCGCTTCTGCGCCACGCTCGTCCTTGTTTGGGGTAGGCAGGAAGGCAGTCGCACTCGTGCCTAAGAAGACGAGGACAAAGAGCACCCATAGCCCTGGGGGAAGGTAAGGCAGCAGCGCCCCCGGGTACCCCGAGACCGCGACATGGACGGCGACCGTGTACCAGATGCCCACGAGGAGCGCTGTCAGCATGGCAACACAGTACGGGAAGAGGATGGCCCAAAATTCCGTTCGCCGGATCGCGCCTTGGGTACGGCCCAAAAGACGCAGCGGTGAGAAGAACGCATGCAGATTGGCCCGCTTGCCCATCACAGAGACCGCGAGGACCAGGCAGATCGCCAGGAGAGTGTAGGCCGCGGTGGGGACGAAACCGGCGGTTCCGTCGCCGTGGGGCCCGTACATGATCTGGCTATCCATATCCACGTGCCGTACCCAATCCTGCGCGGACTCCACCCGGAGATGATCCGGTGCGCTAGCCGATTCTGCGACCACGGGAAGCCCCCATTCCGGTTTGACTGGAGACTCGCTAGAGATACCGGAGAACGGCACCATGAAGTCTGGGTAGAAGGGGCTGTGGGTTTTCACCGGCGCCGCGGGCGAGAGTAGTTGCCCTATCACGTGGTCATTCGATCCGGCCAGAGAATAGTCAGACGCCTTCTCCATCGGTACGGAGGTCTCCCCCGCAGCTTCGAAGTCCGAAGGCTGCCAGTAGACCACCCCACGGCAGTCGTCACCGATCTCCTCGCATACACCGTCTGCTTCCTGCGCTTGCAACAGGCGAAAATCTTGGCCAACGACGACTGGGACCGTTTGGAAATTCTGGGATCCTACGTAATTTGCCGCCCATAACGAGGTCTGTGCACCTGTGAAGCCTGCCAGCGGGATGGCCACGAGCGCGGTAGCAAGCCCCACCCTCGAGGTCGTCCCGACGGTTTCGGAGGAGCGGATGCCTAGTGCGGGTGCCGACCAGCCGCTCACCTTTTTGATCGCCGCGGCTGCCCAGCGAGCTAGCGCCCGAGCGAAGGGGCCGGCAAGTGTGACAGCGAGGAACGGCAAGGTGAAGACGAATATCAACACGACAGGCCCTGGCGGAGTCGTCACCATGGACCAGATACCCGCGGCAATATTGACCACTGCGAGCACTAGGCCAACCAGTCCCACCAAGGACTTGGACTTACCTACTGTCGCCGCTCCCCGATCCCCGGTTTTGGCCAGCACCTTGTCAACGTTGAGAATCCCCACGCCGAGGAGGTACAGGGGGACTAAGACCAACAGTGACGACCAGGCAACGTCAATGGGCGAGCCCCAGTGATCTGGCAGCTGCTTGTTGAGCCCTAGCAAAATCACCTTGAAAAGCGGCGTCGCCAACAACCGTCCCAACACGACCGCCGAAACGCTTGCCAGAAGCGCCAGGCACGCCCCTTGCAGCAGCAGGTGCCTGGTGAAAAACGCCCTGCCTATGCCGAGAATCCGCAGCGCTTGCACGGTATTTCGGTGGTCAGCGATAAAATTCTGATGCGCCAACCGAACCCCGGCGAATGCCGGGATGATCGCAATCAGACTCATATTCGTCACGCCAGCCTTGAAATCGCTGCTTCCGCCAGTCGAGAATGCGACGTAAAGGATGGTGCCGACGAGCGTGCCTATTACTACCGCAGCCAGTACGATTCCCCCGATGAAGGGGCGCGCCGTCACCGACAGCTCTCTCCGGTAGGCGGCGGTGGGAGTCATGGCCTTCATGAGCTATGCCCCCATCTGCAGCAGCGTTTCTGCCTGCCCGTTGAAAAGCTCGCGGTGGGAGCAATAGACCACTATGGCTCCCCGCTTCGCCGACTGGCGCAGCAAGTCCTCGACCACGCTGACATTCGCGCCATCAAGCGCACTGACGGACTCATCCATGAGCACTAGGTCCGGTTGGGAAGCTAGTGCCTGGGCCACCGCAACGCGCTGGCGCTGACCCCCGGATAACTCTACCGGCAGGGCTTCTGCGAAAGGCTGCATGCCCAACGTGCCAAGCAGCTCATCCCTGCCCTGGGCGTCGAGCCCCCGTCCGGCGACGTGAACTGCCAGCTCGAGGTTCTCCCGGCAGCTGAGGCTAGGCAGGAGGGTCGGCGCCTGTGGCGCGTATCCGACGTGCGCGGCGCGCCACGAGGTTAGCTTCTTGGCCGCGCCCTTTCCGAACCGTTTACCGTCGATGGTGACCTGGCCTTCACTGGGTGAGCGCAGACCGGCCAACAGGTCCAGAACCGTGGATTTACCGCTTCCCGATGGGCCCCGGACTTCGTAAATGCCAGGCCGTGACAACGACAGCGAGGCATCCCGCAGAATATATGGCCCATATTTCGAGTATCGAAAAGAGACACTGTCCCAGTCGATGTGCGACACCGGATTCTCTCCCTTCCGACAAACACGAGGCATCTCCCGAACCAGGTCCCGGCCCGCGGCGAAAGACTGCCTCCGCCAACGGCGGCAGTCAGTTCTGCTTGCACAGGCGGTAGCGCTCAGTGGGCCTCACGGTGGTTGTCATCGTGAAAATGTAAGAACTTAGCCATACTCTTTTGGCAGACTCCATTCTGTACCGGAAAGTCCCCATTGCCCTCCCTTATTCCACCGATATTAAACAGATTTAACGCGAAGTTCACTTCATAGTCACATGCTTAGTGACGCCACCCGATGGTCCTATTGAGATTCTCAACTCGACCACAAAGCCGCGCTCACGCACTTTAGAACCTCCAAGATCGCGAAAAGCCCTGTCCAGATAACCAGACAGCGCTTAAGCTGATTGAGCGGGAGCCTAATACTTCGCGTTCTGCCCTTCCCCGACGTGGTCGTAGAGGCGCTTCATGATGGGGTAACCGATGATGATGCCGACGGAGCCCCAGGCGATGCCCTCGAGAGTGACGCCGAAGACGTCGAGGGTGAGGTTGCCGATTCCGGCGATGAGCGCCACGGCGGCCGCGGTCAGGTTGACCGGGTTGTTGAAGTTGACCTTGTTGTCCATCCAGATGCGCACGCCGAGCATGCCGATGAGCCCGTAGAGCACCAGGGTGGCTCCGCCCAGCACGCCGGTGGGGATGGTGAAGATGAGCGCGCCGAATTTCGGGACGAATGCCAGGGCGATGGCGGTCAGGGCCGCGACGAAATAGGCGGCGGTGGAATAGACCCGGGTGGCGGCCATGACACCAATGTTTTCCGCGTAGGTGGTGGTGCCGGAGCCGCCGAAGCCGCCGGCCAAAGAGGTGGCCAGGCCGTCGGCGAAGAGGGCATCGCCCGCCAAGTCGTCGAGGTCCCGGTTGGTCATCTCCGAGACGGCCTTGACGTGGCCGACGTTTTCGGCGATGAGGACGACCAGCACCGGCAGGGCCACCGCGATGGCCGAGAGGTTGAACTCCGGGGCGTGGAACTGCGGCAGGCCCACCCAGGCTGCCTCCCTAATGGATTCGCCGGCGGACGGTTCCAAGTTGCCGGTCAGCGCGGCAAAGGCCCAGCCGACTACGACGCCGATGAGGATGGACAGGCGCGAGACCATGCCGCGGCCGGCCACCGTGGCCAGCAGGATGACCACCAGGGTCACGGCGGCCACCAGCGGCTGACTGGAGAAGTTCGCGGCTGCGTTCGGGGCCAGGTTCAGGCCGATGAGTGCGACGATGGCGCCGGTAACGGCCGGGGGCATGACGGCGTCGATAACGCGCTTGCCCGCTGCCTTGACGATGAGGCCGATGATAATCAACGCCACGCCCGTGCACAGCACGGCGCCGGCCTGCACGCCAATGCCCTGGGCCTGCGAGGCGGAGAGCGGCGCGATGAAGGCGAACGAGGAGCCCAGGTAGGACGGCAGGCGGTTGCGGGTAATCGCCAAGAACAGGATGGTGCCGATGCCGGAGAACAACAGCGTGGTATTGACCGGGAAACCGGTCAGGGTGGGCACCAGCAGCGTGGCGCCGAACATGGCCACGACGTGCTGCATGCCAATGCCGATGGTGCGCGGCCAGTTCAACCGTTCTTCCGGGGCGACCACGGCCCCCGGGGCGATCTTCTTTCCGTCACCGTGGACGGTCCATCCGAAAATATTACTCACGAGTCTTCATTATGGATCACCTGCGCCGGGCAGGGTTAATCCACGCGAAACTCGGTAAGCTCCGCCGCGACCTGCTGCGGCACGCGGGCGCTTATCCGAGTGCCGTCTTCCAAGTAGTCCTCGCTGCGCACCGTGCCCTCCTCGTGGAGGCGGGCCACCACGTCGCCGCGGGTGTACGGCACGAGCAACTCGACGTCCGCGTCCAGGGTGTTGAGGAAGAGCTCGACCCGGGTGGTCAGCTCGTCGACGCCCTCGCCGGTCTTCGCCGAGACGAAGACCACGTTGTCGCGGTCCAGGGTGTGGCGGACCTCCGCCAGCACCAGGGGATCGGCCTGGTCGATCTTGTTGATCACGATGATTTCCGGCGGCGGGTTCTCCCCCGTCTCCTTGACGATGTCGTAGGTGACTTTGTTGACCGCGGAGATCTGCTTGAGCGGGAAGGGATCCGAGCCGTCGACCACGTGCAGCATGAGATCCGCGCCCAGCACCTCCTCCAGCGTGGACTTGAAGGCCTCGACCAGCTGCGTGGGCAGGTGGCGGACGAAGCCGACGGTGTCGGTGAAGACCACCTGGCGGCCGTCGCCCAGCTGCGCGCGGCGGGTGGTGGGATCCAGCGTGGCGAACAGGGCGTCTTCCACCAGCACGCCGGCCCCGGTCATCGCGTTGATGAGCGAGGACTTGCCCGCGTTCGTGTAGCCGGCAATGGCGATCTGCGCCACCGTGGACGCGGCGCGGCGGGAGCGCTTGACCTCACGCGCGGTCTTCATGTTCCGCAGCGCCTTGCGCAGGCGGGCCATCTCCGTGCGGATGCGGCGGCGGTCGGTCTCAATCTTGGTCTCACCCGGGCCACGCAGGCCCACGCCGCCGTTGGAGCCGGCGCGGCCGCCCGCCTGGCGCGACAGGTTGCCGCCCCAACCACGGGTGT
This sequence comes from Corynebacterium sp. HMSC04H06, assembly GCF_001815935.1. GTDB lineage: Bacteria > Actinomycetota > Actinomycetes > Mycobacteriales > Mycobacteriaceae > Corynebacterium. The sequence continues at coordinate 35,142 of NZ_KV823417.1, forward strand.
GTGTGTAAAGGTACTCCAGCTGGGCGAGCGAGACCTGCGCCTTACCTTCCTTAGACTTCGCGTGCTGGGCGAAGATATCCAGAATCAGCATCGTGCGGTCGATGACCTTAGTGTTGAGGGCGCGCTCCAGCGCGGTCAGCTGGCCGGGGTTGAGCTCGCCGTCGCAGATGACCGTGTCCGCGCCGGTGGCCTCCACGATCTCTTTGAGCTCCTTGACCTTGCCGGAGCCGATGAACGTGCCGGAGTCTGGCTTGTCGCGCTTCTGGTAGATGAGCTCGACGACCTCGGCGCCGGCGGTCTCGGCCAAGGCGGCCAGCTCGTCCAGGGTGGCCTCGACCTCGGCGATGGTGCCCTCGGTCCACACACCGACCAGGATGACCTGCTCCAGGCGCAGCTTTCGGTACTCAACTTCGTAGCCATCCGTGGTGTCCTCGGCGCGGATGGTGGTCTCCCGGGTCACGCTGCGCAAAGCGTTACGCTCTGCCAGATCCATCTCACCGGTGCTTAGTTCCTCGTCCGCGTGCGCGGGCCGTTGCGGCGCGTTGTCGCGGAAGGCGTGGGCGAGCAGCTTTTCGTGCTCGTTACTAAATTGTGAAGATTCAGTCATATTGGTACTTATTCTTCCACGTCACTGCGCTAAACCCCAAGTGACACCGGCTAACTGAAGACCGCCGCTTCCGCGGGTGCCGTCTGGGGACAGCGGGCGGGGCCCACGGACGGCCGCCGCGAATTTAAGTGCCGGCACTCGTAAGGGATAGAATATCGATATGACCACGCATGCCAGCCAGTCCGGCCCGACGACCGCGGCCGATACCCCAGCCTCTTCCCAGCAGCCGACCCCGGAAGCGCCCGCCGCCCGCGCAGAACAACCGGCCGGGACGGTGCACAAGCTGCCGGAAATGGCGGCGTTGGGCTTTAACTTCGACCGCTGGCAACAAGCCGTCGAGGCGGCGATCGCCACGGATCACCTGCAGGTCACTGGCGAGGTCCGCGGCGGGCAGCTCATCCAGTTCACCGACCCGAGCGGCGCGCAGCTCAACATCCTCGCCGTGGAGCCGTTTGCCACCTTCGTCGGCTTCAACGCCGTAACGCAGTCCTTCGCCCACGTCGACATGGTCAACGACGTGCTCGCCCACCTGGAGGTCATCGACCCCTTCGGCACGGTGCTGGCCACGGTGACCGCGAACCTCGCCCAGGGCCCGCTGCTGGCGGAGGAAGAAACCCAGCAGTGGCAGCAGGTCAGTCTGACCGCCTTGGCATTGGAGACCCGCCGCTACGCCTCTGCCGAGGCCTTTGAGGCCGAAACCGGCCAGTTCCCGGCGGTGGCCAAGTCCAGCGGCGCGGAGATCATCGCCTCCGGCTCCGGGGCCCTGGCCCCGACCCCGGCCTTCGAGTTCGCCGGGCGCGTGATGGAAAGCCAGTGGCTGACCAACGAGCTGACCGGCCAGCGCTTTGCCCACGTGGTGCTCGACGGCGCCTTCCCGCTGGATGTTTGCTTGCCCGACGACGGCGGCGAGCTGCCGGAAAAGAACACGGTCCTGGCCGCCTCGGCCCTGCTGACCGCTAGCGTGGCCGCCCCGACCGGCGGCTGTGGCTCCGGCGGGGGCTGCGGGTGCGGCTCCGGCGGTTGCGGTTGTTCCTAGTCGACGGCCGTCCCACACGGTAAGATGCCCCTCAAAGTCCTGTCCGTTTATTCGTAGCTTCCGATATTTAACCGGCCCTTCAAGGAGGTGACCCCACCATGCCACTGCCTTTCCCCCGATCCGCTGGCCAGCGCCGCGCCCTGGCGATCGTTTCGACGATCATCGCCGCCGCCTTCCTCATCGGGCTGCTCAAGGTAGTCGGCTTAGTGGTCGCGCTCCTGCTGGCCGGGGCGGTGTGGGTCATGCTCTCCATGCGCCCGGACGCCCACGAACACCGGGTGCTGCGCTCTTCCATCCAGCTGTCGGCGGAAGACATCACGGACGTCATGGACGAATTCGACCACTTCAGCAACGCCCAGGACGCCGACACCATCGCGGACCGCACCCTGCACCGCCCGGCGCTGCTGGATTACGACTGCGGCGACGAGGCGGTAGAAAACTTCCACTACCAGTACGCCTCCGCGCGCCGCTTCCTCAACCGGCTGAATGCCCGCTTGGCCAGCACGGAGCTAGAAACCCAGGACTTGGAGTCGCTGCTGCGGGTCACCGACCAGCGCGCGCTCGATATCAAGGAGTCCTGGATCAACGCCCGCCGGTCCGCCCAGCGGCTGGGCGCGCGCTATAACAGCGAGGGCCCCGACAACAGCCTGGGCGACGAGGCCAGCTAGAGGCTGGTCTCCCCGTCCGCGACGATCCGCGACGGGCCGGTCAGTACCGAGCCGCCGTCGGTGATGGTGACCTCCACGGTCCCGCCCGGCACGTGGACGCGCACGGTACCCTCCCCGCGGCCGGCATCGGCCAGCGCGACGCGCGCGGCGGCCACGGTTCCCGTACCGCACGAGCGCGTCTCCCCTACGCCGCGCTCGACCACGCGCATGTGCACCTCGCCGTCTGCGGCCGGGGTGACGATTTCCACGTTGACCCCCGCCGGGAAAAAATCCGTGTCCCAGGTCGGGGTGCCCAGCTCCCACTCGGCAAGCTCCGCCGGTTCCAGGCCCGGCACGACCGCGGCCAAGTGGGGGTTTCCCACGTCCACGCCAAGGCCCGCTACCCGGTGGGTGCCCACCTGCGCGGTCGAGCCCCCTAGCACCTTCGCCTCGCCCATCTGGACGCTGACGGTGGCGTCCGTGGCATCGGCAGCGTGCACCGTCACCTCCTTGGTGCCGGCGCGGGTGCCGACGTTGAAGGTGGAGCCATCGACCAGGCCGTGGGCGCTGAGCCAGTGGGCGAAGACCCGGGTGCCGTTGCCGCACATCTCCGCCACGGAGCCATCCGCATTACGGTAGTCCATGAACCAATCCTCGCGGTCCAAGCCAGCGGGCAGCTCCTCGATCTCGCCGGCCTCCAGCAGCTGCCCGGCGCGCACCACGCGCAACACGCCGTCAGCGCCGAGCCCGGCGCGCCTGTCGCACAGCCGCTGCACGCGCTTTTCGGGCAGATCCACGAGCTCCTCGAAGCTCGGGATGATGAGGAAATCGTTCTCGGTTCCGTGACCTTTACTAACTCGCATGGCACCGAGTCTACTGTTTCGTCTACTGTTTTCCCGACCAGGCCCCAGCCAGCGGGGCTGGGGTGCGCGGGGCGGCAAGGCTACTAGCCCAGGCCTAAGGCCTGCTGGGCCGCGGCGAAGGTGTCGCCGGCCGCATCCAACCAGTAGATGCGCTTGTCCCGGCGGAACCAGGAGCGTTGGCGCCGCACGTAGCGGCGCGTGCCGAAGACGGTCTTTTCTTCCGCCTCATCTAGAAAGAGCTGGCCGTCGAGGTACTGCAGGACCTGCGCGTAGCCGATGGCCCGGCCCGCCGTGGAGTCCGCCCGCAGGCCCATCTCTTTGAGGCCTTCGACCTCGCCGACCAGCCCCTGGGCGAACATCTGCCGGGTGCGCAGCTCAATGCGCGGGTTGAGCCATTCGGCCGGGGCGTGCAGCCCCAGCAGCCGCGTCCCCCAGCGGGGCGGGGCGTTCTTGGGCGGCTGGCTGGCCTGGAAGGGCCGGCCGGTCAGCTCGATGACTTCCAGGGCGCGCACGGTGCGCCGCGGGTCTTGGTCCTCGATGGTCTCGGCGGCCTGCGGGTCCCGCTCGGCCAGCAGGTCGTGTAGGGCCGCCGTGCCGATGTCTAGCCGGAGGTCTTCGTATTTCTGGCGGACGTCCGGGTCCGTTGGCGGGAACTGCCAATCATCGACCAGGGACTGGACGTAGAGCATCGACCCGCCGACCAGGATGGGGGTCTTGCCCCGGGACTGGATGTCTTCCACGTCGGCTATCGCCGCGGTCTGGTAGCGGGCCACGGAGGCGGTCTCCGTGACGTTCCAGACGTCCAGCTGGTGGTGCGGGATGCCTTCGCGCTCTTCGACAGAAAGCTTAGCCGTGCCGATATCCATGCCGCGGTACAGCTGCATGGAGTCGACGTTGACCACTTCCCCGTCGAGTGCGTGCGCCAGGGCCACGCCGAGCGCGGATTTGCCGGAGGCCGTCGGCCCCACCACGGCAATGGGGGTTGGCAGCATTAGTCCACCTCCCAGCGCGCGACGTAGCGCCCCACACCCAGGGAGTCGTCCGCGGCGATGAGCTCCGCCTCCCGCCGGCCCCAGCGGGAGGCGCACTCGGCCAGCTCCAGCCAGAGCGCCGGCTCGACGATGCCGGCCTCGAACAGGTGCCCCGCGTCCCATGCGTGCGGGGTGGTGCTGCCTCCTCCAAGCAGCTCGCAGCACCACTGGTGCGCCGCGGCTGCTGCGGGCAGCTCGGCCAGCGGGGCGCGGCTGTCTAGCCCGGCGCTGCCGTCGACGACCACCACGGTGATGGCCTGCTGGTCGGGCGTGCCGAGGTGCTCGCGCACGGCCCGCACCTCTACCCCGTCGACGGGCTCGGCGACGTAGCGGGCCACCAGCTCCGCCAGGTAATGCCCGCCCGACACCCGGACCTGCGGCGCGCCCCAGGCCGCGAAGGAGCCGGCGTGTTTGGTGCGCCAGCGCGGCGCCTGCGAGCAGACCACGTCGACCGGCACGCGGGCGTGCTCGGCTAGGGCGTGCGCGCGAAGCGTGGCTACCGCCTGCCCCAGCGCCGCGCGGGCGTGGTCTAGCAATTGGGCCCCGGCGGCATCGCTAGGCGCGAGTTCGCGCACCAAGGCGGGGGAACCGGGGATTATCACGAAGGTAGACATACGCGGATAATCTTAGCCGCTGGCGGGGCTGCCCCACAGTTCACCCGGCCGCCTGGGAGTCCGCACGTGGCGGGTGAATACCGAGTAAAGTAATGAATCGGCACTTCGCGCTTTTTAGGGCGCGAAATCGCATACTCACGTAGAAGGCAGCCGTGTCGCGCGGCGGCGATTTTTGCACAAGGATGGTGTTTGACTCATGGCCCCTCAATCACAGGTACCGCACCCCGGCAACATGCCGAAGCCCGGCCCTCGGCCGCAGGCCCCGAAGCCGGGTCAAACCCCGCAGCCCGGGGCTCAGCCGGCAACGCCGGTAGCACTGTCCCAGACGCCGAAGTCCGACCCGACCAAGTGGGGCCGGGTGGCTGCAGACGGCACCGTCTACGTCACCACCGGTGACGGCGAGCGCGCCGTGGGCTCCTGGCAGGCGGGTACGGCCGCCGAGGGCCTGGCCCACTTCGGCAAGCGCTACGACGACCTGGCCACCGAGGTCGAGCTGCTCGAGGCCCGCCTCAAGGCCAACCCGCAGGAGGCGGATTCCATCAAGGACACCGCCGCCACCCTGCGCGCGGACCTGGCCACCGCCGCCGTGGTGGGCGACCTGGACGCGCTGGACAAGCGCCTGGCCGCCATCATGGACCACTCCGCCGCCGCGCGGGAGAAGGCCCAGGCTGACAAGGCCGAGCGCCGCGCCGCGGCCATCGCGGAGAAGGAAAAGCTCGCGGCTGAGGCCGAGGAGATCGCGGAAAACTCCACCGAGTGGAAGGCCGCCGGCGACCGCATCCGCGCCATCCTGGACGAGTGGAAGACCATCAAAGGCATCGACCGCAAGACCGATGACCAGCTGTGGAAGCGCTACTCCCGCGCCCGCGACGCCTTCAACCGCCGCCGCGGCTCTCACTTCGCGGAGCTGGACCGCTCTCGCGCTGCCGCCCGGAAGAAGAAGGAAGAGCTGGTCGAGCGCGCCGAGGCACTCCAGAACTCCACCGACTGGGGCCCGACCGCCCGCGCCTATCGCGACCTGATGCAAGAGTGGAAGGCCGCCGGCCGCGCCCCGCGCGACGTGGATGATCGCCTCTGGGCGCGGTTCCGCGCCGCCCAGGACCACTTCTTCAACGCCCGCAACCAGGTCAACGCGGAGCGCGACAAGGAATTCGCCGCCAACGCCCAAGCCAAGGACACGCTGCTGGCGGAGTACTCCCCGCAGATCGACCCGGCGGCCAACCTGAACACCGCCAAGGCCAAGCTGCGCGAGCTGCAGGAAAAGTGGGAGGAGATTGGCTTCGTCCCGCGCAACCAGATCCGCGAGTACGAGGACAAGATCGCCGAAGTCGAAAAGCGCGTCTCCGACGCCGAGGAGTCCCAGTGGCGCCGCACCGACCCGGAGGCCCAGGCGCGCGTGGAACAGTTCCGCTCCCGTGCTCAGGACTTTAACCAGCAGGCGGATGCGGCCGCCGCCACGGGCAACACGCAGAAGGAAAAGAAGCTGCGCGCCCAGGCCGAGCAGTGGGAGCAGTGGGCCCAGACCGCCGCCGCGGTACTGGATGAGCAGTAGTACCCGTGCCTGATTTCCCCCACCTGCACCTGGCCCACCTTGCCGCTCCCCGCACCAGCGACGGCCGTCCGGTCGCCCCGGGCCAGCCTGCGGTATTCACCGAGCCCAGCGATGCCATCCGGACGCTGAGCTTCCTGTCGAACCTGGCCGCTCAGGAAGCCACCAGGGATCCGGCGGCCTCCATGTCCGCGGAGCTGGCGCTGCACGCGCTGTGCGGCACCCCGGAGATGCTCACTGACCTTTTCGCGGTTGTCTCCGGCCCCGTTCCCGTGGGCGAGCTCTCCCCGCTGGGCTACCCGCTGCTGGCCAGCACCGGTGACATCCCGGAGCTCGACTACGTGGGCTTCATCCAGCTCAGCCGCCCGCAGCTCGAGGATTTGGGCAACGCCGAGCTCGACTGCGTGTTGGACGCGGGCTACCTCCCCCTGCCGGGCACCCCGCTGGAGCCGGAGGCCGCGGATTTGTTGGCCTGGATGCTGGATACCGGCTGCGATCTCGCCCAGCGCCTGGGCCGTGCCCGCGTGCTCACCGGGATGATGCACACGCCGGACGACGAGGTCCTGCCCGCCTCCCTCGCGGAGGTCTTCACGCGCAGCCGGTTTAGCCGCCGGCACGCCGAGACCCAGCTGGTCACCCACATAACGGCGGCGGGCGGCCAGGCCACCCCGGACTCCCCGGTTCTCCCGGATCTCGCGAATCTCCCAGGTCTCCCCGGCCTGCCCGAGGGTTGGCAGTTCGCTGCCTTCCACAACTACGACCTGCCCGCCGATATCGAGCCCCAGGTCGTCGAGCTTCTCACGGTGGCCTCGCAGGACGCCGACTACGGGGCGATGACCGTCGAGCCGGTAGCCTGGACTGCCGACAGGCTCAACGAGGCCCGCCGCCCGTGTGCACGAGCGCCGGTCCGAGACCGTCCTCGTGGCGGCTATCGATGCCACCGGGGCCAGCCGCCGCGTGCGCAGCCTCGCCGAGTGCGGCCGCCACCACGGCGGGTACGCGGAGATAGCCGAATGGACACTCATGGTCACCGACCGGGATTGGCGCCGCCAGGGGCTGGCCACGGCCACCGCGCGGGCCGCGCTAGTTATGGCGCGAGATTTCTGGCCGGAACTTAACCGGGTCTACGGCTCCGCCGCGCTCAGCGACGTGCCCGCGCGGGCGCTGCACGCGCGCCTGGACAGCCAGCCCATCGCCGTGACCACGGCCTGGCAGCGCGACCTGCAGTTTCGTTAGTTCCGCGGCTGGCCGGTCCCGTTGGTCTCGCCGTGGGTGCGGCGGTAGCGGGCCGCGGCCTGCTGGCGGCGGTCATCGACCAGCAGCGGGTTACTGTCTGGGTCCACGGTGGCGCGGATGCGGTTCTGGACCTGTCCGACCTCGTCCATAGTCCCGGCCGCCGCGCGAGCGCGCTCCTGGGCCTCCTGCTGCTCCGGGCTGCGGCGCAGGGCCACCAGGCAGTAGGCGATAAAGGTCAGGCCGCAGGCGACGACCCCGCAGACGGCGCCGATGCCGACCCCGTAGCTCTGGGAGCCGCGCACCCAGAACATGAACAACGAGACCGCGAAGGCCACCGTCGCCATCATCCAGCCGGCCAGGCCGAATGCGGCCCGGCGGGTAATCAGCGTCAGGGTGGTCAGCACGCCCACGCCTAGGGTCATCAGCACGGCGAAGACGTATTCCACGATGGAGATCTCCACCTCACCGGACTGCCCGGTCAGCACTTGGAAACCGCGGACCGGGCCCGCGTGCGGCAGCAGCAGGTAGGCCACGAACAGGGCCACGGCCACCCAGAGGGTGACGATATGGCCGCGCAGGTCCATCGTGCGCGCCGCGCGCTTTTCCGCCGCGGCGGCGGCCTGCTTTTCCTTGCTGTTTTCAATATAGAGCAGCGGTTCCGGCTGCTCTACTTCCGAGCTGGAGGATGGCGTTTCCGGGCGATTTGAATCAGTCACAGTCTTCGACCTTACTCGGTTTGTTTAGCAGCACCCGCCGTTAGCGGATGCCGGGGTTTCGGCCGGCCGCCCCACCGACGGCAACCCCAGGCCAACGCCAACCGGCGCCGTGGTCGGGGTCTGGCCGGCGGCCGACATGTCGCCGGCCTTGGTGCGGCGGTGGGAGCTCACCCCGGCGTCGGCCACCAGGAAGAAGGAGCCGGAATCCGTCACCGTGGTGTGCACGATGTCGCCGGGGCGGATTTCATCCCGGATGTCGTTCCCATCGCCGTCCACAGCGGCGAAGTGGACTAGGCGGCCGTCGCGGGCGCGCCCGGACAGGCGGTGGGTCTGGTCGTTCTTGCGCCCGCCGGTGGCCTGCACGAGCAGATCCACGTCGGTGCCGACCAGCTGGGCGTTTTCCTCGGCCTGGATGGAGTCCTGCAGGGCCACCAGGCGCTCGAAGCGGTCCTGGACGACGTCCTTAGGGATTTGCTGTTCCATCTCCGCCGCCGGGGTGCCCGGCCGCGGGGAGTACTGGAACGTGAACGCGGAGCTAAACCGCGCCTTGCGCACCAGCTCCATGGTCTCCTGGAAGTCCTCCTCGGTCTCGCCCGGGAAGCCGACGATGATGTCGGTGGTGATCGCCGCGTGCGGGATCTTCTCGCGGACTTCATCCAGGATGCGGAGAAACTTCTTCGTGCGGTAGGACCGGCGCATGTCTTTGAGCACCTTGTCCGAGCCCGACTGGAGCGGCATGTGCAGCTGCGGGCAGACCGCCGGGGTCTCCGCCATGGCGTCGATGACGTCGGAGGTAAATTCCGCCGGGTGCGGGGAGGTAAAGCGCAGGCGCTCTAGGCCCTCGATCCGGCCCACCTGACGCAAGAGCTTGGAAAACGCGTACTTGTCGCGCGGCAGTTCCGGGTCGGCGAAGTGGACGCCGTAGGCGTTGACGTTCTGGCCCAGCAGGGTCACCTCGGACACACCCTGGTCGACCAGCGCCTGGACCTCGGCGAGGATGTCGCCGGGCCGGCGGTCCTCTTCCTTGCCGCGCAGCGAGGGCACGATGCAGAAGGTGCACGTGTTGTTGCAGCCGACGGAGATGGAGACCCAACCGGAGTAGGCGGACTCGCGCTTGGCGGGCAGCACCGAGGGGAACGCCTCCAGCGCGTCGACGATTTCGATCTGCGCCTCGTCGTTGTGGCGGGCGCGCTCCAACAGCGTCGGCAGCGCGGACATGTTGTGGGTACCGAAAACAGCGTCCACCCACGGCGCGTTGGTCAAGACGGTGTCCTTGTCCTTCTGTGCCAGACACCCGCCCACGGCGATCTGCATGCCGGGGTGGTTCTCCTTCGTCTTCTTCAGCGAACCCAGAGTGCCGTAGAGACGCTTGTCGGCGTTCTCGCGCACCGCGCAGGTGTTGAAGACGATCAGATCCGGCTCCACCTCCTGCGGGGCGGCCACGTAACCGGCGTCCTCCAGGAGGCCGGAGATACGCTCCGAGTCGTGCACGTTCATCTGACAGCCGAACGTGCGCACCTCGTAGGTGCGCGGGTTTTCAGTCATGGGGTTAGTCACGCCGGTTCATTTTAATGATCAACCAGGCCATTTCATAACTGCCCGGGGCCTAGGCTTCCAGCTCGGCCTCGCGCTCGGCCAGCGCCTTCTTCGCCAGATCCAGCGAGTCAGATTCCCGGAAACCGCGGCGGGCCAGCACGCCGACGATGCGGCGTAGCGCCTTGTCCCGCTCGTGCCTATCTGCGGGCACGGCCTTCACGCCGCGGGCCTTCTTTTGCGCCAGCGACCAGGCCATGGCGCGCTCGTCGGCGGCGTCAATCTGTTCCAACGCCACCTGGCGCTCCTCAGCACCCACGCCCTTGCGCTGCAGCTCCTGGTCCAGCACGCGGGCGGATTTCCCGCGGGCTTGGTGGCGCTGGCGCACCCACTCGCGGGCGAAGGTGGCGTCATCGACAAGCCCCACCCGGGACAAGTCATCCAAAACGTCCGCGACGACCGCGGGGTCGAATTCGAGCTTCTCCAGGCGCTGGGCGAGCTCTTGCCGCGAGCGGGAGCGCTGGTCCAGCAGCCGCAAGGCACGCTCGCGGACCTTGGACTTGGATTCCTCGGCTTCTCTATCGAAGAGATCGGTCTCGCCGCTGCCGCGCGCGTAATCGTCCAAGGCGCGCTGCAGCCGCGCGATCTTGTCCGGTGATGGCTGCGGCATCTACCTAGTCCTGGTCGTCGTCAAAGTCGACGTTCGGCACCAGGCCGACCGACTCATCCGTAAGGTCATCATCGGCACCCGGCACGTCCATGGCGACTTCCTCGCCCGCGTTGGCGGCGTCGGCGCCCACGCCCAGCTTGGTGAAGATCTTCTTCTCGATCTCATTAGCCAGGTCCTGGTTTTCCTTTAGGAAGTTGCGGGCCTTCTCCTTGCCCTGCCCCAGCTGGTCGCCCTCGTAGGTGAACCAGGAGCCGGACTTCTTGATGAAGCCGTGCTCGACACCCAGGTCGATGATGGAGGACTCACGGGAGATGCCCTCGCCGTACATGATGTCGAACTCCGCGATCTTGAACGGCGGGGAGACCTTGTTTTTGACGATCTTCATCTTGGTGCGGTTACCGATGGCGTCCTGGCCGTCCTTCAGGGTCTGGATGCGGCGGATGTCGCAGCGCACCGAGGCGTAGAACTTCAGGGCCTTACCGCCGGTGGTCGTCTCCGGGGAGCCGAACATGACGCCGATCTTTTCACGCAACTGGTTAATGAAGATGGCGGTTGTTCCGGAGTTGTACAGCGCGCCGGTCATCTTACGCAGTGCCTGCGACATCAGGCGGGCCTGCAAGCCGACGTGGCTGTCGCCCATCTCGCCTTCGATTTCCGCCTTCGGCGTCAGCGCGGCCACGGAGTCTACCACGATGATGTCGATGGCACCGGAGCGCACCAGCATGTCCGCGATCTCCAGCGCCTGCTCACCGGTATCCGGCTGGGAGACCAGCAGGTTGTCCGTGTCCACTCCCAGCAAACGAGCGTATTCTGGGTCGAGGGCGTGCTCGGCGTCGATAAAGGCGGCAATGCCCCCGCCCTTCTGGGCCTCCGCGATGGCGTGCAGGGCCACCGTGGTCTTACCGGAAGACTCTGGGCCGTAGATCTCTACCACGCGGCCGCGCGGGAAGCCGCCGATACCCAGCGCGATATCAATGGCGGTGTTGCCGGAGGAAATCGCCTGGATGGGCGGGCGGTTGTCATCGCCCAGACGCATGACCGCGCCCTTGCCATAATCCTTTTCGATCATGGCCATCGCGGCGTCTAGCGCCTTCTTGCGGTCATCCGCGCTATTTCCGGTGGCTTTAGCGGACTTCTTCTTAGCAGCCATGGTTCTAACTCACCTTTTCTTTAACAAGTCTTTTGGGCTTGAGTACTTAGAGCACTTCGCGTTTATAACTCAGCGCACGGATAAACCCGTGGCCTTAACTTTTAGACTCCGCCGGCTAGCCGGTAGGTTCCCGCGCGCTGGCGTTTACACCGTAGAACCTAATACCGCCGACGGACACCACCCCCATAGTACACGCACGCCTGTTCGAATTTCGAATGCGGCACGCCGTCTGCGGATCATTTGGTCGGATAGTCCACGCCCAGTCGGCGCTCTTCCGGGACGCTGAAATCGTCACACAACCCGTCCCAGACTTTGCCCGGATCGACGCCGCGTTCGATAAGCACGTCCGCGGTATCCCCGAACTCGGCCAGGACATGCGAATGGGAAATCCAGGCGGCCTTTTCGGCCCCGAATTCGTCCGTAATAAGCTGGGTGTACTCCGTCAAACGCATGCCCGCCATCCTACCGCGTTATATCCGCGGTCAACCAACCCGGCGGGCGTACAGAAAAACGTTTGCCCTTCTCACTATAAGGGGCCCTAGCGGGGGTACCTCTGTCCTGCATGAACACTGTTCAAAAGCGCCGGTTTCCTGCAGAATGCCAATTCGCTGCTAGGGTTTTCGGGCATGAAGAAGAATACCCTGGCCTCCGATCTGGCCTACGTGGCGGTCTTTACCGCCCTCGTCATTGTCCTCGCCTTTGTCTCCATCCCCGTCGGCACCGCCGGCGTCCCGATCGTTTTGCAGAACGCCGCCATCATCCTGGCCGGGCTCGTCCTGGGAGGCAAGCGCGGCCTGGCCGTCGGCCTCCTCTTCCTCTTCCTCGGGCTAGCCCTGCCGGTACTGGCCGGCGGCGGCACGACGCTGCGCGCCCTGGCCGGCCCGACCGTGGGCTACATAATCGGCTACGTGATCTCCCCGTGGGTCGCCGGCTCCATCGCCTACCGCGCCCCGCGCGCCAAGGGCGCCCGCATCGGCATCTTCATCCTGGCCGGCTTCGTGGCCCTGCTCATCCAGTACGTCTGCGGCGCTATCGGCCTGATGGTCCGCTCCGGCCTCTCGCTGACCGAGGCCACCGTGGCCCAATTCGCCTTCGTCCCAGTGGACTCCGCGAAGCTCGTCGTCGCCATCATCATTGCGTACGGCGTACACGCCGCCTTCCCGGATCTCATGGGCGCTACCAAGCGACGAGCAGACCGCCGTGCCAACAATTAAATTCGACCACGTCGGCGTCACCTACGACGAGACCGAGGTCCTGCGCGATATCTGCCTGGAGCTTAACGAGCACCGGATCGGCATCATCGGCGCGAACGGCGGCGGCAAATCCACCCTGACCCGTCTTATCAACGGACTGGGTGAGCCGACCAGCGGTACGGTGACCGTCGACGGACTCGACGTCGAAGAAAACGGCAAGGAGCTGCGCAAAAAGATCGGTTTCGTATTCTCCGACGCCGAAAACCAGATCGTCATGCCGCAGGTGCGCGACGACATCGCCTTTTCCCTGCGCCGCTTCAAGCTGTCGAAGGAGGAGCGCAACCGCCGTGTCGACGCCGCCCTCGAGCGTTTCGGGCTGACGGACCTAGCGGAGCAATCCCCGCACACCCTGTCGGGCGGGCAGAAGCAGATGCTGGCACTCGCGGCCGTACTCGTCATCGACCCCACGCTGATCCTCGCCGACGAACCCACTACCCTGCTGGACCTGCGCAACCGCGACCGCATCCGGCGCGAGTTCGCCAGCCTGGAGCAACAGCTCATCGTCGTCACGCACGACCTGGATTTCCTCAACGACTTCGACCGGGTCATCTGCATCGACGACCACCAGGTCGCCGCCGACGGCCCGCCGGTGGAGGTCTTAGGTTTCTACCGCAACCTCATGGCGGCCCGCCCGCTCTAAGGCAAAGGAGTCAACGCTCGTGCGGCGCAAAAACATACCGCTGAATGTCTACGTCGATAAAGACACCATCGTCCACCGGCTCTCCCCCTCGGTGAAGCTGGCTATCATCATCGTCTTTATCTTGGTCACCAGCATCTTCATCAAGACCATCCCCTGGGCCCTAGCTGCGGTAATCGTAGGCGCTATCCCCTACGCCCTGGCCCAGGTCCCGCCGTCCATCATCGCCAGCCAGCTCACCCTGCCCTTGTTTATCCTCGTGCCGCTGGCGGCCTTCCAATGGTGGTCGCGCGACTTCGAGTACGCGGCAGTGATGTTCTTGACCATCTTCGCGGCGATGGAAGTCGCCTTCCTGCTCACTCTCACCTCGACGGTGGACGAGATCATGGAGTCGATGGAGCGGACCCTCGCTCCCCTGGCGCGTTTCGGCCTTCCCGTGGAGACCATCAGCTTGGCGATGTCCCTGACTATCCGACTCATCCCGCTGTTGTTCGAAACCGTCGGCGAGGTCTTGGACGCCCGCAAGGCCCGCGGGGCGAACATGTCCGTGATGGCCTTTGCCACCCCGGTGGTCATTCGCTCCATCCGCCGCGCCCAGGCTATGGGCGAGGCGCTGGCCGCCCGCGGCGTCGGCGATTAGCGCCCGCAACGCAGCAAGCCCCCAGCTTCCCTGTTCGGGATGGCTGGGGGCTTGTGCCTGTCAGCGGGCGCTGATGCTAAGCACAGTAACTAGTGCGGATTACTCACCGCGCAGCTCGCGCAGGCGGGCCTCCACGGCGTCGTTGCTGACCTCCGGTTGGGCTGCCTTGCCGGCCTCCGACTGGGCGTTGCCGCTGGTGCTCTGGCCGGACTCAATCTGCTGCTTCTTCTGGCCCGACTCGACCGGCTTGGAGTCGTTCATCTCGGCGCGGATCTGCTCCAGACGGGAGTGGCCGGCCAACTGCACGCCGGCCTGCTGGATCTCCTGCATGCGGGACTCGACGGAGTTCTCAGCCAGCTCGGCCTGCCCCAGAGCCTTGGAGTAGCGGCGCTCGATCTTGTCGCGGACGGCGTCCAGCGACGGGGTCGAGCCGTTGGACAGCTCGTTCATGCTGCTCAGCGACTCGGAGACCTTCTCCTGCATCTTAGCCTGCTCCAGCTGGCTCAGCAGCTTGGAGCGCTCCGCCACCTTCTCGCGCAGCGCCATAGCGTTGCGCTCGACGGCCTTCTTAGCCTGGTCTGCCTGCTGCAGGGCCTGGTCGTGCAACTTCTTGGTGTCCTCGACGGACTGCTCCGCGGTCACCAGCTGCGCGGCGAAGGCCTCAGCGGCGTTTTCGTACTCGACCGCCTTGGTTTCGTCGCCGTCGGCGCGGGCCTTGTCGGCCAGTTGCAGGGCCTGCTTGGTGTTGCCCTGCAGCTTCTCGATCTCGCCCAGGCGGCGGTTCAGCTGCATTTCCAACTGGCGCTGGTTACCGATGACGGCCGCAGCCTGCTGGGACAGTTCCTGGTGCTGGCGCTGAGCGTCCTCGATGGCCTGCTCGATCTGGACCTTCGGATCGGCGTTTTCCTCAATCTTGGAGTCAAACAAAGCCATCAGGTACTTCCAGAGTTTGGAAAATGGGTTAGCCATGAGCCAAGGGCCTCTTTTCTTTAAACATATCGATTGCTCAGTAGTGCTTCGACCCACCATCGTAGCGAAAATAGCGGGCACACGCTGCCAATAGGCGGCGTCAAGGGGAGCTAAAGCTCGGAGGCAGCCGGGGCGGTCTGCGCCAGTTCTTCATCCACCGACGGCAGCGCCATGTAGCCGGCGGCCTCGATGAGTACATCGGCCACCGACACGTCGAGGGCGCCGCAGACCGCCGCGAGCATCTCGGAGGAAACCTCCTTGCGGCCGCGCTCGAGTTCGGAGAGGTAGCCCGGCGAGACGTGGGCGACCGCGGCGAGCTCGCGCAGGGTCACGGACTTGTCCGCGCGGAAAGCACGCAGGCTCAAGCCCAGGGCCTCCCGCAGCAACGGCTCGTTTAACGGCGCGGCATGGGAACGGGTGGGGGTATCCAGCAGTGCGGTAGTAGTGTTCATCACTAGTTCCAACGGCTCAGTAACGTACTTTGTTCCCTATCGGCGGGGAAAAATTCGAATCTTTTCCACAGCCACGGCAAGCGTCTCGGCCACTGCCCTGGTCCGAATCTCGTCTCGGGTACCCGAAAGGCCAGCAGGACCACCCACTTGCCAGGAGCGCTGGGAGCCATCCGGGGCGGCAAGCCCCGCCCAGACCTCGCCGACCGCGTGCCCGTCCTGCGGGTCGGGCCCGGCCACGCCGGTCAAGGCCAGGCCCCAGTCGGCGCCACACCGCGCCCGCGCCCCCGCAGCCATCGCCTCCGCCACTGACGCGGAGATAACAGTGTGCTCCGCGATCAGCGCGGGGTCCACGCCGGCCAGCGTGGTCTTGAGTTCAGTGGCGTAGGTGACCAGTCCCCCGCGCAGCACCGCCGATGCCCCGGCGACCGTGGCGAGCGTGGCCGCGCCCAGCCCCGCGGTCAGGGACTCGCACCAAGCGACGGTCTCACCGCGCTCCTTCAGCGCGGTCACCATCTCACCGGCGGCGGGGTTTGGGCCAGCAGGACTAGGCATTGTGCTTCCGGGCATCCGCCAGGTACTGCACGCCCGTGACAACCGTGACGGCCATGGCAAGGAGCATGACGGTCAGCGTCGGGATATTCATCCAGTCAGGCAGCGGGCACAGATACATGGCTACAGCCAGCGACTGCAGGACGGTCTTGAGCTTACCGCCCTTGGAGGCCGGGACCACCAGCCCGCGTCGCAGCATGACCATGCGCCAGATAGTGATGCCGAATTCGCGCACTAGGATGAGCACGGTGATCCACCACGGCAGCACCCCGATGATATTCAGACAGACCAGCGCCGTGGTCATCAGCGCCTTGTCCGCAATCGGATCGGCAATCTTGCCAAAGTCCGTAATGAGTCCCTTAGCCCGGGCGATGTCGCCGTCGAGCTTGTCCGTAATCATCAGCAGGGCGAAGACAGCAAACGCCCACCACTGATGTTCAGCCAACACGAGCCAGGCAAAGACCGGAATGAAAAGGATTCGCAGGCTAGTCAGGATGTTGGGCAGGTTCCAATTGGAGGGCTTCTCCCCGCCGCGCTTCAAGCCCCCGCCACCGCTGTGCGCTGGGCCGGGGTTGGATGACCTAGTTCCTGGTTGACTCACGTCTACAATCTTACCTGCTTTAGATAGTTTCCTTTTCTGCCACGGCCCAAACGGGGTCCCACCGGGCAATCAGCTGGGCGGACAAAGCCAACACCCCGCGAGTTCAGGGAGCAAGTCTCACCCAGGGCTAGACCGGGGACCGATCTAGCCCGCAAGAAAACCGCCGAGTCGGGCGCTAAAAAACTAAGATGACAGCATGAAGTATTTCGCCACCTTTTACGACTACGCCTCCACCAACCCGCTCGTGTCGGAGCAGCGCCCTGCCCACCGCGAATTCATCAACAGCCTGCGCGAGAGGGGCCTCATTGTGGGCTCCGGCCCCCACCCGGATTCAGCCGGCGGGGCGCTCATCATCCTGCAGCTAGACGACGACGCACAGGTCGCCGACGCCATCAAGATCATGGACGACGACCCGTTCCACACCTCGGGCGTGGTAACCCGCCGCAGCTTCCGCGAGTGGAACCCCGTCACCAAGATTTTCTAGACTGCGTGTTCTCTTATTCCGGCGCCGCAGCTACATGTGCGCGACCAGATTCCCACCAGCAGCGTAAATACCGGCTTTCGAAAGATCGTGCTCGGGACGATCGGATGGGGCGGTGCGCTGCGCACCGCCCCACTATGGTCGGGTTTAAGGCAATTCGGAGCTGGCGACCTCGTCGGCCTTGCCGATGAGGTGGCCGCGTTTGTCGCGGACGATCTTGTTGCCTTCCTCGTCCCAGTCGTAGTGATTGTGGGAGACTTTGATGCCGCCTTGGGCTTCGTCGCGTTTGTTCTTCCAGATGGATGCCAACACCGTGATGACAAGAACGCCCACGATGATGATCAGCGACCAGATGGTGGAAACCTCCGGCACCGGGACGTCGTCGCCGCCGTTGATGAACGGCAGGTTGTTCTCGTGCAGGGCGTGCAGCAGCAGCTTGACGCCGATGAAGCCCAGGATGATGCCCAAACCGTACGGCAAGTACACCAGGCGGTCCAACAGGCCGTCGAGCAGGAAGTACATCTGGCGCAGACCCATCAGCGAGAAGGCGTTGGTGGTAAAGACCAAAAACGCTTCCGAGGTGATGCCGTAAATGGCCGGGATGGAGTCGAAGGCGAACATGATGTCAATCAGGCCGATGGCCACCAGCGCCACGAACAGCGGGGTCAGCGCCAGCTTGCCCTTCTTGGGGCCGGATTCCTCGCGGTGGATGAGCTTGTCGCCGTGGTAGCGCGGGGTGACGTGAATGGCCTTGCGGATCATCTTGATGACCGCCATGTCGTTCGGGTCGGTCTCCGGGGCGTCGCGAACCTCGTCCACAATCAGCTTGATGGCGGTGTAGAGCAGGAAGATGGCGAACAGGTAGAACACGTCCGACCACGCGGCGATGACCGCGGCGCCCAGCAGAATGAAGACCAGGCGAAAGAGGAGTGCCAGCACGATGCCGATGAGCAGCACCTTCTGCTGGTACTTCCGCGGGATCTTGAACGCGCCCATGATCAGGGCGAAAACGAAGAGGTTGTCGACCGACAAGGCCTTCTCCGTCACGTAACCGGTGTAGTACTGCACGGCGTGTTCGTGGTCCCACAGGACCCAGATGACCACGCCGAACAGCAGCGCCAAAGCGACGTAGAAGCCGGTCCACAGACCGGATTCTTTCAGGGTGGGCTCGTGCGGGATACGCACGTGCGAGTAGAAATCAAAGACGAAAAATCCGAGAATGACTGCGCCAGTTAGCAGCCAAATCCATACGGGTACACTCATGGCACTTATCCCTCCGGTCGTTGCAGCAAAAAATTGACCGGAGGTCTCCCCCGCCCGGACGCCCGGGCCGGCGCGACCGGGAGCGGGCAGTGTGTGCTGCCGCTGCCGTGTTGACGATCAGCGCCGAAGGATGGGGTACTCCCCTCCAAGACTCGCTTAATCCTACACGAGTCGGCCCGCCGGGGCCCTAAAACGCCCCCGACGACGGGTTATAGGTTGCCTGTACGGTGCGGGTATCTTCCCCACCGGCAGGTGCCCCATCCGGGTTGGTGTCCGCCTCACCGGCGGCACCGGCAGCTTCCTGTTGTGCCATCTCCTCCTGCACCTCCTTGGGAGCGTCAGCCGGGTCAGCGCCCTTGATGTACCACAGCATGGTCTCGAGCTCCTCCGGCTTGGTGAGCACCTCGCGGGCCTTCGAGCCCTCCGAGGGGCCCACGACGCCGCGGGATTCCATAAGATCCATCAAGCGGCCGGCCTTGGCGAAGCCGATGCGCAGCTTGCGTTGCAGCATGGAGGTGGAGCCCAGCTGGGAAGTAACGACGAGTTCGACGGCCTCCAGGAGGTCGTCCATATCCTTTCCGATATCGTCGTCGATTTCCTTCTTCTTGCTATCCTGCTTCTCCTCGGTAACGCCCTCGGTGTAGTTCGGCTGGGCCTGCTGCTTGGCGGCATCGACCACGGCCTGGACTTCCTCGTCCGTGACGAACGCGCCCTGCAGGCGCTGTGGCTTGCCGGCGCCCTGCGGGATGAACAGGGCGTCGCCCATGCCGATGAGCTTTTCCGCCCCGCCCTGGTCCAGGATGACGCGGGAGTCGGTCAGCGAGGAGGTAGCGAACGCCAGGCGGGACGGCACGTTGGTCTTGATGAGACCCGTGACCACGTCGACGGACGGGCGCTGGGTGGCCAGGACCAGGTGGATGCCGGCCGCGCGGGCCTTCTGGGTGATGCGGACGATGGAGTCCTCGATCTCCTTCGGCGCAGTCATCATCAGGTCAGCCAGCTCGTCGACCACGCAGACGATGTACGGGTACGGACGAACGTCGCGCTGAGAGCCGGCCGGGGCCTGGTACTCGCCCGAGCGCACCTTGGCGTTGAAATCCTCGATCTTGCGCACGCGCGCGGACTTCATGTCCAGGTAGCGCTGCTCCATCTCCTCGACTAGCCACTGCAGGGCCGCCGCAGCCTTCTTCGGCTGCGTGATGATCGGGGTGATGAGGTGCGGGATGCCCTCGTACGGCGTCAGCTCGACCATCTTCGGGTCGACCAGGATGAGGCGCACCTGCTCCGGCGTCGCACGCGTGAGCAGCGAGACCAGCATGGAGTTCACGAACGCCGACTTACCGGAACCGGTGGCACCGGCCACCAGCAGGTGGGGCATCTTCTTGACCGAGGCTGAGACGAAGTCGCCCTCAATGTCCTTGCCCAGGCCGATGAGCATCGGGTCGGTCTGCGCGCGGGTCGCCGGGGCGTCGAGCACCTCCCGCAGGCGCACCATCTCGCGGTCCGGGTTCGGCACCTCGATGCCTACGGCGGACTTGCCGGGGATCGGGGTCAGCAGGCGCAGGTTGTCGGTGGCCACGGCGTAGGCCAGGTTGGACTGCAGGTTGGTTACCTTCGAGACCTTCACGCCCGGGCCCAACTCGATCTCGTAGCGGGTCACTGTCGGCCCGCGGCTAAAGCCGGTCACCTGGGCGTTAACCTTGAACTCCTCGAAGACATCCGTGATGGCCGCGATGATGTGATCGTTGACCTCGGTGCGCTCCTTCGCCGGAGTGCCCGCGGTCAGCAGGTCCGTCGTCGGCAGGTCGTAGTCGCCGTCCTCGGTCGGCGCCGGCGTCGCGGGAGAGGACGCCGCGGCGGGTGCTGCCGTCGGCTCTTCCTCGTCGGCGGCCTTCCCGCTGGCCGGATCCTGACCGGAGCGGGCGATAATCGCCTGGCGCATGGCCTCCCGCGAAGCCGAGACCGCGTCACTGGGCTTCGACTGAGCGCCAGCCGCGCGCGGCGTCGACGGCGCGCCCGCGTCCAGGGTTCGCGTGGGCTCCGCTGCCCCGGCATCCTGGGAGGCTGTAAACAAGTCTTCCGGTTCCGGGGTGGCGTCGCGCACGACCGGGATCTCGTTGGTATCCGCCAGCTCGTCGCGCTGATCGGACTTGGCCCCGGCCGCGCGGCCCAGATTGTTCAAAGCAGTGGTCTCCGCCTGCGCGGCGCTCCAGGCAGAAGCCGGGGACGCGGGGGTACCTGCCGCGCCCGCAGCACCACCGGCGCCCGCGGCAGCGGCGGAACCTGCGCCCGGGCCCGTCTGCGGAGCCGGCTTCGGCTTGTTGGGCAACAGGCGCCCGGTCGCCCGGCGGGCGGTGGAACGGTGCCCGGTGTTACGGCCAGCGGCGATGTCGTCGATGTGATCGCTGACCTGGCCGTAGGCGTCGTCGTCAGCATCCTCCTCCGCGGCGTCCTTGCCGCGCAGGCCGGAGGTGGTGTCAACTAGCAGATCCCACGCCTCGCGCACGGTAATGCCGGTGACCTTCAGCGCGCCGTAGACGATGACCAAAAAGAGCAGGGGCACGGCCACGTAGCCCGAGAAGCCCAGGGCCAGCAGCCCGCCGGTCCAGGCGCCCACGGCGCCGCCGGCGCTCATGCGGTCGGCCCACTCGGTGGGGTCGCCGGCGAAGATGTGGATTAGCCCCAGCATGGAGACCACGATGAGGGTAGTGCCGAGGATGACCCGGGGCGGGATGCCGCCCGAGGGCCCGCCGATGCGCAGCATGAGCACCAGGGCCAGGGCGACCAGGGCGACGGGCAGCACGAGCGCGCCCGCGCCGATGACGAGGTGGACCACGGTGGCAATGCCGGCACCGATGGGGCCGGCGATGTCCAGCCACACGGAGGCGCCGATCACCGCGGCCAGGCCCAGCAGGATCAGGCCAACCGCGTCCGGGTTGCCGATGGATATGCCGGCCTCCGCGATGGACTCTTCGTTATCCAGCGCGTCGTGTTCGTCAATCTCTTCTTCCAATTTCGACCTTTTCGACGGGGTGTCCTCAGGCGTAATTTCTGACCTCTTTCTCTTGGCGCGGCGCGGCCGCTTAGAGTTCTGCTCCACCGGCGCCGCAGCGCCGTCGCTATGATCGTTACCGGCGTTGCCCTCGTCCAGCAAGTCTTCGTCGCTGGGCTTCAGGCTTGCCAGTCCCCGGCCCACGCCGCGGGCGGTGGCCGAAAACATCGCCCCCATCCCGTGCCCGACCGCACGGAAAGCGCTGCCGGTGCGAGGGTGCTCGCTCTCGGCAGCGCTGGATACCGCTAAAGTCTCGGGGGCCTTGCCACGGCCCGCCGGACGCGCCCGCTTGGCCGGCGAAGGTTTGTTGCGGCCAGGGGAGCTACTGCGGCGAGACGAGGCATTCTTGACAGACATGCTTGTAACTCTAGCCGCTTATACCCCACTAATCACAGGCGCAACACACATTTCACGAAGAAAAGTTGCAATCAAGTCTACAGGCTAGATTTTACAATCGCGGACTCGTCGCCCGTAATTTCCACCTGGGCAACGTCGCGGCCGTAGACCCACAGCAGCAGCTCGGCCGGCTGCCCGGAGATAGCCACCACGGCGTCGCCGCGCTCGGCCACTCCCCGCTTGTCCGCGGCCACAATCCGTTGGCCGCCAGCCGGGTGCAGGATGACGGGCAGGCGCGACTTCTTCAGCATGAGCGGGGCGAAGCGGCGAAGCGTAGCAGTGAACTGGTCATCCACCGCGGCGGAGAAGTCCCGCGGCTCGGTCTGGCCGTTGGCGCGGCGCACGTCCTCGTGGTGGATGAAGTGCTCCGCGAAGTTCGCCTGCGAGTCGAGGAGGAAGAACGGGCTCCACTTCGGCGGGCCCGCGCGCCAGGCGTTGACCAACTCCACGTAGTCGCGCTCCTTGACCTGCTTGGTCACCTTATCCAGGTGGCCGCTGAGCGCCGGGATGAACATGCCGGCGGCCGCGTCGGGGCGGTGCTCGCGCAGCCAGAGGTGCGCGGCCATGTCGTGGGTAGTCCAGCCCTCGCACAGCGTGGCGGCGTCCGAGCCTAGGTCAATGAGGAGATCGGCTAGTCGGTTTCTTTCAGTACCGGAAAAAGACATGCTCCCCAGCATATCCCTTCACGTCTGAGAAGGGAGCTGGGGAGCATACGTAGCGGTTTAGGCGCTACAGGGATTCACGGGCGCTGTGGACCTCGTCGTCATCAATCAGCGAACCGTCCCCCGAGGTGGGCACGATGGTCGGCAGGATGACCGGCTCACGCTTGTACTTAGAATCCATGAGCTTGGAGACCTTGCGGCGAACCTTTTGAACCATGCGGTAGGTGTCGTTTTCGCCCTCGGCGGCCAGGTCGTTCATGGTGTTCTCGACCAGCTCGGCCACCTCTGGGACCACGGATCGATCGTCGTCGCTGAAGCCGGTGGTCGCGACCGTCGGGTGCTCCATCAGGCGGGAGGTGCGGTTGTCGATAACACAGGTAATCGAGACCACGCCGCCGGAGCCCAGGTTGGTGCGATCTGCCAGCGTGTCCGCGTCGACCTCGCCCATGTTCACGCCGTCGACGTAGAGATTGCCAACCTGGATCTGGCCCACGACCTGGGCGCGGCCGTTGTGCAGGTCGACGACGACGCCGTTCTGCGCCAGCACGACCCGGTCGCGGTCGACGCCGGTCGAAATGGCCAGCTCCTTGTTGGCGCGCAGGTGGCGCCACTCGCCGTGGACCGGCATGGCGTTCTTCGGGCGCGCGGCGTTGTAGAGGAAGAGCAGCTCGCCGCCGTAACCGTGGCCGGAGGCGTGCACCTTGGCCTCCTTGTTGGTCACGACCTCGGCGCCAATCTGCGACAACATGTTGATGATGCCGAAGACGGCTTCCTCGTTGCCCGGGATGAGCGAGGAGGAAAAGACGATGAGATCTCCGTCGCGGACGGTGATCTGGCGGTGCTCCCGGCGGGCCATGCGCGACAGCGCGGCCATCGGCTCGCCCTGGGTACCGGTGGTGATCAGGACCGTCTTGTGCGGGGCCATCTTGGCGGCCTCGTCAATCGGCACGATGGTGCCGCGCGGGACCTTGAGGAAGCCCATCTTCTCCGCGATCTCCATGTTGCGCATCATGGAGCGGCCGTTGAAGGCGACCTTGCGGCCGGCGGCCACGGCGGCATCGATAGCCGCCTGCACGCGGTAGACGTTGGACGCGAACGAAGCGATGATGACGCGCTGGCGGGCGTTGGAAACTAGGCGCTTGAAGGTGGCCGGGATGTCGCCCTCCGAGGCGGAAACACCCGGGATATTCGCGTTGGTCGAGTCACACAGCATCAGGTCCACGCCCTCGTCACCGTAGCGGGACAGGGCCGGCAGGTCGGTCGGGCGGCCATCCAGCGGGGTCTGGTCCATCTTGATGTCGCCGGTGTGGATGATGTTGCCGGCCGGGGTGCCCAACATGATGCCCAGGGCATCCGGCACGGAGTGGTTGACAGCCCAGAAACGCGCGCGGAACGGGCCGTAGGAAACGTCCGATTTCTCGTTGACCTCAACGAACTTCGGCTTCTGGCGGTGCTCCTTGCACTTGGCCGCGATCAGCGCGATGGTGAAGCGGGAGGCGACGATCGGGATATCCGGGCGCAGCTTCAGCAGCCACGGGATAGCGCCGATGTGGTCCTCGTGCGCGTGAGTGACCACGAGGGCCTCCACCTTGTCCAGGCGGTTTTCGATCGGGCCGAAGTCCGGCAGGATGAGGTCCACGCCCGGCTCGCCCGAGGACGGGAAGAGCACGCCGCAGTCAATGATCAGCAGGCGGCCGTCGTACTCGAAGACGGTCATGTTGCGGCCGATCTCGGAGATGCCGCCCAGCGCGTAGATGCGCAGCGAGCCCTTGGCCTGCTTCGGCGGCTCGGGCAGGCGCTTGGTCAGATCCGCGCCCTGCATGGACTTGGGCACGTTACGACGACCCCGGTTGTTGTTGCGGTTGTTCTTGCCGCCCTTACCGTTGCCGTTGTTGTTGCCATTGCCGCCGTTGTTGCCGCCCCGGCCACGGCCGCGGCCGCCGCGGGAACCACGGGAGCGGTTAGAACGGCGGTTGCCGCCGTTGTTGTTTCCGCTCCCACCGTGGTTGTCGTTGCCCTGGTTGCCGCCGTTGTTCTGATTGTTCTTGTTATCAGAATTGCCGTTGTTGTTTTCGTTGCCGTTGTTGCCGGAAGTGTCGTTTCCGGTGTTCTGCGGGGCCTGGAATACCGGCGATGCCGCCTCGTTGGAGGCCGCTTCTTGGCCCGTCGGCGGGCCCGCCTTGCGGGTCACTTTCCGGGCGCGGTTTCGAGATTCAGTCATACTTATAGGACTCCAGCTTGTTGCAAATCGCGGCGGAGTTCGGTCAGCTCATCCTCGGTGGGTGCCAGAATAGGCAGCCGCGGATCGCCGACGTCGATACCCTGCAGTCGCAGGGCCGCCTTGGCTAAGGTGGCGCCGCCCAGACGCGCTTGGGCGTGAACGAGCGGGGCCAGAATATTTACGTTTATCTCCCTTGCACGTGCAAGGTTTCCTTCTGAGAAAGAAGTATAAAGCTCCGCAAGAGCCCGCGGGGCGGCGTGGCCGATGACCGAGATGAAACCGCTGGCCCCCATGGCAAGCCACGGGAGGTTGAGCGGATCATCGCCGGAGTACCACGCCAGCCCGGTCTCTTGCATTAGTTGGGCGCCGAGTGGCAGGTCACCCTTCGCGTCCTTCACGGCCGCGACGGTGGGCAGTTCAGCCAACCGGCGTAACGTATCCGCGTGAATCGGGATACCGGAGCGACCAGGAATGTCGTAGACGCAGATCGGCAGATCGGTGGCGCCAGCTACTTCGGTAAAGTGCGCCAAGACTCCCGCCTGCGAAGGCTTCGAGTAATACGGGGTCACGACCAAGAGGCTGTCCGCCCCCGCATTCGCCATGGTGCGGGCAAGCTCTACGGAAGACACCGTATTATTGGTTCCCGCACCAGCGCAAATTCGTGCCCTGTCGCCCACCTCGTCCTTGACGGCCTTTACCATTTCAGTCTTCTCCGCCACGGAGGTGGTGGGAGACTCACCCGTAGTGCCCCCGATAATGAGGGAATCAATGCCGTTGTCCACGAGGTGCGCAGCAAGCTCTCGAGCCCGACCCAAGTCCAGGGCGCCGTCCTGGTCAAACGGTGTGACCATGGCGACCCCGACGCGGCCGAAGGTCTCGATGCCGGTCTGTGCAGTCATACCTGTGCTCATAGGCGTCAAGGATACCCGCTTATTGATGAGCTGCGGGCATCCGCCCCCCGGCATGGCGGTGTTCTAGCCCGCGTAGGGGCTGGCGGCCATCTCCGTGCCGTCGGACAACGTGGTGATGTGAAAGTCATCAAAAAGCACGGGCGCCTGCTGAGACAAAAGCCGCAGGCAGGCCACGGCCACCGCGCGCAGCTCCGTGTCCGCGTGTTCCGTCGCGCGCGCGGCGATGAACTGCCGCCAGGTGCGGTAGTTGCCCGTGACCACGATCCGGGATTCGGTCGCGTTCGGCAGGATGGCCCGCGCGGCCTGGCGCGCCTGCTTCTTGCGCAGCAGGGCGTTGGGCTCGTCCTCCAGCTTCTCCTCCAGCGCGTGGAGCAGCTCCTCGTAGACAAAACGGCTCTCGTCCACCGCGGACAGCAGCAGCCGGGTGAGCTGCTCGTCGCGGGCGATGGGATCCGGCAGCACGACGGAGGCCCGCTCGGGGTGGACGTAGCGCTGCGAGAGCTGGGAGAAGGAGAAGTGCCGGTGCCGCACCAGCTCGTGGGTGGCCGAGCGGGAAATGCCGCGGATGTAGAGTGTCGCCGTGGCGTGCTCGAGCAGGCCGGCGTGGCCGACCTCCAGGATGTGCCGCAGGTAGGCGGCGTTGGTGGCGGTGCGCGGGTTCGGCCTGTCGAAAGACTCGTAGCAGGCCCGGCCCGCGAATTCGACCAGCGCCTCGGCGTCCGTGGCCGTGGCATCCGGGCCCCACTCCACCCCGGAGGGGGCGTGGAAGGCCGTCGCCGCAATCAGCTCGACCTGCAGGTTACTGACCTCAGCCATGGCCTAGAGTCCCAAGTAGGATTCCAGCCCGACGACCAGGCCCGGGCGGTCGGCGATGTTGCGGACGCCGACCAGCACGCCCGGCACGAAGGAGGTGCGGTCGTAAGAGTCCTGGCGAATAGTCAGGCTCTGGCCCTGGGCGCCAAAGATGACCTCCTCGTGGGCCACCATGCCGCGGGTGCGCACCGCGTGGACCGGAACGCCATCCACGTTGGCGCCGCGGGCGCCGTCCAAGGCCTTTTCCGTGGCGTCGGGCATGGGCCCCATGCCAGCCTCCTGGCGAGCGGCGGCAATGCCCTCCGCGGTGTGCACGGCGGTGCCGGACGGCGCGTCCAGCTTCGTCGGGTGGTGGTACTCCACGACCTCGGCGGTCTCGAAGTACTGGGCGACCTGGCGGGAGAGCACCATGGTCAGCACGGCGGAGATAGCGAAGTTCGGCGCGATCAGCACGTGCCCCGCGCCGGAGGCCTGCGTCCACTGGTGGACCTGGGCCAGGCGGTCCTTGTCAAAGCCCGTGGTGCCCACCACGCAGTGGATACCGTTGGACACGCAGTACTCCAGGTTGCCCATGACGGAATCCGGCGTGGTGAAGTCCACGACGACCTGGACACCGTTGGTCTTGAGCAGCTCCAGGGAGTCCCCGTGGTCGATGGTCGCCGCCAGGTCCAGGTCCTCGGCAGCCTGCACCGCCTCCACGACGGCCTCGCCCACGCGTCCCTTTGCACCCAGCACACCGACTTGAATATTCATCGCGCTACCTTCTTTCCCTTGCGGTCTTTTCTTCCCGCGCCAGCCGCCGCACCCCGCCCCGCGCGGGGCGGGACGGCGCGGGCCCACCGCCAACCTTTAAGGCTGTAGCGGTGGAAACGGCCGAAACACGGCTGCGGGCCGAAAGCCCGCGTTTTGTTACCCCAGCCATTCTACCGCCCGGCCACACGGCTTTGGGCCACTATACTGACGCCCATGCGCATGTATATTGGTTCCATTCTGGTCAATGATGTGGCCCACGCCCACGATTTCTACGTTGGCACGCTCGGCTTCCAGGTCAAGGACGACGTCACGCACGGCGATTTCCGCTGGCTGACCATCATCAACCCGACGCAGCTGGCCGAGGACGGCTCGGTGCTTCCCGGCGCCGGCATGGAAATCGTGCTCGAACCCAAGGGCCACCCCGCCGCCGGCGAATTCACCGAGGCGCTGCGGACGGCAGGTATTCCGCTCACGCAGTTCCTCACCGACTCCCTGGACCGAGACTACGCGGAGCTTAAAGACCGCGGCGTCAAGTTCACCATGGAGCCGACCGACGTGGGCCCGTCCCGGATCGCGGTCTTCGACGACACCTGCGGCAACCTAATCCAGATCGTGGAGCTCAAGAACTAACCACCGCTTTTCACAATTAACAACCGCCACACGCGTTTCAGCTAAACTGGGGATAACCTTTACCTACCCAAGGAGATGACCCCCTATGCGCCAGTGGATCTCTACCCTCGCTCCCCTCGCGGTGGCCGGCCTCGTCCTCACCGGCTGCGCGAATTCCGACAGCTCCGACAACGCTGACGGGGCCTCCCCCAGCACCGTGACCTCTACCTCGAGCGCCCCCGATAATGACACCGCGGGGGCCGAATCCTCCACGGTCCAGAAAGGCGCGACCGCCCCTGCCGCCGAGGCTTCCGACGGGGTGAAGATGCTGGGCACCCCGTCCCTGGACGATGAGCAACACATGGCCCAGGGCGCCGGCGAGCTGGTCCCAGTGCGCGTGCGCACCGCAGAACACGACGGTTTTACCCGTATGGTCATCGAATTTAGAGGTGAGGGCCCCGCCAGCTGGTTCGCCAGCTACACCGACGCGCCCACCCAGCAGGCCTCCGGCCATCCCGT
Organism: Corynebacterium sp. HMSC04H06; assembly: GCF_001815935.1. GTDB lineage: Bacteria > Actinomycetota > Actinomycetes > Mycobacteriales > Mycobacteriaceae > Corynebacterium. Next base: position 63,575 of record NZ_KV823417.1, read on the forward strand.
CGAGGTAGCCGGCAACGCCTTCTTGGGCCTAGGGATCGAGCCCACCCCGTGGCCGTCCACGCCGGATCTGGAGGAACAATACTTAGACACCGGCAGCTTCCCGGGCGCCGGCGTCATCGAAGAGGTCCAGTTCACCAGCGCTTTCGAGGCCCAGTCCCAGTTCGTGGTGGGCCTGAAAGAAAAAGTCCCCTACTCTGTGACGTACATGGATGGCCCGCCGCGCGTGGTCATCGACTTCGCCGGCTAAGTAGGCGGACGTCTTCTAAGTAGGCGGGCAACTTCCGGGATTAGTCCTTGCGGCGGCGCACCGCCGGCACGCGGATGATGTCGCTGCCGCCCATGAGCGCGTAGTTGACCAGCACGATGGTCGGCGCGTCATCCGGGACCTCCGAGAGCGGGACGGTCACGCCCGGGCCGTTCTTCACGGTCGCCCCGCCCATGATCCCGAAGCCCTCCAGGCGGATGTTGTAGTTTTCCGGGACGCGGATTTCCGAGCCGCCCATGAGATCCCAGGCGTTGATGACCACGCGGTTCGCGCCGAGGGTGGCCTCGGAGAAGTCCAGCTCGCTGCCGCCCATGATGCTCAAGGCGAAATGGCTGGACTCGCAGTGCCAGCCGCCGAAGCGCTCCGCCCCACCCATGATGCCGATCGAGAACTTCGAGCCCTCGCGGTTGGAAACCACCACGGGATAGTTGGCGTTGCGCACCGGCGCGGGCGAATCAACCTTGTCCAGGTCGTGGCTTAGCCCCAAATCGCCGACCAGCTCGGTGAGCTGGTCGAGGTAGGTAGCCTCCCAGACGCGCTGGGAGCGATCGTCGAATTCAGCCAAGCTGATCTTGCCTTCGCTGAAGGCCTGGCTGACCAGCTCAGCGGCTGCGTGGCGCTGCTTATCGCCAGCACGCTGTCGGGGTGTATCCATACATCTAACGATACAAGAAAAGGGGCCTTCCGGCCCCTTAACTATCGAGCGCTAGGTCGCTGGAGTATTAGTCCTCGTCGACCGGGACCAGGGAGATCTTGCCGCGGTTGTCGATGTCGGCGATTTCGACCTGGATCTTGTCACCCACGTTGACCACGTCCTCGACCTTTTCGATGCGCTCGTCGCCACCCAGCTTGGAGATGTGGATGAGCCCGTCGCGGCCCGGGGTCAGGGAAACGAAGGCGCCGAAGGCGACGGTCTTGACGACCGTGCCCAGGAAGCGCTCCCCGACCTTCGGCAGCTGCGGGTTGGCAATCGAGTTGATCTTGTCCAGGGCGGCGTCGGCGGCCTCGCCGGACTCGGCGGAGACGTAAACGGTGCCGTCGTCCTCGATGGTGATGTCGGCGCCGGTCTCCTCCGTGATGGAGTTGATGGTCTTGCCCTTCGGGCCGATGAGTTCACCGATCTTGTTGACCGGCACCTGCACGGAGGTGATCTTCGGCGCTAGCGGGGACATCTCGTCCGGGCCTTCGATGACCTCGGCCATAGTGGCCAGGATGGCGGAGCGGGCATCGCGAGCTTGCTCCAGGGCGTCCGCCAGCACGGCGGACGGGATGCCGTCCAGCTTGGTGTCCAGCTGCAGGGCGGTGATGTACTCGGAGGTACCGGCGACCTTGAAGTCCATGTCGCCGAAGGCGTCTTCCGCGCCCAGGATGTCGGTCAGGGCGACGAACTTCTCCTTGCCGTCGACCTCGCCGGAGACCAGGCCCATGGCGATGCCGGCCACTGGGGCCTTCAGCGGGACGCCGGCGTTGTACAGCGACAGCGTCGAGGCGCAGACCGACCCCATCGAGGTCGAGCCGTTCGAGCCCAGCGCCTCAGAGACCTGGCGGATGGCGTACGGGAAGTCCTCGCGGGACGGGATGACCGGCAGCAGGGCGCGCTCGGCCAGCGCGCCGTGGCCGATCTCGCGGCGCTTCGGGGAGCCGACGCGGCCGGTCTCGCCGGTGGAGTACGGCGGGAAGTTGTAGTGGTGCATGTAGCGCTTCGACTCGACCGGGGTCAGGGAGTCGATGTGCTGCTCCATCTTCAGCATGTCCAGGGTGGTCACGCCCATGATCTGGGTCTCGCCGCGCTCGAACAGGGAGGAACCGTGGGCGCGCGGGACTAGCTCGACCTCGACGCCCAGGTCGCGGATGTCGGTCACGCTGCGGCCGTCGATGCGGAAGCCCTCGGCCAGGATCTTGTGGCGGACGATCTCCTTCATCACCGCGTTGTAAGCGCTGCGGATCTGCTTGGAGGCATCCTCGTCCTCGAAGCGCTCGATAAGCTCGGCCTCGACCTGCTCCATGTGCTCGTTGGTAGCCTCGTCGCGCTCCTGCTTGCCGGCGATGGTCAGCAGCTTCTCCAGCTTCTTGCTGGCCTTCTTCTCCACGGCTTCGAAGACCTCGTCGGAGTAGGCTGGGAAGAGCGGGAACTCCTGAGTTTCCTTGGCCACGCGCTCGGCCAGTCCGGCCTGGGCCTCGCACAGGGTCTTGATGAACGGTTTAGCCGCCTCCAGGCCCTCGGCCACGGCGGACTCTTGCGGCGCCGGGGCACCTTCGGCCACGCGCTCGGCGACGTTGACGCCGGCACCGGCCTCGACCATCATGATGGCCACGTCTTCGACGGTCTTGCGGCCCTTCTTGCGCTGGACAATGCGTCCGGCCACGACCATCTCGAACAGCGCGCGGTCGTGCTGCTCGGAGTTCGGGAAGGCCACCCACTGGCCCTCCGGGTGCTTCTGATCGGCGATGAACGCCATGCGGACGCCGCCCACGGCGCCCGAGACCGGCAGGCCGGATAGCTGGGTGGCGGCGGAAGCACCGTTGATGGCCACGACGTCGTAGTACTCATCCGGCGCCTGGGACATCACGGTGATAACGACCTGGACCTCGTTGCGCAGGCCCTTGACAAAGGTCGGGCGCAACGGGCGGTCAATCAGGCGGCAGGCCAGGATGGCCTCGGTGGACGGTCGGCCCTCGCGGCGGAAGAACGAGCCGGGGATCTTGCCCGCGGCGTACATGCGCTCTTCCACGTCCACGGTCAGCGGGAAGAAGTCGAATCCCTCCCGCGGCTGGTTGGAAGCCGTGGTGGTGGCCAGCAGCATGGTGTCGTCGTCCAGGTAGGTGGTCACCGAGCCGTCGGCCTGGCGGGCCAGCTGCCCGGTCTCGAAGCGGATGGTGCGGGTACCGAAGTCCCCGTTATCCAGCGTGGCGATAGCTTCGGTGATACCGAAGTCGTCGTCGTTTACATACTCAACAGCGTTGTTAGCGCTCATTAAAGTTAATTCTCCTCATCATCCGGCAATCGTCGGTGTCGCCGGTAGTCGTACAACGTTGAATTCACACAACGGTGCTCAATACTACCAGCACAAACGCCGGATCGATACAACCGCGCCCGCTAAAGTCGCGCCCGAAAGCGCACGGCACCGCCGCAGCGGCTGCCGGCGGGGAGGCAGAAGAGGCTAAAGAGATCGCAAAAAGGCGCTGAGCACGGCCGGTGCTCAACGCCTAATGCGACAATCGACGCTGGTAATTAGCGACGCAGACCCAGGCGGGAAATCAGGTCACGGTAGCGGTCGATGTTGGTGGAAGCCAGGTACTTCAGCAGGCCGCGGCGACGGCCGACCAGCAGCAGCAGACCACGGCGGGAGTGGTGATCCTGCTTGTGGTCCTTCAGGTGCTCGGTCAGGTTGCTGATGCGGTAGGTCAGCAGTGCAACCTGGGCTTCCGGGGAGCCGGTGTCGGTCTCGTGGAGGCCGTATTCCTTCAGGATCTCGGCCTTCTTCTCAGTGGTCAGTGCCATGAGATAATCTCCTCAAACATATTTCAGTCCGCATGAAATCAAGCGCCCTCAAAGGCGCCGCCGCAACTGCTGCGGACCGCAGTCACAAAGCTATCCGGAAATCTTAGCTGCTAGCGGCACAAACCACCAAATCACGCGAGCACGCGAGTGAGCCGCTGGCAGAAGCCGTCGACAAAGCGGTCGGCGTCGACGTCCAGGGCAACTGCTACCCCGGCGTCCTCCCCGATCCGGGATTCGTCCCCGATAGTCCGCCCAATGGTTGGCCCGTCCACGTCGACCTTGAGCGGCATCCGCCGGCAGCCGACCAGGTCGGGCTCCGCGGCGACCGCCACGGCCAGCGGGTCGTGCAGTCCACACCCGCCCAGGTGGGGCGAGTTTTTCGCGTAGGCGTCGAGGTAGAAATCCACCATGTCGGCATAGGCCACGCTCGCCGCCGTGCCGGCGGCCCGCCAGGCCCGGGTGGTCTCCCGCGTCAGCAGGGTCTGCAAGGTCACGTCGAGGCCCACCATGGTCAGATCCCGGCAGCCACGCACGACGGCATCGGTAGCCGCCGGATCCTGGGAGACGTTCGCCTCGGACCAGGCGGTGACGTTGCCCGGCACGGTCAGGGCCCCGCCCATCATGACGACCGGAAGGCTCGCCACCGCCGGGTCACGGTCCAGGGCCCGTGCCAGCGTGGTCGACGGCCCGGTGGGTACGAAGACGATATCGCTGCTTTCCTGGTGTCGGTGCGCCATACGGACCAAGAAATCCACGGCCGGCTCCGGCTGCGCCTGGCGACTGGGCGCGGGCAGCTCTACCCCGCCCAGGCCGTTTGCGCCGTGAATGCCGGCCGAGGCCGCGCTGACCGCAAAGCCCGGCCGCTGCGGGCCGACGAAGACCGGCACGTCGTCGCAACCAAGCAGGTCTAAAAGCGCCAAGGTATTGCGCACGCCCACCTCGACCTCGACGTTGCCGTAGGCGCCCAGCACCCCAATGAGCTCGAGGTCCTCGTGGGCCACGGCGAGCGCTAGCGCCAGCGCGTCGTCGATGCCGGTGTCTAGGTCCAGGATGATCTTGCGCACGTACGTGTCCTCCCTCGCGCTAATCCGCGGTAGCTAGCTCTCGCCTTCCAGGAAATAGATGCCCGGCTCCCACCCGCAGGCCTGCGCGTCTACGGCCAGTAGCTGGCGGGTTTTTGCCACGTCGTTGCGCATGGCCTCGAGTAGCTCGTCGACGGAGTCGAACTTGACCATGTCGCGGACGTGGGCGGTAAATTGCACGGTCGCGTCGTGGCCGTAGAGATCCGCGCTGCGGTCCAGAACGAAGGATTCCACGGAGCGCTGCTCGTCCCCGAAGGTCGGGTTGGTGCCCACGGAGATCGCCGCCGCGTAGGCCACGCCTGCCTCCATGTTGCCCTCGATGGGCGCGGCGGGCTCGTCGATGGTGAACCAGCCGGCGTAGACGCCGTCGGCGGGGATGGCGATGGAATCCGGGAAGTACTGGTTTGCCGTGGGGTAGCCCAGCTCCTTGCCGCCGCGCCCGGCCCCGCGGACCACAGGCCCGGAGACTGAGAAGTGCCGCCCCAGCGCCCAGTTGGCCCGGTCGACCTGGCCGGCGGCCAGGAACTGGCGCACCGTGGTCGAGGAGATCCGCACGCCCTCGTCATCGAGCAGCTCAATGACATCGACCGTAAAGCCCATCTGTTCGCCCAGCTCTGTAAGGACGGCCGGAGTGCCGGCGGCGTCGGCGCCAAAGGTGAAGTTCGCTCCCACGACCACGCCCTGGGCATGCAGCTTGTCGACCAGGAGCGACTGGGCGTAGTCCCGCGGGCTCAGGCCGCACAGCTCGTGGGTAAAGTCGATGACGACCACCGCGTCGAGCCCGTAGTGCTCGGCCAGCTGGAAGCGCCGCTGCAGCGTCGTCACCGCCAGCGGGGCGCGCCGCGGCAAGAAGACGGTCACCGGGTGCGGATCGAAGGTCACCATGACGGCCTTGATGCCCTGGGCGTGGGCCCGGCTCACGGTGCGCTCGATCAGCTGCTGGTGGCCGCGGTGTACTCCGTCGAAGACGCCGATGGTGACCACGCTGGCCTCCAGCTGGTCGCTGATGGCCTCCATTCCATACCAAATATCCACGCCCTCTATGCTAGAACATGGCTGCCCATGCCCTAGACTCGAAGGCCATGACGGATCCTCTCGCTAGCTCTGGACTGGTAATTGTGGACAAGCCCGCGGGCATGACCTCACACGATGTCGTGGCCCGGCTACGCCGCTACTTCGGCACCCGCAAGGTCGGTCACGCCGGCACCCTCGACCCGATGGCCACCGGCGTGCTCATCGCCGGGCTGGAGCGCGGCACGAAATTCCTGGCCCACCTCGTCGCAGCCACCAAGGCCTACGAGGCCACCATCCGCTTGGGCGCAGCGACCACTACCGACGACGTCGAGGGCGAAATCACCTCGCGCGGGACCACCGAGGCGCTCGACGACGCCCGCATCCTGGCCGCCATCCAGGACCTGCGCGGCGATATCATGCAACGGCCCGCCAGCGTGTCCGCCATCAAGATCGCCGGCAAGCGCGCCCACGAGCGCGTGCGCGACGGCGAGGACGTCGAGATCCCCGCCCGCCCGGTGACCGTCCACTCCTTCGAGGTGAACTCCATCACCCGCACCGACGGCTGGATCGACATCGAGTGCAGCGTGGAGTGTTCCTCCGGCACTTATATCCGTTCCCTGGCTCGGGACCTGGGCGAAGCGCTGGGCTGCGGCGGGCACCTGACCGCCCTGCGGCGCACGGCCGTGGGCAATTTTTACTTGGATGACTCCGCTCCGCTGGCCGAGCTGGAGGAATCTCCCCGCCTGTCGCTCTCTCTCGACGAGGCGCTCACCCGCTGCTACCCCGTCCTCGAGGTCACCGCCGACGAACAGGCCGCGCTCGCGATGGGACAGTGGCTTGAGCCCCGCGGGCTGGAAGGCACGCACGCCGCCGTCGGCCCCGACGGGCGAGCAGTCGCCCTGGTCAAGGAGAAGGGCAAGCGGCTGGCCACCGTTTTCGTCGCGCGCCCGTCCACGCTTTAACGCTTCGCGTCCCCGGCGGCCAGCGGTGCGTAAGGCTGGGCCTTAGGGAAAGTTGATGTCCACCGTCGTAGCGACCACCACGTAGCCGTCCCTGACTATCCAACGCCCGGAGATAAACGGCACGGGGGCCGGCCGAACCAGCAGGTAGGAAATCAGCGTGCCGTCCTCGCGCAGGTCGATCTCGGCCTGGTCGAAGCCCAGCCAGCGGTCCGTCATGGGGAACCACGCCTTGTACGTGGCCTCCTTGGCGCAGAACAACAGCCGGTCGGCGAAGGGGATGCCCGCCGCACGCAGCCTCTCCAGCTGGGGGATCTCGCCGGACCGGGCAATCATCGCCAGCACGCCTTCCGGCAGCTGTTCCGCCGGCTCGGCGTCCAGCCCCAGCGAGCGCACCTTGGTGGTGGGCGCCGCCACGGCCGCGCGGAAGCCCTCGGTGTGCGTCATGGAACCGGTAAACCCATCCGGCCACAGCGGCTTGCCGCGCTCGCCGCGCAGGATCGGTTCGCTGCCGGTGTAGCCCGCCTCCCGCAGGGCCTCGTGGGCGCACCAGCGGGCGTCGCCGAACTCGGATTTGCGGACGTTGACCGAGCGGGAAACGATGGACTGCTCCAGCGGGTGCAGGCCCTGGAAATTCATCAGGTCGGAGTGCTCCGAGCGGGTCCGCACGTAACAGAACCGGGCGGAATCCGGGAACAGACTAGGCTCAAGCATGATCAGTCCTCCTCGTGCAGCACCGGGTACGGCCACGGCTGCCGGTTGCGGTGGGCATCCCATTGGCTCCACTGGCGCGGGTAGCCCAAGGAGACCTCGTGGTGTTCTACCCCATCGACCACGATTGTGCCCGGCATGTGCAGGTGGCCGTAGACCACCGCGCGGGCGTCGTAGCGCTTGGCCCAGGAGCGGGTATGGCGCGTGCCGCACCACAAGCTGATCTCCGGGATACCCAGCTTCAGCGTCGGCTCCTGGACCAGCGGCCAGTGGTTGACCAGCACCGTGGGACCAGAGATCCGGGACAGACGCTTGATCGTGTAGGCCAGCCGGTCCCAGCACCACGCGCGGATGTCCACGAAAGGCGCGATGGCGAAGTCGTCGGTCATCACCAGCTGCGCCTCCCGCGCGGCGGCCAAGGCCTCCTCCACGCTGACCCCGGGGCGGCGGAAGCTGTAGTCGTAGAGGGTAAAAAGGCCCGCCACCGTGTGGCCGGCGAAGACTGGGTACGGATCCTCCGGGGTGTAGATGCCTAGGTCCCGGCAGCCGGCGACGAGCTCGTCGTATTTGTCGCGGCCACGGCACCGGTCCCCGGACCGGCTGAACAGCTCGTGGTTGCCGGGGACCCAAATGACCTCGGCGAAGCGGGACTTTAACTGGCGTAGCACCCGCAGCACGAGCTCGGTGCGCTCCGCCACGTCGCCGGCGACAATGAGCCAGTCGTTAGGGTTCTCAGGCGCCAGGCCGTCGATATGGGGCGTGTTCGCCTTGACGGCGGCGTGCAAGTCCGCGACCGCCCACAGGGTGCGTGGCACCTGGTCCTCCTCGTTCTCGCTGTCGGTTCAGTTGGCTGCTAGTGCGCGTCCTCCACCGCTCGGGGCTCAATGACCGCCCAGCGCATGGAGTAGAAACGGTATACCACCGCGATTGTACGCAAGGCGATAAACGCCCCGAGGCCCAACCAAATGCCCAGCAGTCCCCCGTCGGCGGCGTAGGCCAGCCAGATGCCGGGCAAGAAGCCCACTAGAACCGAGCCGATGGTGATGTTGCGCAGGTAGGCGGCGTCGCCGGCGCCCAGCAGGACGCCGTCGAAGGCGAAGAGGATGCCGCCGGCGACCACCATCGCCACCATGACCCACCAGGGACCGCGCATGGCATCCACCACGGCGTCCGAGTTGGTAAAGATCCACGGGATGACCCCGGCGCCCAGCGCGAAAATGGCGGCGAGGACGGCGGCAAAGCCGGCTGAGTAGTGCATGATGCGCCCGCCGGTGCGGCGGGG
>NZ_KV823417.1:72409-76943 GCF_001815935.1 Corynebacterium sp. HMSC04H06
GCCCGCCGGTGCGGCGGGCGGCCTGCGCCGAGCCGGCGCCCAGCGCCGCGCCGATAAGCGTCTGCGCCGCGATCGCCAGGGAATCCAGGACCAGCGTCAGGAAGTTCCACAGCTGCAGCATGACCTGGTGCGCGGCCAAGGAGGCGGTGCCGAAACGGCCGGCCACCGCGGCCGCGGACAGGAAGGCGACCTGGAAGCTCAACGAGCGCAAAATGAGGTCGCGGCCCAGCACCAGCTGGCGGCCGATGACCCGCGGGCGGATCTTCCAGGAACCGCCGTGCTGCCGGGCCAGCTCGATGAGAAAGAGCGTGGCCACGATCCCCATGCCCAGCACGTTGGCCGCCGCCGAGCCAGGCAGGCCCCAGAGGTGGACGAAGATGGGCACGCAGATAGCCCCGGGGATGACACCGGCCAGGGTGAAGACCAGCGGCTTGCGGGTGTTTTGCACGCCACGCATCCAGCCGTTGCCGGCCATAACCACCAGGGTGATCGGAATGGCCAGAGCCGCGATGTGCAGCCACTGGGCCGCGCGGGCGGCGGTATCCGCGTTGCCGGTCATCCACCACGTGATCTTTTCGGCAAAAAGCCACATGATAACCGCCAGCGCCGTGCCCACGCCCAGCGCGACCCAGGTGGCCTGGATGCCTTCGGCTACGGCCTCGGCGCGCTTGCCCGCGCCGTACAGCCGCGCGCCGCGGGCCGTGGTGCCGTAAGACAAAAACGTCAGCTGGGTGGTCACCACCGACTGCACCGCGGCCGCCGCGCCCAGAGCCGCTAGGTCCTCGGCGCCCAAGCGGCCGACGACGGCGGTGTCGAACAGGAGGTAGAGCGGCATCGCCGCCAGCACACCCAGCGCGGGAAGCGCGAGCCCGAGGATGCGCCGCAGGGTGACCTCCGGGGCCTTCCTACCGGTCGTGGTAGTTTCGCTCGTGTCGGCCTCGCTCGGGGCGGGGGTGGTATCGGCGGAGTTTTCGTCTTTAGTCATTAATACGTGCGTACAACTTCCACTAATTTCTCAGTGATTTCTTCCGGGGTGCCGTGGGCGGTGTAGCCAGCGGCCGGCACGTGCCCGCCGCCGCCGAACTGCAGGGCGATGGCCGAGCAATCCACGACCGAGGACCGCAGGGAGGTCGCGAAGACACCCGGCGCCTGCTCCTTGAACACGACGCCGATGTCCGTGCCGTCTAAGGCGCGGACGAATTCCACCAGGGACTCCACGGCGGCATCGGAGTGATCCCCGATATCCGCCAGGCGGCCGACCAGCACGCCCAGCGTGTGCGAGCCGGCCTCGACGACCTGCACGCCGGAAAGCACACGGCCTAGCATCTGCAGGTCGGTCGCGGTGGTGCTGTCGAGCAGATCCACCGCGATCTGCTTGGTGTCCAGCCCGTAGTACATCAGGCGGGCGGCGTACTCGTGCATGGCGGGCCGACCCCACCGGAAGCTGCCGGTGTCGGTGACTAGGCCGGCGTAGAGTGCGTGCGCGATGTCCGTATCCATCTGCACGTCGAGCAGGTCGAGGATCTGGGTTAGCGCCACAGTGGTGGACTCGCACTCGTAGTCCACCAGGTTCACCGAGCCGAAGCCCGGGTTCGAGGCGTGGTGGTCAATACAGACCACGCGCCCCGCGGCCGCTTGCTGCTCCACCGCGGGCGCTAGCGAGCCGGTGCGATCCAGCGAGCCACAGTCCACGGTGACGTAGAGGTCGTAGCCGTCCGGCAGGTCTTCGACCAGCTCGACGGCTTCCGAGCCGGGGATGGAAAGCAGGTTGCGGGAGATTTCCCGGCGCTGACCGATGACCACGCGGGTGGGCTTGTCGAACTGCTGCAGCGCCATGTTCAGCGCGCAGGCCGAGCCCACCGCGTCGGCATCCGGTCGCAGGTGGGTGATGATGCACACGCTGTCTGCCGCGCGCACCGCCGCCGCTACCCGCTCATAATCCTGTTCGAGCACGGATTTACTCGCTTTCTTTCTCCTTATACGGGTTCGCCTCGCCGGCCGGTTGGGCGTTTTCCTTCAGCTTCGCCAGCTCGGCGTCGCGGGCGCGCGCCTTTTCCAGCAGCTGCTCCATGTGCGCGGACGACTCGGGCACGGTGTCGACCTCAAAGCTCAGCGTCGGCGTAAACCGCACGCCCAGCTGGTCGCCGACCAGCTTGCGCAGCTGCCCGCGGGCGCGGTGCAGGGCCTCCGCAGCGGCGTCGAAGTCCGGCTCGTCGTCGATGTCGCGGCCGCGGACCGTGTAGTAGACCGTCGCGTCGTGCAGATCCCCGGTCACGCGGGTGTCGGTGACCGTCACCAGCTCCACGCGGCGGTCCTTGATGTTGTGTTCGAGGGCGTTAGCAACAATTGCCTGAATCCTCTTCGCCATGCGTCCCGCGCGTGCGTGGTCTGCCATTGCTCCTCCTAGACCTGAGTTGGAAAAATCGATCTTCAAGCTAATCTATTCTAGCTTCCCCGCGCAACGAAAAATCCCCGGCACGCACTATAGCGTGGCGGGGACAATCGCTACCGGTAGTGGGCCTACCAGTCAGCGCCAGCTAGTTGCTGGCTCGGGTCGAACTAGTCGCGCGGGACCTCGACCTCTTCGAAGGCCTGGATCTGGTCGCCAACCTGGATGTCCGGGAAGGACAGGACCATACCACACTCGTAACCGGCGTTGATCTCGGTGGCGTCGTCCTTCTCGTGACGCAGCGACTCGATGCGGGCATCGCTGGCGATGACGTTGCCATCGCGTACGATGCGCACCTTGCCGTTGCGCTTGACTTGGCCCTCGGTGACCATACAGCCAGCAATGGTGCCCACGGCGGAGGACTTGAACAGCGCGCGGATTTCGGCCGCACCGGTCTCGCGCTCCTCGTAGATGGGCTTGAGCATGCCCTTGAGGGCCTTCTCCACATCCTCGATGGCGCGGTAGATAACCGTGTAGTAGCGGATATCCACGCCCTCCTGGTTGGCCTCGTTGGTCGCCTTGCCCTCAGCGCGGACGTTGAAGGCGATGATAACGGCGTCGGAGGCCGCTGCCAGGGTGACGTTGGTCTGGGTGACCGCACCGACACCGCGGTCGATGACGTTGAGCTGAACCTCATCGTCGACCTTGATGTCCAGTAGGGCGTCTTCCAGAGCCTCGACCGAACCGGCGTTGTCGCCCTTGAGGATGAGGTTCAGCGTCGAAGTCTCCTTCAGCACCGCGTCCAGATCCTCCAGGGAGACGCGCTTGCGGGCCTTGGCCTGCATAGCGGAACGCTTGCGGGCGTCGCGCTGGGCAGCGATCTGGCGGGCCACGCGGTCGTCCTCGACCACCAGCAGGTTGTCGCCGGCACCCGGCACGCCATTTAGACCCTGGACCTGGACCGGGCGGGAGGGGCCGGCCTCGTCCACGTCGTTGCCGAACTCGTCGAGCATGCGGCGCACACGACCGAAGGAATCACCCACGACGATGGAATCACCGACGCGCAGCGTACCGCGCTGGACGATGACGGTAGCCACCGGGCCGCGGCCGCGGTCCAGGTAGGCCTCGATGGCCACACCCTGGGCGTCCATGTCCGGGTTGGCGGTCAGCTCGAGGGCCGCGTCCGCGGTCAGAACGACCGCCTCCAGTAGCTCCTCGATGTTCTGACCCGCCTTGGCGGAGATGTCCACGAACATGGTGTCGCCGCCGTACTCTTCCGGAACCAGGCCGTACTCGGTGAGCTGGCCACGAATCTTGTCCGGCTGCGCCTCCGGCTTATCGATCTTGTTCACCGCGACCACGACCGGGATGTCCGCGGCCTTGGCGTGGTTGATGGCCTCAATGGTCTGCGGCATGACGCCGTCGTCTGCGGCCACGACCAGGATGGCCAGGTCCGTGGACTTGGCACCGCGGGCACGCATGGCGGTGAAGGCCTCATGGCCCGGGGTATCCAGGAAGGTGATGGCGCGATCGCCGCCGTCGACCTCCACGTCCACCTGGTAGGCGCCGATGCCCTGGGTAATACCGCCGGCCTCGCCCTCGCGCTCGTTGGTCTTACGGATGGTGTCCAACAGGCGGGTTTTACCGTGGTCGACGTGGCCCATGACGGTGACCACTGGCGGGCGCTTAGCGAGGTCTTCCTCGCTGCCCTCGTCCTCACCGAACTGCAGGTCGAAGGACTCGAGCAGCTCGCGGTCCTCGTCCTCCGGGGAGACGACCTCGACCTTGTAGTTGATCTCGGCGCCCAGCAGCTGCAGGGTCTCCTCCGAGACGGAGGCGGTAGCGGTCACCATCTCCCCCAGGTTGAACAGCGCCTGGACCAGGGCGGCCGGATCCGCACCGATCTTCTCGGCGAAGTCCGCCAGCGAAGCACCGCGGCGCAGACGCACGGTCTTGCCGCCACCGTCGGGCAGGCGAACGCCGCCGACGACGTGCTTCTGCTGCTCCTCAAACTCGTGCCGCTTCTGACGCTTCGACTTCTTGCCCTTGCGGGGTGCGCCGCCCGGACGGCCGAATGCGCCGGCGGTACCGCCGCGACGGCCGCCGCGGCCACCGCGGAAGCCACCCGGACCGTGGCCCGGACCG
>NZ_KV823418.1 GCF_001815935.1 Corynebacterium sp. HMSC04H06
AGCCGGCGGCGGCGCCGGCGCAGCAGCCGGGGCGGGGCGAACCGTTCCGGGGCCAACAACTCCAGCGCCCAGTCGGCAGCCGCGCCGGAGCATCCGGCGGGGGCGAAAACCGACTCGCCGTCGCCGAGAAACGGCGAAGGCACAGGGCAGGGCGGCTCCCGCGGCTCCCGGCGCAAGCGCGGCGGACGGCGGCGCGGTGGGCGCGGCGGTCAGCGCAACAGCAAACCGCAGGCAAATTCTTAAAAACCCACCCGCGTGCACAATCGCGCCCGGGCCCACCGGCGGACTAACCTGTAGCCTATGAGTTTTAACCTACGCAGAACGCTCAGGAAGGTGCGGACATCCGTCGCCACCTCGGCCGCGAACCTGGCCACCACGGCTTCCCGCGCCACCGGGCGCGGCGCCGGCGGGATGATCGGCGGCTTGGTGGCCAACGCCATCGACCCGAGCATCATGTCCTCCCTGGGCGCCGGCCGCCCGGCCGTCCTAGTCACCGGCACCAACGGCAAGTCCACCACCACCCGGATGCTGGCCGCAGCCCTGCGTACGCGCCACACCGTGGCCACCAACGACGGCGGCGACAATATGGACGCCGGCATCATCTCCGCCCTGCTGGCGGGCAAGGACGCCTCCCACCTAGTCCTCGAGGTCGATGAGCTACACGTGCCGCACGTGGCCGACAACCTGAACCCGCAGGCGCTGGTGTTGCTGAACCTCTCGCGCGATCAGCTCGACCGCGTGGGCGAGATTAACAAGATCGAACGCGCCCTGCGCGCTTGCGTTAAGGCCCACCCGGACATGCTGGTCATCGCCAACTGCGACGACGTTCTGATGACCTCGGTGGCCTACGACGCCCCGAATGTCATCTGGGTGGCTGCCGGCGCCGGCTGGCTGGGCGACTCCGTGACCTGCCCGCGCACCGGCGGCCACGTGGTCCGCGAACCGGAGGACTGGTACGCGGTCAAGAAGCTGCCCGACGGGCGCGAATTCCGCCGCCCGCAGCCGGAGTGGACGGTCAGCGAAGAGGGCATCGTCAGTCCCGCGGGCACCTACCCGCTGAACCTGGCGCTTCCCGGGCGCGCCAACCGCGGTAACGCGGCCCAGGCCGTCGCCGCCGCCGCGGAGGCCTTCGGCATTGCTACCGATGCCGCCGTGACCGCCGTGGAGAGCATCGACGACGTGGCCGGGCGCTATTCCACCATCACCCGCGGCGAGCCCGAAATCCGCCTGCTGCTGGCCAAGAACCCGGCCGGCTGGCAGGAAGCGCTGTCCATGGTGGACCGCAGCGCGGACGGCCTCGTCATCGCCACCAACGGCCAGGTGGCCGACGGCGTGGACATGTCCTGGCTGTGGGACGTACGCTTCGAGGACTTCGAAGGCATTTCCGTCAAGGCCGCCGGCGAGCGCGGCACTGACCTGGCGGTGCGCTTGGTCTACGCGGACATTACCCACGAGCTCATCCCGGATCCGGTCCAGGCCATCGACGCCTGCCCGCCGGGCCGCGTGGAAGTTCTGGCCAACTACACCGCCTTCCGCGATCTGAAAAAGGCCCTCGAGCGCGACGCCGCTGAGCAGCACGGCAACTCGGAGAACAAGGAGAACCGCCATGCCTAATACCCTGTCTATCGGCCTGATTCTTCCCGATGTCTTGGGCACCTACGGCGACGACGGCAACGCCCTGGTGCTGCGCCAGCGCGCCCGCCTGCGCGGCCTCGACGCCGAGATCGTGCCCATCAAGCTGGGCGAGCCGGTCCCGGAACAGCTGGACATCTACACCCTCGGCGGCGGCGAGGACTCGGCCCAGATCCTGGCCGCGGAGCACCTCATCTCCGACGGCGGCCTGATTCGCGCCGCGCACGCCGGGCGCCCCATCTTCGCCATCTGCGCAGGCCTGCAGGTCTTAGGCGAGTCCTTCCGCGCCTCCGGGCGTGTGGTAGACGGCGTCGGCCTGCTGGACGCAACCACCTCTCCCCTGCAGGAACGCGCCATTGGTGAGGTCCAGTCGACCCCCTGGGCGGCCGGTTACACCAGCGAGCTGACCGAGCCGCTGACCGGCTTCGAAAACCACCTGGGCGCGACCATCCTGGGCCCGTCGGCCCAGCCCCTGGGTATTGTCAAGCGCGGCACCGGCAACAGCGATGTCGCCGCCACCGCCGACCTGCCCGATGCCAAGCAGCAGCGCGTCGGCGAGGGCGCGGTCCAGGACAGCGTCATCGCCACCTACATGCACGGCCCGGCCCTGGCCCGCAACCCGCAGCTGGCCGACCTGCTGCTGGCCCGCGCCACCGGCCAGCGGCTCCAGGACCTGGCTCCGCTGGATCTGCCTGCGGTCCAGCAGCTGCGGGCGGAGCGCCTAGCCTAGACCGTCAGGCGGCCCGACAGGGCGCGCGACAGCGTCAGCTCGTCCACGAATTCCAGGTCGCCGCCCAGCGGCATGCCGGAGGCCAGGCGGGTTATCCGCAGGTCCGGGAAGTCCTTGAGCAGGCGCACCAGGTAGGAGGCGGTGGCCTCGCCCTCCGTGTTCGGGTCGGTGGCCAGGATGACCTCCTTGATCTCCGGCGTGGAGTCGTATTGCGGATTCTCCTCCGTGGAATCCGCAAGCTCCCGGTCGGGTAGCACGCCGCCGATGCGCTGCAGCAGCTGGGAGATGTTCAGGTCTTTCGGGCCGATATTGGCCAACGGATCCAGCGCCCCGCCCAGCACGTGGTAGCGCCCCTCGTATTCGCCGGTGCGCTCGATGACCTGGATGTCCTTCGGCTCCTCCACCACGCAGATGGTGCCGCGGTCGCGCTGCGAGTTCACGCAAATGCGGCAGACCGATTCCCGGGAGATATTGCAGCAAATCCGGCAGAAGGTTACCCCGTCGCGCACGGCGGCCAGCGCGTTGCGCAAACGCTCGATGTCTTCGGGTTCCATGTGCAGAATGTGGAAGGCGATCCGCTGCGCGCTCTTCGGGCCCACGCCCGGCAGCCGGGAGAGCTCGTCGATGAGATCCTGCAAAGGTCCTTCAAACACCGGGCACCGACCTACTTTCTTTAATCCGGGAAGGGCAACGAGAACAAGAATAAGGCCGCAGCCTGCTTTTTCCCAAAAGCAAACCGCGGCCCTGTGCCACCGGCTACGTCACGCAGCCGGGGGCAAGACTAACCCATAAGGTTGCCCATGTCGCCCGGGGCGCCGCCCATGCCCTGGGACAGCGGACCGATCTTTTCCTGGGCCAGCTCGCCGGCCTTCTGGTGGGCGTCCTTGAAGGCGCCGATGACCAGGTCCTGCAGGGTCTCCACGTCCTCCGGATCTACGACGGACTTGTCGATCTTCAGGTCCTTGAGCTCCGCGCCACCGGTCATGGTGCAGGTCACCAGGCCGTTGCCGGCGGTGCCTTCGACCTCAGAAGCCAGGATTTCTTCCTGGACCTTTTGCAGTTCGGCCTGCACGCGGGCGGCCTGGGCGATCAGTTCATTCATGTCTGCGGGTTGATCCGGCTGGGTCATGGCTATGCCTTTCTCTCAAGAAAATTTAGGGATAAATTCGCCAGTGCCCGAGTCTACCGCCAAAACTCGGGCGCTGAAGAGGCTGCGTGCCCCTGATCGCTACAAGCGACGCGCCCCCAGCTGATCGCTGAGCAGCTCCATCGCCACTTCCAAAGCGCTGCGGTGGTCGCGCTCCCCGGTCTCCTGGGCCGCGGCCGCCATCATCTGCTCTTCCTCGTCCCGCAGCGCCGCCGCGTCCTGCGGGCCGGGCTGGCCCTGTCCCTGCCCCGGTGCATGTCCCTGCTGCGGGGCCGCTGTCTGACCGGCCGGTTGTTGCGGCACGTAGTCGTCTTCCGGCGGGATACCGTAGCCTTCCTCCGGGCCCGGGTCCGGCGGCAGCGGTACCCCGTTGCTGAAGGTGTTGGCGTCGCGCTTTTTCGCCTGCGCCGCCGCCTGCTGGATGCGGTCCTGCCAGCTGGGTCGCGCGTTAGCGGCATTCCCACCGCCGACACCCGCACCCACGCCCACACCGGGCCCCTGCGCGCTGGTCGCGGCAGGAGGGGCCTGTTGGGGCTGCGGGGACGGCGCGGTCGCCGTCTCTTCCGGCCCGCCCAAGGGCCGCGGGCTGCCCCAGCCAGAATTATTCGCGGGTTGCGGTTCGGGTGCGGGTGCAGCAGAGCTAGGCCTCTCGGACTCCTGATCGTCGCTGGATTCGCGCTGGTTTCTCTGGGGGTCCCAGGCCGGCTTGGCGCCCGGCTGAGCGTTGAAACCCTGTGGTACGGGGTCGGTTCCGACCACGCACTCGATGCCGAGTTCGACCTGGTATTCCTCGCGCAGGACCCGCTGCAGGTCCCCGGCATTCTCCGGGGCGTTCAAGCGCTGCGCCAGCGCCCCGGTGGTGTGTCCTATAACCAGTGTGTTATCGCGGATACCCAGCACGCGCGCCTCGGTCAGCATGATCTCGGCGACCTTGTTCGTCGTGCCCACGCGCTCGCGTAGGGTGGCCCACTGGTTCCGAATAGCCGCGGTCAGTTCCTCCGGGTCGGCAGCCACTCCGGCTTGCGCCGCCGGTGCAGACCCCGCGCTCGGCTCGGAGTCGTGCGCCGCATCCTGCGTTTGCTCCGGTGCTGATTCTGGGGCCTGCCCCTGCATCTCCTCTGCTACCTGGCCCTGCCCGAGCTGCCCGGCGCCGCCTTGTTGCTCCGCGGGTTGGGGCTCAGACTCCGGCTGCTCGGCGCGCTCCCGCTGGTCCGGCTGCGGTGCCTCCTGCTCGGCACGCGCGGTCGGCTGCGGTGCGTGTTCCGGCTTCGCGTCCGCGCCGTTCGGCGCGTGCTCGGTGACTCGAGCAGACTGCTCTTCCTGGGAATGCTCCTGCGTACCCGCTGGTTGCTCGCCCGGGTGCTCGGCAGGCACCGGCTTTTCGACATGGACCGGGGCCGGTGCCTGTGCCGCTGCCGGTTCGGACCCGTGTTTCTGGTTGCCCTGAGCCTGGGCGCTTTGAGCCTGGCTGCCGTGGGCTTGGGCATCGCGGTTTTGAGTGTTGCCCTGCTGCTGGCGCTCCCGGCGGGCGGCGGCGATTCGGGCGGCGGTGGCCGCGGCGGCTGCCGCGCCCTCCTGGGCGGAGCCGGCGGGCCGGGACTGGGCTTGTTGCTGCTGCGGCTGGCCGGACTGGGCTGCCTGATGGGGCTGGCCACTGGTGGTTGGCGCCGCGGGGCCGACGGCCGGGCGGGCGGCGGAGACCAAATGAGCGCAAAGGATTTCCAGTAGCAGGCGCGGCGAGGTCGCCCCGCGCAGGCCGGCAATCTGCTCGCTGACGGTCTCGGCCAGAAAGACCAGGTGGTCGCCGCTGAAGCGCTGCGCCTGATCGGTCAGCGCCTCGGCGCGGTCGGCGGGGGCGTCGACCAGCCCGGCGGAGATGGCGTCCGGGACGGCTTGGAGCACCATGAGATCGCGCAGGCGGTCCAGCAGATCGACAGCGAAACGGCGCGGCTCGTGGCCGGCCTCAATGACATGGTCGACCAGCTGGAACAGGGCGGCCTTGTCGCCGCTGGCCAGGGCGGCGACTGCGTCGTCGATGAGCGTGATGTCCGTGACGCCCAGCAGCGGGCGGGCGAGCTCGTAGGTCAGGCCGTCCGGGCCGGCGCCGGCCAGCAGCTGGTCCAGGATGGACAGGGTGTCACGCGGGGAGCCGCCGCCAGCCTGGATGACCATGGGGTAGACGGAGTCTTCGACCTGCACGCCCTCGGCGGCGACGGTGCGCTGCAGCAGCCCCTTCATCGCCGGCGGGGTCAGCAGCCGGAAGGGATAGTGGTGGGTACGCGAGCGGATGGTGCCGATGATCTTTTCCGGTTCCGTCGTCGCGAAGATGAAGATGACGTGCTCCGGCGGCTCCTCGACCACCTTGAGCAAGGCGTTCGCGCCCGAGGCGGAAATCATATGCGCCTCGTCGATGATGAAGATGCGGTAGCGGGACTCCGCCGGGGCGTAATAGGCGCGGTCGCGCAGCTCACGCATGTCCTCCACGCCGTTGTGGGAGGCCGCGTCCAGCTCGGTGACGTCCAGGTTGCCCGGCCCACCCGGGGCCAGGGAGACACACGACTCGCAGACCCCGCACGGGGTGGAGGTGGGCCCTTCCACGCAGTTGAGCGAGCGCGCCATGATGCGCGCCGAGGAGGTCTTGCCGCAGCCCCGCGGCCCGGAAAACAGGTAGGCGTGGTTGATGCGCCCCGAGTCCAGGGCAGCCGACAACGGGGTGGTGACCTGTTCTTGGCCTACCACCTCGGAGAAACTTGCGGGACGATATTTCCGGTAAAGAGCCACGCCGTAAATCCTACCGCTTAGCCATCGGCCCGGGAGAAGTCGAGCAGGTCAATCCCGCCGTCGGCGACCGCCTGCTGGAAAGGCCCCACGCCTTCGTCAGCGGCGTAGGAGTATTCGGCGTCGGTGAGCACCAGCAGCTGGCAGATCAGCGTCAGGCGTTTATCCTCTGCCACCTGCGGGGTCTGCCCGCCCCAAAGGTAGGGGGCGATGAGCAGCCCGTGCCGGGCCGTGACGGATTCGTCCTGCTCCAGGGCGCTGCCCGCGGCCATGTTCGGCAGCAGGACGCCGGGCTGGGCCGGGATGGCCCCGGCCGCCGCCGCAATCTGATCCGCGGCAGCCTGCACCGCCGCCGCCACCGTGGCGGGGTTCGTCCGGCCCACGGCCAGCAGCTCACAGCGCACGTCGACGCCATCGTCGGCGCGCTGCAGGCCGGTATCAACCTGGCTAAAGCCCACGGTCACCGCCAGCGCCTGGCCGTCGCCGAGCTCGGCGATTCCGATCCGCCAGCGGGTGCCGCCGTCAGCGGAGGAGACGTCGCGGAACTCCAGGGAGGCCGGGATTATCTGATCGAGCCAATACGCAATTTCCGTGTTGTTAATTGCGCTACGCCCCCAGCTTCTCGAGGGCGGCCAGAAGCACGCAGACGGCCACGCCGTCCATGGCGGCCTCGACCTCTTCCAGCGGCGGCATCGACGGCGCGAGCCGGATGTTGCGGTCGTTCGGGTCCTGCCCCAGCGGGAAGGAGGAACCGGCCGGGGTCAGCACAATGCCGGCCTCCTTGGCCAGCTCCCACACGCGGGTGGCGGTGCCATCAATGACGTCCAGGGAGACGAAGTAGCCGCCGGTGGGCTTGGTCCACTGCGCGACCTCGTACTTGCCCAGGCGCTCGTCTAGGATGCGCAGCACGGCCTCGAACTTCGGGGCCAGCAGCGCGGCGTGGCGGCGCATGACCGCGCGCACGCCCTCGGCGGAGCCGAAGAACTCCGCGTGGGCGAGCTGGTTGACCTTGTTCGGGCCGATACCGCGCTTGCCGGCGATCGACTTGAACCAGTCGAGGTTCGCCTCGGAAGAAGCCATGAAGCCCACGCCGGAGCCGGCGAAGGTAATCTTGGAGGTCGAGGAGAAAACGAAGAAGCGGTTGGGGTTGCCCACCTCGCGGGACAGGCCCAGCACGTCGATGATCTCCGGGAATTCGTCGGTCAGCGTGTGGACCGCGTAGGCGTTATCCCACATGATGCGGAAGTCCGGGGCGGCCGTGTCCATGGAGGCCAGCTCGCGCACGACCTCCTCGGCGAAGGTAACGCCCGAAGGATTGGAGAACATCGGCACGGCCCACATGCCCTTGACCTGCGGGTCCTTAACCAATTCGCGGATGGCCTCCACGTCCGGGCCGTCTTCCAGCATGGGCACGGTGACCATCTCGAAGCCGAAGCGCTGCGTGATGCCGTGGTGGCGGTCGTAGCCCGGCACCGGGCAGATCCACTTGATCGTCTCTTCCTGGCTCCACGGGCGCTCCGAGTCGTTGGTGCCGAAGGCATAGGCCCAGGAGATGACATCGAACTCGAAGTTCAGGGAAGAGGAGTCCCCGGCTATCAACAGGTCCGGGTTGATGCCCAGCAGCTTGCCCCACAGCTGGCGGATATCAACGATGCCCTGCAGGTTGCCGTAGTTGCGCACATCCGCGCCGGTGGCGTCGGTGTAGTTGTTGGGGCCCGGCAGCTCCAGCAGGTCCTCGGACAGCGCCAGCTGCTCCTTGGAGGGCTTGCCCCTAGTCAGATCCAGTTTCAGGCCCTTAGCCTTCAAATCTTCGTAATCGGCACGAATCTGAGTTGCTAGTTCGGCGCGCTCCGCCGCGCCCAAATCTAGAAGAGACATAGGAGCTAGTCTGCCTACCTTCCGGTATCCGAGGTGAGAGATCGGTGATTGTTTATTGGCCCCCTAGCATAGCGCCGCCTACGTGATTTAGCACTCAGCTGCGGGCGAGTTTAGCCCTATCCGCACTACCCGCCCAGCGTGTGCGGGACCGCTGGAGACTCACGGCAGCCACCACTACCCCCACGACGGCTACCGGGATGCAAAAGAGGAATACTCCCGGTAGCGGCGCGGACACAGAAATGCCCAGCACTTGGTCGATGAGCCACGCGACGGCAACGGTAGCAGCGATACCGGCGAAGGCCACCACCCACTGCGCGCGGGCCGAGCGGCGGGCGCGCACCGCGCCCAGCCCGACCCCGACGAGGGCGGCGGCCAAGAAAACGGTGAAGACCACCAAGAGGGTCAGGACAACTTCGCGCCCGCCTACCCCGGCGCCGGGGACGATATAGGGTTGCCCGTTGGTATCGAGCCATCCCACCGGGCCAGAGGTGACGATGAAGCTGTCGTAACCGGAGTAATACGGCGAGTCATCCTGCATGACAAACATCGCCACACCAAGCACGCCCGCGGCCACCGCGGCTGCGACTACCGCGCACACGACCGCGGAACCCAACCAGCGGCCGGGTGCGATCTGGTAATCGAGCAAGTGGGCCGAGTCCGCCGCCGCCAGGGTGAAAATCACGGCCGTGGCCACGACGGCCAGGATGGTCCAGGACCCGCCGTCCATAAAGAGGAAGCGGCCGCCTGCGGCCAGCCCCAGGGCCACCGCCATGCACCCGACGATCAGTCCCGGTTGGCTTGCTATAAATACTGGCGCTTTCATTGTTATTGCTCCTCTTCTTCCTGCACCAGCGCACCCGCTACCGCTACGTCCAGCAGTTCACTGGTGTCGAGATACCTCACTTCTACGCCGCGGGACTGGGCAAAATCCCGGGCTGAGGCCGAAAGTCCGGCCCCCAGCACCGCCCGGCGATACCCACCCAGCGCCTTGTCGGATAGCACCGGCGCGCTGCCGATGACCTCTGCCACCACCTCGGCCGGCCCGCTCAGCACGGGGTGGGTCTCGCGCAGTTCATCCATGGTCACAGGAGCCTGGGCGTGGAAATCACGCATGACCACCACCGCATCAACCAGGCCCGCCAGGTCCTGCGAGTGCTGGGAACTCACCCACACCTCGGCGGTTTCTGCGGCCTGCCGCAGCCGCTCCCGCACCTGGTTGCGGTGTGGTGCGTCCAAACCGTTGAAGGGTTCGTCCAGCAGCAACACCGGTTTGCCGGCGGCCACTACGCTGCTGACGATGACCAGCTGGCGTTGGCCCACGCTCAGCTTTGCCAGCGGCGTGGTTGGGTCGAAGCCCAGCGTTTTCTCCGCTTCGCCCACGTCCAGCCCCTGCCAGCCGCGCTGCACTACACGAAAATGGTCTCGGGGCGTGGCGCCGAAGAAGTGAATATCGGCGCTGGCCTGGCCGAAGGCCACATCGGGCTCCGCGCTGCGCCGGCGGAAAAACGTGGTCTTGCCGGACCCGTTCGGCCCGATCAGCCCCATGATGGGCCGCGGGCCCCCAGTATCTTGCGTGCTGGTCATGGTTTTAACTCCTTAGCGATCATCTGGGCAATGTCGTCTTCCCCCAAGCCCAGGGCACTGGCCTCCGCCACCAGCGGGCGGACAAAGTCTTGGGCGAACGCCTTCTTCCGTTGGTCCCTGATGCGCTCGCGCGCCCCGGGCATGACAAACATCCCTCGTCCTCTCTGGCTTTCCACGAGCCCGGCTTGCGCCAGCGCCGTGAGCGCCTTCGATGCCGTAGTCGGCGTGACCTCATGAAAATTTGCTAATTCGTGCGTCGACGGTGTCCTGTCGCCTTCGGGCAGCTGTCCGGACAAGATCATGCCGCGCAGCTCCTCCGCTATCTGCTGATAGATAGGGCGGGGATCCTTAGCCGTTATAGCCATCCCGTCACCTTCCTTGTTGTTCCCGCAGCAAACCGACCTACCAACATGGTTTACTACGTAGGTAGTAAACCTAACCCAGCCTGCCCACCCCGTCAAGCCCCAAAAGCGGACCAGACATAGAAAAAGCCACCCGGCAGGCGCCGGATGGCCACAAAGATTAAGGGGACCTCGCGCACCCGTCAGAGCCTGCTGACCCTTGCTGCATTCCTGCCCTGGGGGAGTTCACAGGATGGACGCCACGCGAGATCCTGCCCCATACTCTAGCCGGGATTCCGGCGATAGTCCAAACAGTCCACTCCCCGCCCAGGCGCCCAGGCGCGTCACCACCGCCGGCCCCGACAACCGCCTACCCGACAGCCACTCTTATAGCCCTAGATCACCCACCCATTTCCCAAGCTGACCTGCCGATTTTGTCGCCACTTGCCGGGGCTGCTACAGTTTCTTCTCGGAGGATTCGACTAGCGGCCTATGTCACACGCCTGGAACGCGTGCGGGGCTCACGCCCCTCGTGGGTTCAAATCCCACATCCTCCGCCACAACGCGCTTCACTTCGGTGAGGCGCGTTTTTCTTTGCGTTAACCAAAGCATGACGGGGTACCGGATTAGTCGCACATGATGTGACTACTCAACGCGTCAGGACCAGGCTCTCATCGAGCCTTTTGGACGCCTGGCAAGTAGCTGCACTCGGTGTCTATCGCACTGCCGAAAAAAGGCCGGTCGTTCGGCTTGGAGAGCAGCTTGAGCTTTCGGGCCTCGTCGACAGTGATGCAAGCTTTGAACCGCCCCAGGTTTTCCTCATAGGCACGTGCCTTGATTCCCATTGCCCCTTGGGGGTCGGCCTTCCAAAACTCGGTTTCAACCTCTGTCGGTGCGCGGCAGTCTAGGGGGCTGGGGAAGGCAACGAAAGTCGCCCCAGGGCAAGCAAACCTAGAGATACCTTCATTCAACTCCACCTTGTCTCTTCTTTGTCGTTTCACCCAAGCCGCTGTTTGGCGTAAAACCCGGGCCGCACCCGTTGGTCTAAAACCAAGGCGGCTCATGCTCAACCTGATATTAATTTACGCAGTCGAGACTGGCACTGCTCAGAAATAGACCACCCGAGGGAGACTTCTCGCGTACCGCCTCTAGTTACCAGGAAGGGATTGAAAATGCGACGTATCCTGGGAATTGAAAGAGCGCACTCGACATGAAGGAACTCCCATGAAAGCCGCCCGCCTTTACGGCAAGGAAGACGTCCGGATCGATGACATTGAAGAGCCACAACTGCAACCCGGTACGGTAAAGATCGCGCCGGCCTACAGCGGCATCTGCGGTTCTGACGTGCACCTTTACTTCGAAGGCCCGTTCCGCCCAGCACCCAGTGAGACCACACCGCACCCGGTCTCCGGGGAGACGCTGCCCGTCGTTTTGGGCCACGAATTCTCCGGCGTGGTGGAGGAAGTCGCTGCCGATGTCGAGGGGTTCGAGCCAGGTCAGCCCGTCGTGGTCGAGCCGCTCATGGTCGATGGCACCTGCCACGCCTGCCAGCGTGGCGACTACCATCTGTGCGACAACATGGGCTTTATCGGCATCTCCGGCCGAGGCGGCGGTATCGCCGAGCACATCGTGGTCGAAAAGCGCTGGGTCCACCCCATCGGCGATATCCCGCTAGACCAGGCGGCGCTGATCGAGCCATTGGCCGTGTCCCACCACTCCATCGCGCACGCCGGATTCGCCAACGACGACCACGCCGGCGAAGTCGCAGTCATCGGCGGTGCCGGCCCCATTGGGTTGCTCGCCGCCGCGGTGCTGAAAGCCTACGGGGTGAAGGTCATCATCTCCGAACCGTCACAGGCCCGGCGCGAGAAGGCCCTGGAGACCGGGGTCGCAGACCTGAGCGTGGACCCGATGAACGAGGATCTAGCCGAGAAAGTCCGCCAGTTCACCGACGGCGCCATGGCCGACGTCGCTTTCGAGTGCACCAGCGTTCCCGCAGTGCTCCAACAGCTGATCGACGTCACCCGACCCGGCGCGCACATCGAAATCATCGCCCTGCACAACCGGAACTTCGAGCTCGACATCGTGGGAGATCTGACCATGCCCGAACGCTCCATCGGCAGTTCCGTGGGATACAACAACGACCACCCACAGGTAATCAAGATGATCCAGGACGGCCGCCTAGACCTCGCGCCGTACATCACCTCCCGGATCCCCATGGACGATCTCGTGGAGAAGGGCTACACGGCCCTAAAGGAAGACCCGACCGAGGTAAAAATCCTCATCGACGTCCAAGGCCGCAGCTAGCGCGCACCTGCGCCTGCCGCACTAAGTGCGGCGGGCGCATACCTTGGGCGACAAGCTCAACAAACAAAAACCTTCATTTTCGTTTCTTGCACGGTGACACCGTTGACCGGGCACTTACTGGTGGGTGATGTCCAAGTACCAGCCCCAGGCTAACCGAACGCCGGGTGGTAACGCGCCTTACCGAGTGGAATCTCGGGGCCGAAGGAGCAGGCGGTGAAGTACTTTGCGGGTACGCCGGGGTATTCCAGGCCGGGTACGGGATGAAAGCCGAAGCGGTTGTAGTAGTCCGGTTCGCCGAGAACCACTGCGCCGGCTGCGCCTGCTGCGCGCAGGCGGGCAAGTGCGGCTTCCATGAGGGCGCTGCCTATGCCTTCGCCTTGGCGCTGCGGTGCGACGGCGACGGGGCCGATTCCGTACCACCCGTGCGCGCCTTCGGCGCTGGTGCCCAGGGTGACTGGGGAGGCGGCCACGTGACCAACCAGGGTGTTGTTGTCCTCAGCGACCAGGGAGACGGTCAGTGCACCTGCTACGCGGAGGGCATCGACGATGTGCTGCTCGGTGTGATCGGACTGCTCCACGGGGGCAAAGGCAGCCTCCACGAGCTGGTGGATACCCGCATTATCGGCGGGGTTCTCAGGGCGGATGGTGGCCATGGCAGCTCCTTTGTTGGCTGAAGGCGGCATCGGTGGCCGAATGCCTCAGGGTACCAAATGCCGGGCGGGTGACTGGTTGTTTCGCGGTCGTGCGCGGCCGGTGTACGGCAAGCGCTAAGCTGGGCCCATGGACGCCCTCACCTACGCCGGTTTAGAAGACTCGCTGGACTATCTCTACGCGTTCTTGGACTCTGACCTGCTGGCACGGATTAAAGACGAGCTGCGCTACATCCCGGCCGGGATGGAGGAATTCTTGCTGGATGACTCGCTCGAGGACTTCGTGTGGCTGTGGTTTAAAGACTCCGGCGCCAACGGCTTCCGCCAGTACCTTGCCGACGGTGGATTCGACACCGCGGAGGTGGAGCAGGCGTATGTCTTCTGCCGGGCGGAGTGGGGAATGAACACCCCGCCGCAGGTGGAGTGGCTCCGCGAAGACGGCTTTAATTTAAGCCCCATCCGCCGGGAAATCGACAAGCTGACCGGCCGCGCATCCTAATCACCACTGGTCTGCTCGCCGGTGGTCTGCTTGCCGGGGGTTGTTCGGCGGCTTATTTCCGGGCAGCGAGCACCATGCGGTCGACCTCGTGGAGGACCTCGTCGACTAGGGCTGGGTTGTAGCGAGGGTCGTTGCGCATCTCCAGCAGGAGGGCTTGGGAGGCCTGGAAGGCGGTAGCGCGGGCCTGGGCCGCGAAGGCGCGGGCGCGGTGGGCCTTTTCCAGGCGGGCCTTTTGATCCTCCGCGTCGAGGTCGTCGGTGCCGAAGACCTTGTCGAACCAGTCGTCGATGTTGGCAGCGACCTCCGGTTCCAAGTCATCGTGCTGTTTACGCAGGCTGTCGATGGCGGCCTTGCGGGCGCGCTCAGTGACTTCGGCGTGCATTTTGTCCGAGGCGGCCTGCGAATCCGCCGTCAGATCCAGCTTGCTCATCAGCCACGGCAGGAGCATGCCAGGCAGCACCATGGT
The DNA here is from genome assembly GCF_001815935.1 of Corynebacterium sp. HMSC04H06. Taxonomy (GTDB): domain Bacteria; phylum Actinomycetota; class Actinomycetes; order Mycobacteriales; family Mycobacteriaceae; genus Corynebacterium. Next base: position 14,013 of record NZ_KV823418.1, read on the forward strand.
CACCAGCAGCACGGTCAGGGCGATGACGGCGAGCTCGTTGTAGAACGGGATGGCCCCGCTCGGCACCGACAGCACTAGGGCCAGCGTGACGAGTCCGCGCATGCCGGACCAGGTCATCAGGAGGACTTCTTGCAGGCGGAGCGGGGCCACGCCGGGCTTCCCGCGCCGCAGGTTGATCCGGTAGAAGACGTACATCCACGCCAGGCGCACGGCGAAGGCCACCAGGGACAGGATGACGCCCACCAGGACCGAGTGCCACAGATCCGAGCCGACCTGCGTGATGGCGTCGTTGACGGACAGCCCGATGAGCCCGAAGGCCAGGCCGGTAAAGAGCAGGTCCACCGTGGACCAGAAGGCCTGGCCGCTGACGCGGTCCTCGGCCTCAATGGGCGCACGCGAGTTCAGCTCCACCGCGGCGATGACCACGGCGATAACGCCGGAGGCACCCAGCTCCTCGGAGAGGATATAGGTGGCGAAAGGGATCACCCAGGTCAGTGCGTTGCGTGCGGTGACATCGTGCACGTGCTTGATAAACCAGCTGGCCACCCGCCCGACCAGCAGGCCGATGACGCTGGCCACCACGGCGGAGTAGGCGAATTTTAAGATGCCCTCCCCCACGGAAAGCTCCGCGCCACGGGTTACGGCCAACAGGGCCATGTGGAAGACAACGATGGAGGCGGCATCGTTAAACAAGCCCTCGGTCTGCAGGGCAGAGATTATACGGCGCGGAATGCCGGCGGGCTCGGCCACCGCGTCCACCGCGACCGGATCCGGCGGGGCGATGGCCGCACCAATCAACAGGGCTGCGGCCACCCCGACGCCGGGCAGGAAGACGTACGCGGCAGCGCCCACCGCGGCCGTGGTGACCACCACTAGCAGCACGGACAGGCTTACGATGGTCAGCCACTGCTGCCGGATAACTCCCCAGGAGGTCCGCCGCGCCAGCGCCCACAGCAGCGGCGGCAGGAAGATGGGCAGGATGAGATCGGCCGGCACGTGGAGCGCCGGGATACCGGGGATGAAGACGATGACCATCGCCACCACCGATAGCAGGGCGGGCCACGGCAGCCCCAGCTTCTCCCCCACTGCGACTGAAATGATACTGAGCAGCAGCAACGCCACTACCCCTAGGACTATTTCCACAACGCCTTCTCCCCGCGCCTTTTTCTCTTTACGTTTTAAGTGTAGGACGCGGGGCTGGCAGCCACCAGTTAGTTTCCTGCCGGCTCCCAGAAAACCGGATCCCAACCCATCCGTGCCGGGTCGAAGCGCTCTAAGATCTCCTCCGCGCCGCGGGCCCCGACCAGCCCCAACGACGCCGCCAGTTGCCCCACCACCTGCTGGACGCTGGCGGTCTCCAGCAGCTGGCGCAGGGTCACCGCCCCGTCGCGCTTGGACAGGCGCCGGCCGTCGCTGTTGAGCACCAACGGCACGTGGACGTACTCCGGGGCCGCCTTCCCCAACAGGTGCGCCAGATACGCCTGGCGCGGGGCGGAGGTAAGCAGGTCGTCGCCGCGCACCACCTGGTCCACGCCCTGGTAGGCGTCATCAACCACCACGGCCAGGTTGTAGGCGAAGTCCTGGTGCTGGTTTGCGTTCCCGCCGCGGCGCAGAATGAAGTCATCGATTTCACCGGTGTAGTCACCGCGGTGGTAGTCGTGCACGGTATACTCGTCGCGGTCGGCGCGCAGGCGCAACGCCGGCACGCGGCCAGCCGCGGCCAGCTCCGCCCGCTTGGCCTCCCGCTCTTTATCACTCAAGTCCCGGCACGTGCCCGGGTACTGGCCGGGAATGGCGTGCGGGGCGCGGGCGGCTTCCTGGATGTCCTTACGGGAGCAATAGCACTCGTAGTGCGGCAGTCGGGCCAGCGCCGCCTCGTACGCCGCAGAACGGTCCTGCTGGCGCACCACCTCACCGTCCCAGTCCAGGCCGATAGCCTGCAAGTCTTCTTGCTGCCGCGCGGCGGATTCCAGCGAGGAACGCTGGGTGTCCACGTCCTCGACCCGCAGGTAGAATTTCCTGCCGGACCAGCGCGCAAACAGCCAAGCCAGCAGCGCAGTGCGCAGGTTTCCAAAATGCAGGTCACCGCTTGGGCTGGGCGCGTAACGCCCGGCCGCAGGAAGGGTCTCAGAACTCATAAATTACAGCGTACCGCCCACGTTCTGGCACGATAAGGTGCATGACAAAACAATCGGCAACCGCAACCACCAACCCCGGTGGCGAGAGCATCCGATTCATCCCGGTGCAGGCCAGCCTGTACCCGTGGCTGGTCACGCTGTTCGTCGTCACCTTCCTGATCTCGAATATCAACGCCACGAAGGGCGTCGAGCTTGGCCCCCTAGTCACCGACGGCGCCTTCTTCCTGTTCCCCCTGGCCTATATCACCGGCGACGTGCTGGCCGAGTGCTACGGCTTTAAGTCCACCCGGCGCGCCATCTACATCGGCTTCGCCATGGCCCTGCTGGCCGTGCTGTCCTTCTACATCGGCATCTGGCTGCCGGAAGCCGAGTTCTACGAGGGCCAAGAGGCCTTCGCCACCACCCTGGGCCTGGTTCCCCAGATCGTTGTGGCCTCCCTCTGCGGCTACCTCCTCGGCCAGCTGCTCAACGCCTGGGTCATGTCCGTGCTCAAGCGCCGCAACGGCGAGAAGAAGCTGCCGGTCCGCCTCATCGCCTCGACCATCGTGGGCGAGTTCGGCGATACCCTCCTGTTCTGCGCCATCGCGGCGCCCGTCATCGGCATCTCCACCGCCGGCGACTTCATCAACTACGTCATCGTCGGCTTCCTGTGGAAGACCCTCATCGAGGTCGGCCTCCTGCCGGTGACCACCCAGGTCATTAAGTGGGTCAAGAAGAAGGAGAACTACATCGCCGGCGGGGCGAGCGCCTAGGCCCGTAACGTCTTTGGCTTAGCGCTTGATATCCAACCTCCGGTAACGGTTCACCGCAGCCAAAATCTCGTGCTTGCGGGGGCGGGACAGGTGCCCGGGGTGGGCGCGCCCCGGGGTCAGCGCGGTCAGGGACTCGGCGGCGATGGTCGCCAGCAGCTCGTCGACTAGCTCGGTGACGGGGCGGGAGTCGTTGTGCTTGCCCAGCCACTCCAGGCACAGCGCGATGGCGGCGGTCTGCGGGGCATCGGCCAGCTGCGAGACCGCGCTTAGGCCGATGTCGCTCTTGGCAAAGCTGATGGTGTCTAGCCCGCGCGGCTTTGCGCCCTGGGGCTTGCCCTTGTGACCGGCGGTGGGCTTAAGGCAGCCCGGGGCCAGGGCGCGGCCGCTGGGTTCGAGCATGCCGGGCCCCAGCGCCAGCTCGTGTGGGCGGGAGCCGGCGGCGATCTCATGGGCGCGGGAGGTGATCTCGTGCGGCTGGTAGCGGTCCATGGCGATGACCGTGTCGGCCAGGCTGAGGTAGGCGCCGGAGCCACCCGCAATCAGGACGGTGGACATGCCCTTGTCCTGGTAGAGCGCCTTCACCCGCGCCACGTACGGGGTGATGGGCTCCTGGTTGCCGGGGACGAGCTCTTGCATGAGGCGGTCCCGGATCATGAAATTCGTCGCCGAGGTGTCCTCGTCGATCAGCAGGGCGGTGGCGCCGGCCTCAGCGGCCTCGACGACGTTGGCGGCCTGGGAGGTCGAGCCGCTGGCGTTGGTGGTGGAAAAGCGTCGGGTATCCGCCCCGGTCGGCAGGTTGGTAATGAACGGGGAGATATCCAGGTCCGTGACCGAGCGGCCGTCCTCGGCGCGCACGCTGGCGGCATCCGCCCGGGTGATGACCCATTCGCGGCCGTCGCCGGCCACGTGCGGGTAGACGCCGCGCTCCAGGGCGCGCAGCAGCGTGGACTTGCCGTGGTAGCCGCCGCCCACGATGACGGTCAGGCCGGCGGGGACCCCCATGCCGGTCACGGTGCGGCCGCTGGGCAGCTCGAAGCTGTGCGTGAGCTCCTCCGGGGCGATGAAGGCCGCGGCGGTATCCGCGTCCATCGGCTTGTCGCTATCCCCGGCCCGGCGCGGCAGGATGGCGCCGTTGCCCACGAAGCCGACCAGGTCGCGGGTAGCCAGCTGCGCGCGCAGGGCCTCCTGGTCGCGCAGGAGCCAGACGTGACTAGCCAGGTCATCCGGATCGAATTCCTCGGCCACAACCGCCTCTTCCACCGCGTCCGGCAGGTCCTCGGCCAGCAGGCCGGCGGCCCGGTGGCCTAAAACGCGGCGGCCCTGGGCCGGCAGGCCGACCAGCAGGCGCACCTCAATGACCTCGTCGGTGACCACGACGGCGCTGCGCTCCAGCACCTCCTGGCCGATGAACCCGACGCTCACGCTGTTGGACTTGCCGCTGCCCTTGCGGCCTTTGCCTCCCTTGCCGCCGCCGATGGCAGCGACGGTACGCGTAAGCCGGCGGGCCAGGAAGTCGGCCACCGCGACCTTGTCGAGCTCATCGGTGACCACCTCGGCTGGCAGGTCGGCCACCGCGCGGGGCACGCGCACCCGCACCTTGGACGGGGCGGCGAAGGGATCGCTTTGCACCTTGTCGATCGCCACCGTCAGCCCGTCCGGGCCGGGCTCGGTATAGGTGCCGGCCAGCTTCTTGTACGCGCCGTAACCGGCGCCGTCGATACCGTGGCAGGCCTTGGCAAGGTCCTCTAAAGTACCGCCTGCGCGGCGGTCACCGCGAAAATTCTTTCCAGACATACCCGCCACCGTAACACCCGACTAGGCGTCACAGCGCGGGCCCTTCGCGTCAGCGGCCGGCGTAGTAGCGGCCCAGGAATTCGTCGCGGTAGGCTGCGTAGTAGCCGCCGTCGATGGCGGCGCGGATATTGTCCACCAGACGGACCATAAACTCCAGGTTGTGGATGGTGCACAGCGTCCCGGCCAGGTACTCCTTCGCCTTGAGCAGGTGGTGGAGGTAGGCCCGCGAGTAGTTCTCGGAGACGTAGCCGCCGAATTCCTCGTCCACGCCCGCAAAATCGCGCTTAAAGCGCGCGTTCGACAGGTTCAGCCGCCCGTCCAGGGTGTAAACCCCGCCGCGGCGGGCCAGGCGCGTCGGCGCGACGCAGTCAAAGGTATCCGCGCCGGCCTCCACCGCGGTAAACAGGTCGTCCGGCTCGGAAATGCCCAGCAGGTGGCGCGGTTTGTCCTCCGGCAGCTCGTCGCAGACCCAACCGACGATGGTGCCCAGGTTTTCCTTCTCCAGCGCGCCGCCGATGCCGAAGCCGCCGAAGCCGCGGCTGCCTGTCTCCCAGGCCTTATCGGAGATCTCCACCAGGCCGCGGGCAGCCTGGCGCCGCAGGTCCTCGTACTGGGCGCCCTGCACCACGCCCCACAGGGACTGCTTGGGTCGGTGGGTGCGCTCCTGGGTCAGCCGCGTGTGCTCATCGATGCAGCGCTGCGCCCAGCGGTGCGTGCGCGCCACCGACTCTTCCTGGTAGGCGCGGGTGTCGACGAGCGTGGTCAGCTCGTCGAAGGCAAACATGATATCCGCGCCCAGCCCGTGCTGGATCTGCATGGATTTTTCCGGGGTAAACCGGTGCTGGGAGCCGTCGATGACGGACTTGAAGTCCACCCCGTCTTCATCCACCTGCGCCATGCGCTCCTTCTTGGCCGCGCGAATATCCTGCTCCGTCAGGTCGGCCAGGTCCATGGCCAGCACCTTCTTGAAGCCCACGCCGAGGCTCATCACCTGAAACCCGCCGGAGTCGGTGTACGTCGGGCCGTGCCAGTTCTCGAAGGCGGCGACCCCGCCGGCGGCGTCCACGATGTCGTGACCGGGCTGCAGGTAGAGGTGGTACGCGTTCGACAGGATGGCTTGCGCGCCGGTGGCCCGGATCTGCTCCGGGGTCAGGGTCTTGACGGTGGCCTTGGTGGCCACCGGGATGAAAGCCGGGGTCTGGATATCCCCGTGCGGGGTGCTAATCACCCCGGTGCGGCCGCGCTTTCCCGCGCCTTCCTGTTCCAGGCGGGTACGGACCTTAAAACTCAAGTCACCTGCGTGCGTCATGCTGGTCAGTATATTCCCTCTGCTTAGTGGCCTGGGCTTCCCATTCCTTTTCCAGCTCGTTGCCCTCGATGTCGATGGTGGGCAGGATCTTGTCCAGCCAGCGCGGCATCCACCAGGTGCCGCGGCCCATCAGGAACATCGTGGCGGGCACGAGTGCCATGCGCACGAAGAAGGCATCGAAAAGCACGCCCGCGCCCAGGGCAAAGCCGAAGATCTGGATGAACGGCAGCGGCTGGTTGATGAAGGCCACGAAGACCGAGATCATGATGATGGCCGCCGCGGTGACCACGCGCGCGCCCTGGGTGAAGCCGACGATGGTCGCCTCTTCGACCCCGTTGTAGGGCGAGCCCGGCCGGGAGGTGCCGCCGCTGCGCGTGTAGTGCTCGCGCATGCGCGTGACCAGGAAGACCTGGTAGTCCATGGCCAGGCCGAAGGTCACGCCGATGAGGAAGATCGGCATAAAGGAAATCAGCGGGCCCGGCGCCGGCACTAGGCCCCACAGGCCCTCCTGCCAGAACAGCACGGTCACGCCGAACGCGGCGCCCACCGAGAGCAGGAAGCCGAGGCCGGCCACCAGCGGGACCAAGACCGAGCGGAAGACCACGAGCAGCAGCAGGATGGCCAGGCCCACCACGATGCCCAGGTAAAGCGGCATGGCCTGCTCGAGGCGTTCCGTGATGTCCAGCTGCACGGCGGTCAGGCCCGTCATGCCGACCTCGGTGCCGGTCGCGTCCTCAATCCGGGAGTTGGTATCCCGCAGGGCGTTGGCCACGCCCACGGTGGCCTCCTCCGTGGGCGAGGTCTCCGGGGTGACCATGATCTGCGCGGCGTTCTGGTCTTGGCTGAGCCCCACCAGCTGGGCGTGCTTGACCCCGCCCACGCCCTTGAGCTGATCCGTGGTGTACATGAAGGAGGAGAACGCGGCCTTGGAGTGTTCGTCGTTGCCCTCCTGCGCGGACATCAGTGGCTGGAGCGCGGCGGAGTCCTCGTTGACGTCAGCCGCGTCCACGATGACCAAGAACGGCCCGTTCACGCCGGGGCCGAAGCCCTCCGCGAGCAGGTCCGCGGCCTTGCGCTGGGTGGTGTCCGGGTTCGAGGTGGTATCCGCCGGCAGCGCCAGCTCCATGTTGAGCACCGGTGCCGAGAGCAGGCCGAGGGAAAGGACCACGCCGGCCATGGTCAGGCCCGGCACCTTCTGGACCGCGCGCACCCAACGGTTGCCCATGGTGCGGCGGCGGGAGCGCTTGCCCTTGCGGTTCGGGTTGCCGGCCACGCCCGGGATGCGGCCCGCGAAGGCCTTGTCGCCCAGCAGCCCCAGCAGGGCCGGGATCAGGGTCAGGGCGACCAGCACGGAGATGGCCACGGTGCCGGCGGCGGCCAGGCCCATGGCGGATAGGAAGCCAATGCGGGCGATCACCAGCGCGAATAGCGCCACGAAGACCGTGGTACCAGCGAAGACCACCGAGGAGCCGGCCGTGCCGGCGGCCATGCCCGCGGCCTCCGGCCCGGACATCCGCTCGCGCTCGGCGCGGTAGCGCGACAGGATGAACAGGGCGTAGTCGATGCCCACGGCCAGGCCGATCATCACGGCCAGCACCGGGGTCATGTTGTTCAGCTCCACCCAGTGGGTGGCGATCATCAACCCCAGCGAGCCGAGCCCCACGCCGATCACCGCGGAGATGAGCGGCATGCCCGCCGAGACCAGCGAGCCGAAGGTGAAGATCAGCACCAGGAAGGCCACGCCCAGGCCGATTATCTCCGAGGTCGAGTTGACCCGGATATCGTCGCCGAAGCCGGCGCCGCCGGCCTCGACCTGCAGGCCCGCCGCGCGGCCCAGGTCCATCGCGTCGCTTACGATCTCCTTGTCTTCCGAGTCCACCGAATAGGGGCTCTCAGCGTCGAAGTCAAAGGTCGTGTACGCGATGGTCCCGTCCTCGCTGACCATCGCCAGGTTGTCCGCGTCCTGGCGGGCGGATTCCTCCGGCAGCCCCATCGAGGTGAACTGGTCGACGACCTGCTCCTGCAGCTTGGGCGAGACCTCCAGCGGGTTGCCAAAGCGCATGGTGTCGCCCATGTCCAGGTTGTCGCGGAGGTAGTCCACGACCTGGTCGATGGCCTGCGCGTTGTCCGGGTCGCTGAGCTTCTCGCCCTCCGGGGCGTGGAAGACCAGGTTCACCGTGGGCGCATTCGCCGGGTTGCCGCCCTCGGGGAAGAGCTCCATGGTCCGGTAGGTCGCGTCGATGGACGGCGTGCCCGCGATGGAGAACTCACTCGTCATCGGCTTCATCAGCGCCACGGCCGTACCCGCGGTCGCGGCCAGGAGCACAAGCCAGGTGACGATGACCTTCCACTTGTTCAGGTAGGACCAATGCCCCAACCGGTACAGGAGTTTAGCCACGAGGTGAACACCTTTTCTGCATCAATATTCCCACCGCTGCGCGGGAAAGAAACGGGAAGGAAGTTTAAAAAAAATTCTAGGGTAAGGACTGCATAGCCGTATTGCCCTAGTCTAAGTTATGGATCAAAAAATTCCCTATCCCACCGGAATGCGCCGGTCAGATAGGGAATTGAGTTGGCGGTGGCGGCGGGATTTGAACCCGCGGTTGGGGGTTACCCAACAATCGCTTTCGAGGCGATCACCTTCGGCCGCTCGGACACGCCACCGCGTAACAGGTTACGGCAGGCGCCCCGCGTTAACAAAATCGCCGGTTAGCGCCCGCCGCACCGGGACCACGACTTACTTGTCGTCGCCGGTCAGCTTACCCAAGGCCTCGGAGGCCTTGTCCTTGATGTTGTTAGCAGCGTCGGACAGCTTGTCCTTGGCGTCAGCAGCGGTCTGCTCGCCCTTGCCCTCGTTGGCAACCTGGTCGTTGTCGGTAGCCTCGCCGTAAGCTTCCTTAGCCTGACCGACGACCTTGTCCTTGGCATTCTCGAAATCAGCCATGCTTTTCCTCCTTGTTAGAAACAAATTCGTTTGGGTAGCCCCCAGCATACGCGTGAATACTCGACTGCGCCGCCGTAAAGGTGTCGCACCTCACAAACTAGCGCAGTGGTTCAAAAAATCGTGCCATAAGCTGCGCACATTCCTCGTCGAGGACCCCCGCCCGGACCTGCGGAATGTGTAGCCCGCCCGGCGCGCGCACCAGATCGATCCATGATCCGCAGGCCCCCGTCTTCGGCTCGAAGGCGCCGAAGACCACCGAGCTGACCCGCGCCCCCAGCAGCGCTCCGGCGCACATGGCGCACGGCTCCAGGGTGACCACCAGCTCGCAGCCGGTTAACCGCCACCCGTCCCCGTGTTCTTTAACCGCGGCCCGGATGGCCTCCACCTCCGCGTGGGCGGTCGGGTCCTGGCGCTGCTCGCGGCGGTTGACGCCGGTGGTCAGCTCGCGCCCTGAGGCATCAAAAAGCACGGCACCGACCGGCACGTCCCCGGCCGGGGTGCCGGCCGCCACCTCGAGCGCGCGGCGCATGCGGCTTTCTGCCCGGCGCGACCCCTCACTGTCCGGCAGGCCGTGGGTGGGCGCGGGCATCAGTCGAGCTCGTCGTCGGTGTCGCTGTCGAGGTTGTCGATGGCCTCCTCCAGCTCGTCGCCGAAGCCGATATCGCCCGCAATGCGCAGCAACATGTCCGACGGCCAGTCCTCGTCGTTGTCCACGATGAAGCCGAGCTGGTCCTCGCCCACCCCGAGATCCGCCAAGATGTCGAAGTCGCCGTCGGCGAAGCCGTCCACGTCGTCCAAATCATCCGGGTCGATATCCGGCACGTCCAGGTCTCGCATGTCCAGAAAGTCCGCCGCGTAATCATCATCGACCGCCATCGTGGCGTCCGAGAGCAGCATGTAGACTCCGCCGGGCACGGGGCGGATGATGACGAAATAGTCGTCGTCGACGCAGACCATCCCGAAAGCGGCACCCTCGGTGCGCAGGCTCCGCACGGCCCGCACAGTGCGCTCGGCGTCGTCAAAGTCGTCGTCGAATTCGCGCACCACCCAGCGGCCGTTATCTTGGTGAACCGTGACCGCGAAGGAGTACCCGGAAAAATTTGCGTCGTTCATACCTCGTGAGAGTAGTCGCAATGTGGGAAGATTGTCACTGTGAGTTCTTCAGATGTCCAACGTCCCATTTGCATTATCGGTCTCGGCCTTATCGGCGGCTCTCTGCTGCGCGATTTGACCGAATGTAAACACTCCGTTTTCGGTTACAACCACTCCACGTCCGGCGCCCGCACCGCTGTCAAGCAGGGCTACGACGTCACGGACGATCTGCCGGCCATCCTCCACCGCGCCGAAACCGAGGGGGCCCTCATCGTCGTGGCCGTGCCCATGGAGGCCGTCGGAGAGGTCCTCGACGCCATCGCTGAACACGCCCCGAACTGCGGCATCACCGACGTCGTCTCCGTCAAGACCGCCGTCTACGACCTGATCAAGCAACGCCAGATGGAGACCCGCTACGTGGGCAGCCACCCGATGGCCGGCACCTCCAACTCGGGCTGGAATAACTCCCAGACCGGCATGTTCAAGCGCGCCGCCTGGGCCATCACCTTCGACCACGCCCAGGAATGCGAGGCCCGCGGCGAGCGGATCGGCCAATTCTGGATCGATCTCTTCGCCGACGTGACCCGCATGACCCAGATGGTCGGCGCGGAAGCCGTCCCGGTGACCGTGGACAACCACGACGCGGCCGTGGCCCGTATCTCCCACCTGCCCCATATCCTGGCCGAGCTGCTCGCCGTGGTGGGCGACAACGGCGGCATCCTCGCTCAGTCGCTGGCGTCGGGCTCCTTCAAGGATGGCACCCGCGTGGCGGGCACCCGCCCCGAGCTCGTCCAGCAGATGTGTGAGACCAACGCCCCGGCCTTAGTCGACGCCCTGGACGAGTCCCTTGAGCTCCTGCAGGCCGCCCGCGACTCGCTGTCCTCCGCGGAGCCGTCCATCGCGGACCTCGCCGACGCCGGCTACCGCGCCCGCACCCGCATTGAGGCCCGTTCCGGCGCACGCAAGGAGTCGGTCTCCCCCATCAAGATCTCCTCCCGCCCGGTCCTGCGCCTGCACCCCGGCGGCCACGGCTGGGTCGCGCTGCTGCGCCAGTCCCAGTCCCTGGGCGGACGGATTGAAATCTTTTAACCCGCTCCCCCAACACGTCGCCGCCCGCCGGCGCGCCCAGCCGCTGACCTACCAGCCCGCGGAGTTATACCGTCTGCCGCAGCTGCGCGCCAGCCGTGTACTGGACGCCGACTTCGACACCGCCGCGGCCGGCCTGCGCGGCTGGCGGGTTCAGGCCAGCGTCTTCCGCGTCCGCGCCACCGGCCCGGCCCTGTCCGGCGCGGTAGTCGAGCTCGGCTTCGGCCTTGGCCCACTGGTGAAGAATTTCTATTGCCGCGTCACCGACGTTATCGACGAACCCGACCGCTGCGGCTTCACCTACGGAACACTCCCCGGCCACCTCGAGCGCGGCGCCGAAACCTTCACCCTGACCCGCCTGCCCGGAAACCGCGCCCGCCTGGACATCCTCGCCCGCTCCGAGCCCGCCACCTGGTGGCTGCGGCTTGCCCGACCCGTTATCGACCTCGCCCGGGGTGCCCTGACCTCGCGGCGGTACCTGCGGGCGCTGGGTTAGGGCTTCCCATCGGAAAAATATCGACCTCTGACCGATTTCTTCCACGTTTCCCAGGTGGACGGGTCAGATGTGGAGCAGAGGTCGATATTTTCCGCAGCACCCAATCATTCCCCACGCCACACCAAGCCGGACATGTGACCCAGATCATTGTCGAAAACTATATTCTCCCGGATACTTGAATAGTGAACCAATAATCGCGGGTCTCCGCCCGCCGACCGGAGGGAGTTTCATGACAAACCAGCGCATTGATGACAAGGTCGCACTCGTTACCGGCGCCGCTCGCGGCATCGGTCAGGCCATTGCCCTGCGGCTGGCCGAGGACGGCGCCAACGTGGCAGTCTTGGACTTGGACGCCGATAAGTGCGCGGACACCGTCGCGAAGATCGAAGGCACCGGCCGCAAGGCGATCGCCATTGGCGCCGACGTCTCCTCTCGCGACCAGATCTACGCCGCCATCGACAAGGCCGCTGAGGAGCTCGGCGGCTTCGACATCATGGTCAACAACGCCGGTATCGCCCAGGTCCAGCCCATCGCGGAAATCGCCGACGGGGAGGTCGACTCCATCTTCGACATCAACGTCAAGGGCGTGCTGTGGGGCATCCAGGCGGCTGCCGCTAAGTTCAAGGAGCTGGGCCGCGGCGGCAAGATCATTAACGCCTCCTCCATCGCCGGCCACGACGGCTTCCCGGTCCTGGGCGCCTACTCCGCCACCAAGTTCGCCGTGCGCGGTCTGACCCAGACCGCGGCGCAGGAGTACGCCGCAGACGGCATCACCGTCAACGCCTACTGCCCGGGCATTGTTGGCACCGACATGTGGGTCGAAATCGACGAGCGCTTCCACGAGCTCACCGGCGCCCCGCTGGGCGAGACCTACCAGAAGAACGTCGAGGGAATCGCCCTGGGCCGCGCCCAGACCCCGGAGGACGTCGCCGACTTGGTCTCCTTCCTGGCTAGCCCCGGCGCGGACTACATCACCGGCCAGGCCATCCTGACCGACGGTGGCATGGTCTACCGCTAAACCACCCTGTGCATAGCTAAAGCCCCTGGCTGTTTTCACAGCTAGGGGCTTTGTGTTGTGCGCCCGGAGGTGTCTGAGTTCACGACATATTTGACACCCTGTTCCTGCGACGGCAGTCCTGATACTTGACAGGTGAGTCGCGACAAACTTGACACTTAGCCCCCCCTTACCGTGTCAGGTAATGTTTTACAGGTGAGTCGGGACATGTTTGACACCATGAACAGTCCCAACCGCAACCTCGACATCGTCAAAGCCGTCCGTGAGCAAAAGCGAAGCCCATCACAAGTAGCCAAGCAATTCGGCATCTCTCGCCAACGCGTCTACCAAATCCTCAACGCCTTCGGCACCGGCGGCACCGACGCCATCGCGCCAAAATCCCGCGCCCCACGCACTCACCCCCAAGCCGTGCCAGACACCGTGCGCAAAGACATCATCGCCATCCGAAAACAACTCACACGCCACGGACTCGACGCAGGCCCAGAAACCATTGCCTACCACCTGCAACAAGACGGCAAACGAGTCCCTTCAACCTCGACAATCCGCCGCATCCTCACCACAGCAGGACTTATCACCCCAGCATCCAAGAAGAAGCCCAAAAGCTCTTTCATCCGCTTTGAAGCGGCCATGCCCAACGAATGCTGGCAGGCTGACATCACCCACCTGTACCTAGCAGACACCACCCGCATCGAAGTCCTTGACTTCCTCGACGACCACTCCCGTTACCTGCTATCAATCACCGCAGCCCCAGCCTTTAGCGGCACACAAGTCGCCGAGGAACTATCACGCCTGATAACTGAATACGGACCGCCAGCATCCACCCTCACCGACAACGGCCTCGTCTCTACCGCCCGCCTAGCAGGGCGCAAAGGTGGACGAAACGCCTTTGAAAAAGTCCTCACCACCAACAAAATCCAACAGAAAACGGCCGGCCAGGACATCCCCAAACCCAAGGAAAAATCGAGCGCTTCCACCAAACACTCAAAAAATGGATCACTGCCCGCCCACTCGCTAAAACCGTTGCTGAACTGCAGAAACGCCTTGACGAATTCCGCGATTACTACAACACCACACGCCCCCACAAAGCCCTAGGCCGACGCACCCCACACCAAGCCTACACCACCGGCACCAAAGCCAGCCCAGCCCACAACCCAACACAAGAAAGGCGCACCAGAAACGACGTCGTCTGGGACAGACGGCAAAACCACCGTGCGCTACGCCGGCAAACTCTTCCACCTAGGCATCGGCTGCAAGTGGAAAAGACAGAAAATCCTCATGGTCATCGCCGACAACCACGTCATCACATCACTAGCCGAAACCGGCGAAGTCATCACCGAGCACTACATCGATACCAGCCACAACTATCAAAAGCCCTACTGGAAACAAACAGACCCACCCCTAGCCCCAGAATAAGAAGAAACCGGCACCCCAGAACAAAAAGAAACTGAGATGCCGGTTTGTCAACCATGTCGCGACTCATGACAATTGGTGCGCCCGGAGGGATTCGAACCCCCAACCTTCTGATCCGTAGTCAGATGCTCTATCCGTTGAGCCACGGGCGCATGTTGCTTAACTCGAAGAACCGCTGTTCTCTCGGCAACGAAGAATTACTATACCCGCCCTTTTGGCGAGTACCAAAACGCCAGCTTATTGCGCATAAACCGGCGTTTCGGAGGCGGGTTTTTACAAGACCATCCCGAAGACGGGGACGGCGATGAAATAGGTCGCCAGGGTCACCAGGACCAAGGCGATGACGTTGAGCCAGAGGCCGCCCTTGATCATCTCGCCGATGGTGACGTAGCCGGAGCCGTAGGCGATGGCGTTCGGCGGGGTGGCCACCGGCATCATAAAGGCACAGGTGGCCACGAGCGCGACCGGGACGGTCAGGATCATCACGTTGATGGCGGCCGCGTCGGTCAGGCCGATACCGACGGCGACGCCTCCCATAATCGGCAGGAAGGTCGCGGCGGTGGCGGTGTTCGAGGTGAACTCGGTAAGCACCAGCACCAGCGCGGCGACGGCGGCCACGAGAAGGAACAGCGGCAGGACCTGCAGACCCTTGGCCATCTCACCGACCCACAGGGACAGCCCGGACTGGGTGAACATGGCGGACAGCGACAGGCCGCCGCCGAAAAGCAGGAGCACGTCCCAAGGCAGCTCGTTGGCGGTCTTCCAGTCCAGCAGGCGCACGCCGTTCTTGCTGTCGGCGGGCAGCAGGAAGAGCAGCAGGCCGGCGATGATGCCGACGATGGCGTCGTCGTAGCCGACCTCCCAGCCCTGCCAGTCGATGAGCAGCGGGACGAAGACCCACGAGATGGCGGCCAGCGCGAAGATGATCGCAACGCGGATCTGCGGGGCGGTCCACGGGCCCATGTCCTTGATTTCCTGGTCGATGAGCTCCTTGCCGCCCGGGATCTGTTTCATCTCCGGCGGGAAGACGGTAATCAGCACGACCCAGGCCAGGAAGGTGAAGATGATGGCCACCGGCATGCCGACCATCATCCACTGGGCGAAGCCGATCTCAATGCCGTGGGTTTCCTTCATGTAGCCGGCCAGCAGCAGGTTAGGCGGGGTACCGATGAGGGTGCCCAGGGAGCCGATGGAGGCCGAGTAGGCAATCGCCAGCATCAGGGCGGTGGCGAACCGCTTCTGGTTCTTCATGCCGCCCACCGTGTCGGCGGTCAGCTGCAGCACGGACATGCCGATGGGCAGCATGACCACCGCGGTCGCGGTGTTGGAAACCCACATGGACAAAAAGCCGGTGGAGATCATGAAGCCCAGGATGAGGCGCTTGGGCGAGGTACCCACCAGCTTGACCACCATCAGTGCCATGCGCCGGTGGACGTTCCAGCGCTGCAGCGACAGCGCGACGAGGAAGCCGCCCAAGAACAGGAAGATGGTGGACGAGGCGTACGGCGAGGACACGTCGGAAATCTCACCGACCCCGGCCAGCGGGAAGACGGCCAGCGGGATGAGCGCGGTCGCGGCCAGCGGCAGGGCCTCGGTCATCCACCAGGCACCCATCAGGATGGTCACTGCCGCGACGGTGCGCAGAGCCAGGTGACTGTACTCCGCGTCCGGATCCGCGCCGCTGGAGTTCATCACGGTCTCCACCGAGCTGGCCGGGAAGATGAAGAAGACAATAATGGCGAGCGCGAGGCCGCCGACGATCCCGATGAGCTGGCGGCGCAGTTCACCCTTCTTGACGCCTTTGTCCTCTTCGCCTTCTGCGTGGGCGGTGGACTCGTGAGTCTGTGGAGTTGTCATGGGGAAACACCAATCTGTGAGACTGAGATATAGCGCCTAGGTGATGTAGCGCCTCTGCGATTTAGCGCCTAGGTGTGCGCATATGGGGTAAGGAAACAAACAACACTTTGTTGCCTAATGTGGGGAACTTTACAAAACTTGTGTCACATATGCCACAACCCAGCCGCTTGGCCACCCCCGAAAACGGCCCGCGCGGGGTCGACTAGTCAACCGCTCACACCCGGGGACTCCCCCGGCCCCTAAATACCCAGAACAGCCTTGGCGATGAAGAAGTAGATGATGAGGCCGGTGGCGTCGCAGAAGGTGGAAATGAACGGGTTGGAAAAGACCGCCGGGTCCGCGCCCACGGCCTTGGCCAGGATCGGCATCATCCCACCCACCGTGGCGGACATGGAACAGACCAAGAACAGCGTGATGCCGATGACCAGGCCGATGTCGAAGCCGTAGGCCAGCGTAGCCAGGCCGACGCCGAGCAGGCCGAGCACCGCGCCGAGCAGCATCCCCACGCGCAGCTCCCGCCACATCACCGCCAGGATGTCCTTTTTTCGCACGTCGCCTAGCGCCAGCGCGCGAGTGACGGTGGTGGCGGCCTGGTTTCCGGTATTGCCGCCGGTACCGGTCAGCAGCGGGATAAACAGACTGAGCACCACGGCGGCCGCCAGGGTTTCCTCGAAGGCGTCGAGCACCTGGACGGTCAACAGAGCGGAGACCGCTAGCACCAACAGCCAGACAATGCGCGAGCGCACCAGCTTCAGCAGCGGGGTGGACATATACGGCTGCTGCAGGGCCTCAGTACCACCGGCGCGGGCGGAATCCTCGGAGTCCTCTTCTTCCACGATGTCCGTGGCATCATCCCATGTCAGCAGGCCGACCAGGCGCTTTGATTCGTCGACGATCGGCATGGCCAGCAAGTCCAGGGGCAAAAACCAACGGGCGGTTTCCTCCGCGTCGTCGTAGGCGTAGGCGAAGACTGGCTCGCGCATCAGGTCCTCGACCATGCGGTTGCCGCGGGCCATGAAGAGCTCGCGGAAGCTGACCACGCCGACTAGGCGGCGGTCCTTGCGGGTGACCGGCAGGGTGTAGATAGTCTCGACGCCATCGGCAGTAGCGCGCAGCTTGGCCAACGCCTCATCCACGGTCATCTCCCGGTAGATCTCCGGGACCTCCGGGGACATGCGGCGGCCGACCGAACCCTTCGGGTAGCCCAGCACGACACCGGTGACATCCCGCTCGGTCTTGTCCAGCGAGCGCAGCAGGCGATCGGCGATCTCGGCGGGCAGCTCGTCCAGCAGGGAGACTCGGTCGTCTGGGTCGAGCTCGTCGAAGAAGGCGTAGACGTCGGCGTTGCCCAGCTCGTCGATGATATCGGCCTGGTGCGCTGAGTCCAGCGCGTCGAAGACCTCGATGGACTTGTCCCGCGGCAACAGGCGCAGCACCACGGCCGCACGGACGTTGTTCTGGCGCTCGACCAGCGCCACGATGTCCTGGATGGGAGGCGTGTCCAGGAGCCTTTGCATGTCCGGCGCCGCTTTCGGATCGATTTCCCCTTCGGTCCGCAGCAAATCCTCTAGCCGATCGATGGCCTCGTCTACCGAATTGCTCATGTCCGCCACCTCCCTTGATATCCACACTGATTGACGTTGGTTCGGTGCCGGGGTTCCCGGCGTGCCTTGCTAAGAATAAACCCAAAGTGCGGAGTTTGGGCAACGGACGCGACTGCCAGTCTTTTGCGCCTTTCAATGCACCGCGTCAACCGGCCTAACCACCGGCGGGCGCGGTGTAGTCTGTAGCCCATGCCCACTCCGACCATTAACGTCAGCGCCGTCATTTTCCGCAACCGCACCGGGCAGGTGCTCACCGTCCGCAAGGCTGGCACCGAGCTCTTCCAGTTCCCCGGAGGGAAGCCGGAGCCGGGCGAAAACGCCCTTAAGGCCGCGGTGCGCGAGGTGGCCGAGGAGCTGGGTGTGGAACTTGCCGGCGCGGCGTTGAAGGAGCTCGGCACGTTTGACGCCCCGGCGGCCAACGAGGCCGGGCACGCCGTGTCTGCCACGGTCTTTAGCTACCCCTACGAGGTCTCCGCCCGGGCCAGCCACGAGATCGCCGAGCTGGCCTGGGTCAACCCGCACGCGCCGGAAAAGCCGCTCGCCCCGCTGCTGGCCGAGGAGGTTTTCCCGGCACTGGCGGCGAGAACCGCCCCGCGCGCACTGGCGGTGTACACGGGGGCGAGCACCGGCACGGACCCGCACAACCTGGAGCTGGCGCGGGAGCTGGGTACCGCGCTGGGCACGCACGGGGTGCGCCTTATCTACGGCGGCGGCAAGGTCGGGCTGATGGGCGCGGTGGCGGACGCCGCCCACGCCGCCGGCGCGCCCATCACCGGGGTCATCCCCCAGCACCTGGTGGACGGCGAGATCGCCCACCCGGGGCTTGACCGGCTGGAAGTGGTAGAGACCATGCACGAGCGCAAGCAGCGCATGAGCGAGCTGGCCGAGGCCTGCGTGGCGCTGCCGGGCGGCGCCGGGACCTTGGACGAGTTCTTCGACGTCTGGACCCGCCAGCAGCTGGGCCTGCACGCCACGCCCCTGGCCCTGTTCGGCGCGGCCTTCTGGGCCCCACTGGTGGACCTGCTGGACCACCTGGTGGAGCAAGGCCTGGTGCGCGCCACCGACCGGGACAGCCTCATCGTGGCGGACACAGCCGAGGAGCTCTTCGTAAAGCTGGACCGCTGGGTCGCGCCCCGGCCCAAGTGGTCCTAGCGCCGGCGCCCCACCCGGTCGGCCACGCCGAAGCCCAGGGCCGCCAGGCAGACCGCGGTAATCATGGCGAAGCCCATGATGATGGCCCCGGGCCAATCGGCGTCGGTGTTGCCCAGGGTGGCAAAGACGATGGCGGTGGTCACCGCCAGCCCGACCGCGGTGCCGATCCGCTGCCCGGTCTGCATGACCGCGCCGGAGGAGCCGGCGTAGTTGGCGGGCACCTCGGCCAGCGTCAGCGTCTGGTTCGGGGAGACCACCGCGCCCTGGCCGGCGCCGACGAAGCACAGGGTGAGCACCAGCCACCACTCGCTGACGGACCAATGCGTGGTCCCCCAAATCACCGCGATGGTCGTCACCAGACCGAAAAGCGTGGTCAGCATGCCGATAATCACCACGCGGCGCCCGTAGACCGAGACGCTCTTGCCGGCCAGGGTGGCGGTCACGGAGTTCAGCAGCGCCGAGGGCAGGCCCACACAGCCGGCCACCAGCGCGGAGTAGCCCAGCCCGTTCTGGAAATACAGCGCGACCAGCACCCAGATGCTGGTAATGCCCATGAACCACAGCGTGGCGATGATGGTGCCGTTGCGGAAGGTAAAGGTCTGGAAGATTCCCAGGTCCACCATCGGCTCGTGGCCGGTGGACTTATGGTGGCGCTCCCAGGCCACCCAGATGGCCACGCAGACCGCCCCGGCCGGTAGGAGGGCCCAGACCCACCGCGAGCCGGAGGATTCCACGAACGGGAAGAGCACGCACAGCACCGCCAGCCCCAGCAACAGCGCACCGACCGGGTCCAGGGACTTAAACGCCTGCCAGGCCCCAACCTTCTCCCCGGCGCTGTCGCGCACCCTGGAAAACAGCGGCCGCGGGAACCACATGAGCCCTAGGACGATGGCCAGAAGCCCGATGGGGAAATTGACCAGCATGGTCAGGCGCCAACCCAGGTCCGCGCCGCCGACACGGATGAGGAAGCCGCCCAGCACCGGCCCGATGGCCACCGCCACGCCCACGGTGGAGCCGAAATAGCCGAAGGCTCGCCCACGTTCCGCCCCGCGGAAGTACTGCTGGATCATGCCCACGCCCTGCGGGTTGAGCAGGCCCGCGCCAATGCCCTGGATGAAGCGGGACAGGTTCAGCGACTCGGCGTTCGGCGCGAAACCCGCGGAGGCACTAGCCAGGGTATAGATAGCGATACCGACGAGGAAGATGCCGCCGCGGCCCACCAAGTCCCCGGCGCGCCCGGCGGCCACCAGCACCACGCCGAAGGTGAGCGCGTAACCGGACAGCACCCACTGCACGTCGGAGTCGCTGGCGTCCAGGCCGGCCTGGATGGACGGCAGGGCCACGTTGACAATGGACACGCTAATCAGCGACATGAAGATCGCGACGAGCAGGACGATGAGTACGCGCCACCGGGCGGGATCCTGCCCGGCCGGGTGCTCCGAGGCATTCGCCTCCGATACTGTGGATGCGTTTTTGTCTGGCCGCCCGGATTTTGTCATTACACTACTTATACTCTGCTCACGCAGATTCGCAATCCGCCGTGACAAGGCCTGCACAAAGCCAAAAACGCCCGCGTCCCGAGGAATAAGCTACCTCGGAGCGCGGGCGGAAAATGCGGCGGAGACGAGAGGATTTGAACCTCCGGCCCTCCGTTAAGAGGGCAACTCATTAGCAGTGAGCCCCATTCGGCCGCTCTGGCACGTCTCCAGCGTAAAACGCGGTGCTTCTAGCTAGCGCGAACCAGCCGTCGCACCATGAGTTACGAAGATTTAGGGTACCTGTTAACCAAAACAGAAACAAACTCACCCCTCCCTACCGCCGCGGGAAGGTCCGCGGGCATCGCGAGCCAGGGAAGATCCTGCCGACGTAGTGACCTTCACACTTTTCTCGGCATTATCGGAAGGCAGGACGTTTACAGCACGAGCCACCACCCCTGCACCGCAAGGGCTCAAGGCCTTCGGCCCGACCACCGCAGATTTCGATTTCGGCCCGCGCGGGCCCCGCAACCCCTAAGGTTAAGTCCATGATTCGTCCTGATCTTTCCTCCCTACCCGTCTACCGGCCCGGCGCGCGCAACGAGGACGCCGTGAAACTGTCCTCCAACGAGGCCAACCACCCGCCGTTGCCGGCTGCGCAGGAAGCGATGAACCGGGCCGCCGCCGGGGCCAACCGCTACCCGGACATGGGCGCCGTGGCCCTGCGCGAGGCCCTGGCCCAGCACCTAGGCGTGGACTTCGACGAGGTGGCGGTAGGTACCGGCTCTTCGGCCATCTGCCAGCAACTGGTGCAGATCACCTCCACCGCCGAGAGCGAGGTCATCTTCCCGTGGCGCTCCTTCGAGGCCTACCCGATCTTCGTCCAGGTGGTCGGCGCGCAGCCGGTGGCCGTCCCGCTGGGAGCGGACCACAGCATGGACCTGGCCGCGATGGCCGGCGCCATCACCGAGCGCACCAGCCTGATTTTCCTGTGCAACCCGAATAACCCGACGGGCACCACCATCACCAACCAGGAGTTCACCGACTTCATGGACAAGGTGCCCGGCGACGTCATCGTCGCGCTCGACGAGGCCTACTTCGAGTACAACCGCGCCGCGGATACCCCGGACGTCAGCCAGTACCTGCACCGGTACCCGAACCTGGTGGGCATGCGGACGTTTTCCAAGGCCTACGGCCTGGCCGGGGTGCGCGTGGGCTACGCCTTCGGCGCCGCGAATATCATCGCCGCGCTCAACCAGGTGGCCGTGCCGTTTTCCATCAACGCCGTGGGCCAGGCCGGCGCTCTGGCATCGCTGGCGGATGCTGCCGCGCTCCAGTCCCGCACCGACGAGGCGGTCGAGCAGCGCGAACGCGTCGCCGCCGAGCTGGCCGATTTCGGCAGCCCGCACTCGGAGGCCAACTTCGTGTGGCTACCGGCGCCGGCCATCGCCGCCTTCGGCACGCCGCAGGAGCTGGCCGAAAGGATCGCGGCCGAGGGTGTGCTGGTGCGCGCTTTCGACGAGGGCATCCGCATCACCGTCACCACCACGGAGGAAACCGACGCGTTGGTAGCCGCCTTCCGCGCCGCCACGGCACAGGCGGACTAGGCGGTCACGGCGGGACCGCTAGAATGGGGCGAAACGTCAACCGCAAGGAGTGCCCCGCCATGCGTACCCTCGTCAACCTGGCCCTGAACGTGGTGGCCATCGCGATCGCCCTGTGGGTCGTGGTCGCCTTCGTGCCGGGCGTGGACATCGTCCCGCCGGCGGCCAACGGCTTCAACGAAATTGGCTCGACCAACGAGCCCGGCTCCTCCGGCACATTCATCGCCGTGGCCATTGCCTTCATCGTGGTCAACGCGGTGGTTACCCCGGTGCTGCGGATCCTCGGCGCGCCGATTACCTGCCTGACGCTGGGACTATTCACCCTGGTCATCAACGGCGCCGTCCTGCTGCTGGTCGAGCGGCTACTCAACCAGCTGGATCTAGGCGTGGGCAACCTGGCCATCGACGGCTGGTGGCCGGCCATCCTGGGCGCGGTGGTGCTCTCGCTGGTCTCCGGCGTGGTCAACTTCTTCACCAGCCCGGTCCGGCGCCTGGCCAACGGCGGCCGCTCCTAGCCGCCCGCGAAAGGCGGCAGGACGTCCACGCGGGTAACCCCTTCCAGCGCCACCCCGCGGTAGCTGTCGCCGGCGGCCGAACCGTCGACGAGGAAGGTGCAGCGCGGAAGGATTTCTTCCAGACCCATACCCGCTTCCGTGGTCCCTGGGTGCGCGGCGGCCAGCTGATCGAGCAGCTCGCCTAGGCGGGCGGGCACCTGCACGTCCGAGATCTGCTCCTGAGCCGTCCCGGCGGCGGCGCGGGCGGCCGCGAAATAGTGCACCTCCAACATGGCCTCTACTATGCCGGGCTAGGCCGTACCTTGTCGAACCCACCACCCCAGCGCGCCTAGAACGCCCGTTCAGTCCGCGGCCAATTCTTTTCCGCGGCTGCCGCGCCGGGGCGGCTAAGATAGGGCCCATGCGTACTCCGGAACAGCACCATGCGGAAGTCAAGCAGCTGCTGGATGACTGCGGCGCGCTCCACCGCAGCCGACACCACGAGGTGGCCCTGAGCGAATCCTTGGGCGCCACGCTGGCGGCGGACGTGGTCGCCGCCTATGACTCGCCCCGCTTCGATAATTCGCAGATGGATGGCTATGCCCTGCCCACCGCGGCTGGCGGGACCTTCACGGTCGGTGAGACAATCCCGGCCGGCACGGATCCGGATCGCTTCTACGCGGACGGCTTAGGCGGCCAGGCCGCGCCCATCATGACCGGCGCAAAAGTCCCGCGCGGCACCGCCGCCATCGTGCCGGTCGAGCGCACCGAGCCGGCGGACTTCCTACCGCAAGGAGCCACCGTTAAAGCGCCGGCCGTGCCGGAGGGCCAGTTCGTGCGCGCCGCGGGCAGCGATATTTCCCGCGGCTCCACGCTGGTCACCGGCGGCACCCGCATCAACGCGGCGGTCATCGCCACCCTGGCGGGCCAAGACATCCCAACCGTCAACGTGGTCGCCCCGGCGCGGATCGTGATCTGTACCGGCGGCGCGGAGATCGGTAGCAGCAGCGCGGACCTGGCGGATCGCTCGGCCGCCATCCCGGACTCGAACGGGCCCATGCTCACGGCCCTGGCCGCGGAAGCCGGCATCGTCGTGGCCGGCCACGTGCGCACCGACGACGATCCGGTGAAGCTGCGCCGCGACCTGGACACCGCCATCGCGGAGCTGCAACCGGACGCCATCGTGACCTCCGGCGGCATCAGCGCCGGCAAGTTCGAGGTCGTGCGCCAGGTGCTGGAACCGCACGGCTGGTTTGGCCACGTCGACCAGCAGCCGGGCGGGCCGCAGGGGCTGGCCAAGCTTTCCGAGACGCCGGTCATTTGTCTGCCGGGCAACCCGATCTCCTCACTGGTCAGCTTCCACCTCTACGTCGCCGACCTGCTGGGGACCACCCTGCCGGCCCTGCCCGCCCAGCTCGCGCACCCGGTGACCGGGCTGGACGACCGCGAGCGCTTCCTGCGCGGCCACATGACAATCGGGGCCGACGCCATCACCGCCAGCCAGGTCGGCGGGCCGGGTTCCCACCTGGTAGCGCAGGCTATCGGCGCCGACTGCCTCATCCGCATCCCCATCGCCGCGGAGCTGGACGCCGGCGCCCAAGTGACCATCTACCCGCTGTGATTCTTTGTAATTTTCGCCCAGTTTGAAGGAATTGAAGGAGCTGCCATGACCCGCACCGGACTAGTCATCGTCGCCTCGACCCGCGCGGCCGCCGGGATTTACGAGGACCGCTCCGGCCCCATCGCCGTGGAATTCCTGCGCCGGAAGGGCTTTGATACTCCTGACCCGGTGGTCGTCCCCGACGCCGATATCGAGCAGGCCGTCGACACCGCCTTCGCCGCCGGGCACTCCGTCATCCTGACCTCCGGCGGCACCGGCCTGACCGCAGACGACCGCACCGTCGAGGCCGTCTCCAAGCACCTGGAGCGCGAGCTGCCCGGCATCCCCATGGCCTTCTGGGCCAAGGGCCTGGAATCCGTGCCCACGGCCCTGGCCTCCCGCGCGGTGGCAGGGGTGACCGGCACGACCTTCGCCATGACCCTGCCCGGTTCTACGGGAGGGGTGAAGGACGGTTGTTCAGTCCTGGAAGAATTAGTGGTTCCCCTGGTTGACATGCTAGAAGGGACACATGAGCACTAACGGGGATCCGGATTACGTCCACGCCCAGACCGGCAAGGTCCTGGGCGCTTTCCTGACGCAACAGCCCCTGGAAGAACTGGTTGACCCCGCCCGTGAGCAAGTCCTGACCCGGGCGATGGGCGCGGCGGTGACCTTCGATGGCATCGTCCGCAATCACGACGGCGGCCAGCGGGTAAAGCTGCTGACCTATTCCTCCTACCCCAGCGCTGATGCGGAGATCGCCCGCATCGCTGGCGAGGTCGCCGCCGCGCACCCGGCGGTGCGCCTGTGGACCGCCCACCGCACCGGGCCCCTCACAATCGGCGAGCTGGCCTTCGTGGTCATCGCGGCCTCGGCCCACCGCAGGGACTCCTTCGTCGCGGCCGCGGAGCTCGCCGACCGAGTAAAGGCCGAGGTGCCGATCTGGAAGGAACAACTGCTGGACGACGACTCGGTGCAGTGGGTGGGGATCGAATGAACACTGAGCCGTCCGGCACCGATCCACAGTTCAGCCCGGCGGAGGTCTCGCGCTACCGCCGCCAGCTCAGCCTGGCGGGCTTCGGCCGCGCGGCCCAGGCGCGGCTGCGCGCGGGGCACGTGGCCGTCATCGGCGCCGGCGGGCTAGGCTCACCCGCCTTGTTGTACCTGGCCGGAGCCGGTATCGGCCGCATTACCGTCTTCGACGACGACACCGTTGGGGTATCCAACCTGCACCGCCAGGTCATCCACACCAACGCCGCGGCCCGCGCGAACGAGCCCAAGGCGGAGTCGGCCCGGCGGGCCATGCTCGCCCTCAACCCGACTGTTGAGGTCAACGCCGTCTCCACGCGCCTGAACGCGGACAACGCCGAAGAGCTGCTGGCGGATGCCGACGTGGTCCTGGACGGATCCGACAACTTCGCCACCCGCTACCTGGCCTCCTACGCCTGCGCCCGGCGCGGCATCCCGCACGTGTGGGCCTCCATCCTCGGCTTCGACGCACAGATGACCGTCTTCTGGGCCGGCCGCGGGCCCATCTACGAGGACCTTTTCCCCACCCCTCCGCCGGCCGGTTCGGTGCCCAGCTGTTCCCAGGCCGGCGTGCTGGGCCCAGTGGTCGGCACCGTCGGATCCGCCATGGCGCTCGAGGCCCTCAAGCTGCTGACCGGCGTCGGGGACCCGCTCATCGGCCAGCTCGGGTACTTCTCCGCCCTCGACGGGACCTGGGAATACATCCCGGTGAACGGCGATCCTTCCGTCGCCGAGCGGATCCGCGCGCACGGGCCGGTCACCGACGCCCCGGCCACGGAGGAGCCCACCGCCTCCTCGCCCGCGGCCTATCCGGACGTGCACGAAACCGAGACCATCCCCGCCGGCGCCCTCGTGCTCGACGTGCGCAACCCAGACGAGGTCGCCACCTTCGCCCTCGACGGTTCGGTGAAATGCCCGCTGCCCCGCCTGCGCGAGGGCTACACCCCGCCCGAGGTGACCGCCGCCCTAGACAATGATCAGACCGTGGTGGTCCACTG
Source organism: Corynebacterium sp. HMSC04H06 (assembly GCF_001815935.1). Lineage (GTDB taxonomy): Bacteria > Actinomycetota > Actinomycetes > Mycobacteriales > Mycobacteriaceae > Corynebacterium. The sequence goes on from NZ_KV823418.1 coordinate 39,862, forward strand.
CGCCGGCGGCGTCCGCTCGGCCGAGGCCGTGCACATTTTCAACGAGCGCGGGCTGACCGGCCCGCTCTACTCGCTGCGCGGCGGGATTGATGCCTGGTTGGATTCGAAGGGCTAGGGAAACTATCGACCTTTGCCGCCCCGGGCGCACGTTTCCCCAGCTGGGGTGTCGGCGAAAAGGACAGTAGTCGATATTTCCCCGAACCCCCGCTGGCGGAGACGGCGGGATTTGAACCCGCGGTGAGTTTCCCCACGCTGGTTTTCAAGACCAGTGCATTCGGCCGCTCTGCCACGTCTCCATCTGCCGCCCGCAGGCGACATGCTCACCTTACCCGAGCGGGTCTCCGCTCCGGTAAAGCGGGGCCTTTCCTGCGGATTCTCTACCTGCGGAAGCTGGGGAAGTTTCGGTACCGTGGAAGGGCATGAAGGCAATCATTCAAAAAGATCCGGATACCCCACGCTCGCTCGAGCTCGCCGAGGTGGACCAGCCCGAGCTGCAGCCCGGCGAGGTGCTGCTCAAGGTCCACTACGCCGGCGTGAACCGCGCCGATATCCTACAGACGCAGGGCAACTACCCGCCGCCGGCGGGGGCGTCGGAGCTGCTCGGCCTGGAGTGCGCCGGCACCATCGCGGACGCGGGCGACACCGATTTTGAGGTCGGCCAGGAATTCGCCGCGCTGCTCGCCGGCGGCGCCTACGCGGAATACGTCGCGGTGCCGGCCGGTCAGTTGCTGCCCATCCCGGAAGGCTACAGCCTAGAGCACGCGGCCTCGGTCGTCGAGGTCGCATGCACGGTGTGGTCGAATATCGCCATGGAGGCCGGTCTGCACGAGGGCCAGACCATCCTGATCCACGGCGGCGGGGGTGGAATCGGCACCTTCGCCATCCAGGTCGCCAAGGCGCTCGGCGCCAAAGTGGCGGTCACCGCCGGTTCGGCGGAGAAGCTAGAGACCTGCCGGAAGCTCGGCGCGGATATCCTCATCAACTACCACGAGCAGGACTTCGCCGAGGTGCTCAAGAACTCCTGTGACGTCATCCTGGACATCATCGGCGCGAAGTACCTGAAGCAAAACATAAAGGCCCTGGCCAAGGACGGCCACATGGTCACCATTGGACTGCAGGGCGGGACCAAGGAAGAGCTGAACATGGGCATCCTGGTGGCCAAGCGCCTGACTCTGCAGGGCACGACGCTGCGCGCGCGTTCCCTGGAGGACAAGGCGGCCATCGTGCGGGATACCGTGGACAACGTCTGGCCGTGGCTGGCGGACGGCACGGTGCGCCACCACTGGCACGCCACCTACCCGCTGGCCGAGGCCGCCGAGGCCCACGCGGCCCTAGATTCCGGCGAGGTCACCGGCACGCTGGTGCTGGAAGTCGCGGACTAATTAGGCCAGCGAGGCCACCACACGCGTGAGGTGCTCCACGTCGCAGGCCGTGTTGAACGGCGCGAGTGCGACGGTTACTGCGCCGCCGATTTCGTCGGCGCCCATCTCGCTCAGCAGCGGGGTGGACGGGGCCAGCGTGGTCACCAGGCGGTTATCAAAGAGCCGCTGGTGCACGGTCTCCGCGGGCACGCCGTTGACGGCGAAGCTCAGGCGCGGGAGGCGATCCTCCTTCGCGCCCGCGGCTGCTTCCCCAGTCACGCCCAAGATGTGGACGGCGGGCAGGGTTCCGAGGAACTGGTAGAGATCGTCGCGCAGCCCGTTCAGGTAGGGCTCGAGCAGCTGCATCGAGGCAATCAGGCGGCGCCGGCGCGATCCGCGGCCAGCCGCCTCCCCACCCAAGGCGGCAAAGTGATCAATGAGCGGGCTGACGCCGCCGGCCAGGCCCGTGGACACGGGGGTTTCTAGCTTGGCCGCGCCGTGGCGGCCGGGGCTGAGTGCATCGATCCGCTTGAACATGCGGGTATCCCGGAAGACCAGGGCGGCGACCTGCGGCCCTCCGAGCTTGCCCAGGTCCACGCCCAGGATGTCGGCGCCGAGCGCGTCGATGTCCACCGGCCGGTAGCCCGCCGTGGCGGAGATATCCACCAGGGTCCAGGCCCGCGAGCGGGTGTTGACCGTGTCGATGATTTCTTCCACCGGCGCCACCGTGCCCAGCAGCTCGTGACCGGCGGCCAGGGAGACCAGGCGGGTCGAGCCGTCGACAAGATCGGCAAACTGGAAGGCCGGCATCTCCCCGGTCCCCAGGTCCGGCTGCGCCCAGCGCACCTGCGCGTCGACCTCCGTGAAGGCGGAGTAGAGCTCCGGCGGGTCCAGCTTGGACAGCACGACGGAGGAATTAGCGCGCAGCAACGGTGCGATCGCCCGCGCCAGCGCCTGGTAGAGCACCGGCAGGTTGGCGCCCAGCACCACGCGGTCGGCGGTAGCGCCCACCAGGTCCGCCACGGCGGTGCGCGCAGAGTCGATATAGTACTGTCCCTCCAGGCAGCCGGGCTGCGGAGCCGCCGAGTGCGTGCCCGAGGGGGTGTCCTGATCCGCCACCAAGGCGGAGGTGCGGAAAGCGCGGGATACGCCCGCGATCACCTTTTCCGGGATTTGCGGTACGTCGTGTGCATTGAGATACGTCCAACCGCCCGACAAGCCGGTATATAGGCCGCGCACACTGGCGACATCGTACCGTGTGACCATGCGGTTCGAACCCTCCTTGGGTGGTTGTTGCAGGCGCAGCTGCGCGCCTTATGCCACCCCACTTTATACGCCACTTCACCACAATACTGAAATGCCCAGGAATGGCTAATCTGCTCTGTCAATAGGTATATATTACCATCTTTATACCGCCATTAACGGCACTGTTGGAGACGCCCAAGGCGTGAGGAGCCGGCCCGCATTTGGCCGGCTGTGCGTTAACTCTCGGGCGGCAAGACCCACTTTTGTCCTTCAGCGCGATAGGGTATTTCACGTGCAAGACGAAAATAAACTGCAGGAAGACGTAGCGCGCATGACGGCTACTCCGGACGGCGGCGCCGCCCCGGAGTCGAAGTCCATGACGTTCAGCGCCGCTTTCGGAGACCTCATCCAAGGCGCCAAGCAGCGCGAACTGTGGTTCATGTTGGGCCTGCAGGACATCAAGCAGCGCTACCGCCGCTCGGTGCTGGGCCCGCTGTGGATCACCATCGCCACGGGCGTGATGGCCGCGGCGCTCGGCCTTTTGTACTCCATGCTGTTCCAGATCCCCGTCGCGGAGTTCCTCCCCCACGTCACGGTGGGCCTCATTATGTGGAACTTCATCTCCGGGGCCATCAAGGAAGGCTCCACCATCTTCATCGACAACGAGGGGCTCATCAAGCAGCTGCCCGCCCCGCTGTCGGTGCACGTCTACCGCCTGGTCTGGCGGCAGACGCTGTTTTTGGGCCACAACATGATTATCTGGCTGCTGCTCATCCTCATTTTCCCCCGCCACCTGGGCTGGGAGTTCTTCCTGTTCATTCCGGGCCTGTTCTTGCTGCTGGTCAACGGCGTGTGGGTAGCGATGTTCTTCGGCATTATCGCCACCCGCTTCCGCGACGTGGCTCCGCTGCTGGAGGCGCTGACCCAGCTGCTGTTCTACGTCACGCCGATCGTCTGGATGACCAACACCCTGAAGGACCAGGGCGGCGCTGTGGCAGACCGCGCCCGCATCGCGGAGATCAACCCGCTGTACCACTACCTGGAGGTCGTGCGCGCCCCGATGATCGGTGAGCCGGTGGCCGCCTACCACTGGTGGATCGTCATCGGCTGCACTATCGCCGGCCTGTTCATCGCCGGTCTGGCCATGCGCAAGTGGCGCTTCCGCGTGAGCTACTGGGTCTAGAAGGAGCACCAACTATGGTTTCTATCGATACTTACAACGCCTGCGTGGACTTCCCCATCTTCGACGCGAAGTCCCGCTCCTTAAAGAAGGCAGTGCTCTCCTCCGCCGGCGGCGCCATCGGCAAGAACTCGGACAACACCGTGGTGGTCGAGGCCCTAAAGGACATCAACCTGCACCTGCGGGAGGGCGACCGCGTCGGCCTGGTCGGCCACAACGGCGCCGGCAAATCCACGCTGCTGCGCCTCCTGTCCGGCATCTACGAGCCCACCCGGGGCTCTTCCGACGTGCGCGGCCTCGTCGCGCCCGTCTTCGACTTGGGCGTGGGCATGGACCCGGAGGTCTCCGGCTACGACAACATCATCATCCGCGGCCTGTTCCTGGGCCAGACCATCAAGCAGATGAAAAAGAAGATGGACGAAATCACGGAGTTCTCCGAGCTGGGCGACTACCTGTCCATGCCGCTGCGCACCTATTCCACCGGCATGCGCGTGCGCCTGGCCTTGGGCGTGGTCACCTCCATCGAACCGGAGATCCTCCTGCTGGACGAGGGCATCGGCGCCGTCGATGCCGCCTTCATGGCCAAGGCGCGTGTCCGCTTGGAGGAGCTGGTCAAGCGCTCCGGCATCCTGGTCTTCGCGTCCCACTCCAACGACTTCTTGGCGCAGCTGTGCAACACCGCCCTGTGGATCGACCACGGCGAAATCCGCTCGGCCGGCGAGGTCGCCGACGTGGTGGCCGACTACGAGGGCCCCGAGGTGGGCGAATACGTCCGCGACCTGCGCAAGCGCTTCGAAAACGAGGACGCGCAATCCTAGTTCCGCTGGGTGTCAGTAGCCGGGCCGGCACCCCGCCGGTGGCACAATAGAGCGCATGACTGCCACCTTGCATTCCTCCGGCACCACCGCCGCCGTCATCGTCACCCACCAGCGCGCCGAGCTGCTGCGCCTATCGCTGGATCAGGTGGTCAACCAGACCCACCCGGTCGACTGGGTGATCGTGGTGGACAACGGGGCAGAGGACGCCGTGCGCGACTCCCTTGACGAGCTCGCGGGCGAGCGCGCGGTCTACGTGCCCTCGGAAACCAACCTGGGCGGGGCCGGCGGCTTCGCTCTGGGTTTTTTGACCGCGCTGTCCCTGGGCGCGGACGCCATCTGGTGCGCCGACGACGACGGCCGGCCAGCCGACCACTCCGTGCTGGAAACCCTCTACCGCGTGGCAGAAGACCACCACCTGGCGGAGGTCTCCCCGGCGGTCTGCAATATCGACGACCCGCAGCGCCTGGCATTCCCACTGCGCCAGGGGCTGGTCTGGCGCCGCCGCCTGGACGAGCTGGAGGGCGACTTCCTGCCCGGCATCGCCAGCCTGTTCAACGGCGCGCTGATCTCCGCCAAGGCGATGGAGGTCATCGGCGTGCCGGACTACCGCCTGTTCATCCGCGGCGATGAGGTCGAGTACCACCGCCGGCTGGTCGGTTCGGGCCTGCCCTTCGGCACCGCCCTGACCTGCGCCTACCTGCACCCGGACGGCTCGGACGAGTTCAAGCCGATTTTGGGCGGGCGGATGCACGCCCAGTACCCGGAAGGCGAGTTCAAGCGCTTTTTCACCTACCGCAACCGCGGCTACCTGTTGTGGCAGCGCGGCATGCGCAAGCTGCTGCCGCAGGAATTCGCCCGCTTCGGATGGTTCTTCCTCATCCAGCGCCGCGACCCGGCCGGCTTTATCGAGTGGCTCAAGCTGCACAACCGTGGCCGCACCGAAGACTTCCGCCGGCCCAAGAATTAGCCCTTAAGCTCCTAGTAGCTAGCACCTAGTTCACCTCGAAGCTCTTGCGCGTGGAGCGGAAGATGATCCAGCGTTGGACCCAGAAGTTTACGAAGGTGGCCAGGCCCTGGGAGACGGCGTAGGCCACCACCAGCGCCGGGGTTGATGGCCACCCCAGTCTGTGATCCAGGAAGCCGAAGCCCCAGCGGTAGAGCATGATGTTGACTAGGAAGGTCAGCGCGTAGGTGGCGGCCACCGCCAGCAGGCGCCGCAGGCTGGGCCGCGCGTTGAACGTCCACTTGCGGTTGAGCAGGTAGGCCGTGAGCGTGCCCGCGACGAAGCCGACGGAACGCGCCCCGGTCTCCCCCAGCACGCCGAGTACGATCTGCAGCAGCCAGGTAATCCCCAGGTCCATGACCGCAGAGATGCCGCCGGTGATAATAAACTTGGCGGACTGAGCGCGCAGCGAGTTCGACTGGGACAGCCGCCCCGCCGTCGTCGATAAGTCTGCCTGCTCAGCCACTGTGTTCTCCGCCGCTTTCCTACTTAAAGACGAATACTCGCTGGACAACGAAGTTGGTCACCGTCGCCACGCCCTGGGCGATGACGAAGGCCACGGTATTTTTGACCGCGCCGTCCAGCCCCAGCGCCATCAGCGGCGAGTTGAGCAGCCAGAACAACAAGTTTTGCACCGCGAAGGTGCAGCCGTAAAGCGCTGCCACCGTCGCGGCGGTGCGGCCGGTCACCTGCGCGCCAAAGGTCCAGCGCGCGTTCGCCAGGTAAGCGGCGATAGTGCCGAAGACCCAGCCAATGGCCTTGGCCGCGGAGCGGTGCAGGCCGAGCGCGATCAGCACCATGGTCAACCCGTAGTCCAAGGCAGCGGTGAAAACGCCCACCGCGATGAAGCGCCCCAGCTGCTGTTTCAGGGATCCGCGTTGGATTTCGGTGTTCTCCGGCATGTCATTCACGGGTCACTAGCCTACCGCCTTCCGCCCCGCGGCCTTGACGATCAGCGCCGTAGCAGGGCGCGGTAGATATCCAGGCGCTCGACCGGGGAGGCCTTCTTCTCACCCAGCCCGCCAATCTCCGCCAGGGCCCTCAGCGAGGCCTCGCAGACGTGGCGGGCTTGGTCGGCGGCGAGCTCAGAACCGTCGTCATCGACCCAGCCCAGGGCGTTCATGGTGGTCTCGATGACGCGGTCGGTGACCTCGGGCCCGGACAGGCAGGCCAGCCCCAGCACCGTGGACCAGAAAGCGTCCTTGCCCTGGGAGGTCACCTCCCGCGGCAGGCTCGCCAGCACCCGCTGCGTCTGGGGGCTGATGTCCCCCTCGCGCTCCAAGTCGAGCGCCTGCAGCAGCGGCACGAAATCATAAAGCCGGGTGCGCTCGACTATCTGGCGCACCTCTTCGGTGACCAACTCCAGGACCTCGTCGATGGTGTCCTGCCCGGTCAGCGCCGCATTAACCGCGGTCAGGTTGAAGCTCGAGCCCGGGAAGGAACCCGAACCGCCCACGCACAACGCCCGGGGCGAGCCCGCGTCGCGCGGGTAGATATCAGCGACCACCAGGGAAAAGTCCCACAGCCCCCAGGTGTAGTCCACCTGCGAGCCCACGCGCCACAGGAACTCCGAAACCTGGTGGGTGGGATCTATGCGCTTGCCGCGGGCATCGTGGTGCTCGAAGAAATGCCAGGGCGAGTCCTCGTCCGGCAGGTCGAAGCAGACGGTGAGGACGTCGTGGAGGTCGTGGAAGGACAGGGCGTCGTTCAGCCCGATCTGGCGGTGGACCTCCGCGTCGGCGCGCACGTTGGAGACCTGGCAGATGACCGTCAGCGGCTCGCGCGCAAGGCGCACCAGCGGATCCCCGCGGCCGCGGGCGGCGCGGATATCGGTGACGCTGGCCATCTCTGACATAGGCCCCAGCGTAGCGCTTTCGCCGCTAGCTAACCGTTGCCCCAGTTGAGACGGACCTTAATCCGCGCGGCGGGCGATCTCCCGGGCCTCCGCCTCGCTGACCACGAAGGTCACCCCCGCCCCGATGGCCCCCAGCAGTGTCCACGGCTTGGTGACCCCGCGGGTGCGCAGCCAGCCGGCCACCCGGCGGGTGACCGCGATGTCCAGCGCCGCGCCGAGGGCGAAGACCGCCACGCCGGCCACGATTGACCACGCGGGCAGGGTCGGGGCGTCGTCCGGGACCTGGCCGAATTCCTCGTCGTCTTCGTCCTGGGCGTTCAGGTAGCCCACCAGGCCCAAAAAGCCGGCGGCGGACAGGGCGTAGGCGCCGATGAGCACGGTGCGGTTTTTGATCCAGTCAGGGTAGGCAGTCACCGCGCCGATGATCGCCGATTGGGCGATCCTTCCGGCGAGCGTGTCATCCAGGGCGTAGTTGTCAGTGCTGTCAGTATTGTCTGCTTGCTTGTCGGCGCTGACAGTGGTGGCGGTCCGTTCGCGGTCGGTAGAAGTCATGACACCACTGTAGGCAGGGCTAGAATTGGGCGCATGTATTCTTCGGATCCGCAACACCTCACCCCGGCGCAGCAGGCGGCGAAAGACCAGACCAACGAGGACGACCACCGCCACGGCCACTTTCTGGCCACCGAGCACACCAACCTTCCCTTCGACGGGTTCATGACGCGGCTGATGGCCGAGGAGCTGCCGATGTTGGACTCGGCCTCCCGCACCCGCGTCATGGAGATCATCAAGGCCTACGACGGCCCGGTGATCTGCTCCCAGGAGGAGCTTCCCGCCGAGATCCGCGAGCTCATGGATCTCTAGGCTTCCTTCCCGAAAAGATAGAGTCCGGGCACAAATAATACGGTTGTACTGCCCGTTTTGTTCCGAATATCACGAACTCGCCGCGCTGGCTTTCACACCTATACCGATCGGCACTAGGTAGGCTAGGACATTGAACTATCCGTCAAGCAAAGAGTTGAAAGATGGAATTACACACCACTGAGAAGTCTCTCCACGGCTGGGGCCGCACCGCGCCGACCACCGCGCACGTGCTGTCCACCCCGGATGTAGATGTCATCAAGAACGCGGTCGCACAGGTTGCGGACGCCAACGCCGACGCCCCGCAGCATCTGCGCCGCGGCGTCATCGCCCGCGGCATGGGCCGCTCCTACGGCGACCCGGCCCAAAACGGTGGCGGCCTCGTCATCGACATGCAGGCACTGAACCAGATCCATTCCATCGATCCTGACAGCGCCATCGTGGACGTCGACGGCGGCGTCACCCTGGACCAGCTGATGAAGGCCGCCCTGCCGTTCGGCCTGTGGGTCCCGGTCCTGCCGGGCACTCGCCAGGTGACCATCGGCGGCGCCATCGGCCCGGACATCCACGGCAAGAACCACCACTCCGCCGGCTCCTTCGGTGATCACGTGGTGTCCATGGAGCTGCTGGTGGCCGACGGCCGCGTGCTCCACCTGGAGCCGGAGGGCAGCTCCGATGACCCGGACGGCACCCTGTTCTGGGCCACCGTGGGCGGCATGGGCCTGACCGGCATCATCCTGCGCGCGCAGATCCGCATGACCAAGACGGAGACCGCCTACTTCATCGCGGACACGGACCGCACCGAGAACCTGGAAGAGACCGTCGCCTTCCACTCGGACGGCTCGGAGAAGAACTACACCTACTCCTCCGCCTGGTTCGACGTCATCTCCCCGGAGCCGAAGCTGGGCCGCTCCACCATCTCCCGCGGCAGCCTGGCCACACTGGACCAGCTCAAGGAATTCGCGCCGAAGCTGGCGCAGGATCCGCTGAAGTTCAACGCGCCACAACTGATGACCGTGCCGGACATCTTCCCGTCCTGGACCATGAACAAGCTGACGCTGTCCGCCATCGGTGAGGCCTATTACCTGATGGGCGCTCCCGCCCGGAACCAAGTCAAGAACCTCACGCAGTTCTACCAGCCGCTGGATCTCATCGGCGAATGGAACCGCGGCTACGGCTCCAAGGGCTTTTTGCAGTACCAGTTCGTGGTCCCCATGGACGCGGTCGAGCCGTTCAAGGAGATCATCCGGGACATGCAGCGTTCCGGCCACTACTCCGCGCTGAACGTCTTCAAGCTCTTTGGCGAAGGCAACCGTGCGCCGCTGTCCTACCCGATGCCGGGCTGGAACGTCTGCGTGGACTTCCCCATCCGCGAGGGCCTGGGCTCCTTCCTGGACGACTTGGACCGTCGCGTCATGGAATTCGGCGGCCGCCTCTACCTGGCCAAGGAGTCGCGTACCTCGGCGGAGAACTTCCACCGCATGTACCCCGGCCTGAAGGGCTGGCTGAAAACACGCAACGAAATCGACCCGACCGGCGTCTTTGCCTCCGATATGTCGCGGCGCCTCGAGCTGCACTAAGAAAGGACACTCATGCTTAACGCAGTAGGCCAAGCACAACACATTCTCCTTCTCGGCGGCACCAGCGAAATCGGCCTGGGCATCGTCGAAGAATTCCTGGACCGCGGCCCGGCCAAGGTCACCCTGGCGGCCCGCCCGGGCTCCCAGCACCTGGAGGCCGCCCGCGCTCAGCTGGCCCACAAGGGCGCGGACGTGGAGGTCATCGAATTCGACGCCACCGATTTCGATTCCCACCCGGCGGTTATCGATGCCGCCTTCGCCCGCGGCGACGTCGACGTCGCCATCGTTTCCTTCGGCACCCTGGGCGATCAGGAACAGCTGTGGCAGGACCAGGCCAAGGCCGTGGCTTCTGCCCAGGTCAACTACACCGCGCCGGTCTCCGTCGGCGTGCTGTTGGGCCAGCGGCTCAAGGCGCAGGGCCACGGCACCATCGTGGCGCTGTCCTCGGTGGCCGGCATGCGCGTGCGCCGCTCCAACTTCGTCTACGGCGCCTCCAAGGCCGGCCTGGACGGCTTCTACGTCAACCTAGGCGAGGCCCTGCGCGGCGACGGCGTGAACGTGCTGGTGGTCCGCCCCGGCCAGGTCCGCACCCGCATGTCCGCCGAAGCTGGCGATGCCCCGCTGACCGTCAACGTCTCCGACGTCGCGAAGGACACCGTGCAGGCGGTCCTCGACGACAAGCAGGCCATCTTCGTCCACCCGCTGTTCAAGTACGTGAGCTTGGCCTTCAAGTTCATCCCGCAGACGGTTTTCCGGAAGCTGCCGTTCTAAATCGGTTCGCCGGTTGAGTCGTAGGCCCCGGAGCTTTCGTTCCGGGGCAGCTGGCGGCACTCCTGCTGCTCGGCATCGCCGAAACGACTGACGTAGAGGCCCGCGTCGCGCTGGGCCTCTTTTTCTATCTCGCCGTTGCCAACCACCGAGCCCACAACGCGCGTGTCCCCGGCCGCTCCCGGGCCTTCCACCGCGCATTCGACGGTCACTCCCACCTTCTGGGCGGGCACCGACTCCGACTCATCTTCGCCAAAGGACTGACCGACCACGGGGACGGCGATAGCCACCGCCGCGACCGCGCCCGCCGCTGCGACTGCGTATCCTCGCTTCATAGTCCTTCCCTAGTTCTGACCACGGTATCCGCGAATCACCGTACCTAAGATCCCTGGCGCTGTATAGCGACATCCGCAACCTCGGCCAGTATCCCCGTTCGCAGCGTGCGCTATGAGGAACGAGCCGCGCCATATGAGAAACTAGAGAGCATGTCCACTGAGTCCACCGTGACAACTCCTTCCGCACCTGCCTTAGCCCGTCCGCTGTCCCAGTTCGGCGATCACCGCGATGAGCTCGGCCGTGGGCCGGCGCTGCTGGCCATCCTGCTCGCCGCGCTGGGCGGCGGGCTGGTCACCCTGGCAGGCTGGGTAGTCTTCCGCTCGGTGTCCCTGCCGGCGTTTTCGACCTCGATGGTCACGCGCGCGCTGGCCACGGTAGGTATTGTCGCCACGCTGGTGGTGGTAGGTGTCCTGCTGTTTTTCTGGATCCGGGACGAGCACTCGGCCGGCCCGCGCCCGCGCTGGCGCGCCTGGCTGACCACCGTCGTGTCCTACCTTTCCCCGGCACTGCTGGTGCTGTCCTCCATCGGCTTGCCGCTGTCGGCCAGCCGCCTGTGGCTGGACGGCATCCAGGTCGACCAGGTCTTCCGCACGCAGTTCCTGACGCGGATGGCGGATTCCGCCACGCACGCGGACATGAACTACCTAGATCTGCCCACCTTCTACCCGATGGGCTGGTTCTGGCTGGGCGGGCGCCTGGCCAACGTGCTGGGTATTCCCGGCTGGGAGGTCTTCCAGCCCTGGGCGCTAATCTCCCTGGCCCTGTGCGGGTGCCTCCTGGTGCCGCTGTGGCAGCGCCTGGTCGGTTCCCTGCCCGTAGCCACCGCTATCGCGCTGACCACCACGGCGGTGACGCTCACCATCGGCGCCGAGGAGCCCTACTCCGCCGTCATCGCGATGGGCGTTCCGGCGGCGGCCTTCCTGTGCTCCCGGGCCTTCCACGGCTCCTGGCTGTCCACGCTGGGCCTGGCACTCTTCCTGGGCGCTTCGGCCTCCTTCTACACCCTATTCACCGGCGCGATCTCCCTGACCGTGGTCAGCTTCGTGGCCATCATTACCGCGGTGCTGGAGCGTCGCTGGGAGCCCATCGTGCGCCTAGTCTGCATCGGCGTCGGCTCGCTGGCCCTGGCCGCCATCTGCTGGGGCCCGTACGTCCTCGGCGTGCTGCGCTCCGATGTCCCCATCAACTCCACCGCGCAGCACTACCTGCCGGAAGAGGGCACGCAGATCCCGGTGCCCTTCCTGGCCCCGACCATCATCGGGCTGCTCTGCCTCATCGGCCTGGTGTACCTGTTCCTGCGCCAGAGCAACCGCGATATCCGGACCCTGGGCTGGGCGCTCGGCGGCGCCTACCTGTGGATCGCGGCATCGATGGTGCTGACCCTGCTGGGCAGCACGCTGCTCGGCTTCCGCCTGGAAATCCTCGTGGTCCTCATCATGGCCACCGCCGGCATCCTGGCGCTGGCCGAGCTGCGCATGCACGGCATCGATAAGCTCTGGCCGCAAGGCTTTAGCCCCGCCACCAACCGCCGCATCACCGCCGCGTTCATGGCCGTGTTAGTGCTGGGCGGGGTCTTTTACGCCCAGCGCATTCCCGAGGAAAACGAGTCCGCCATTGATCACGCCTACACGGACACCGACGGCTACGGCGAGCGCGCCGACCGCTACACCAGCGACTCCTCCGGCCACTACCAGGAGATCCAGCGTTTCCTGGAGGACCACGGGGTAGTACCCAACGAATCCGTAATGCTAACCGACGAAAAGCTGTTCATGGCCTACCACCCCTACTGGGGCTTTAACGCCTTCACCTCGCACTACGCCAACCCGCTGAGCCAGTTCGACGCCCGCAACAAGCAGATCGAGACCTGGGCCAACGACTCCTGGGACCAGACCCCGGAGGAGTTCCTCGACGCCCTAGACTCGGCCCCCTGGCGCGGGCCGGACGCCATGCTCTTCCGCGGCAGCCTGGAAGACTCCGCCGACGGCTTCAAGACCCACCTGGCCGAAGATATCTACCCGAACCAGCCGAACGTGCGCTACCGGGCCGTCTTCTTCGACTCCGCGGTCTTCGACGAGGCGCACTGGGCGATGGAACAGATCGGCCCCTTCGTGGTCGCCGTCCGCACGGATTAGTCGGCGGAAGGTATGCCGCGACATGGAGTTTTAGCCGCAGTGCCGTAAACTATTCGCCGTGTCAGATAGCCTCGCACCTCCGTATACGCCAGCCGAACCCACCAGCCACGGCTCCCCCGCCCCCGGGTGGCTCCGTCTTAGCGCCATCGTGGCGGGCCTGGTGGGCTTCGTGCTGTTTATCGCCACACCGCTGCTCCCGGTCAACCAGGTCCAGTCCTCGTTCAGCTGGCCCAGCGACGACTCGCTGAACTCGGTCAACGCGCCGCTCATTTCCTTGGCGCCGGAACAGCTGGAGGCCGACATCCCGGTCTCCGCTATCGACCAACTGCGCGAGGGACAGACCCAGCTCTTCGGCACGCTGCCGGCCTCCTCCAAGGAGGCCACCGACCGCGGTCTCTTCGTCAACGCGGGCGATTTCGGCCTGTCGGTCAGCTCCCTGAACGAGGTCGTGCTCTCCCTGACCCCGGATCAGATGGAGCGCCTGGACGACAAGGACGTCATCCATATCTCCTCGACCGAGGACGAGACCACCGTTGAAGTGGGCCCGTTCTCCCAGTCGATCGATGACGACGACCTGCGCCCGCAGATCACCGGCGCCTACTCCGAGATCGAAGACACCCCGGAAAACCTCGCCCAGCTGCGCGCGGACGGGCTTGACGTCCAGGTCGAGATCAACTCGCGGTTTACCTCTTCGCCCACCCTGTTAAAGTCGCTGGCAATGTGGGGCGGCCTAGCGATGGTACTGGTTAGCCTGTTCACGCTGTGGCGCATCGACCGCTTGGATGGCAAGCGCCCGGGCTTCATGCCGGAGTCCTGGAAGAAGATCCGCCCGCTGGACGGCGTGGTCGCCGCGGTGCTGATCTTCTGGCATATCTTCGGCGCCAACACCTCCGACGACGGCTTCATCCTGACCATGGGGCGGGTCTCGGAGAACGCGGACTACATGGCCAACTACTACCGCTGGTACGGCGTGCCGGAATCACCGTTCGGTTCCCCGTACTACGACCTGGTGGCCTTCCTGTCCCAGATTTCCGCGACCTCGGTCTTCATGCGCCTGCCCGCGCTGGTCTCCGCGTTTCTCATCTGGTTCATCCTCTCGCGCGAGCTGCTCCCCCGCTTCGGCGAGCTGATTGACTCGCGCCGCGTGGCCCACTGGACTGCGGCGTTGATGTTCCTGGCCTTCTGGCTGCCGTACAACAACGGTGTCCGCCCGGAACCGGTCATCGCGCTCGGCGTAATTTTCACCTGGGCCTCCTTCGAGCGCGCCATCGCCACGCGCCGCCTGCTGCCCGCGGCCGTGGGCACCATCGCCGCCACACTGACCCTGGGCGCGGGCCCGACCGGCCTGTTCGCCGTCGGCGTGTTCCTGGTTTGCCTGCCGCAGCTGTTCAAGATCATGCGCGAGCGCCTGCCGCTGCTGGGCGGCGGAGCCACCGGCTGGCTGAGCATGATCGCTCCCTTCCTGGCCTCCGGTACGGCGATCTTCGTGGCCGTCTTTGGCGACCAAACCCTGGCCGCGGTGATGGAGTCCATCCGCGTGCGCTCCGAGGTCGGCCCGGCGCTGCCGTGGTACTCCGAGTACGTGCGCTACTCCACGCTGTTCCAGCAGTCCGTGGACGGCTCCATGACCCGCCGCTTCGCCATGTTCACCATGCTGTTTAGCCTGGTGCTCATCATCTACGCCTACATCAAGGACCACCGCGTGGCGGGCGCGCCGCAGGACATCACCCGGCGCCTGTTGCTCATCGTGGCCATGTCCATGTTCTTCCTGCTGTTCACCCCGACAAAGTGGACCCACCACTTCGGCATCTACGCCGGGGTAGCCGGCGTAATCGCCGCGCTCGGCGCGGTGGTCTTGTCCCAGATCGCGCTGAAGTCGCCGCGGGCGAGGACCTTCTCCCTGGCCGCTGTGGTTATCCTGCTCGCCTTCTCCACCGCCGGCTGGAACGCCTGGTGGTACGTCTCCTCCTTCGGCGTGCCGTGGTGGGACCGCACCATCCAGTTCCGGGCCATCGAGGCCAACACCGTGTTGCTGGCCATCGGGCTGATCCTCTTAGGGATCGGCATCTGGCAGTCCTTCCGCCACAACTCGCGCAAAGCGAAAGCCGAGGCCGCCGGCGCCACCGACGAATTCGAGCGCCAGGAGGCCGCCCGGGTGTCCCGTTGGGCCGGCGTCATGTCCGCGCCTATCGCGCTGGCCTGCGCGTTCATGGTGGGCATCTCCGTGGCCTCCTTCGCCAAGGCCTATGTCGACCAGTACCCGGCCTACAGCGTGGGCAAGGGCAACACCCAGGCCCTGGCGGGCAAGACCTGCTCGCTGTCGGATGAAGCCATGATCGAGACCAATACCAACGACGCCTTCCTCGCCCCGATGGACGGCGACTTGGGTGACTCCTTGACCGATCCGGACAAGGACAACTACGGCTTCGACCCCAACGGCATCCCGGAGGATATCGAGCCGGAGGCGCAAAACTCCGCGTCGGTCGGCGCCATCGGTGACTCCGGCTCGGCCGGTTCCGCCACCTCCGGCGGCAACCGTTCCGCCGGCGGGGACGTCTCCGACTCGGACGCTACCGGTTCCGACGACTCCGAGGACTCCAGCCGCAAGGACTCCGCCAGCAAGGCGGCCGAGGAATCCGGCGCCTCCGAGGGCGGCTCCCGCGACACCACGGGCGTCAACGGCTCGGTCAAGCACCTGCCGTTCAACTTCGACTACAACCAGGTGCCGGTCTTAGGCTCCTACAACGAGGGCCAGAACTCGACCGCGAAGCTAACCACCAAGTGGTTTAACCTGCCGGAGGAGAAGGAAAACTCCCCGCTGATCACCGTCGGCGTGGCCGGCAAGATCCACCACCACGACGTCAACGGCGTGGAGCAGGAGGGCATGGACGTTACCCTCGAATACGGCACCGCGGACGAGGCCGGGCGTGTCTCCAACACCGGCGAGATTGAGATGATGGACGTCGGCGCCACCCCGAAGTGGCGTAACCTGCGTTACCCGCTGGCCGACATCCCGGACGAGGCCAACGTCGTGCGCATCGTCGCCGTGGACGACTCCACCAACGAGGACGACTGGGTCGCCGTGACCCCGCCCCGCGTGCCGGAGCTGACCAGCATAACCTCGCGCTTCGACAGCTCCCGCCCAGCCCTGCTGGACTGGTCCACCGCTTTGCAGTTCCCCTGCCAGCGCACCTTCGACCACTACGCCGGCGTGACCGAGATTCCGGAATTCCGGATCCTGCCGGACGCTCCGGCGCAGACCTCCCTGACCGACTTCCAGTCCTTCAGCGGCGGCGGCGCCATGTCCACCTCGGAGGCCGTGAACTACTCCTACGAAATCCCCAGCTACCTCAACGATGATTGGGACCGCGACTGGGGCTCCATCTACAAGTACGAGTTACGCACCAACTCCGCGGGCATCGCCCCGGATAAGGCCAACATCAATCTGGAAGACATCACCCGTTCCGGCTGGTGGAAGAACTCCGAGATGAACGTCCGCCCCGAGGGCGAAGAATAACCCTCCGCACCCGCGTCAGCTAAATCCCCGGCTGAGGCGGGTTATTTCTTTAAACGCTTGGTCAACGAGCAAGCGCCAGCGCAGCAGAAGGGTCACCATGGACGATAAGTCCCGCATCTACCGGGCGTTCGTCATCCCGGACAACGCGAAGCAGGTGAAACTCTATGGCCGGACCATGGATGTCGCACCTGCTACCCAGGAAAGCTAATTCCGTTAGCTCACCCGGCGGAGAAACTCCGCCACGTCACGGATGCGCTGGCGCATGACGGTCGGGGTCTGGAAGCGGTGCCGGCCGGCGTAGTCCCGGGTGGTGATGTGGCTGCCCTTAACGTCCGGGTGGGCGGCGACCTCGTCCTGCCGGGCGAGCTGGAGGAAGGTTGACGGCCAGCTCTCCTGCTCGGGGAGCTCATGTCCTGCGCGGAGCTCGTCCGGCAGGGCCGCCAGGGCGCCGAAGTCCGGGAAGGTGAGCACGAAGGCATCGGCAAGCGGGGCGGCGAGTGCGGCCAGTGCGGCGCCGGAGGAATAGCCCCAGACCACGACCTTGTTCGCGCCCTGGGCGCGGCAGTACTCGATGGCTTTGGCTACCGCCTCGAGCATCTGCCCGACCGTGTGTTGCGGCGCCAGGGGGTAGTCCAGGTCCACGGCGCGAGCCCCGCTCAGCCCGACCGCGGCGGCGACCTCTGGGCGCCACTGCATTTCCAGGGCGCTACCGGAACCGCGCCACCAGCCGCCCGAGTGCAGGCTGACCACCCAGGTGCCCGAATGCTCGGTCTCCTGCGTGGAGGAGAACTGGCAGGCGGGGAGCTTGGGCAGGTCGGTCTGCTCCACGTCGCGGGTAAAAGCCACGCCCGGCAGGCTGTGATCCACCCCGGTGCCCAGGACCATCATGGCCGCGTGGGTGACGCGGTCGGGCAGCTGGGCGCAGTAGTTGTCCGCCGGGGCCGGATCCCCCGCCCCGCCCTTCCACGGCGGGGTGAAGTCCGGCAGCTCGTAGTGGGCGTCGATATAGGAGGCCAGCTGCTCGAGCTGCGCGTCGTCGTCCAGCTGCCGGTTCTGGCCGCCGATGAACCATTCTTGGCCCTCGTCTAGGGGGCGCGCGTTATCCGGAGTGCTCATAACTACCAGATGGTCACGCGCTGCTCGGGGGCGACGTAAACCGGGGAATCGGCCGGGACGTCGAAAGCTTCGTAGAGCTCCGCGACGTTGGCGGCGATCAGGTTACAGCGGAACTCCGCCGGGGAGTGCGGGTCGATGGCCAGGTACTGGGTGGCCATCTCCGGGCGGATGGCGGTGCGCCAGACGCGGGCCCAGGCCAGGAACAGGCGCTGCAAACCGGAGTAGTTCTGCTCGTAGAGCTCCGGCTCGGCGCCGTCGACCTCAAAGGGGGCGAGGTTCTGATGCGGATCGATGCCCTTGTCGCGGCAGTAGTTTTGGTACGCCACCACGGCGATGCCCAGGCCGCCCAGGTCGCCGATGTTCTCACCCAGGGTGAACTTGCCGTTGACGCCGGAGGACTCGATCCCGTTGTCCTTCAGCACCGTGGGCACCTGGCCGTCGAACTGCTCCACCAGCTTGGCGGTGAGCTTCTCAAACGCGGCGCGGTCCTCATCCGTCCACCAGGAGTTCAGGTTACCCAGGCCGTCGTACTGCGAGCCCTGGTCGTCGAAGCCGTGGCCGATCTCGTGGCCGATGACCGCGCCGATAGCGCCGAAGTTCTCCGCGGCGTCCGCCTCCGGGTTGTAGAACGGTGGGCGCAGGATGGCCGCCGGGAAGGTGATGTCGTTGACCACCGGGTTGTAGAAAGCGTTAACGGTCTGCGGAGTGGTGACCCACTCGTCGCGGTCGGCCGGCTTGCCCACCTTGGACAGCTCGTAGTCGTGGGAGAAGGCCGCGCCGCGTCGCGCGTTGTCCACCAGGTCGGCGCCCGCAGGGCTAAAGCTTAAGTCCCCGTAGTCGCGCCAGGTATCCGGGTAGCCGATCTTCGCCTTGAACTGGCCCAGCTTCTCCAGCGCCCGCTCGCGAGTGGCCGGGGTCATCCACTCCAGGGTGCTAATCCGCTCGCGGTAGGCGGCGATGAGGTAGTCCACCAGCTCGTCCATCTCCCGCTTGGACGACGCCGGGAAGTGCTTGTCCACGAAGGCACGGCCGATCTCCTGGCCCACGAAGCTCTCCGCCAGGCCGACCGCGCGCTTCCAGCGGTCACGCTGCTGGGTAGCCCCGGACAGGCGAGTGCCGTAGAACTCGAAGTTCTTCGCCCCCACCTTCTCCGGCAGCAGGGCGGCACGAGAGAGCAGGATGTGCCAGGTGGCCCACAGCTGCCAGTCGGCGATCCGGTCCTCGGTAAACAGTCCGGCCAGGTGGTCGAAGTAGGACGGCATCATGGAGACCACGCGGCCGTCCTTGATCCCCCCGGCACGCACGATGGTCTGCGCCACCCGGGGCACGTCCTTCAGCTCGACCGGGTTGTAGGTCTCCACCGCGTTGCGAGTGGCGACCACGTCCCAGTGGCCGGCGGCAATGTCGGTCTCCAGCTGCACCACGCGCTGCGCGGCGACCTCCGCGCCGAGGCCGAAGAGGCGGGCCGGATCCAAAAAGCCCAGCATCTGGGCCACGTGCTCGGTATAGGCGCGCAGGGTGTCCGCATGCGCCTCCTCGCGGTAGTAGGCCTCGTCCGGCAGGCCCAGGCCCGACTGGATGAGGTAAGGGACGGCGTCCTCGGAGCCGGAATCCTTTTCCACCCAGAAGGTCACCGGGGCGCCCACACCCTCGCGCTCGAGCTGGCCCAGGACTTCCGCCAGGGCGTCCATATCCTCGACGGCCAGGCGGTCTAGGTCCTTATCCAGCGGGGCGAGGCCGGCGCCGTTGACGCCGTCGACGTCCATGAAGGAGGCGTAAAGCGCGCCCGGGCGGGAGTCGTCGCTTTGCACGATCTCGTGCACCATCTCCTCGGCCTCATCGCGCAGGCCGTGGAACGTGCCGTCCACGCCGCGATCGTCCGGGATGACGTGTGCGCCAAGCCAAGGTCCATTGACAAACTGGTAAAGGTCTTTCATACCCACCCAGCTTAGGCGAGTTAACAGACTAGCGACGACCCCACCGGCGCCACCGTCTAATTAAGCCCCCATCTCCACCAGCAGCACCCCGCCGATAATCAGCGCCACGCCCAGGGATTTCAGCCAAGTGAAGGGCTCTTTGAAAAAGAGGAAAGACAGCACCGCCGTCAGCGCTACGCCCACTGCGGACCAGATCCCGTAGGCCACGCCTAAGGCCATTCCTTCCAGCAGGGCCAGGGACAAAAAGGCGTAGGCCGCGACATAGCCGGCCAAAACGGCCATCAGCCACCAGCGCCCGCCGCGCACCGCGGACATCCGCAGGCTCATCGTGCCGGCGACCTCGCAGAGGACCGCGAGAATGATATACGTCCAGGTCATGCCGGATCCACCTCCACGGGGGACGCCTTCGGCCGCGGCTTAGCGCCCATCTCCACGCAGGCGACGCCGGTCACGATGAGCGCCATGCCAATCATCTTCAACCAGGTCAGCGTCTCCCCGAACAACACCGCCGACAACGCGGCGGTGGCCACTACCCCGCCGGCGGCCCACATGCCGTAGGCCACCCCAATGGCCATGCCCAGCTTGAGGACCCTATGCAGCAGTGCAAAGGCCGCCGCGTAGCCGGCCACCACCACCGCGTAGACCCACGGATGATCCAGGGCGATCTTCAGCCCTAAGGTGGCGACCACTTCGCTGGCGATGGCCAGCAGGAGGAAAAACCCAGCGCGCAAACACTCAACTCCTTTGCCAGATGTGCTTTAACTCTTCGGCGGCAATACCGCACTGCCGCATATCCACTCTACCTGCGGAAAAAGCAATTCCTTCCGCCTGCCAGTGGCCCCGCGCGCGTTCCGGATCGTGGCAGGTACCGTCGGCTCGCACAACCCGCCACCACGGTAGATCCGCGCCATGCCGACTCATAAACCAACCGACATACCAGGCGCCGACGCCGGCAACCTTGCCCACCTCGCCGTAGGAGGTGACGTTGCCGGCCGGGATGGCCGCGCAGACGCTGCGGACCGTCTCTTTCACTTAGCCGCCGAGGTTGAGCACGTCGTCGGACTCGCGGGGCTCCTCCTCCGGCGCCGGCGGGGTCTCAACCAGGGTGACCGTCGCGCCGGTGGCATCGGCCAGCAGACACATGCGGCCGAACGGGGACTCCTCGGCCGGCCGGATGACCTCGCCGCCGTGGGCCTGTGCCTGCTCTATCGCGGCGTTGAGGTCCGCGACTCCCAGGAAGGTCTGCCAGAAGCTATTGACCTGGTCGGGGAACTGGCCTTGGGCGTTCCAGAAGCCGGCGAAGGCCGCGCCCTCGGCCTCCGCGGTGGCGTATTCGATCTCCCCTGCGCGGCCCGGGCTGGTGCGCAGCTCCCAGTCGAAGAGCTCGCCGTAGAAGTCGAGCGCCTGGGGGAAATCCCGGGTGACGCTCAGCTCGTGCCAGACCGCGCAGCCGGGCTCGCCGCCGGCGGTAAAGCTGGTGGGGGCCGTCGGCTGGATAAGCCCAAAGAGGCCGCCGGCCGGATCCACTAGTAGCGCCATCTGGCCGCGTTCGATGGGGCGCGGATCCGCCATCACCTTGCCGCCGAGGCGCTCCGCGCGCTCGCAGTCGGCCGCGATATCCGCGGACAGGAAATGCGTGACCCAGGTATCGGGGTTCTGGGCGCCTTCTGGCTGCGGGATAAACCCGCCGATGGGCAGCCCCTTGACGGTCACGGTCTGATAGCCGCCCGGCGCGCCCTCGATGTCCCAGCCCAGCACGGCTCGGTAAAACTCCGCCGAGGCCGGCTGGTCTGCGGTGGTCAAGTCGATCCAGAAGGGCAGGCCTACCTCGGCCTCGAATGCTGGCATCTACAAGTTCCTCCACATCTCGGGGTCAAAATCATCATCGGCCGTGGCCTCGTCGAAGAAGTCGTCCTCGTCGCCGGCCTCCCCCACCACGAAGACAGCGTCGGCGACGCGGACACGGTCGCCGGGCACGATCTTCTCGCCGCGCGTCTGGCACACCGACTCATTAACGGTGACCTCGCCGGCCGCGATGAGCTCCTTGGCCTCGCCGCCGGTGGCCACTGCGCTGGCGAGCTTAAGGAACTGGCCAATCTTGATGGACTCGCCCGCAATGGGCACTAGAATTTCCGCCATGCGGACCAGTCTACCGCTGGGGTTTCAGCGTCACCGCGGTGCCCGAGGCCGTGACCATCAGCATGTTGTTGGACGTGCCCAGCACCGTGTAGTCGAAGGCGATGCCGATCACCGCGTCCGCGCCCAGCTCCTGGCCGCGGTTCCACAGCTCATTCAGGGCGGACTCGCGGGCCCGCACGGCCTCTTCCTCGTAGCCGGCGGAACGCCCGCCGGTGATGTTGCGGATGCCCGCGCCGAAGTCCTTCAAGAAATTGATGCCGGAAACCGTCTCGCCGGCGATGACGCGCAGGTACGTGTCGATCTCGCGGCCTTCTACTGTGTTCGTCGTGGTGAAAATCATGCCTTTAGGCTACCCCGATTGCCCCGCGCACACCTTCGTAGAGGATGAACCCGGCCAGCAGCAGGAAGACCACCCCGGAGAAGAGATCCACCCACGAGGAGTGGCGCGACATCCAGCGCGAAAACGCCCGCACGGTCAGCGCGACGGCTCCGAAAAGCACCAGGGACTCGCCCACCAGCAACACCACCAGCAGCGCCGACCAGCCCAGGCTCATGCCCGGCTCTAGAAAATTCGAGAAAACCGCGCCGAAGAAGATGACGACCTTAGGGTTCGACAGATCGCAGATAAAGCCCATGCGATAGGCCTTGCCGGCGGTGATCCACACCCGCGGCGCCGAGTCCGGGTTTTGCTCTTGGAAGGTCTCGGTCTGCACCACGCGGGCGGGCACACGGCGCTGCGCCAGCCCAGATTTGATGGCGCTGTAGGCCATCCACAGCAGATAGGTACCTCCCAGCAGCTGGAGCGTGATGAGAATCCCCGGGTGCGAATCAATCAGGGCGGACAGACCCGCCAGCGAGGCCACCACCCAGAGCAAAAGACCAGTAGAGCTGCCCAGGGCCGCCCACAGCCCGGCCCGGGTGGAGCGGGAGCCCAGCCGGATGATCTGGATGACGTCGGGCCCGGGCGAGGCCATGGCCACCAGCCACACCCCCATCAGCGTGAGCACAGAGACTAAAGACACGCGCACCTCCTGTAGAAACGACTGCAAGGCCGCGACCGCAAACCGGGACCTTGATTGAGCTCTCTTTGGCTCCGCAAAGGGCGGAGTTGATACCGCAACCGAAGGTACGCGTCATCCCACCTAGTGGGAAACAGGTTTGTGCACTGGGCTAATTAACCAGGCCCATGACCCCTTCCACCAGCATGACAAGCCCGAAGATGGTGAAGATGATGCCGGCGACGATGTCCAGCCAGTTGCCGTGCCGGGCCAACCAGCGCGCGGCCGTGCGAACGACGAGGGAAAAGCCGCCGAACCAAGCAAAAGAAATGGCCAGCAGGATGAGCCCCACCGCCACGGTCCACAGCGCAGACATGCCCGGGGAAAGGAACTGGGCGAAGACGGCGCCGAAAAACACCAGGGCCTTCGGGTTGGACAGATTGGTCATCAGCCCCAGGCGGTAGGCCTTGCCCGCGGTGAGCACCCCCTGGACGCGCTCGGGCTGCGCGGCCTCCGGCTGGCTTGTGCGCAGCCCGCCGCGCAGGGAACTAAGCCCCATGTAGATAAGCACCCCGCCGCTGATAACCTGCAAGCCGCTGAGCAGCTCCGGCCGGGCAGCAATCAGCGCGGACAGGCCCGCCAGGGAGGCCGCCAGCCACACGCCCGTGCCGGTAGCGATCCCGGCCGCGCACAAAAGGCCCGCCCGGCGCGAGCGCGGCGCAGTGCGGATCACCTGCACCACGTCGGGGCCCGGGGTCACCAGCAGGACTAGCCACACGCCGATGAGCGTCAGCAGGGAGGCCATGCTCATGGAGGTTTCTACCTTTCGAAGTATTCAAGGGGCAGTCATTTAAAAAAACCGCCACACTGCCGGGGTGGCAGGTGACGGGTTTAATGTACACGGAGCGTTTCCGTGGGTTTACCAGGCGCCCTCGATGGCGTCCTTGTGGTCACGGACCTTCTCGCCTTCGGCGTAGAGCGGCATGTCCTCGCCGGCCTTGTACCAGGAGGTGTACTCCGGCTCCAGCGGGGTGCGGCCGGCAATCAAGTCGGCGGCCTTCTCGCCCACCATCATCGTCGGGGCGTAGATGTTGCCGTTGGTGACGTTCGGGAAGACACCGGCGTCGGCGATGTAGAGGCCTTCGATGCCCCAGACCTGCATGGTCTCCGGGTCGACGACAGCCATCTCGTCGTCCTTGGACCCCATCTTGGTGGTGCAGGACGGGTGCAGCGCGGTCTCGCCGTCGTTGCGAACCCACTCCAGGATGTCCTCATCGGATTGGACGTCGGGGCCCGGGCTGAACTCACGAGCACCGACTTCCTCCATGGCCTTGGTGTCCAGCAGGGAGCGGGCCACACGCACGGCCTCAACCCATTCGCGGCGATCCTGGTCGGTACGTAGGTAGTTGAACAGGATCTCCGGCTTGTCGTGGATGTCGGCGCTCTTAATGCGCACATAACCCTTGGTGTCGGAGAACATCGGGCCCACGTGCCACTGGAAGCCGTGCTTGACGTCGGCCTTCTGGCCATCGTAGCGCACTGCCATCGGCAGGAAGTGGAACATCAAGTTCGGGTACGCTTCCTTGTCGTTGGAGCGCACGAAGCCGCCGGCCTCGAAGTGGGAAGTGCCGACCGGGCCCTTCTTGGTCAGCAGCCACTCCAGGCCCATGAACGGCCAGCGCCACTTGTCCAGGTACGGCTGGGAGGAATCCGTGTTGTTGGTCAACTCGTACTGGATGTAGACCTCGAGGTGGTCCTGCAGGTTCTCGCCCACGCCCGGCAGGTGCTTGACGACCTCGATGCCGTGGGACTCCAGCAGCTCGCGGTCGCCGATGCCGGAGACCTGCAGCAGCTGCGGGGTGTTGATGGCGCCGGCGGACAGCACGATCTTCTTGGCGTAGACGCGGTGGACGCCGCCTTCCCACTCGTATTCCACGCCGATGGCCTTCTGGCCGTCGAAGAGGACCTTGGTGGTGAAGGCGTGGGTGCGGATCTCCAGGTTCTTGCGCTGCTTGTTCGGGTGCAGGTAAGCCCGGGCTGCGGACCAGCGCTTGCCGTGGCGGATGTTGCGGTCGAACGGCGCGAAGCCCTCCTGGCGATAGCCGTTGACGTCGTTGGTCAGGTTGTAGCCCGCCTCTTGGACGGACTTGAACAGGGCCTGGAACAGCGAGTTGGTGGCCGGACCGCGGGACAGGTAGAGCGGGCCGTTGTGGCCGCGGCGCGGATCGTTCGGGTCGGCGCCGGTGGTGGTCTCCATCTTCTTGAAGTACGGCAGGCAGTGGGCGAAGTCCCAGTGCTCCATGCCCGGGTTGTCGGCCCACTTCTCGTAGTCCTTGGGGTTACCGCGCTGGAAAATCATGCCGTTGATGGACGAGGAACCGCCCAGCAGCTTGCCGCGGGCGTGGTAGACGCGGCGGCCGTTCATCTCCGGCTCCGGCTCGGACTCGTACATCCAGTCGTAGTGCTTGGCGCCGATCGGGAAAGAGAACGCCGACGGCATGTGGACGAACAGGTCCCATAGGGAGTCGTTGCGGCCGGCTTCCAGGACCAGCACGCGGGTTTCGGGATCTTCAGTCAGTCGAGCAGCGACCACGGAGCCGGCGGAGCCGCCGCCGACAACAACCACGTCGCTTACTTCGTCAGTTACCTTCTTCGAGTTATTCTTAGTCACCTTGTCTAATAGACCCATACGGAAAGCACTTCCTTTCTTCGCGGTGTTCAGAAATGCATATTATGCAATCGATGCATGGACAAATATGCACCATTCCGCTCCTACTTGCATAACGAGCCTACCTGAGAAGCTTGCAATTTGCCCAGAATAGGATAAGTTTGACATGTTCCGTAACGGTTTTCCGATAGTGGCCCTACCCCTGCTCACCCTAGATGCACTCGGGTTTTTGCGCCGTTTCGAATATATGAGTCAAATATGTTTGAGCGTTTAGCCTTAAGCCCGTCTATGTCCGTTTGGAGTCCGTGTGGGCAGGGGTATTAACAACTTCAGAGGAGTGATCCATGGCGAATTTCGATCCACACGATCCTGAATCGCCCAAACCTGCTAACGCCGAGCCTTCCTCAGAGGGTAAGGCGCGCACCAAACGTCGATCGCGCTACCAAGTCCGCGCCCTGGTCGGCAGCTACAAGGCGGAGACCGGCTCCGATGTCGGCGCCGACGAGGTCGATCCGCCCAAGACGAACTGGCCCGTCTTCACCGTCTCCAGTGTGCTGATCATCGCGATGGCGCTCTACGCCGGCCTGGGCCGCGAACACGCCGCCAACACCCTGGCCAACGTCACCGGCTGGATCAGCACCAACCTCGGCTGGTTCTACATCCTGACCGCGACCATCGCGGTCGTTTTCGTCCTCTACATCGCGATGTCCAGTTCCGGCAATATCCGCATGGGCCCGGATCACTCGCGCCCGAAGTTCAACACCTTCACGTGGGCCTCCATGCTCTTTGCAGCCGGCATCGGCGTCGACCTGATGTTCTTCGCCGTGGCCGAGCCGGTGACCATGTACCTGGCCCCGCCCACCGGCGAGCCGGAGACCATGGAGGCGGCCAAGGAGGCTGTCGTCTACGCCATGTTCCACTACGGCCTGACCGGCTGGGCACTCTACGCCCTAATGGGCATGGCCTTCGGCTACTTCGCCTACCGCCTGAATATGCCGCTGGCCATCCGCTCGGCGCTGTACCCGCTCATTGGTAAGCGCGTCCACGGCCCCGTCGGCGACGCCGTCGATGTCGCCGCCATGCTGGGCACCGTCTTCGGCGTAACCGCCTCCCTGGGCATCGGCGTGGTGCAGCTGTCCTACGGCATCCACCTCATCTTCGATATCGATCAGGGCCTGGGACTGCAGTCCGCCCTCATCGTCATCGCGATTGCCATCGCTACCCTGTCCGCCGTCTCCGGCGTGGACAAGGGCATCCGCTTCCTGTCCGAGCTCAACGTCTTCCTGGCCATCGCACTGATGATCTACATCGTGGTCTTCGGCAAGACGGCCTACCTCTTCGACGCCATCGTGATGAACGTGGGCGACTACGTCTCCAAATTCCCGTCCTGGACCATGGACACCATGGCGTTTACGGATGATCCGGCCGCCACCTCCGAGTGGATGCAGTCCTGGACCCTGTTCTTCTGGGCCTGGTGGATCGCCTGGGCCACCTTCGTGGGCCTGTTCCTGGCACGCATCTCCCGCGGGCGCACCCTGCGCCAGTTCATCTTCGGCACCCTGACCTTCCCGTTCCTGTTCATCCTGATGTGGATGTCCTTCTTCGGCAACACCGCCCTGGACATGGTGCGCTCAGGTGATTACCCCGAATTCGCCGAGAACGCGGTCAACATCCCAGAGCAGGGCTTCTATGACATGCTGCAGGAGTTCCCGGCCTCGGGCTTCATCATCCTGCTGACCACGGGCATCGGCCTGCTGCTGTATATCACCTCGGCCGACTCCGGCGCGCTGGTGATGTCGAACTTCACCTCGAAGATCACCGACAGCCGCCAGGACGGCACCCGCTGGCTGCGCATCTTCTGGTCCATCGCCGTAGGCCTGCTGACCCTGGCCCTGTTACAGATCGACGGCATCGCCACGGTGCAGTCCGCCACCGTGGTCATGGGCCTGCCCTTCGCCGTGGTCATTTATCTGGTGATGTTCTCGCTGTGGAAGTCGCTGCGCCTAGAAAACGTGCAGAAGGAGGCGCGCACCACCGCGCTGCACGGCGTCATCTCCGGCCGCACCGACCGGATCGCCGCCGACGACAACAGCTGGAAGCAGCGCCTAGATCGTGCCAATACCTACCCGACCAAGCAGGACATAGACACCTATATGCGGGACACCGCCGAGTTCGCCCTGGAAAAGGTCGCGGTCCAGATGCGCCAGCGCGGCTACGACGCCATCCTGCTCACCAGTGAGCTGCCCGATCTGGAACTGCCCCAGCTAGACCTACAGGTCACACTGCACAACGAGCGCAAGTTCCGCTACCAGCTCTTCCCCGTAGCCTCCGAGTGCCCGGAGTTCTTGGCCGGCGATCAGAAGGAATACTTCCGCCTGGAGGTCTACGATCTCACCGGCTCGTTGGGCTACGACGTCTACGGCTACAGCGAGAACCAGCTCATCAACAACGTGCTGGATCTCTACGAACGCCACCTGGCCTTCCTGCACATGCAGTCTGAACGCCCAGGTGACTCCGATGTTTCCGACGGAGCAGAGCCCGAGCGGATCTGGCGCGAGGATAATTAGTTCTGGTAGACCGGAAAGCGGAACCGAACAAATTCCCTGTTTGAATACGAATGCCGACGCCTATTAAAGCGCCGACAAGAAAGGATGCTTTGTTGAGCACCCAGAACGCACTGTTTGATCCTTCTACGACGGAGCTCCTCTCCGGCGTCCACACGGGCGACGGTCCGAAGTCCCTATTCATCGATGGCCAGTGGGAGGCCGCCGCTGAGGGCGGTACCCGCACCATCACCTGCCCGGCCGACGGCACCGTGGTCGCCGAGGTCTCCGAAGCCACCGACGAGGACACGATCCGCGCTATCAAGGTCGCCCGCCGCACCTTCGATGCCGGCACGTGGTCCTCCGTGCCAGCCATCGAGCGCGGCAAGCTGCTGCTGCGCGTGGCCCAGGCCATCCGCGACAACCAGGAGCTTTTCGCCAAAGCAGAATCCGCCGACACCGGCAAGCGCCTGGAAGAGTCCATGGGCGACATGGAAGACATCGCCGGCGCCTTCGATTACTTCGGCACCCTAGCTTCCCACCAGGCCGGCCGCGTGGTCGACCCGGCGGACCCGAACGTGCGCTCCCGCATCGACGCCGAGCCGGTCGGCGTCTGCGGCCTGATCACCCCGTGGAACTACCCGCTGCTGCAGGTGTCCTGGAAGGTCGCCCCGGCCATCGCCGCTGGTAACACCTTCGTCCTCAAGCAGGCGGAACTGACCCCGCACACCGCCATGCTGCTCATGGCCGTGCTGCGCGATGCCGGCCTGCCGGACGGCGTGGCCAACCTGATCACCGGCGCCGGCGCCAACTGCGGTAACCCGCTGTCCCAGCACCCGGACGTGGACATGGTCTCCTTCACCGGCGGCCTGGTCACCGGCAAGCTGATCGCCAAGAACGCCGCGGAGACCGTCAAGCGCACCGCGCTGGAGCTGGGTGGCAAGAACCCGAACGTCGTCTTCGCCGACGCGGACTTCGACGCCGCCGTGGACAACGCCCTCAACGCCGCGTTCTTCCACTCCGGCCAGGTCTGCTCCGCGGGCTCCCGCCTGATCGTGGAAGAATCCATCCACGACAAGTTCATCGAGGCCTTGGTCGAGCGCACCAACAACATCAAGATCGGCGGCCCGACGGACGACAAGGCCGAGACCGGCCCGCTGATCTCCGCCGAGCACCGCGACAAGATTGCCAAGTACGTGGACCACGCCCGCGAGCAGGGCGCCTCCATCCTCACCGGCGGCCGCGCGTCCACCAGCGAGGACACCAACGGCCAGCACGGCACCGGCAACACGGACCTGGGCGCCGGCATCTACTACCTGCCGACCATCATCGATGACACCACCCGGGAGATGGACTGCGTCCACGACGAGGCCTTCGGCCCGACCGTGACGGTGGAGACCTTCACCACGCAGGAGGAGGCCATCGAGATCGCCAACGACACCGAGTACGGCCTGGCCGGCGCAGTGTGGACCACGGATGCGGGCAAGGCCGAGCAAGTCACCCGCGGCCTGCGCCACGGCACCATCTGGATCAACGACTTCCACCCGTACCTGCCGCAGGCCGAGTGGGGCGGCTACAAGCAGTCTGGCAACGGCCGCGAGCTGGGCCCGACGGGTCTGGAAGAATACCAGGAGCACAAGCACGTCTACCAGAACCTGACCCCGGCCGTTTCCGGCCAGTTCGGTCTGCAGAAGTAAGCTGTAAGTTCTAGCTCTGGGTGCGCGGCTTGACCGTCATTACGTCGATGTTGACGTGGGCGGGCAGAGACGCCACCCAGCGCACCGCCTCCGCGATGTCCTCGGCGGCGAGGTTGAGCTGGCCGTCGTAGACCTTAGCGGCGCGCTCCTCGTCGCCGCTGAAGCGGACGAGCGAGAAATCGGTGGCCACGCGGCCCGGGTCGATCTCCGTGGTGCGAATGTTGTGGTTTTCCAGTCGCAGCGCCCGGGAGATCACCCGCACGCCGTGCTTGGCGCTGTTGTAGCCGGAGCCGCCTTCGTAGACGCCCCAGCCGGCTACCGAACCCATGTTGATGACAAGCCCCGAGTTATCCGGGGCTTGTTCTAGTTTCGGCACCAGCGCCTGCAGCATGCGTACCGTGCCCAGCACGTTCACGTCATACATCCACTGCCAGTCCTCGATTTTGGTGTCGACTAGTGGCTCTAGGCCCTTGGCGCCGCCAGCGTTGTTGACCAGCAGGTCCACCCGGTCCACCTGCGCGGCAAGCGCATCCACGGATTCCTGGCTGGCAACATCCAGCTCAATGGCGGTGCCGCCGATCTCTTCCGCAAGGGCGTCCAGCCGGTCCTTGCGCCGCGCCGCCACGATCACGTGCCAGCCGTCGGCGGCCAGCGCCCGCGCGCTCGCGGCGCCAATCCCGGAGGAGGCGCCCGTCACGATTGCTACTTTCTTGTTACCTACGTCATTCTTAGCCATGCCTCGCAGTGTAGCAAAGCCCTTGCTTTCCGGTACGGAAAGTGTCATACTTTCCACTGTGGAAAACAATGAGAAGAAGCAGGCCACCGAGGCTCTATCCTTTAACGAGACCCTCGCCAAGAAACATACCTCCCTGGTCCCGCCCTGGGTCGCTTTTTGCCTGGCGTTGACCTACCTGGCAGCCTTCTTACTCATGGCGTTTAAGTCCCACCCTTGGTGGGCGCTCCTCATCGTCGCTGCCGTTATCCTCGTCGCCGCCTTCCTCATGCCCCGGCGCTACCCGCGGGTGCGTCAGTCTTACCGCCAGGATCCCTTCGCCGCGCCCTCCGCGGACAAGCGCTACTGGCTGGGATTTTTCTGCCTCTACTGGCCGATGTCCGCTTTCATCTTCGCCCATGAACTGCCGGCCTGGGCAGTGCTGCCCCTTGGCTTCCTAGCCTTTGCCAGCGTGTGGTGGGCCCTGGGTAGTGGTGCTTTAGATCTCAGCTCCCGGGAGCGGAATCATTCATGAACGGCCAGCTCGATCCGGTCATCCACCCGCTCAACCGGTTTAAAATCTGCGCCGTCCTCAACGCCTACGGCGCGACCGAGGGAGAAGTCAAGCAAGAGATGGAGTTTTCCTCGCTTGCCCGGGAGGTGGGCTTAAGCCCGTCCACGCTCTCCAAGCAGCTCAGCGCCCTACAGGAGGCAGAATACATCAGCCGCTTCCGCGAATACGGCTCCACGCGCGGCAAAGACACGGTGTGGGTAAGCCTCACCGCGCGTGGTCGCGCTGCCTTTCACGAGCACCTGGCGGCACTCAGAGACATCGCTGGCTAGTGGGCGCGGAAAGAATAGCTACCCGTCAGCCCGTTGTGGATCTCCACGGAATAGCTCTGCCCGTTAGCCTCGGCGCCCTCCACGAGGGAGTCCAGCTCCTGCGCGTTGTAGTAGCGGCTTAGGCCCAGGTACAGCAGCAGCAGCAGAAACAGTCCCACCACGACGATCGCGGCAACCACCATGGGGGCGTTTCGAGTTGTTTCTACTTCTGGCATTCGAAGCGGTAGCCTCCTTCATTCTTAGCTGCTCCGGAATCGGTGGTACCCTCCACGCCGGCGGAATCGCGGCTGTCAACCACCGGGTTGCCACCGTTCTGGTAGCACTGGTTAATCAGGTTCTGCTTTTCTGCATGGGTAGTGTACATCGAGTAGAAGATCAATCCGCCACCGGTGAGAATACCCAAGATGGCCACGCCTCCCCAGATGATGGCGGGCGCGATCCGGAAGGAGACCCCGGAGTTGTCGCTATCCGAGTCACGCATCTCGTCCGGCTCGTAGCCGTTGTCGATCAGCACCTGGTCGATCTGCTCGTCGGTCAGATCCGCCAGGCCAGCCTCTACCTGATCAACCTCTTCGGCGGTGACGCGGTCGTGATCGATCTTGCCTTCATCGAGCCGGATCTCGTCCTCCCCGGCGTCGTAGTACATTGCTTCGGCCAGCACCAACGGGCCCTGGATGTTGGAATCCAGCTCGTTGGCCTGCGCTGCCGGGGCAGCAGCGCCGGTGGTCACCATTGCGGCAGCCAGCGCGCTGGCGATGCCCTTCTTCGGGTTGAACGGGAAGGTCACGGAAAGTCCTTTCTACTCAAAAAATAACGGTGCACTGGGCCAGCGAATGCCGTGGGCATCGCCGACCGCAGCCACCGTAACAAGCAGTCAGGCACCCCGCAGCGCGGCTGCCAGCGGCTTTCTCGTGCCGGGGGTGAATCCGCAACCTTTGATGTACCAACAAAGCCTATATTTAGGTTTTATAAAAACGAAGCAATACTCCGCTGGGGGTGTTATTTACCCAGCGCATCCTCCAGCTCGGCCAGGATGTTGTCCATGCGCTCGGCCTTGTCCTCGTCCGGGGTGAACTCGCCGTCGGTGAAGTCGGAGAAGAGGGAGACCTCCAGCTGGTTGCGCAGCTGGGCCATCTGGAAGTTGCTGACCACCAGGCGCCAGGCCTCGACCGCGCGGATGGCGCCGGAGGCGCCGTAGCCGACGAAGGCGACCGGCTTGCCGGCCCACTCCGCACCCAGGGAGTCGTAGGCGTTCTTGAAGGCACCCGGCACGGAGTGGTTGTACTCCGGGGTCACGAAGACGAAGGCATCGCAGGCATCGATAGCCTGGGACCACGCCTGCACGTTAGCGTCGTCGTACTGCTTGTTGGCCGCGCCCGGGACGGTGGCGGCGGTCAGCAGCGGAACATTGAAGGCGGCTAGGTCGATGAGCTCGTAGTCCACGCCCTGCTCGGCGCGATCGCGGGCGATACCCTCGACCCAGCGGCCGACGGCCTCCCCCCCCGGCGACCTTCGCGGATAGAGCCAATGATGATGCCGATCTTTGCCATTTCGGGCTTCCTTTCAGTTCAACGGTTAAGTGTTTCTAGCACAGCTTACCCGGAAAAGACCTGCCGCACCGTGACATTGATTCGGCCCTGCGCCAGCCCGCATCCCTCCGGCGCGGTGCCTGGGCGAACCTCGGGCACCCCGTGGAAAGCAAAACGCTTCGGGCCGCCGAAGACGATGAGATCCCCGGAGGCCAGCGTCACCTCGTCCCAGGGCCGGTTGCGGTTTTCCGTGCCGCCGATGCGAAACAGCGCCTCCTCCCCAATGGAAAAGGAGACGATGGGCGCGCGCGTGGACTCGTAGCGATCCTGGTGCATGCCCATCTTCGCGCCCGGCGGGTAATAATTCACCAGGGCCATGTCCGGCAAGTAGCTTTCCGCCCACGGGGCTAGCTCCCCGGCGAGGGCGGCGGCGCGACAGACGGCATCGATAGCCGCCTGCCGAAGAGCCCCTGGCAGGGCCGGGACGGTGTGGCCGAATTTCCGGTCCACGTAGCGGTAGCCGTCATAGTCGAAGTAATGCCCCAGGTTGAGCATGTGCACGCTCATACGCCCGCCGGAGGCCAGCTGCGGCCGCTGCATGCTAAAGGGCGTGCCGTTGGCCCGGCGCGCCAGATCCCGGAACCGCGCGACCCACGCGTGCTGCTCCGGCGTCGACCAGTAGCCCGGCACGTGCGCGACCCCGGGCGCGACCTTGGCCGCGGAGCGCTCCACCTCGAAAAGCATGCCACCCAGTCTGGCACAACCAGCGGCGCGATAGTGGGCACAATAGACAGCATGACGATTAAGGACAGCGAGGACAATCACGCGGTCTATGGCACTCGCGAGCGCATGGAATCCGGGCAGTGGCACCTGCCCGGCGGCGACGAGCTCCGCACGGAACAGCTGCACGACGCCGGCACCCTGGTCACCAAGGACGTGCCGGACAATTCCCTGGTGCTTGGCCTACCCGGGCGGGTCATGCGTAAGCTTGGATGACATGTTCGACATCGCACGGATCGGCCGCGACCTGCCCGTGGCCGGGGTCATTGACCGCCTGCCCACGCTTGTCGATGCCACCGGGCGCCTAGTCGTCCAAGCCCCGCCCGGCACCGGTAAGACCACCCTGGTCCCGCCCGCCCTGGCCAACCACTGCGGGGGCAAGGTCATCGTCACCGCGCCCCGCCGCGTGGCCGTGCGCGCCGCCGCCCGCCGGCTGCGCCACCTCTCCGGAGCCCCGAAAGCCGTCGGCTTCAGCGTCAAGGGCGAGCACCAGCCCGGCACCCACGTCGAGTTCGTGACTCCGGGCGTACTCCTCCAGCGGCTGCTGCGGGATCCGGATCTGGAGGGCGTATCCGCCGTCGCCATCGACGAGGTCCACGAACGCCAGCTGGATACCGACCTCATTCTGGGCATGTGCCTGGAGCTCGCCGAGCTGCGCGACGACTTCCGGCTGGTGGCCATGTCCGCCACCCTGGAGCGCAACAAACTCACCGAATTCTTAGGAGCCGAAACGCTCAGCACCCCGGCGGTGACCTACCCGCTGGATATCTCCTATCGCCCGCACCCCGGCCGCAGCAGCTGTTCCCGGGAATTCCTGGACCACCTGGCCCAGCTGGCACAGGAGCAGGTGTCCGCCACCGGGCACTCCGCCCTGGTCTTCGTGCCTGGCGTGCGCGAGGTAGAACACGTCGTCGGCCGCCTGCCCGGCAGCTTCCCCCTGCACGGTCGGCTGGATGCCCGGCAGCAGGACGCGGCCCTACAGCCCTCGTCCACCCCGCGGATCGTGGTCTCGACCTCCCTGGCCGAGTCCTCCCTGACCGTGCCGGGGGTGCACACTGTCATCGACTCTGGCCTGTCCCGCGTACCCCGGCTGGATGCCAGCCGCGGCATGACGGGGTTGGTCACTATCAGCTCGGCCAAGTCCACCGCGGACCAGCGCGCCGGCCGCGCCGGCCGTGAGGGCCCGGGCACCGTGGTGCGCGCCTATTCCGCCGCCGACTACGAGCACGCGGCCGAGGCCATCACCCCGGAGATCCTCACCACGGATCTGACCCAGGCCGCGCTGCAGCTGGCCGCCTGGGGCGACTGCCCGCTGCTCGATAGCCCCCAGCCGCAGCACCTGGCCCGCGCCCGAGAACACCTGGAATCCCTCGGCGCCCTGCGGGCCGGCCACCTGACCCAGCTGGGCAAACGCTTGGTCCGCCTGCCGCTGGACCCGCGCCTGGGCCGCGCCCTTATCGAATGCGGGCCGTCCGCCGCGGCCACCGTCGCCGTGCTGTCCGACGATCCCCGCGGCGACATCGCCCGCCAGCGCGCGCCGAAGTCCGAATCCCAGCGCCTGACCAAGCTGGTGAGCACTGGTAGCGGTGTCAGCGATCCCGGCGCCATCACCGGGCTGGCCTTCCCCCGCTGGATCGCCCGCCGCGTGAAAGGCGACACCTACCTGCTGGCCTCCGGCACGCGGGCCCGCCTGCCCCACGACCTCGGCCTCGACGGCTCCGAGTGGCTGGCCACCGCGGTCGTGACCCGCTCCGCCGAGGGCGGCACCATCCGCGCCGCCGCCCGCCTCAGCGAAGAGGACGCACTGGATACCATCGGCGTGAGCGAAGAGCTGGAAACCGACTTCGTCAAGGGCAGGCTGCGGGCCCGTCAGATCCGCCGGGCCGGGCAGATCGAGCTAAGCTCCACCCCGACCCAGCCCAGCCCGAAGGCCGCGGCCGCGGCCCTCGCCCGCCTGCTCGAACGGACTGGGCTGGAAATTTTCCACTTCTCCGACAAGGCGCAGCGCCTCTTCGACCGCCTGGCCTTCCTCCACGCCCACCTCGGCGATCCCTGGCCGGATCCACAAAAGGCCGACCCTCAGTACTGGCTGGGCCCGGAGCTCGGCGACATCGTCCGCGGCAAGCCCCCGCGCGAGGTCGACATGTACCCGGCGCTCCAGCGCCTGCTGCCGTGGCCCAACGACATCGACGCCGCCGCGCCCGAACGCCTCACGGTCCCCTCGGGCAAGCACCCGCGCATCGACTACGCGGGCGGCCGCCCCATCGTGCGCGTCAAGCTCCAGGAGTGCTTCGGGCTGCATTCCTCCCCCGAGGTCGCCGGCATGCCTGTCCAGTTCCACCTGCTCTCCCCCGCCGGCCGCCCGCTCGCGGTCACCGATGACCTGGCCAGCTTCTGGTCCGGCCCCTACCAGCAGGTGCGCGCCGAGATGCGCGGGCGCTACCCCAAACACGCCTGGCCGGAAGACCCGGCCTAACCCCACTGCTGCCACGCGAGGTAGCAGCTCATGACTACCACGAGGGTCAGCAGCGCGTAGCGAATCAGCTTCGTGCCCCCGCCCAGCACCGTGCGCGCGCCCAGCTGCGCGCCGACGATATTGGCCACCGCCAGGACGATGCCGAGCGTCCACCACACGTGCCCGCCGACGATGAAGACCACCAGCGCGCCTAGGTTCGTCGCGGTATTAACCACCTTCGACATCGCCGCCGATCGCAGGAAGTTCTGGGAGAAGATGGCGGTAAAAGCCATGATCAAAAACATGCCGGTGCCTGGCCCGAAGATGCCGTCGTAGAACGCCACCGCGGCCGTTGCTACCAGCGCCGCCCAGGTACGCCAGCCGGAGTGGATCCCCTCGCTGTCGCCGCCGCCGAAGCTCGGCTTGAAGGCGATGAACGAGCCCACGGCGAGCAGCAGAACAATGATCAGTGGGCGCATGACGTCCTCGTCGAGCAACGAGGCCATCAGCGCGCCCACGCCCGAAGCCACCGCCGCCAGCACCGCCATCGGCACCAGTTCCCGCGCCGGAGGCCGCACCTTGCGCACCAGCGTCACCGCCGCCGATGCCGTGCCCGAGACCGCCGCCACCTTATTCGTCGCCAGCGCCGTGGCCGGGGCCACGCCGGGAACCAGTGCCAGGATCAGGGGGATGAGCACCAGCCCACCGCCGCCGATGACCGCGTCGATCCAGCCGGCCACGCCGGCCCCAGCGACCAGCAGTGCCCAGGTTCCCACGCCTATTTCCATGGCAACAGTATAAGGCCAATAGTATAAAGGGGGTCGAATTCACAAGGAGGTCCCCGAATGCCGTTGGCAGTGCGCTGGATGATTGTCGCGCCCGCCTCCGTGGGCCTTGGCTGGCTTTTTGACCGCTGGAACGTGCCGGCGGCCTGGATCGTGGCCGCCATCGTGGTCTCCGCCGGCATGGCGCTGGTGACCCGCAAAGAGCTGCCCGTCAACCGCCACGTCTACGCGCTCAGCCGCGGGTTCATCGGCATCCTGGCCGCGATCCCCCTGACCACGGTGCCACTGTCGCGCATCGTCGGCTTCCTGCCCGCGGGCGTCGTGGTCTCCCTGGTGACGGTGCTAGTCGGCGTCGGCGGCGGGCTCCTCCTCCACCGCGCCCAGCCGAAGGCCGTCAGCCGGGACACTGGCATCCTGTCCATGCTGCCCGGCGGGGCGTCCATGATACCGGTGCTCGCCGACGACCTCGGCGCGGACTACCGCTACGTGGCGCTGACCCAGTACCTGCGCCTGCTGACCGTGTCCATGACCCTGCCGGTCGTCGTCGGCTTCCTTTCCACCCCGGCCGACTCCCATCCGGTCGACACCCCGCAGCCAGACCAGCACTGGTGGATGATCCTGCTCGTGTTGGCCATCGCCTTCGCCGGCGAGCCCCTCGGCAAGGCCCTCCGCCTGCCCGCCCCAAGCGTGATGGGACCGCTCCTGCTGACGGTGTTGGCCTCGTTGTTCCTGCCCGGTGAGCTCACCCTCCAGCCCATCGAGCCCTTCCGAATCTTGGCGTTCATGTCCATCGGCTGGGTCTGCGGCGGCGGACTGTCGTGGCCCGCCCTGCAGCGGTTCGCGGCGCAGCTGCCCGCCACCGTGACCTATATCGTCGTGGTCATCGCCCTGTGTGCGGCCACCGCCTGGCCGCTGACCTGGACGCTAGACATCACCTATTTCGAGGCCTATTTGGCAACCAGCCCCGGCGCGCTCGAGACCGTCCTGGCGCTGTCCTCCGAGGGCGGGGCCGGGCCAGCCGTGGTGGCCATCCAGCTCATCCGGCTCATCATCGTGCTGGTGATTGCCGGCTACCTGCCCCAGCTCATCCGCCTCTTCACGCGGAAAAAGCAGTAGCCTCTAGTCGAGGATGGTCTCGCGCAGGATAGACATCGGCACCGAGCCCAACGCCAGCGCCTCCGCGTGGAACTCGCGCTCACTCATGCCCTGCGCGACTGCCTCGTCGCGGGTCTGGCGCCACAGGCGCGCACCCAGCGCGTACGACGGCGCCTGGCCGGCCCAGCCTAGGTAGCGGTTGACCTCGAAGGAGAGGTTCGCCGAGTCCATCGCGGTGTTTTCCCGCATAAAGGTGTGCACGTGGGACTTGTCCCAGACGCCGGAGCCATCCGGCATCTTCTTGCCAAGGTGCAGGCCGATGTCCGCGACCACGCGGGCGGCCCGCAGGCGCTTAGCATCCAAAAGGCCCATCCGGTAGCCGGGATCATCCATGTAACCGAGCTCCGCCATGAGCTCCTCGGCGTAGAGGGCCCAGCCCTCGCCGTGGCCGGAGTTCCAGCACACGCTGCGACGCCACAGGTTCAGATCCGGCTCGACCAGGGCCTGACCGATCTGCAGGTGGTGGCCCGGCACGCCCTCGTGGTGGACCGTGGTCAGCTCCTGCCAGGTGTGGAAAACGTCCTGGCCGGCCGGCACCGACCACCACATCCGGCCGGGACGGGAGAAGTCATCCGCCGGCTGGGTGTAGAAGATGCCGCCGGTGCCCGCCGGATCGATGCAGCACTCAATCTCGCGCACCTGCTCCGGCACGTCGAAGTACTTGCCGTCCAGCTCCTCGATGGCCCGGTCGGCCGTGGAGTGCATCCACTCCACCAGCGCGTCCTTGCCGCGCAGGAGGTAGCGCTCTTCCTGGTTGAGCTTGCGCATCGCCGTGCGCACGGTGCATTCGTTGCCGTAGAGGCTGTGGGCGATCTTTTCCTGCTCGGCGTTGATCTCGTGCAGCTGCTCCAGGCCCCAGCGATAGGCCTCGTCCACGTCCACGACGTCGCCCACGAACAGGTGGGAGAACAGCTCGTAGCGCTCGCGGCCGAACGCGTCCGAGGTCGGCGCCTGCGGCTGCAGGTCCGTCGACAGCCAGGCAGAGAATTCTTCGAAAGCCTGCTTGGCGTGCTCCACCTCGACGGAGTCCTCGGCCAGGCCGAGCTCGTCGAGCATCGAGTCGCTATCCGTCAGCGTATTGCACTGGCCGATGACCTCATTGATCTGGCGGTTGGCCGCCACCAAGCCGTGCGATGCCGCCTCCGTCAGCGAGTCCCGATAGCCCGCCAGCGCGCTGCCCACCTTGGACAGGCGGGAGCGGATGGCATCCAAGTCCTCCTCGGTCTCCTGCGGCATGAGCAGGAGGGTGTCCCGGATGGTCTGGACCGGCGAGGCGATATTGTTGAGCAGCCGCAGGTCCTCCATGCGGTGGTGCATGTCCAGCTCCAGGCAGAGCCGGTCGCGCAGCACGGCTGCGGTCACGTAGTCGACGTCGTCGAAGTCGTCCTCGTCGTCCGACTCGTCCGTCGAGTCATCCAGGGCGTCGAGATCCGCAATCATCTCGCGAGTACGGTCCGCCACGGCTTCGTAGTATTCGGGCGAGAAGTCCTGCAACTCACCCTCGTAGCCCGCAACGCCCCACGCCGTCGCATCGGTAGGGGTCAGGGCTGCCAAATCAGCTGCGAAATTATCGCACGAAGCGTCCAGAAGGGAAGGCTGGCGCTCGGCGTTATGCTCGGAACTCATGATTGGGAAGTCTAGCCACTTTCCCTACTTCACCGCCACCTGGCGCGGCGCAGTGAGAACGCTGAATGCTTCCTACCCCGCCAAAGCCGCCCGTACCTGGTCTTTTCCAGCCGCCAGCAGGAAGATAACACTTAAGCATCAGATCTCGGGCCATTCCCCTTCGAAAATTCCAACATAGTTTCGAAACAGTTTGTTGTGGAGGTTGCGGTGCGGGTTTGAGAAGGTATTATGGGAGTTGGGTTAGAACATAGTTACGACATAATCATTCGGGGAGAATGTCATGGACCCTTATTACACCGTCAATACGCCGAACTGCCCAATCGCCCACGACGCCACCCAGATCCGCCGCGTTGACTACCACCTGTGGCAACGCCTCCGCCCGCCCATTAACGAGGATTGCGAGACCACCGTCGGCAACCTCGCCGCGCGCAGCGGCCTTTCTTATACCGCCTGCCTCAACCGCTGCTTAGCCCTCGAACGCCTCGAGACCCTGCCCCAGCTCAAAGAAACCGTGGAAAGACTCCAGCACATCGGTTTCAATTACCTCACCCTGATCGACCAGGTCTTAAATAACCTGGGCGAGCCCACCCAGGACGTTCTAGAACGCATAGATACTGAATTAAACAAATACCTCAGCCCTACCCGCCCAGGCCAGCGCCTGCCCTCCTACGCCAACCTGCGCCGCAAGCTCAACAGCCTGGTGGCCACAGAACAGCCCGAAGACACGCCGAAAGAATCGGCCGATACCTCCGGCCCAGACGGCGGCAACTATTCCTGCGAGTCCCAGTCAGGATCCCGCGCCGGCATCTACGCCGACTACGACCCCGCGACAACCGCCCAACTAGACGACGCCATTTCCCGCACTGCCAAAGAACGCGGCATCAGCCCGGCCGCCGCGCTCGCCGGCCTCATCCTCGGGGAATACTCCTCCCCGCAGGTGGTCCTCAACCTCTACCAGGCCAGCGACGTCCCCAATGCCCCCATCTTCGTCGCCGGATTCGGCTGGATTAGCCACGACAGCGGGCAGAAGCTGGCGGACGCAGCAACCACCGTCCGCTACATGTCGGACATCGCGGAAAAGCGCAGCCGCAACTACGCGACGCCGAACGACATCAAGGCCTTCGTCAATGGCCGCGACGGCACGTGCCGCTACCCCGGCTGCACGGTCAAGGCGGAACGCTGCCAGAAGGACCACTGCGTCGACTTCGAAGACGGCGGCCCGACGGCCGCGTACAACCTCGTCAACCTGTGCCAGCACCACCACAACATCAAGACCGACGGTCGCGCGACCTACGTCATCGACCCGCACACCTCGGACGTCATCTGGTTGTTCAACGACGGCACCTGGCAGACCACGAGCCCAGAGGGCCCGATATCCCCGCGCTCCTGCAATTGGTTGCGAACGGTAGAGCAGGTCATGGCCGGGCGGAGGGGCTGATGTCGAAAAATCTGACATTTCCGCACTAAAGCACCACATTTGCTAGACCATGCAGTCTAATTTCGACCACCGGTCAACGTATAGAATTAGACAATGCAGTCTGTTCTCTTTATACTAAGTTGCATGATCAAGCCAGGACCGGCCTTCACTCGCCCACGCACGCCCGCCGCCAAGTGCCTCCACCTGGTGCGCCTCAATCCGATCGTCACTCGGAGCGAGCTAGTGGAAGCGACCGGCCTGTCCCAGCCCACCATCACGCGCGCGACCACGGCGCTGTTGCAGGCCGGGCTCATCCAAGAGCGCACCGACCTGACCCGTACGAAGGGCCGCGGGCGCCCGACGGTGCCGCTGGAGTTAGCGGAGAACAACTGGCTGCTGGCTGGCATCGCCATCGGCACCTCCTCGACCTATATCGGCCTCTACGACACCAAGGGCCGCACCATTCGGGAGGATGACATCACGACCCCGGTGGCGTCGCTGAGCGAGGCGGATTTCATCGAGCACATCATGGCCGGAATCAACCGCTTGACCGCAGGCCTGGACCAGGCGCTGGTCTCCGTCGGCGTGACCACCTCCGGCCAGGTCGACGAGGAAGGCCTGGTCTACGCCCCGAACCTGGGGTGGAACGGCGTCGACATCGCCGAGCGCCTGCGCTTCCAGTTCAGCGTGCCGGTCGTGGTCACCGCAGCCATCCCCGCGATCCTGGGCTCCGAGACCCAGGCCGCGGACATAGCCTCCGAGGACAAGGTCCTGGTGCT
Organism: Corynebacterium sp. HMSC04H06; assembly: GCF_001815935.1. Taxonomy (GTDB): domain Bacteria; phylum Actinomycetota; class Actinomycetes; order Mycobacteriales; family Mycobacteriaceae; genus Corynebacterium. Next base: position 81,694 of record NZ_KV823418.1, read on the forward strand.
CTTCGCGGACGACTCCATCGGCGCGGCCCTGTCCAACGACGACGGGATCCAGCAGCTGACCCCGCTGACCGATCCGCAGGGCCGCCCCGCACAGGAATCCCTCTCGACGGCGGCGGTGCTCAAGAAGGCGGCGGAGCAGGGCGTTACGGTCGACAGCATTGCCGATGCCCCGCGCTCCATCCTCGATGAGCGCGCGCACGATCTCGGCGTGGTCGCCGCCCGGCTGGTGCGCGAGCACCACCCGAACACCGTGGTGGTGGCCGGTTCCGCCTTCGTGGATGATCCGCAGGCCCCGCGCCACTTCGCCAGCGCCGTACGGGAAGAGGCCCCCGATGCCGAGGTCCAGCTGCGCATGATCCCCACCCACCGCGAGATCGTCCGCGCGGTCGCGCGCGCCGTCGCCCTGGACCCGCTGCTGCGCGTGCCGCTCGAGCTGCGCAAGGTCAGGGTGTAGAAAGCACCTTCCGCACGCTATCGATGCCGTCGAAGCGCTCGGCCCGCAACCCCGCCTCACGGGCCCCGCACACGAAGTCGTCGCGGTCGTCGAAGAAGAGGGTGTCCTTGAGAGTGCCGCCAAGGGCGTCGACGGCGACGAGGTAGGCCTGCTCCTCCGGCTTGGCCACCCCGATATCACAGGACAAGGTGACGGCGGCGAAATCCTCTAGCCAGGGGTGCTCGCGCCGCACGACGGCGGCGAGCCCGGTCGGGATATTGGAAAGGGTGCCGACGGGGTGGCCGGCATCGATAAGCGACTGCACGAAGCCGACCATCTCCGTGTCCGCCTCGAGGCAGCCCGCGATGTCCGCGGCCACGGCCTGGCTGGTGTCGATGTCGCCTAGGCCGCTGCGGCGGGCGAGCGTGGTCCACCAGCGCTCGTCGGAGACTAGCCCGGCGTCGTAGGGTGGGCGCAGCTCCTCGTAGGTGTCCCAGAAACGGGCGCTATCCTGCACGCCGAGCGTCTCCTCGAGGAGGAGGCGGTCCGCGGCCGAGGGCAGCCGCATGAGCACGCCGTACAGATCGAAGAGCAGCTTGGTTTTAGCCATGCGTTATCACCCGGGGCTTGAGCAGGCACAGGCCGGCGATGCCGCAGGTCGCGCCGCCGATGAGCATCGGCAGGCCCGTGCCCGAGGGGTTCACGAAGAACAGGGCGATGGCTGCCAGGAGCAGGACGCCGCCGACGCCGAAGAAGGCCTTGACGAGCCCGCTGGCGTGCAGGAAGCGCACGCCGGCGAGCATGGCCATGCCGGCGAACGGGCTCAGCATGAGCGCGGCCGAGGAGAAGAAGATCCCCCACGCGATGTCTACCGCCGTCAGTGCCAGTCCCCCGACCAAAGCGAAAACCATCAGCCCGAGGGCGATGGCGGCGGTAGTTTTCTGCTTTGCGGTCATAAAATACGATTGTCCCACCGGAGAAGCCTCCAGTGGGACAAAATTGATTATTTTAACCAGACCGTTATTTGGTCTAGTGCTTTATTCGGCAGAGCCCAGGTTTGCGTCGATGCGCAGCAGGCCGGAGCCGTCGTTGCCAACCAGCTTGACCTGGTCGATGATCTCGGAGACCGTGTCTTCTTCCTCGATCTGCTCCTCCAGGAACCAGTTGACCAGGCTACGGGAATCCAGATCCTTGACCTCGTCCGCGATGCGGGCGATCTCACGGATCTCGGCGGAGACCTTCTGCTCGTGCTTGAAGGCGGCCTCGAAGGCGTCCAGCGGGGTGGCAGCCTTCAGGGACGGGATAGCGATATCGGTCAGCTCGACGCGGTAGCCGCGGGCCAGCAGGTGGTCGGCGAACTTCTGAGCGTGGGTGCGCTCCTCGTCGGCGTGACCCAGGAACCAGTCGCGCATGCCCGGGAACGACAGGTTGTCCATCTCATAGGCCAGCTGGGTGTAGATGAGCGCCGCCTGGTGCTCGGAATTAACCTGGTTGTTCATTGCGGTTTGCAGTTTCTCGTCCATGACCTGGACCTTTCTGTCGGATCGGCAATTAACTACCGATAAGTATACGCGTTTAAAAAACCATTTCCAGGCAGGAAATCCTTACCAATTTAAGGTTATGTTTACGTAACCCGCGTTATGTTTCGTTGAATTTCTCTATCCGGCGCTGACTTTCGCCATCCAGTCCCTTAAATTCTACCTCGATTCCGCGGGAGGCGTACTTGCTGCGCACGGCATCGACGGCCGCGATGGTGGAGGTATCCCACAGGGTCGCGGCCGAAAAATCGATGGAGACCTTGTCCGTGCCCGGCGAGTAATCGAAGGAATAGACCAAGTCATTCGAGGAAGCGAAGAAGAGCTGGCCGGACACCGCGTACGCGCCCGGCCCGGTCTGCTCGACGGTCACCACGTGCGAGACCCGCTGGGCGAAGCTGACCGTCGCCGCCAGCACGCCCAGCACCACGCCGACCGCTAGGTTGGAGGTAATCAGGGTCCCGGCCATGGTGATGCCCATGACGAGGGTCTCGGACCAGGGCATCGCCCGCAGCGTGCGCGGCCGCAGGGAATGCCAGTCGACGGTGGTCGCCGCCACGATGATCATCACCGCCACTAGGCCCGCCATGGGGATGCGCCCGACGGTCTGGCCCAACACCAGGATGAGGATGAGCAGGAAGACCCCGGCCATGAGCGTGGACAGCCGCGTCCGCGCGCGGGCGCCGCGGACGTTGATCATCGTCTGCCCGATCATCGCGCACACGCCCATGCCGCCGATGAGCGCGGAGAGGATATTGCCTATCCCCTGGCCGTAGGATTCGCGGGTCTTGTCCGAGTGGGTATCCGTGATGCCATCGACCAGCTTGGCCGTCAGCAGCGACTCCATCAGGCCCACCAGGGCAACGCCCAGGGCGTAAGGGCCGATAACCTGCAGGGTCTCCCAACTCAGCGGCACGTCCGGGATGAACAGGCCCGGCAGCGAATCCGGCAGTTCTCCCTGGTCGGCCACGTCGGGGACCTCCCAGCCGGAGATCATGACCAGGGCGGTGAGCACCACGATGGTAATCAGCGGCGCCGGGATGGCCGGCAGCAGGCGCGGGGCGGCGAGCATGAGCACCAGGCCTAGCCCCACCAGCGGGTAGACCAGCCAGGGCACGTCCCGCAGGTGCGGCAGCTGCGCGGTGAACATCATGATGCCCAGGGAGTTGACGAACCCGGTCATGACGCTGCGCGGGATAAACCGCATGAGCTTGGCGATGCCGACCGCCGCCAGCACCAGCTGCAGCACCCCGGCCAGCAAGATGGTCGCGACCACGTAGTCGAGCCCGTGGCTGGCCGTAAGCGGGGCGATAACCAGCGCCACCGCGCCGGCCGCCGCCGAGACCATCGCGGGACGTCCGCCAGTAAAGGCGATAGAAATTGCCATCACCACGGAGGCGAAAAGGCCCACCCGCGGGTCCAGGCCCGCCAGGATGGAAAAGCTCAGCACCTCCGGGATGAGGGCGAGGGAAACCGCGAGGCCGCCGAGCACCTCGATGCGCAGCCGGCGGGCAGAGGAAAAGGCGTAGCGGAAGCTATCCGCTACGCCCAGGGAACCTGCGTCATTCACCGGAGTGTTAGGACCCTTCCTTGAACGAACCGTCCGCGGTGATGACCGGCAGGACCGACCAGCAGAAGTTGATCCACTTATCGGTATTGCGCCACACGTAGTCCGGGTGGAAGATGGTCACCGGCTTGGTGTAGATGACCGCCGAGCGCACGTCCACGTTCAGCTTCGGCTTTTCCGGATCCAGATCCTCGTGCTCGAGGATACGGCAGACCAGGTCGAGGGTCTTGCCGGAATCCGCAACGTCGTCGACCACCAGGACCTTCTTGCCGTCCATGTCGGAGGCGTCCAGGTACGGCGGGAGCAGTTCCGGCTCGGGCAGGGTCTTGCCGATATCGGTGTAGAACTCCACGTTGATGGACCCCATGGCCTTGACCCCAATGGCGTAGCCGATGGCCCCGGCCGGGATCAGGCCGCCGCGGGCTACGCCGATGATGAGATCCGGCATCCAGCCCGAGTCGATGATCTGCTGCGATAGGTTGCGGCTGGCCTCGCCAAACGTCTCCCAGGTGAGGTTCTCCCTCTCCGGTACCGCCCAGTCGGGGTTATGGGGATTAGTCACGTGGTTCTCCTATCACGGTTGCAGACTCTCGTATGGGGAAACTTTCCGTCTAGTCTATCGCCGGATAAGTGTTAACGGAAAGGCACTTCCCCCAACGCCCGCCGGAGCTTGCGCGTGTGAAGGCGGGACGGGTTTTCCGCCAGCTGCTCGACCGCGCGCACCGCGCACATGACGTGGGCCTGCTTGGAGTTCGAGTAGAAGGCCTGCGCCTGGGCCGGCAGCTTGGGCACCGCGTGCAGCGGCAGGTCGCTGACTGCCAGCAGGGTGCCGTAGGGCACGCGGTAGCGGTAACCGTTGGCGGCCAGCGTGCAGGACTCCATGTCCACGGCCACGGCTGCCGATGCCCGCAGCCACTCCCACAGCTGCCGGGTGGTGCGCCACTCCCAGTTTCGGTCGTTGGTGGACAAAACCGTGCCGGTGCGCATGATGGGGTTGTCCGCGCCGTAGATCTCGTCCACGCTCGCCTCCAGCATGCGCTGGATTTCCGGGATCGCGGGGATCGGGTTCGCCGGGGTGACCGGCTCGTCCAGGAGGCCGTCGTCGCGCTGGTAGGCGTTGCCCAGGATGAGATCGCCAATGCGCATGCGCCCGTCCAGACCTGCGCAGTGGCCGATCATGATCCAGGCCTCGGGACGCAGTACGGCCAGGCAGTCCGTGATGGTCTTCGCATTAGACGGGCCGACCCCGATGTTGATCATCGTGATGCCGTCGCCGGCGGCGGTAATAAGGTCGAAGCGGGGCATCTGGTAGCGCGAGGTCAGCGTCAGCTCGTCGACGTCCAAGTCCACCGCGTCGTTGGGATGGATGGTCTCGCCCGTGGGCAGGACCAGCGCGGTGTAGCGCGAGTCCTCGCTGGCGAGCTCGCGTAGCCCGAACTGTACGAACTCGGTGGTGTGCATGGCGTAGTTGGTGAACAGGATGTACTTCTGCACCGTGTCGACCTCGATACCGGTGTAGTGCTCGATCCGCTCGCAGGCGATGTCGAAGCGCTGCGGCCCGAAGTGGAACAGCGGCTTCTCCGCGCCGTGGAAGGCGTCCCAGTCGCCGTCGATGATGGCGTCGTTGACGTCGTCGAGCGTGGGGCGCGGGACGGTGGTCCCGCGGTCCTGCGAGGCCGGCGGGGCGCCGCGGATGTACTCGGGCGGGATGCGCACGTCCGAGTAACCGACGTAGATATCGCACGGGTAGTTGTCCACCAGGCGCTGCAGCTGGGTGGTCAGGTAGTCGCGCAACAGGTAAGGCTTGGAGATCACCGCGGAATAGTTGCCGGCCTCGTTGACGTAGCCGAAGGGTTGCGAGCGATCGATGGGGTGCCACTCGCGCACGGCGACGGTGATTTTGGGGTAACGGACCTGGTCGTAGTCCTCGAAGTCGTGGGAGCGCCGACAGGACTGCTCGTAGAGTTCGATGAGGCGCGTGACCGCCTCGTCCACCGTCTGCACCTGCACTGTCTCTACCTGATTCCGCATGCCGCCACACTACCGCGTAAACGAAGGCCCCGCCGGCTGCACGCTGGCGGGGCCTTCTCCCCATGACTAATCTAATCGGTGCTAAACAGAAGGAGTGGAGCGCAACTTCTGCAAAACAACCGCCCGTGATTAGGCAAGGCTTACTTTAAGGTACTTTGGAAAGAGCGTCAACCCTTCGGATGACATTTTTTTAAAAAAGTTTTTCCTAATTCGCCTCACCTGCTAGTTCGCTAGGCTGGAAGGCCCCGGATTGCATAAGGAGATGGTTGTACGTGGCCGCTGATGCACTACAGGAACTGCGCTCCACAATCGAAAAGCAGCTGCGCCGCTTTTGGTCGAACGATGCCCCGGCCAACCCCCGCTTCGGCGTCAAAAACACCGCCCCGCCCAACGCGCTGCGCGAGGAGGTCGCCGAGGAGATCGCCGAGATGCTGCGCAAAGACCCCACCAAGGAGGGCTATTTCGGCTCGCTGAGCGAGGATTCGCGCACTCGGATGGCCGTGTCCAACGAGGAGGTCGACTCGGCCGGCTCCAGCTCCACGGTGGACTCGCTCCCACTGGGCGCGCGGCTCAAGCCCCGCGGCATCTTCGAAGACGACTGGACCGCCCGTCCCAGCCCGGACCGCCCCTGGCCCATCATCTTGTTGCACGGCACGGCCGACTCCAAGGGCATCTGGCAGATTCTGGGCGGCGAGCTCCGCGAGGACGGCTGGGCCGTCTTCGCCCCGGACTACGGCACGCGGGCGACGGGCCTGCTGCCCGAGTCCGCCGTGCAGGTCGGCGCCTATATCGACGCGGTGCTGACCATGACGGGCGCGGAGAAGGTCATCATCGCGGGGCATTCGCAGGGCGGTCTGCTGGCCCGCTACTGGATGCGCGTGCTCGGCGGGGCCAGCAAGGTCCGCCACCTCATCTCGATCGGCGCGCCCAACCACGGCACCACCGAAGGCGGCATCATCAGCCCGCTGATGGCCAGCAAACGCAACGACTCCATCATGAAATCCATCATCCAGTCGTTCTTCGGCGACGCCGGCCAGCAGCAGATCGTCGGCAGCGAGATCTTGAGCGCCGTTAACGCCGGCGGCGACCTGGACGAGGGGGTGACCTACACGTGCATCGCCACGCGCCACGATGCCGTGGTGGTCCCGCCCGAGACCTGCTTTTTGTCCCCCAGCAAGGTCAAGGACGGCACGGTGCGCAACATCTACGTCCAGGACTTTGATTCTCGCGCGGTGGTGCTCCACCACGACCTGCCGGTGGACCGGCGGGTGCGCGCCATCGTGCGCACCATCGTCCGGCAGCTCTAGTCCGGCTCCCGGATGGTCTCGACGAAAAGCCAGCTCGAGTCCAGCTCCCCGTGGCGCGAGCACCGGGCGCGCCAGCCGTCGGGGCGGACCTGGACCACCATGCGCCGCCCGCACAGGCGGCAGTAGCGCGGCACGTCCAGGCCGGCCGCGGCCGCCGGGTGCAGGGTGGAGACCTCTTCGAGGGGCTGTCCGGTATTCGGGTGATAGACGGGCGGATCGCCGGCGAGGACGGACGCGGCGAGCGCGCAGTGATCAGTGCCCGCAGATTTCCCCGACATCTACAGCGCCTTGATGGGCAGGTCGATGCGCCCGAGCATGTCCACGTCCTTTTCGATCTGGCGGCCCAAGGTCGTCAGGTAGTTGCCCGCGATGATGGCGTTGATTCCGCCGAGCAGGCCCTTCTCCGTGCCGTCGTCACCCAGGGACAGCTCGCGGCCGCCAGCGAACCGGAGGGTGACAGCGGGCATCGCTAGCCGGAAGGCGGCGACGGCGCGCAGGCCCTCGCCCAGGGGAACCAGCGGACGATCCGCGAACGGGGTGCCCGGCCGCGGGTCAAGGAAGTTCATGGGCACCTCGCAGGGCTCGATCTCCGCCAGCTGGGCGGCGAACTCGGCGCGCTGCTCGAGGGACTCGCCCATGCCGATGATGCCGCCGCAGCAGACCTCCATGCCGACCTCGCGGACGAAATCGAGGGTCTGCCGGCGCTCTTCCCAGGTGTGGGTGGTGACCACCTGCGGGAAGAAGCTGCGCGCGGTCTCCAGGTTGTGGTTGTAGCGTTGCGCGCCCATGTCCTTCAGGCGCTGCGCCTGCTCGCGGGTCAGGGTGCCCAGGGAGCAGGAAATCTCAATGTCGACCTCCGCGTTGATGGCGGCGATGGCCTCCCCCACCTGGTCCAGGAGGTTATCGTCCGGGCCCTTGACCGCGGCGACGATGCAAAACTCGGTGGCGCCGGTCTTGGCGGTGTTCTTCGCGGCCTCCACCAGCTCGGCGATATCCAGGCGGGCGGCGCGCACCGGGGAGGCAAACAGGCCCGACTGGGAGCAGAAGTGGCAGTCTTCCGGACAGCCGCCCGTCTTGATGGAGATGATGCCTTCCACTGAAACGTCCGGGCCGCACCAACGCAGGCGAGTTTTATGCGCGATGTCGGCGATTTCTTCCAGCTGCTCGTCGGGGACGGAAAGGACCTGTAGGAGCTCTTCTTCGTTCAGGCCGATGCCCTGCTCTAAGGCCTTCTCACGGGCGATGTCAACAATACTCATACGGGTAGCGTAGCGAACAAAGTTGAACGGCGTTTAATTTTGCAACTTTAAGTTTATTTCTTTCGCGGGTGGACCGCGGCACTAGGCTGGGGTGCATGAGCGATAACACCAGCCTGTACGACGACACCCTGGAGCTACTCCAAGAGCTTATCCGCAACGCTTGCGTCAACGATCTCACCGATGATTCGGGCCACGAGGTCCGCAACGCCGACACGCTGGAGCGCTTCTTTGCCGACACGGACGTGCAGGTCCAGCGCTTTGAGCCCCACCCCGGGCGGGTCTCGGTGTTGTTTACGGTCCCGGGCGGCGACGGCGAACCGCTGACTCTGATGGGCCACACGGACGTCGTGCCCGTCGACCAAGACAAGTGGACCAAGCCGCCTTTCGATGCCGTCATCGAGGACGGCGTGCTCTACGGTCGCGGCGCCGTCGACATGCTCTTCATTACTGCCACCATGGCGGCCGTGACCCGCGAGGTGGCCCGCAGTGGGAAGCCAGCAGGCGATCTCACCTTCGCCGCCCTGGCGGACGAGGAAGCCCGCGGCGGCTGGGGCTCGCGCTGGCTGTATGCCCACCACCCGGACGCGATGAGCTGGGACAACTGCCTGTCGGAGACCGGCGGCAGCCACCTGCCGAACTCGCTGGCCTTCAACGTGGGCGAAAAAGGCGCGGGCCAGCGCCGCCTCCACGTGCACGGCGACGCCGGGCACGGCTCGACGCCCTTCGGCAAGGACTTCGCCATCGTGAAGATCGGCGAGGTCGCCCACCGTATCGCCGCCGCCGATGCCCCCGTGGCCACCAGCGAGACCTGGACCGGATTCGTCAAGGCTTTCCGCTTCGATCCCGTCACGGAGCAAACGCTCATCGGCGGCCAGGGCACCGCGGAAGATTACCGCGCCTTCGGCAACCTGGACGCCTACGCGCACGCCTTTTCGCACACCACCTTGTCCCAGACCGTCCTGCGGGCCGGCGGCGCTATCAACGTGCTGCCCTCCCACGCCTACCTAGAAATGGACATCCGCCCCTTCCCCGGCCAGACCCAGGAGGACCTGGACGAGTTCCTGCGCCAGGCGCTGGGCGATCTGGCCGATGAGGTCACCATCGAGCACCTAATTACCGAAGACGCCACGCAGTCGGGCACCGACACCGCGCTCTGGCAGGCCATCGAGTCCACCGCCCACGAGTTCTTCCCCGACCTGGACGTCACCCCGGTGCTGGCGACGGGCGGTTCGGATCTGCGCATCGCCCGGCGCGCCGGCGGCAATGGCTACGGCTTTGCCCTCCACGCGCGGGCCCGGGACATGGCCGAGGCCAATTCGCAGCTCCACAGCCACGACGAGGCGCTCCACTTGGAGGACCTCGATCTCACGGTGCAGGCCTACCGTAGCCTGGTGCGGCGCTTCCTGGGCGTCTAGAAAGTTTCCTGCGTACACTTTCCCGAACCGCGAACTCGTGCCAAGATGTATCCCATGAAGAAACGCCTCGCTGCTCTCGTGTTGACCGCTACTCTTGCCACCCCCGCCGTGGCTTCCGCCGATCCCGTCGACGACCTGCTGGCCAAGGTGCCCGCCGGCCAGATCTCTTGCGAAAAGGCCCGCAGCTACTGGACCAACCCCGGCGACTACCAGTCCAAGCGCAGCCAGGCGCTGTCCGTGGCCACCTTCCACCCGCGCGGCGGGGAGATCCGCTCCGCCATCGCCCGCATGGACGACGCGGTCAACCGCTGCAACCTGGGGCAGTCCGGCAACCAGCAGCAGCCCGCTCCACAAAACACCCACCAGAACCGCGCTCCGCAGAACACCCACCGCGCCCAGAACGTGATTGAGCTGGCGGTCGTCCCCGGCCAGCCGACCGTCGACGTGCCGTTCGCCGGCCAGACCTTCCGCATCCCGGATCTCGCCGCCCTGGCCCGCACCGCGCTAGCCCAGGTGCAGCAGCAGTTCGGCTCTCTGTCGTCCTTCTAGTCGACCAGACCCAGCTGGAAGTAGATCTCCTCGTGCGCGTGACACCCGGGATTAAACGGGTGCCCGCACGCCGGGCAGGCGGTGGCTAGCCGGTAACGCCTGTAATTCATCGTCTCCCCACAAACGCCGCACAAAACCGCGTCCGTGTGCTTATCCATCGCGCCGAAGGGGTGATCGGCGAGTTCCGCGTGGCAGATAGAGCACGCGTAGAACTGCCCGCACGTCGCACACTTGTTGGCCACCACGTCCACCGGCGTATGCCAGTGCGCGCAACGCCCCTGGGCGTCCACGTCGACGCCTAGAATCTCTTTCCCCAACATACTCATCCATTCTTCCCCAAGACGCTGCGCGATGTTTATCATTGCCGCTCACAGCCGTCGCACGAGGTCTAGCCCTTGCGAATGAAGGCGTCATCTAGGGCATACCCGCGTGGTGATTAACATCTCCTACCCTACCGGGTAATTGCACGCTCACCGATGCGGGTGTTGAGGCCATCTCCTCCGAAATGATTAGTAGACCGCTGGTATTTTCTGCTTGGCTAAAGGAACCCTACCTTTAGTGCCGATCGGCGGTAGCGAACTGAAAGACTACGTAATCGAGTAACTCCGGCGCGGACAGAACCATCTATGCCGGCACAGCTAAACAGTCTCGCTTTTCTGGGGCGCCTTCATGCACACCGGCACGAGGCTTCACCTGGGAAAGAGATACACCACTTCCCCGGACTTGACCATCTATACGATGAATTCGATTGAATCATTCAACAATGAACTGCGTAAAGCTACCCGCAACAGAGTGCAGTTCACCAACGATGAATCAGCGCTCAAGACGCTGTGGTTGATGATCTGCAATATTGAAGACAAACGAGCTGCCAAGAGGGCGAAGCAGGGCAAACGAGTCTCAGCGACAGCCGGCAGACTCATGGAATAAGCCCGAGTTTCCGGCTGGAAACAAGCCATTAACCAAATGGCCGTGGCCTACCCTGACCGCTTCGACAAATACCTATAAACTAACCCCACACACAAAAAATCAGACACTCTCCAGTACAGCTACATGAGATCGGGGATCTGGTGCACAGGGGAAAGCCCCACCGGGAAGAACTGGAGGAAAACCGGCGGGGCTGGCTTGGGGGTGG
>NZ_KV823419.1 GCF_001815935.1 Corynebacterium sp. HMSC04H06
AGGGGCAACGAGATCAGCGAGAAGCTGATGAAAACCCTGCGCACGCCAGCTAATCACTTCAACTTGAACTAAGGGGCGACGAGACATATCCCTAAAACTGCGGATAACCCAATTCCGATATAAGAATTCATCGAGCCTATTCCGCCATTTTCAGCGGTATAGATGCTTACGTTCTCCTTGCAACAGAATTTAAAACCGACGAGAAGTACTGCTCAGTACATGGGGATTTCTGGGCCTTGGCCACGGAAGTTTTCGGTCAAAAACCCGAATTCGACTTCCCATATATGAAACTCACTCGGTAAGAATGAAGGCTCCTTTTTCTGCCGAGAAACGACATCAGTCTGAGCTGCTTCACGCGTGGTAAATGCAGCCAATATATCTGGGCTTATTTCCTGGTAGCGCACGGAGGAATGTTGCGCATACCCTTCTCTAAAAACGAGATAGACAAGTTTCGGGAAACGAGACTTGTCTAGTTTCCCTTCCCAGCCTTGAAGGGGAACTTCTTCAGTCCAACAGGTTATTCTTGGAGAATCAACATGCTCGCCCATGGCACTCTCCTGCTCTCTGGTTAAAGCTATTCCGACAAATTCTTCGTCATACGTAGCTTCCGTACGCGCAAAGAGCACAAGAATTTTAGCCTGGTTGCTGCTATTTGAAGTGCTACCTATTAAACCTTGCATGCGTCTCTAAACGGCTTAGTGTTAACAGTCGCAGTGTAAGTTTTATCGTTGTCTACGATAGTTCCTGTTGTCGTGCCAATAAAGTTTGTATCCACTAAGCCATTGCAATGAAACTCAACATTTTTCTGTTCGAGTTTGGATTGCCCTTTGTTGTAAGAGCGCGTAGGAACGCCAGACTTTAATGGTGCGTCCCGCCATACCGTCCAATACTGGTACTTAAGTTTACTCTCGTGTTTGATGGAAGTTACTGGACGACTACACTTAGTCACCGGCTTAAAACCGATGATTTTCGCATCGCCGTCGTGGGTCCTAGTTCGTACATGAATTTCTGTGGGTTCGAGTACGCACGGCCCATAGTCTGGAGTTGCAGCATAGGGCTGAGCGGCGGGAGCACTACTATCGCCTTCTGGCTTTTCAACTCGTGTGTAAGCACTGCTCTCACCGGATTGTTCTACCGAAGCGGGATCCGTAGATGCCTCCGCCACTGAAGGGGTCAACGCAATGGCTAATGCCAAGCAGGAGCATGACGCGGACGTACTAACTGTTCTACTAACCAAAGCTCTACTTTTCGCTCCGAGACATAATAAGCAGCAGTACTAAGTTTAGCTATATATCGTCTCTTTTTCTATAAAAGGTCTAGGCGTTCGATGATGTTCTCTGGCATGCGTTCAGAGAGTTGCGCGGAGTCGATGGGAAATGGTCACGTTCAAACCCATGCATCGCAAGAAGACCTAGATGCTTTGGAAGACATTAAGGTTCTGCGAATGCCGGAAGAGTTACTGACTCGGTATCAGCGAGATAAGCGCGATGAGTTGTTGAAGAGCCGCCGTTCTGATTAGTCGTTGCCGTGTGGCGATAGTTCGCGTTTTCGTGCTGCCGCGGAAGTCGCACAAGCGACTTCCTTGCCTCGTGTCTCTGTCATGTCCTGGCGTTCGCAGTCGTGGCTAGAGATTGCCTGGCACGACCAAACCCGCCGAGGGTTCGGCGGGTTTTCAATGCTGACCTCCCCGTTACCTTGTGAGTGTCCCCGATAATG
>NZ_KV823420.1 GCF_001815935.1 Corynebacterium sp. HMSC04H06
CGCCCGGAGCGGCGCTCGCGCCCGGGCCGCTTGCGGTCCCCGCCCACCACGGCGCGGGCCGGGCCGACCGACTCCTCGGCGTCTTCCGGGAAGTCCAGGGCCTCGGCCAGCTCCGGGGAGGTGCTGAACCAGGTGGGCAGATCATGCTGGCCCAGGTCCAGCTCGGCATCGATAGCCTCCCACTTACCCTGTTCGTCGTAGCCGACCAGGGTGATGGCCGTGCCGGTGTGGCCGGCACGCCCGGTGCGGCCGATGCGGTGGATAAACGTCTGCGGATCGTCCGGGACCTGGTAGTTGATGACGTGGGTGACATCATCGATATCGATGCCGCGCGCGGCCACGTCCGTGGCCACCAGCGTGGAGACCGCGCCGGAGCGGAAGGCCTCCAGCGAGCGCTCGCGGGCGGCCTGGCCCATGTCCCCGTGCACGGCGGCCACGGCAAAGCCGCGCTGGGCCAGGTCCTCGGCCACCTGGGCGGCCGAGCGCTTGGTCCGGGTAAAGATGATGGTTCGGCCCCGCCCGCGGGCCTGCAGCGCGCGGGAGAGCACGGCCAGCTTGTCCATGCGGTGGGCCAGGAAGGAGATCTTCTTCGTCGAGGCGTGGGTCTGGTCGGTCTCGCCGGACTCGGCGCGGATGTGCACCGGCTTGTCCATGAAGCCGCGGGCCAGCGACAAGATGGCGCCCGGCATGGTGGCCGAGAACAACATCGTCTGCTGCAGGCTACCGGACACCGCGGCTGCGAGCTTTTCGATATCGGGCAAAAAGCCCAGGTCCAGCATCTCGTCGGCCTCGTCCAGGACCAGGATAGCCACCGCGTCCAAACACAGGTGGTGCTGGGAGTGCAGATCCAGCAGCCGGCCCGGGGTGCCGACCACGACGTCCGCGCCGCGTTCCAGCTCGGAGATCTGCTCGGCATAGGGCCGCCCGCCGAAGACCGTGACTACGCGCAGCGGCAGGTTGGCCGCCGCCGCCCGCAGGTCGTCGCCGACCTGGTGGGCCAGCTCGCGGGTGGGCACCACAATGAGGGCGTGTGGGGTGCCGTCGCACTCCGGCAGGGCCGCGTCGTCGAAGACCCGGTCGAGCAGGGGAACCCCGAAGCCCAAGGTCTTGCCCATGCCGGTGCGCGCCTGGCCGATGATGTCGGCGCCCTTGAGCGCCAGCGGCAGGGTGAGCTCCTGGATGGCGAAGGTGTGGGTAATACCCTGGGCGGCCAAGGCATCGCAGATCTCGGCGGCCACACCTAAGCGAGAAAACGTCGGGGTCGGCGGTACGGTGGAAGGCGTTTGCGAGTCAGACACACCTCGATACTAACCGGCACGGTTATAGTGGGGGCCATTAGATTGTTTGGCTTCGCGCTCAAACAGCAGGAATTGGTGCATCGCGGTGCGCCAGAGACGATGAAGACGCAGAAAGGCGGGTTTTCACCCATGGATATTAAGTTTGGTTTCGCGGACACGGCCCGGGAATTGGTCATCAACGCGGAGGGCACCCAGGACGAGCTGGCCCAGCGCATCCACTCCGCCCTGGCGGACAACTCCACCCTCGAGCTGGCCGATGAGAAGGGCCGCAAGTACCTGGTGCGCACCGACCGCGTGGTCTACGTCGAAATCGGCGCGGTCAAGCCGCACGCCGTCGGCTTCGCCGGCGTCTAGTTTTCCCACCGCTGCCCGGGGTCTTCGGCCCGGCCGCCCGCTTGCGGGGCGCCGGCAGGCACCGGGTAACCTAAAGGGCCATGGAGAATTCGGAATTTCCACAACCCCGGCACCACCGCCGCGCCGAGCCGCGCGGTGAGAACCACCAGCGCAGCTGGGCCGGGGATTTTGGCGTGCCGGAAAACGCCCGCCATTCCGCCGCGCACAACGGCGCGGGCGCGGGCGGGGCGGTGCAGCGCTTCGCCGCGGACTACGGCTGGTGGCGGGTGGTGGCCATCCCGGTCCTGGCGATCATCACCATCTGGGTGCTCATCGACATCTTCACCGGCCCCGACGAGGAGGCCGGATCCCCGCGCGCCCAGGAGCAAGACAGCGCGGCGGCCGACCACGACGCCACGGCCGTAGGCCCGGACCCGGCGGACGCCGGCGACGTCCAAGGCGCTATCGACCAGCTGCCGCCGGGCGGGGAGTTCACCCGCGCCGGGGACGACACCTACCGCGAGGTCGGCACGCCCGGGCTCGAGGTGGGGCAGGGCGAGGTGCGTACCGTGCGCTACTCGGTGGAGATTGAAAATGGTATCGACACCTCCAGCTACGGCGGCGACGCCGCCTTTGCCAGCATGGTGGACGCCACCCTGTCCGACCCGCGCGGCTGGACCAACGACCCGGCCTTCAAGTTCGTCCACGTGGGCGCCGACGAGGACCCGGACACCCGCTTCCGGCTGACCTCCCTGGAGACCACCGCCGAGCTATGCGGCGCGCAGCTGGGCATGGAGACCTCCTGCCACACCACGATTACCGGGGACTCGACCGTGGTGATCAACGAGTCGCGCTGGGTGCGCGGCTCCCGCGCCTTCGAGGGTGATGTGGGCAACTACCGCCAGTACCTCATCAACCACGAGTTCGGCCACGCCATCGGCTACGCCGAGCACCAGGCCTGCGGCGGCGAGGGCAAGCTGGCGCCGGTGATGATGCAGCAGACCATCTCGCTCAACAACAAGGCTCTGCACGCCGAGGCCCCGGACGAGGTCTACCCGGACGAGGACGTGACCTGCGAGCCGAACCCGTGGCCTTACCCGGTCCCGGGCGTGGAGGATCCCCACGACCCGGGCCACGGCAAAGCCCGCAACGACTAAACACACCTAAAACCTCAGCTAGTAACGTAACCCCAAACCGAACCGAGTGAAGGAGCCGGACGTGATTTCTAACCCTCCGGAGCATGTCTTAAGCGCATTCCGCAGCAGCGGCCGGCCGGCCGTGGGCCAGCCCGAGCAGCTGGGGTATGCCTGGGACAACGGCCTGCGCGTGGGTGACGTGGTCTACGCCGTCGCACCGGCCACGGCCACCTGGTCGGCCCGGGTGCGCGAAAAGTTGAGCGTGTCGGGGGCGCGGGTGGCCCGCCCGCTGCTGACCACGGACGGGCGCTACACCGTGGCCGGCTGGAAGGCTACCCAGTTCGTGGCCGGGGACCTAGAAAAGCGCGTCGACGAGACGGCGCTGCTGGCCGGGCGCTTAGAGGCCGCGCTGGCGGAGTACTCGGTGCCTTTCGCCGGCACCGCGGAAAGTCGCACGGACGTCTTCGCCCAGGCCGAGCGCGCGGCTTGGGAGGAAACCAGCGAGTACTACGCGGACCTTTCCGGCCTGCCCCGCGTGGTCGGGCACGCGGACCTTCTGGCAACCACCCTGTATTCCGGCCACAACCCGCCGGCCATCGTGGAGGTGGTGCCCACCGCCGCGCCCCGGCCGAAGGGCTACACGGCGGCCCTGGTGATTGTCGACGGGCTGGTTAACCGCGCCGTGGACGACGCCATCTGCGACCGCTTCGACCACATCGAGGGCTTGGACCAGCTGCTGCTGCGCGCGGCCGCCTACCGCCGCCACGTGAATTCCCTGCACGAGGATTCGCGCGTGAACGTACGTTCGGAGATCCAGCGGGTGGAGCAGATGCTCGTGTCCCGCGTGTGTGCCAAACTTTAGGGCATGACAGGACGTTATGATCCCCATGACACCGCCCGCAGCGGCGTAGTCCTCCCGCCCTCGCCCGAGGTGCGCCTCGTGGCCGGTGAGAAGCCCTCCGGCACCCGCGCGTGGCCGTACCCCTTGCCGGAGCGGGGGATATGGAAGGTGACCGGCCGGGCCGGGGCCGGGGTGAGCAGCTTTCTGGTGGACACCGTCCTCAACGTGCTGCGCGGCGGGGCGGACCCGGCCGGCGTGCTGGTGGTCAGCTCCTCCAAAGAATCCGCGGCGGCGCTGCGGCGCGAAATCTCCGCGCACCTGGGCGACTACGCCTCCTCGGCAGCGCTCGTGCGTTCGGTGCACTCGCTGGCCTTTTCGCTCCTGCGCCAGGCCAGCGACGAAGACCTGCGCCTTATCACCGGCGCGGAACAAGACGCCGTCATCCGCGAGCTGCTGGAAGGCCACGCCGCCGCCGGCGGGGCTAGCTGGCCGGAAGAGATCCGCCCGGCGCTGGGCATGGTGGGCTTTGCCCGGCAGCTGCGCGACTTTTTGCTGCGCGCCATCGAGCGCGGCCAGTCGCCGGAATCCCTGCGTCGGAAAGGCCGCGAACACTCCCGCCCCATGTGGACAGCTGCCGGGGACTTCCTAGAGGAATACGAACAGGTCATGGCGCTCAGCGGCGCGCATTCCTACTCGGCCGCGGAGCTGGTCAGCCAGGTGCTCCTGCGCGCCGGGCAGCTGGATTTTGGCCAATGGCACACCATCGTGGTCGATGACGCGCAGCTTTTGGCGCCGGCCTCCGGCGAGCTGCTGGAACTTATCATCGCGCAGGCGAAACTGGCCGTGGTGGGCGGCGACCCGGAGCAGGCGGTCTTCGCCTTCCGCGGCGCCAACACCCGTTTTTTCGACGAGCTGGCCGCCGAGCACCGGATCGACCTGGGCGCCTCGCAGCGGCAGCCGGAGCCGGCCTGCCTGGACATCGTGCCCACCGCGACCCAGCTGCAGGCCTCCGTGGCCGACGCCATCCGCCGCCGCCACCTAAGCGACGGGGTGGCGTGGAGCGATATCGCCGTCATCGTGCGCTCGGTCGCGGATATCACCCCGCTGCGCCGGGGCCTGCTGGCCGCCGGCGTGCCCGTGCACCTCAACCCCACGGACGTGGTGCTGGCCGAGCAGCGCCTCGTCGCCGCCATGGTCCAAGCGCTCGAGGCGGTCTACCAGCCCCTGCGTACCGCGCAGCTGGAAGAGCTCATGACCGGGCCCATCGGCGGCGCGGACCCGGTCACCCTGCGCCGGCTCATCCGCGGCCTGCGGCGCTGGAATCCCGCCCAGCGCGGCCTGGAAACCCTGCGGGAGCTCATCACCGGCCCGCTGCCGGACTTCGACGACCTGTTGACCGAGCGGGAAGTCGCCGTGCTGGAGCGTGTGCGCGGCGTGCTGGGCGCGGGCGTGGAGCAGGCCCAGGCTGGCGCCAGCGTGGAGGAGATCCTGTGGGCCATGTGGAACGCCACGGGCCTGGCCGAGCGCCTGCAGGCGGCTGCCCTGCGCGGCGGCGCGACCGGTTCCCAGGCGGACCGGGACCTGGATGCCATGATGGCGCTCTTCGACGCCGCCGGCGACTTCGTGGAGCGCTACCCGGGCGCCGGCCTTAAGACCTTCGTTCGCCACATCACGGAGCAGGAACTACCCACCGGCGTGCGCGACAGGCGCAACGCCACCCCGCAGGCGGTCAACATCCTGACCGCCCACGGCGCGGTGGGCCGCGAGTTCGACACCGTGGTCGTGGTCGGCGCCCAAGAGACCGAGTGGCCGTCGCTGGGGGAGACCGGCACCATCTTCGACCAGGCGGACCTGGTCGACCTGGTGGACGAGGGCATTGACCCGGACGTGCCGGTCAGCCACCTGCGCGAGCGCCTGCACGAGGAACGCCGCCTCTTCCACGTGGCCACCACCCGGCACACCGCACGCCTGCTGGTCGTGGCTATCGATGCCCCCGATGCCGAACAGGTCCAGGAGCCCTCCCGGTTCATCGCGGATTTCGCGACCCCGGCCATCAACTTCCCGGCGCTGTTCGCCCGCCGCGCGGCCAACCGGCGCCTGCGCACGAGCGTGTGGCCCAAGGAGCTGGGCCTGACCGTGCCAGAGCCGGCCGCCGAGACCCATCCGCAACCGGTACCCAGCGCCCTGCCCACCACAACCCAGGCACCGAGCGCGCCGGGGCAGGCCGGCGGGGCGGAGGTGGATCCGCTGCAGGTCTCGGTGCTTTCCGTGCCCGTCTTCGTGGCGGCACTGCGCCGGGTGGTCAGCGACGCCGAGCAGACCGAGCCCGCCCGCGAACAGGCCGCCCGGCAGCTGGCGCGGCTGGCCGCGGCC
>NZ_KV823421.1 GCF_001815935.1 Corynebacterium sp. HMSC04H06
CGTTAACCTCTCGGCTACCTCGCGGCGACTGCGATTAATTTACACACAGTCCTAGAAAGACACAAATCCGCCGGTCACCGGTACTTTCCGGTGACCGGCGGATGAGAGCTTGTAAGCTAGTACCGCTCCTCTTCCTGGGTCCGCTCCACCTGAGCACCCAGTCGGTTCAGGTTCTCTACGAAGTTCGGATAGCCGCGGTCGATGTGGAAGACATCGTGGACCACGGAGACCTCGTCCGCGCACAGCCCCGCCAACACCAGGCCGGCGCCGGCGCGGATATCGGAGCTCCAGACGTGGGTCGAGGACAACCGCTCTTGTCCCCGGACGATGACGTGGTGCCCATCAACTTGTGCGTCCGCGCCTAGGCGGAGCATCTCATCAACAAAGCGGAAGCGGGATTCAAAGACGTTCTCGGTGATCATCGTTGTACCCTCGGCCACCGCGGACAGGCCAATGGCCATCGGTTGCAGGTCGGTAGGAAAGCCTGGGAACGGCAGAGTATTGAAGTTGACCGCCTTCGGGCGCTCATCCATACGGACCCTAAAGCCCGTCTCGTAGGTTTCCACGTCCGCGCCGGCGGACTTGATCTTTTCCAACGGCAGGTGCAGGTGCTTCGGGGCGATCCCGCCCACGGTCAGGTCACCGCGGGTCATGGCCGCAGCGTAGGCCCAGGTGCCGGCGACGATACGATCGCCGACGACTTCGTGCTCGGTGGGCTGGAGTTTGTCCACACCCTCGATAGTCACGGTCGAGGTCCCCGCGCCGCTGATGTGGGCGCCCATGGAGTTGAGCATGTTGCACAGGTCCACGATCTCCGGCTCGCGCGCGGCGTTATCTAAAACCGTGGTCCCCTCCGCCAGCACCGCGGCGGTCAAGATGTTCTCGGTGGCGCCGACCGACGGGAAGTCGAGCTTGATCTTCGCGCCGTGGAGGCGCTGCGCCTCGGCGACGACGGCGCCGTGCTCGATCCGAGTTTTGGCACCCATCTTCTCCAGACCCGACTGGTGCATGTCCAGCGGGCGGGAGCCGATGGCGTCACCTCCGGGGAGGGCGACCTTTGCCCGGCCGCAGCGCGAGGTCAGCGGGCCCAAGACGCAGACGGAGGCGCGGAACTGCCGAACGGCGTCGAAGTCGGCGTCCGATCGCGGCTGGTCCGGGGTATCGATAGTGACTACCGAGCCATTGATAGCAACCTCGCAACCCAGCCCCTCAAGAACCTTCTTCATGAGAGGTACGTCGAGAATCTCCGGACAGTTAGTCAACGTCGTGCGACCCTCCGCAAGCAAGGCGGCCGCCATCAGTTTCAGCACACTATTCTTGGCGCCGTCGACCCTCACAGAACCCTGCAGGCGGGCGCCACCGGTGACAATAAATTGGTCCTTCACACCGACCAACTTACAGCGTCTTAGGGCAGAGCGCCGATCCGGCGGGCGGCGTTTACCGCCTCGTAGCGGGTGTGCGCGCCGAGTTTACGCATCACAGAGCGCAGATAGGACTTGACGGTTTCGGCGCCAATGCCCATCTCTTCGGCGGCCTCGACGTTCGTATGCCCCAGGGCCACACACGAGAGCACGTCGAGCTCGCGGGCAGAAAGCTTGGTGGACTGCTTGACGCGGACCGGCGAGACCATCTGATCGCACAGAGTCTCGAGTTCCTTGCGGATATCGTCCTCGGCCACGCGGTTGGCCAGCATTCGCAGCTTCGAGTGGGTGGAACGGACCTGCTCCCACTCCGCACCGTTCATGACGTGCCCGCTGCGGCCGGCACCGCCCTTGCCGCCGTCGGTGCGGCGCAGCACCGAGTTCACGGCCAGATCCTGCTCGAGGCAGCGAGCCGTCATGGTGACTTCCTCGATGACCTTGTCGCCTAGGCGGACCGGCGAGTGCACACCGACGTAGAGCACTCCGCGGATTTCGCGCTGAACGATGACCGGCACGGCGACGATGGAGTGCAGTCCCTCGTCCTGGATGAGCCGGTCGTTTTCGTGGGAGATGGTCTTGGCGCGCAGGTAATCCGAAACGCCTACCGCGCGGCGACTCTTGACGACGCGGCCACCGACGCCGACACCGGCATCGATAGTCAGGTTCTGCAGGGCGGGGGTGCGCAGGCCGACCCACTGTGTGATCTGCAAGCGATTATCCGGCAGTAAGGTGCCGTACATCGTCACCGGGATACCAGTGGCGGTCTTCAAGGAAGACAATGCGGCCCGTACGGCCTCGTCGTCATCTTTAATTCGGTGCGCTTCCAAGACGTACTCCTACTCGGGGGTACCCATTAAGGTGCACCCAGGGGTGCCCCTTTTGAACGGGTGTATTACAACACTGTTTCCCAACTGTAACGGGCTAGCGGGGGTAATTCTAAATCAGCGCTCACATAAAACACGAATCCGGCGCCTATTTAAAATACAGACGACGGGGTTAGCCCTAAGCGCCAGCGCGCTCCAGCTGGTATAAGTAGCCGCCCTCCCCGCGGCAACCGCCGCGGTAGGCGCGGTGGCCAACTGAATAAAACTCGGTCTATTTCTTGCGGACTGGTCGGTCTAGCCAACTAGTGTAGGGTGGGAAAAGTAAATCGGAAAACAGCTGCACAAGGAGTCCCGAATACCAATGGCAAAGATCTACGACAACATTCTCGAGACCATCGGCGGCACCCCGCTGGTTCGCGTCAACCGCCTGACCGAGGGCCTGAAGGCCGACGTGCTCGTTAAGGTTGAGTCCTTCAACCCGGCCAACTCGGTCAAGGACCGTATCGGCCAGGCCATCGTCGACGCCGCCGAGGCCTCCGGCGAGCTCAAGCCGGGCGGCACCATCGTGGAAGCCACCTCCGGCAACACCGGCATCGCCCTGGCCCTGGTCGGCGCGGCTCGCGGCTACAAGGTCATCCTGACCATGCCGGAGACCATGTCCAACGAGCGCCGCGTCCTGCTGCGCGCTTACGGCGCCGAGATCGTCCTGACCCCGGGCGCCGCCGGCATGCAGGGCGCAGTCGACAAGGCCAACGAGATTGTTGAGCAGAACGAAGGCGCCATCCTGGCCCGCCAGTTCGCCAACGAGGCCAACCCGACCGTGCACTACAACACCACCGGCCCGGAGATCTGGAACGACACCGACGGCAACGTCGACATCCTGGTCGCGGGCGTCGGCACCGGCGGCACCATCACCGGCGCAAGCCGCTTCCTGAAGGAGAAGAACCCGGAACTGAAGGCCGTGGCCGTCGAACCGTCCGCTTCCCCGCTGCTGTCTGAGGGCAAGGCCGGCCCGCACAAGATCCAGGGCCTGGGCGCCAACTTCATCCCGGAGGTCCTGGACCGCAAGCTGGTCGACGAGGTCATCGCCATTAGCAACGAAGACGCTGTGGAGACCTCCCGCAAGCTGGCCGTCGCCGACGGCATCCTGGGTGGTATCTCCACCGGCGCCAACCTGAAGGCAGCCCTGGAGCTGGCGCAGCGCCCGGAGAACGAGGGCAAGACCATCGTCACCGTCGTCTGCGACTTCGGTGAGCGCTACGTCTCCACCATCCTCTACGAGGACATCCGCGAAGATTAATTTCACGCGTTAAGTGCCTGCTTGAGCCTTGTATAGCCAAGCAGGCACTTTTTCTTTCCTTTTAACCGACCGGTTTTTAGTACGCTTTGGATATGAACTTCCTTAGCCGAATCCGCGAAGACCTAGCTAACGCCCGTGACCACGATCCCGCTGCCCGCGGCGACGTCGAAAACGCCATCGTCTATTCGGGGCTGCACGCCATTTGGGCCCACCGCGTCTCCCACTGGCTCTGGAAGCGCGGCCTGAAGGGCCCGGCCCGCGTCCTAGCGCAGATCAACCGCTTCTTTACCGGCATTGAGATCCACCCTGGTGCCACCATCGGCCGCCGCTTCTTCATCGACCACGGCATGGGCATCGTCATCGGTGAGACCGCCGAGATCGGCGACGGCGTAATGCTCTACCACGGGGTTACCCTGGGCGGCCAGGTGCTCACCCAGACCAAGCGCCACCCCACCATCGAAGACAACGTTGTCATCGGCGCCGGCGCCAAGGTACTCGGCCCCATCACTATCGGCCACGGCTCCGCCGTCGGCGCTAACGCGGTAGTCACCAAGGACGTACCCCCAGAGCACAGCGCCATCGGCATCCCGGCCAAGAACCGGCCGCGGCGCCACGAAGAGCGCATTAAGCTCGTCGACCCCGACTACTTCATCTAACCGGGCCGCAACAGCGCTGCAGGGCCCCTCACACAGGCTCGCAGCCGCCGTCTAGCTCCCCCCACTAGCCCCTTCTTTAATACCCCGCCTGCAGCTGCTTGTAGGCGGGATTTTTGTCGATAAAGCGCGCCACGGCGGAGCACGTCGGCCGCACGCGCTTGCCGGCCTCCCGGGCATCATCCAGCGCGGCCTGAACCAACGGCTTGGACAGGCCCTGGCCCTGGAAGTCCGGGTGGACGACCGTGTGGTCGAATTCGCGCACGTCAGCATCATCCACGTAGTGGGCGTAGCCGGCCTCCTGGCCGTCCACGGTGATGACGTACTGGGAGCGGTCGGTCTGGTTCGCAACGGCGTAATTATCCATGGCCCCAGTATGCCAAAAAGGCCCGCTTCCTTGAACGGAAACGGGCCTTGCTGGTGGCCAGAGCCAGGATCGAACTGGCGACCCCACACTTTTCAGGCGTGTGCTCTACCGACTGAGCTATCTGGCCGAAGACTACCGAAATAGCCTTGGCGACCCTGACGGGACTTGAACCCGCGACCTCCGCCGTGACAGGGCGGCGCGCTAACCAACTGCGCCACAGGGCCATTATTTAATTTGTGGCATCCCAGGGTCCTGCACCCTGTCTTGCACGAGTTATTACTCTACACAGAACGCCGAAACATAGGCAAATCGCCTGCTAGTCATCCATATTCATAGCGAAACCCGGCACCTAGTTGGGACACGTCCGCAAGCCTGGACCGCACACCTGCTGCCGCTACTACCCCGACGAAAAACCGCGCCCCGAAAACGCGAAAAGGGCCAAGGCAAAAACCTTGACCCTTCGCAATGCTGCGACCCTGACGGGACTTGAACCCGCGACCTCCGCCGTGACAGGGCGGCGCGCTAACCAACTGCGCCACAGGGCCAGCACGTCTAAGACGTACATAATGAAGAGGAACCCTAAATTAAGGGAACTTCTCCGTACCCCCAACGGGATTCGAACCCGTGCCGCTGCCGTGAAAGGGCAGTGTCCTAGGCCGCTAGACGATGGGGGCGTGCCGCGTAGTCAAGGCAGAAAACTCTCGCTTTCCCTTGCGCGACTTCTCAAAATATACTGGAAGAATCACTCAATACAAAATCGCGCCCTACCCCGGAGAAAAACCACCGCTATGCCCGAAAATCAGGAAGTCTGCTCGTGCCACGAACCGCATAAACACGGCTACAACGCGGACGCCGAGTCGAAAAAGAAGTACCTGGCCAGGCTGCGCAAAATCGAGGGACAAACCCGCGGCATCCACCGCATGGTAGACGAGGATCAGTACTGCATCGACATCATCACGCAGATCTCCGCGGTGACCTCCGCCCTGGAAAACGTCTCCCTCGCCCTCCTCGAGGACCACATCGCCCACTGCGTGGCCGGGGCCCGCAACGCGGACGGGACCATCGCCCAGGACAAGCTAGATGAGGCCATGCGCGCCATCAAGAAGATGGTCAAAAGCTAGGAGCCCACAGCCGGAGTCTCAACCCTCCCCAACGGGCTTTGAGGGTCGATGTTTGTCAAGACAAAAGAACCCGCTAACGGCGCCGTGGCGCGCGTTAGCGGGCGTGTGCGTGGGCCCTGAGGGGCTCGAACCCTCGACCTGCGGATTAAAAGTCCGTAGCTCTACCAGCTGAGCTAAAGGCCCAATGCGTTCCTTATTCTAATAGGAGTCCACGACAGGAAGAAAATAGCCCCCGAACTGGCCCCAAAGGCCCAGTTCAAGGGGGCTGCCAACTGCCTAATAGGCGTCGGCGCGCTTACTGGGGACGCATATCGCCGGTCTCGGCGAAGCGGATCTGGAAGTCGAAGGCGGACTTCAGATCGTGCGGGGTGTGAATGAACTTACCCTGCTTGGCACGCTCGAAGTACTCCTCCAGGGCCGGGCGGTACTCCGGGTGGGCCACAGCGATGACCTTCTCGGCGCGCTCGCGCGGGGCCAGGCCGCGCAGGTCGGCCACGCCGTACTCGGTGATAATCACCATGGTGTCGTGCTCGGTGTGGTCAGTGTGAGCCACGAAAGGCACGATGGCGGAGATCTTGCCGTCCTTGGCGATCGACGGGGACACGAAGGTGCTGATGTAGGCGTTGCGGGTGAAGTCACCGGAGCCGCCGGTGCCGTTCATGATGCGGGTGCCGCCCACGTTGGTGGAGTTGATGTTGCCGTAGATATCGGCCTCAATCATGCCGTTGGAGGAAATCAGGCCGACGCGGCGAATGACCTCCGGGTGGTTGGAGACCTGCTGCGGGCGCAGCACGATGTGCTTGGCGTAGCGGTCGGCCTCGGCGTTCATCTTCTCCGCGTACTCCGGGGACAGCGCGAAGGAGGTGGCGGAGGCGACCGTCATCTTGCCGGCGTCGATGAGATCCAGCATGCCGTCCTGGATGACCTCGGTGTAAGCCTTGATGTTTTCGAACTTGGAATCCAGCAGGCCGGCCATCACGGCGTTCGGGACGTTACCCACGCCCGACTGCATGATGAACTGGTCGTACGCTAGGCGGCCGGCGGCAACCTCGCCCTCGAGGAAGTCGATGAAGTTCGCGGCGATCTTCTCAGAGATCTCGTCCGGGGCCTTGAAGGGGGCGTTGCGATCCGGGGCGTTGGTCTTAACGACGGCCACGACCTTGTCCTTGGGGATCTCGATGTAGGTCTCCCCGATGCGGTCGCTGACCTTGGTAATCGGGATCGGCTGGCGGTTCGGCAGCTTCTCGATACGGTAAATGTCGTGCATGCCCTCCAGGTTCAGCGACTGCCACTCGTTAACCTCGAGGATGATCTTGTCCGCGGCCTCGATGTACTCGAGGTTGTTACCCACGGCGGAGGACGGCACGATGTTGCCGTCCTCAGTAATGCGGACGACCTCGATGATGGCAACCTGGAAGTCGCCGTAGAAGCCCTCCTCGACTTGCTGGCCCATGTGGGACAGGTGGACGTCCTGGTAGAGCAGCTCGCCGGAGTTGGCCTTGTTGCGCAGCACCGGGTCGGAGTTGTACGGAGCACGGAAGCGCAGGGCGTCCGCCTCGGCGAGGACGCCGTCGCAGTCCGGGGCGGTGGAGGCGCCGGAGAAGACGTCAATCTTGAATTCTTCGCCCGCCTCGTGGGCCTTGGTGGCCTTCTCAGCGATAGCGGTCGGCAGTGCCTTCGGGTAACCGGCACCGGTGAAGCCGGAAATGCCCACCCGGTCGCCGTTGTTAACGTACTTGGCTGCCTCCTCGGCGGAGACCACGAGGTCCTGGTAATACCCAATCCGCTCCGTCACGTCTTTACCTCCTGTGATTGTCGCAGCGCGCAAGTGTAACGCACGCCGCACGGTTTTAGTTACACGCACCACATTAGCGAATATTTGCAACCTTTTCCGCAACAGTGCCAAAACTGTGAAGACAAGGTACACCCGCCGTCCCGGTTTGCCAGCGTTTCTGCCCGCAGTCCACAATGTAAAACGTGACTTTGCGCATTGGTTCTATTTCCCTCAACTCCCCCGTCATCCTCGCCCCGATGGCCGGGGTGACGAACGTGGCTTTCCGCACGCTCTGCCGCGAGCAGGAGCTCGCCCGCACCGGCACCGTGGCAGGGCTCTACGTCTGCGAGATGGTCACCGCCCGCGCCCTAGTCGAGCGCAACGAGAAGACCATGCACATGACGACTTTCGCCCCGAACGAGGATCCGCGCTCGCTGCAGCTCTACACCGTGGATCCGGAATACACCTACCGCGCCGCAAAGATGATCGTGGACGAGAACCTGGCCGACCACATCGACATGAACTTCGGCTGCCCGGTCCCGAAGGTCACTCGGCGCGGGGGCGGGTCCGCCCTGCCGTACAAGCGCCGGCTCTTCGGCAATATCGTCGCCGCCGCCGTCAAGGCCACGGAAGGCACCGATATCCCGGTCACGGTGAAGATGCGTGTCGGCATCGACAGCGAACACCACACGCACCTAGACGCCGGCCGGATCGCCGTCGAGGAGGGCGCGGCCGCCGTGGCCCTGCACGGGCGCACCGCCGCCCAGCGCTACTCCGGCCAGGCCGACTGGTCGGAGATCGCCCGTCTGAAGGAGCACCTCGCCGACAGCGGCGTGCCAGTGCTGGGCAACGGCGACATCTTCAAGGCCTCCGATGCCGCCGCGATGATGGAAGCCACCGGCTGCGACGGGGTCGTCGTCGGCCGCGGCTGCCTGGGCCGGCCCTGGCTCTTCGCGGAACTCTCCGCCCACCTGCGCGGCGAGCCGGTGCCCGAAGAACCGACCCTGGGGGAGGTCACGCGGATCCTCTACCGGCACGCGGAATTGCTCGCGCACTACGACGGCGAGGCCCACGCTAGCCGCGATATTCGTAAACACATTGGGTGGTACTTACGCGGTTTCCCGGTCGGCGGCGAGGTCCGCTCGCAGCTGTCCAAGGTGAACTCCCTGCCGGATCTGCGCGAGCTGCTCGCCCCTTGGGCCGGTTCTGACGCCCGAGCCGACGACGCCTCTGGGCCCCGGGGACGTCAGGGTTCGCCGGCTAAGGTCGCGCTGCCCGACGGCTGGCTGGACGACCCGGAAGATGAGGCGGTACCCGCCGGCGCCGAGATCATGAACTCTGGCGGCTAAACCCCCAGCTTGTATACACCTATAGAGGTATTGAAAAATACTTGTTCTTGACGGGCGCCACCAATATACGTGCACTATACTGTTGGGCATGCGAATTGCCTACAGAGAGAAGTTAGATAACTTCGCGCACGACCTGATCCTGATGTGCGACACGGTTCAGGCGATCATGTCGCAGGCTTCGCGCGCACTTCTGACAGCTGCCCTGCAGCCGGCGGAAGACGGTCTGTCCCTATCCGACGAGCTAGAAGAGCTGCGCACCCGGTGCGAAGAACGCGCCGTATCCCTCCTGGCACTGGAAAACCCCATGGCCAAGGACCTGCGCCAAGTGGTCTCCTCTATCTATATCGTGGAGGACCTCTACCGCATGGGCCAGCTGGCCAAGCACATCGCGAAGTCCGCGCGGCGCCGCCACCCCAACCACGTGGTTCCGGAGGAATTCATGGGGTACCTGGAAGAGCTCACCCGCCTGGTGGACGAAATGTGCTCGCGCACCCGCAACGCCCTCATCGACCCGGCCCCCCAGCTGGCTCTGGAGCTGGCCAGCGACGATGACGCGGTCGACGACATCAACCACCACCTGATCACCATCCTGACCCAGCGGGAGTGGAAGTACTCCACCCGTTCGGCCGTGGACCTGGCCATGCTCTCGCGCTTCTACGAACGCTACGCGGACCACTGCGTCAACGTGGCCGCCCGCATCCTGTACCTGAGCACCGGCATGCTGCCGGACGAGTACCTGGCCCGCCGCGCCGACGAGGACCGCCGCCAGGACATGGAGGCCCACTTCGCCGCCCTGGAGCGCCAGTTCCGCCGCTAGGCCAGTACCTCCCTTTCCTCCCCCATTGCCCGCCGCGCGCCCTGCGCGGCGGGCATTTAAACGACTATCCCCCGGCGCCAAGGCTCAACCTGGCACCGGGGGATTAAGTCTTTAGCTCAGACAATCAAGTTTTAGCGCAGCGCACGGTTGAGCCGTGCGCGAGGGGACTCCTTAGCCGAAGCGGCCGGAGATGTAGTCTTCGGTTTCCTTCTTTTCCGGGTTCTCGAAGATCTTGGTGGTGTCGTTGAACTCCACCAGGTGGCCCGGCTTGCCGGTGGCCTCCAGGGAGAAGAAGCCAGTCTTATCGGACACGCGGGAAGCCTGCTGCATGTTGTGGGTCACGATGACGATGGTGAATTCCTGCTTCAGCTCGTGAATCAGGTCCTCGACCGCCAGGGTGGAAATGGGGTCCAGGGCCGAGCAAGGCTCGTCCATGAGCAGCACCTCCGGCTCGACCGCGATGGCGCGGGCGATGCACAGACGCTGCTGCTGACCGCCGGAGAGGCCGCCGCCCGGCTTGTCTAGGCGGTCCTTAACCTCGTCCCACAGGTTGGCGCCGCGCAGGGACTTCTCCGCGACCTCCTTGAGCTTCTTCTTGTTCTTCTCGCCGGACAGTTTCAGGCCGGCGACGACGTTGTCCTCGATGGACATGGTCGGGAACGGGTTGGCCTTCTGGAAGACCATGCCGATGGTGTTGCGCACCGAGACCGGGTCGACCTTGGAGTCGTAGATATTCTGGCCGTCCAGCAGGATCTCGCCCTTGACGTAGGCGCCCGGGATGACCTCGTGCATGCGGTTGAGGGTACGCAGCACGGTGGACTTACCACAGCCGGACGGGCCGATGAACGCAGTTACCGCCTGGGCCGGAATGTGCATGTTGACGTTCTGCACAGCGTGGAAGTCGCCGTAGTAGATATTGACGTCGTTGAGTTCGAGTTTGGACATCTTGTGCTCCTGAGTATGAGAGTTGTCGGTGAAAGTTCGGGCCGTGAAGGCAGTGCGGGTTACTGCTTGACCGAGAACTTCGCGGAGATGATTCGGGCGGCAACGTTGAGCAGCGCGATGAGAAGGACCAGGGTGAAGGCGGCGCCCCACAGCTTGTCGAGGACGGCCTCGGTAACGCCGGCCTTGTACATGTCCAACATCATCAGCGGCAGCGAGGACATGGTGCCACTGGTCGGGTCCCACTTCAGGGCGCTGGTAGAACCGACCAGGATGAGGACCGGAGCGGACTCACCCATGATGCGGGCGATTGCCAGCATGACACCGGTGGCGATACCGGACAGTGCAGTCGGAAGAACGATCTTGGCGATGGTCTTCCACTTCGGCACGCCCAGGGCGTAGGAGGCCTCGCGCAGATCCATCGGGACCACGCGCAGCATCTCCTCGGTGTTACGGACGACAATCGGAATCATCAGCAGCAACAGGGACCACGCCAGGGCCAGACCAGATCGGTCGAAGCCCATGACGCCGATCCAGGCGGCGTAGACGAACAGGGCGGCAACGATGGACGGGACACCGGACAGGATGTCCACCATGAAGGTGGTGATGCGGCCGAGCCAGCCACCGCGGGAGTACTCCACCAGGTAGATGGCGGTGAACACGCCGATCGGGACGGCGATGATGGTTGCCAGGCCGGCCTGGATGATGGTACCGACGATGGCGTGCAGCGCACCGCCGCCGGGCTGGTGGTACATGACGCCCAGCATGTCCTCGGTCCACCACTCCAGGTTCAGAGTGACGGGCAGGCCCTTGACGATGAGCTCCCAGAGCACCCACACCAGCGGAATGAGAGCGACAATCATGCACAGGTAGATAAGGACGGTCGCCGCGCTGTTGGCGAACTTGCGCTTGCCCGAGATGTCGGTAAAGGCGTTGTGTGTGGTCGAAACGTCAGAAGCAGCTACAGCATTAGACATTGTTTTTTATCCTCACTCTTCTACTTCTTGGAGACGATCGCGCGGGCAATGGCGTTGACGATGAACGTCAGCAAGAACAGCACCAGACCGGCGGCGATGTAGGCGCCCGCCTTAATCGGGTTGTTGAACTCCGGTGCCGCGTTCGCAATCGCGGTCGCGAAGGTGGTACCGCCATCGAACAGGGAGAAGCGGAACTCGGACGACGGGCCGACGACCATGTACAGGGCCATGGTCTCACCGAGCGCGCGGCCCAGGCCCAGCATGGCGCCGGAGATGTAGCCCGACAGGCCGAACGGCAGGACGGTCATGCGGACGACTTCCCAGCGCGTAGCACCCAGGGCGAGGGCGGACTCAACCTGCCCCTTCGGGGTCTGGACGAAGACCTCACGCGCGGTTGCGGCGATAATCGGCAGAATCATCACGGCCAGGACAATGCCACCGGTGAACATGTTGCGGGCGGTTGCGAACGACGGCGAGTTCTCGTAGACGGTGAAGAGGAAGAACCCACCGGCCCAGCTGTGAATCCACTCGTAGAATCCCGAGAGCACCGGGCCCAGGACCAGCCAGCCCCACAGGCCGTAAACAATGGACGGGACGGCGGCCAGCATGTCGACCAAGAAGCCCATCGGCTTGACCAGGCGCGCCGGCGCGTAATTGGACAGGAAGATGGCCACGCCCAGTGCCACCGGCATGGCGATGATGAGAGCCAGCACCGACATGGTGACCGTGGCGGCGAACAGGTTCGGGATACCGAAGTACATTTCGTCCACGCTGGACGTGTCCCACGGACCCGTGTAGGTGAAGAAGCCGAGGTAGCCTTCGGCGTTGCGGTTCAGCGCGGGGACGGCACGAATAATCAGGAAAATGCCGATAGCCGCAATGAAGACGGTGATAAGGGTGGCGGACGCCGTGGATAAAATCTCAAAGACGCGATCACCGGGTCGCTTAACGCCGCCGGTCTTCACACCCTCGGAAGCGCCCTGGGGTTCGTTGTCGGGTTTGCCCGCGGCAGTGGTCGTAGCCACGGAGTGGCCTTCCACGTTGCGGTCGTCGTCGAGCTTCTTATGCTCACCCGTTGTCGAGTTGTACTCAGCCATGTGGCGGGGATCCTTCAACTTGTAGGGTTTTTACGTGTGTCACATCTTCCCGTTTAACGGGAAGAACCCCCGACGGCGTAGAAAGCGGCCGGCGGGGGAATTCAACCATCCGGAACATCACCGCGCACTGCGGGCGGGGTGCTGCACCAGTCAGTATGAGGATTCTTTAGGACGCCTGAATCTCGTCCACAGCCGCCTTCAGGCGGTCCAGGTGAGCGCCGGAGACCGGGATGTGACCGGCCTCGGTCAGGCCCTCATCCTGGTGATCCAGAGCGGTCTTCAGGAACTCCTTCAACAGGGCTGCCTCGGACTCGTCGTAACCAGCGGAGCAGACAATCTCGTAGGTGGTCAGGATGAGCGGGTAGGAACCCTCATCGGAGGAGGAGAACAGGGCCTCGGAGTTAACAACCATGTCGTTGCCCTCGGTCTCGAACTCCAGGTTCTCCAGAGCGGTACCGACAGTCTCCTCAGACAGCTCGGTCGGGCCTGCACCGAAGTCGATCTTGGCGACGCCCAGGCCAGCCTGCTCAGCGTGAGAGTGCTCGACGTAGGTGATGCCGCCGTCGATGCTGGAGACCTGGGTAGCAACACCGGAGGAGCCGTTGGCACCCTCGCCGACCTCGGTCGGGAAGTTCTTGCCGCCCTCATTGTCCCACTCTTCGGTGGCGTCGTGCAGGAACTTCTGGAAGTTGTCGGAGGTACCGGACTCGTCGGAGCGGTAGACCACGGAGATGCGGGTGTCCGGCAGGTCAACGCCCTCGTTGTCAGCCTGGATGGCCTCGTCGTTCCATTCGGTGATGTCGCCCTTGAAGATCTTGGCAACGTTCTCGGTGGAAAGATTCAGCTCGTCAACGCCCTCCAGGTTGTAGGCGATAGCAACCGGGCCGATGACGAACGGCAGGTGCCAAGCGTCGTTGCCGTTGCAACGGTCCTTGGCAGCGTCGACCTGCTCCTCCTCCAGCGGGGAGTCGGAACCGGCGAACGTAACCTGGCCATCGACGAACTGGGTACGGCCAGAGCCGGAGCCGGTGGCGTTGTATGCAAGGCTAGCGTCGCCGCCAGTAGCTTCCTGGAACTTGGAAGCGAAGTAGTCCATAGCGTTCTGCTGGGAGGATGCGCCTTCACCAGTCAGCTCGCCGGAGACCTCGGTCTCACCCTCGGAGGAGGAGCCAGAGGAGTCAGAGTCGTTGCAGGCGACCAGCGCGGTAGAAGAAGCCGCGATGATACCGAAGATTGCAGCGGTGCGCTTGAAATTGCGAATCACGGGAAACCTTTCCTGTGGAGATCAGATTCAACTTGATTGTCCGAGCACCTTTTACCCGCGTGCTCTCACCCCATGGGACGGTGGAGCCGGGCTGACCCCCGGCGCGGTGGAACTGACCTTTAAGCGGTGAACTAGTCCGCAGCACAGTACCTCCGAGCCGCAAAGGCCTGGATACTCACAACGCTTAAAGCTATCCAGCCTTGGTTAACCCGAAAGGTGCGTTTCGGTTAACACTGAGTTAACAATCGTCTCACAGCGGGTGATTCTACTCACCTTCCACGTTTCACTGTGTTCTTCACCTGGCTTTTGTTTGGATTTGGTCCGTTTTTTGGACTGGCCCTAGCGCTTCTTCACACCGTAGACGCAGTGACGCTCGGCCACCTCAAAGCCCGCTTTGTCGTAGGAGCGCACGGCCGGGGCGTTGTCCGCCTCCACGTACAAAATCACCTTGCCAGCGCCCTTGTTCCGCATGCGCTGCAGGCCCATCGCCAGCAGCGGCCGGGATAGCCCCTTGCCCCGGTAGGAGCTGGCCAGCCCGATGACGTAGACCTCACCGAAGGGCTCGTCTTCCTCGGTGGTTGCCGGGGAATGCCATTTGGTCCAGTGGAAGCCGGCCAACGTCGGTTCCGCACCGCGGGTATCCCACAGGAAGAGCACGTCCGCAGGATCGAACCAGGAGTTGTCCTTGCCGCGTTCCAAGCGCTCGGCGTCCCAGCCGCCCTGCTCCGGGTGCCAGCTAAACGCCTCGTTGTTGACCGCCAGCCAGGCACGGTCCACGGCAGCGGCCCCGAAGCGTTCGGCGGCCGCCGGGCAATCCAGGGCCTGAAGGCCCGGCGCGTCGTCGGCAGAAAAGGCCGCGGCGCTGGACAACGGTTCCCCTTGGACGGCCATGACCAAAAGCTCGCGCTCTACCTCCCGGCCCGCGGCGGCGGCCAGGCACTGGGCCGCCGGCAGGTTGCCGTGCGCCCAGACCGGGCGGTCGCCAAGCTCGGCCAGCAGGGCCTTGCCCCCGCCGTGGCCGCGGTAGTCGGGGGCGACGAAGAGCTCGGCGCTGTCGCCGTCGTCAGCCGCCACCCCGGCTAGGTCCTCGCCCACCCAGAGCAGGGTGTGGGTATGGCCCAAGCGGGCGTCCTCCAGCCCCGCCAGGAACTGCTCGGACAGAGGCGCTACCCCGTCGGCCTGGGCGGCGTCGCGCGCCAGGGCGGCGACGGCGCGGGCCGTGGCGGCATCGTCGGACAGGTGCGTGGTCTTAGTGTTAGTCACTGTCATGGTTTCCAGAATAGTTTGCAACAATGGAGCATGTGACTGACGTTGTTGTGCCCGCCCGCGCCCGCAAGCCCCTCGCCTGGTTGCTGGGCATCGCCGCGGTGGGCGGAAGCCTGTTCGTGATGGACTCCGGCTTCGCCATGCATGCGGAGCACTCCATTTCCCAGCGGGTCAAGGAAGAATCCAAGCTGGAAAACTCCCCCGAGGTCTTCGTCGGGGGCATGCCCTACCTGGGGGCGTCGGTAACCAACGAGATCCCGCTGATCGAGGTCAAGTCCCTCGACGTGGAGGTCCCCCACCTAGGGATGATCAACGCGCAGACCACCCTGCGCGATATCACCGTCGCCGCCGACCAGTTGACCAGCGGCAACTTCGCCGGCGCGTCGGTGTCCACCTTCTCGCGCGCCATCACCTTGGACGGGGTCGCGCTCGGGCGCCTGCTGAGCATCACTGACTTGTCGATTGCCAACCCGGACAACATCTCACCTACGGGCGGCATGGCCTCCGAGGCCGAGCTCAGCGGCACCGTCGCCGGCGCGAAAGAGCCCACCCGGGTGCGCGTGACGCTGCGGCTAGTCGGCGAACGCTTCTACATGCGCCCGGTGGAGATCTTGGAGCTGGCCGAGGGCACGAGCGAGGAAGAGGCCACGAAGGCCTTCGAGTTGGAACTGGATACCCGGCAGCTGCCCCTGCCCGCCCAGGCCACCGCCGTGCGCCTGCAGGGTGGCGGCATCACTTTCGAGACCCAGCGCCGCAACACCCACCTGCAGCCCGGGCAGCTCGCCCCCATCGAGATCGCCGGAGACTACGACTCCGACGGGCGCGAGGTCAACGACGAGAATTCCGGCGCCTAGCCGCGCCTACTTAATCCGGATCAGATCCCGCAGGATCTCCTTGAGGCTGCGCTTGTGCGGCTCGCCGGCCTCCTGCGGGGCGAATACCTCGAGGGCGTCCGGCACCGACTTGAGCTGTACCCGGGTGTGCGTGCCCTCGGATTCCCCGTCCGCCTGGAAGCGGTGCGGGGTCGGGCAGCTCAGCGTCACCGCGGTGGCGTCGTCGAATTGCAGGGTGCGCGCGTTGGTGACCTTGTTGAGCCAGCGGCGGTGATCCACGCCAATGAGGTGCAGCATGCCGACCAGGCCGGACACGCCCTGCAGGCTGCTCAGGCCGAACAGGCCCAGCCCCTCGTCGAAGGAGTTGCGCGAGTTGGTCACCATGGGCAGCGGGCCCAGAAAAGTCCACGGGTTGGTATTCGAGGCCAGCATCAGGGGCACGTTCTCGTGCTCCCAGCGCTGCCCGTCGCGGCCTTCCGCGACCACGCTGATGCGCGGCGGCCGGCGCAGCGCGCGGGTATAGGCGCGCACCCCGATGGCCAGGTAGCGCAGCGGGGTGGCCGCAAAGCCGCGCTCGCGGGCGCGGTCCACGCGCGCCAGGACGTCGGCGTCCAGACCGAAGCCCGCGTTCACCGCGAACCAGCGCTCGTCCCAGGTTCCCAGGCAGATGGTGCGGGTGCTGTGGCGGTCAAGCAGCCGGGCCAGCACGTGGGTCGCGTCCACGGCTCCGGCGGGAAAGCCCAGCGCGCGCACGAAGACGTTCGCCGAGCCGGTCGGGATGATAGCCAGCACGGGCAGCTCCTCCGGGCGGGGCCGCTGCCCGGAATCGTGCACCTGCCCGAGCAGGCCGTTGACGATCTCGTTGACGGTGCCGTCGCCGCCCATGGCGATGACCGCGTCGAAGTCTGAGCGGCGCATGCCGGCCACCATCTGCTCCGCATGCCCCGGGTACTGGGTCATCCGGGCCTCCATGGACAGCCCGGGCACCGCCCGCAGCGCCGGCACGACCTGCCGCAGCAGGCCGGCGTTCTGGCTCGTGGAATTCGGGTTCAAAACTAATAGGACACGCACACACCACACTCTATAGACCCGGGCCGGGTTTCGCTGGCCCTTCCCCCGCCCAACCACGCAGTGCCGACGCACAGTTAGCTAGGATCGAGGGCATGACTGAGCGAAACGAACACTCCGAAAACCCCGAGAACACTACCCCGGCGGGCGAGCCGGCCCCGGACACGGCTGCCGATGCCGCCGCGGCGAACACCGGCTCCAATGGCAAGCTCAACGGCAACGCCGCCGTGAATCACGCCGCCGAGGCCTGGAAGGACGCCTCGGCCCGCAACATCCCGGCCCCGGACTTCGCAGAGATCCCCGTCTCGGAAGACACCGCCAACCTGCGCCAGGGCCCGTCCCTGCACGACGGCCTGCTGGCCCTCCTGCCGCTGGTGGGCGTGTGGCAGGGCGAGGGCCAGGCACACGGCACTGACGGCAACGAGTACACCTTCGGCCAGCGCCTGATTATCGCCCACGACGGTGAGAACTACCTGTCCTTTAGCTCCCGAACCTGGAAGATCGACTCCGAGGGCAACCCGGGCGAGGCCGACGTGCGTGAGTCCGGCTACTGGCGGATCTCTCCGAAGGACGAGATCGAGATGACCTACACGTCCTCGACCGGAATCGTCGAGATCTTCTACGGCGAGCCCTTCAACGAGCGCGCCTGGCAGCTCGAGTCCGCCTCTACCATGGTCACCGAGACCGGCCCGAAGAACCTGGGCCCGGGCAAGCGCATGTACGGGCTCATGCCCAACAACAACCTGGGCTGGGTCGACGAGCGCCTCCTCGACGGCGAGATGCGCCCGTATATGTCCGCCGAGCTTTCCCGCGTCGCCGGCTAGCTTCTCGCGCTACGCCGCCACCGCGGCGTCGATAAGCGCGCGGATCTCCTTCTCGTTGTCAGGGGCCGCCAGCTTGGTCCCGTTCAGCGAGCGGACGCGCACCCCGATGCGCACCGAGGAGACCAGCCAAACCGAGTCCGAGCGCTGCAGGTAGCCCAGGTCCATCTCCTTGGCC
Organism: Corynebacterium sp. HMSC04H06; assembly: GCF_001815935.1. Lineage (GTDB taxonomy): Bacteria > Actinomycetota > Actinomycetes > Mycobacteriales > Mycobacteriaceae > Corynebacterium. The sequence goes on from NZ_KV823421.1 coordinate 18,073, forward strand.
TTGCAGTTATAACCGCGCTCCTCGGCCAGCGCGAACAGCGCCGCCTGCGTGGTGCCCGGCAGAATCCCCGGGGCCTTGGGTGTGCGCAGCTTCTTCCCGCGCACCGCCACGACCGTCGAGGTCGCCCCCTCCAGCACCAGCCCGCTGTCCGGGTGGGTATAGATGACGTCGTCGTAGCCGTCGTGGCGGGCCTGCCGCAGCGTAACCAGCGTCGCGGCGTAGTTCAGGGTCTTGGCCAGCACCTTGTCATCGGCCTGCCAGCGCCGCGGGGTGGCCCACACACGCACCCCCTTCGCCCGCTGGGTCAACACGTCCGCGCCGATGGGCTGGACCGCCACCCACGCCGTGGGTACCCCGGTCGAGGCCCGCCCCCGCGAATAGGTCCAGGTGCACTTGGCCTCCTCCGCGTCGAATTCGCTCGCGGCCAGCGCGGTGGCCTCCAGCCACTTGTCCAGGCACGGTTCCGGCAACCCGAGAGCGTGGGCGGAGCGGGCAAAGCGCTGCGCGTGCCGCTCGACGTTCTTGGCCTCCCCGCCCCTAATGAGCAGGGACTCAAAGACCCCGTCACCCCGGGTGACGGCCGCGTCGTCCCAAAAGACCAGCGGCAGCGTGGGGTTGTGGCGGCGGATCGAACCCCCGAAGGGCTCGACCACGTAGATTACGGGCGCAGGTTGTAGCATGCCCATAATTATGCCCCGTTGGACCTAGCCAAGCAGGCGAATGGCGCGTTACGATGGCAAGTGTGAGTTATTCTTCTGTTCTTCTTCAGCGCCTCGGCGCTGCCGAATTCCAGTCAGAAACACCGCTTGATGCCGCCGGGGTCGCGTGGCATTACGGAAACCCCTTGGGCGAACAGCGCGCCGCCCAGTCCGGCTCTGTCGTCGTAGACCGCAGCCACCGCCGTTTCTTGCAGGTCAGCGGACCGGACTCCGCGGAATTCCTTAACAACCTTCTGTCGCAGAAGCTGGACGATGTCCCCGTGGGCTACAGCGCCACAGCCCTCGATCTAGACATCCAGGGCCACATCCTGCACCAAGCAGACACCACCCGCACGGCCGAGGGCTTTTTCCTTGACCTACCCGCGGGCCAAGCAGACAGCCTACGGGATTTCTTGACCAAAATGGTCTTTTGGTCGCAGGTAGAAGTCACGGAACCCGACTACGCGCTGCTGACGGTCCTAGGCGACGGCGAAGTCTCCGCCCCCTCCTCCACCGTCTTTAGCCGGGACGTCGACTGGCCGGGGATCCGCCGCCGCGACATCGTAGTGCCCCGCGCTGAACTGGCAAACGCCGTCGCGGAGCTGGAAGCGGCCGGGCTGACCCTGGCCGGGCTCATGGCGTATACGGCCGAGCGCATCCGCGCCCGCGAACCGGAGCTGGCCGCAGATTTGGACAACAAGTCCATCCCCCACGAGGTTCCGCAGTGGATCGGCCGCGGTAAGCACGCCGGCGCCGTGCACCTGAACAAGGGCTGCTACCGCGGGCAGGAGACCGTGGCGCGCGTGGAAAACCTCGGCCGCTCACCCCGCCTGCTGGTACTGCTGCACTTGGACGGCTCGGCCCCGCAGCTGCCCGAGCCGGGAGCCGACATCACCTTCTCCGGTCGCCGCGTCGGGCGGATGGGCTCTCTCGTCGACGACTGCGATTTCGGCCCCATCGCCTTGGGGTTGGTCAAGCGCTCCGCCCTGGATTCCGGGCAGCTGACCATCGGCCAGGCGGCCGCCAATCTGGATCCGGATTCCATACCCACCTCCGAGGGGCCGAAGGCCGGGCGCGCGGCCATCAACAAACTGCGGGGCAAGTAGAGCCACCCGTTTACGGGCCTAGTGAGAAAAGCCTTTAAGGCTCTCACTAGGCCATTTGCCCTGCCTTAGGGGGTCGTGCGGAATTTTTTTGACGTACAGGCTATTGTGTCTTACAGGAAGATACTCAAATGACAAGCCGATGGGGCCATCCGAAACCCTGGATCGTGCCCTACACACCTCAAGGGGGTCATGCACATGGGACGCGGACGCGCGAAGGCAAAGCAGACCAAAGTTGCACGCCAGTTGAAGTACAATTCTCCGGAGATGGACTTGGATTCGCTCCAGCGCGAGCTAGCCTCCAAGAAGCCGGGCGATGGATGGGGCCGAGAGGATGAAGAAGACGACCGCTACGAAGACCCATACGCCGACTACATCGACGACTGGGACGACGAAGACAAAGGTTAACCCCTAAAAACGCCACTACGCCGCCGGCGACCAGGACTTGGTCACCGGCGGCGTTGGTGTATCTAAGGGCTACTAGAAGTTCGGGTGGTTGCCGCTCACTACGACGCGGGGCGCGCCCTCGGCGGACTTGCGCACCTCGCCCAGCTCCCAGGCGTCCAGGTGGCGGGCGGTGAGCATGGCCAGCGCGCGGTCGCGGTCCTCGGCGGAGACCACCGCCACCATGCCAACACCCATGTTGAAGGTCTTTTCCATCTCGGACAGCTCGACCTTGCCCACCGAGGAGATGGTGCGGAAGATCTGGCCCGGGGTCCAGGTGGAGCGGGCCACGTGCGCGGTCAGCCCCTCCGGTATGACGCGCTCCAGGTTGCCGGCCAGGCCGCCGCCGGTGACGTGGCAGAACGTTGCCACGTGGCACTCCGCGGCCAGTGCAAGGCAGTCCTGTGCGTAGATGCGGGTCGGGATGAGCATCTCCTCACCCAGGGTGCGACCGAGCTCGTCCATGTACCCGTCCAGCGGCAGTCCGGCCTGCTCGAGCAGGACGTGGCGGGCCAGGGAGTAGCCGTTGGAGTGCAGGCCGGACGAGCCCATGGCGATGAGCACGTCGCCGTCGCGGACCTTGTCCGGGCCCAGCACGCTATCAGCCTCGACCACGCCCACGGCGGTGGCGGAGACGTCGTAATCATCGACCTCCATCACGCCGGGGTGCTCGGCGGTCTCGCCGCCCAGCAGCGCGGCACCCGCCTGCACGCAGCCCTCGGCGATGCCGGCCACGATCTCCGCGACCTTTTCCGGAACGACCTTGCCGACGGCGATGTAGTCCTGCAAAAACAGCGGCTCGGCGCCGCAGACCACCAGGTCATCGACGCACATGGCCACCAGGTCAATGCCGATGGTGTCGTGCTTGTCCATCGCCTGGGCCACGGCCAGCTTCGTGCCCACGCCGTCCGAGCCCGCCGCCAGGATGGGCTCCTTGTAGTCGCCGAGCTTGAACAGGCCCGCAAACCCGCCCAGGCCGCCCATGACCTCCGGGCGGGTAGCGCGCTTGGCGTGCGGGGCGAACAGCTGGACAGCGCGATCGCCGGCGGCGATGTCCACGCCGGCGGCGGCGTAAGTGTTGTCAGTCGTATCGGTCATAGCGAAAGTTTCATTCCTTGGGGGTCTTTTTAAGAGTTCTGGCTCATTAGCGTACGTACGGCCTCCGCGTTGGGGCTACCGGCCGGCAGGCCCAGCGGGTAGTGGCCGTCGAAGCAGGCGGCGCACAGCTGGCTGCGTGGTTGCTCGGTCGCCGCAATCATCTCATCCACGCTGACAAAGCCCAGGCTGTCGGCGCCGATGGCCTCGCAGATGGTCTGGCAGATGACCTCCGGGTCATCGCTCGACGCGACGTTGGCGATGAGTTCGCCCGGGGAGGCAAAATCGATGCCGTAGAAGCATGGCCACTTCACCGGCGGGGAGGCGATCCGCACGTGGACCTCGGCCGCGCCTGCCTCCCGCAGCATGCGAATGAGGGCGCGCTGGGTGTTGCCGCGGACGATGGAGTCATCCACCACCACGAGCTTCTTGCCGGCGATGACCTCCTTGAGCGGGTTGAGCTTGAGCCGGATGCCCAGCTGGCGCAGGGTCTGCGTGGGCTGGATGAAGGTGCGGCCCACGTAGGCGTTTTTCACCAGGCCGTGGGCGAAGGTAATGCCGGATTCGCGGGCGTAGCCGACCGCGGCCGGGTTGCCCGACTCCGGCACCGGGATGACCAGGTCGGCGTCTTCGGCCGGGAACTGGCGGGCCAGGCGGCGGCCGATGTCCACGCGGGTCTCGTTGACCGAGCGCCCGGAGATCTGGGTATCGGGGCGGGCCAGGTAGACGTATTCGAAGACGCAGCCGTGGCGGGTGGGCTCGACGAATTTCTCGGAACGAATCCCAGTCTCGTCGATGGCGACGAGCTCGCCCGGTTCGATTTCCCGGATGAACTGCGCGCCCACGATGTCGAGCGCGCAGGTCTCGGAGGCGATCACGAAGCCCTGCGGCAGGCGCCCCAGCGCCAACGGGCGCACGCCGTGCCCGTCGCGGGCGGCGTACAGGGTGTGGCCGTCGGTGAAGGTCAGGCAGAAAACGCCCTGAACGCGGGGCAGCAGCTGGCGGGCGGATTCAAAGACGGAGGTTTCCTCATTGACGCCGTCGCCCAGCAACATAGACAGGCACATCGAGTCGGAGACCGACTCCTCGTGCGGCTTAATCAGCCCGCGGTCCATGGCCTCTTGGCGCAGGTCCAGGTAGTTGACCAGGTTGCCGTTGTGGCCGAGCGCGATGTCCACCCCGTTGGAGGACGCGCCGAACATCGGCTGCACGTTGGACCATTCCTTGCCACCGGCGGTGGAATAGCGGGTGTGTCCGACGGCCACGTTGCCCTGCAGGGAGCTCAGGATGGACTCGTCGAAGATATTGGCTACCAGCCCCATGTCTTTGAAAACCACCAGGCGGTCATCATCCCCGACCGCCATGCCGGCGGCCTCCTGACCGCGGTGCTGGAGGGCGAAAAGCCCGAAATAGGTAAGCTTGGAAACCTCTTCTCCCGGGGCCCAGACGCCGAAGACGCCGCATTCTTCCCGCGGAGAGGTCTCGCCGTGATCGTCGAGATTAGTGAGGCCAGTTGTCTGAAGTGAGTTGACGGCTTCCACGCCGGTTATCTTAGTCGTTTAGCCAGTCCGGCACTAATACCCGGCCGCCCTCGTGCCCGCTTGCGCGGCTCAGCGGCCCAGCGGGATGATGGGCAGCCACTCCGCGATCTCCGCGGCGCGGGAGCCGGAAGCATCAACCTGTCCTGCGTCGACGGCGGTTTGCCAGCTGGTATGCCCGGTGGCCAAACGCAGCCACGTGTGCGGATCCGTCTCCACGACATTGGGTGGGGTGCCGCGGGTGTGGCGCGGCCCCTCAATACACTGGACGGCCACGAACGGGGGTACCCGCAGCTCCACCGAGTGCCCCGGCGCGTCCTGCTCCACCAACCGGGCCGTATTGCGTACCGCCTGCGCTAGCGTGGCCCGGGTCGGCCGCTCCGCGGCGTCCGGGCTTTCTTGCTGAATCCACTCTGCCAAAGCCACGACGGCCGCGCGCGCCGCAGCGGGATCTGCCTTCTTTGCCATGCCGCCCAGTCTAGTCCCCGCCACCCCGGCGCTGCCTGCGCGCAACCGTGCGGCAGTCCGCGACGCCACGTGCCCTAATCCTTCCTCCCGCCCTGGTAGCTTTATATATTATGACCACTACTCCGCAGACGCAGGATGCTCTTAAGTCCCCGCAAATCACCCTTCGTTTCATGGCTTCGCCCACTGATGTCCGCATGGCTGGCGCCCAGGGCATCAGCGGCGGCCGCGTTCTGGAATGGATCGACAAGGCCGCCTACGCGTGCGCGGTCCAGTGGTCCGGCCAGTACTGCGTGACCGCTTACGTAGGCCACATTCACTTCACCCGTCCGATCCCCTCGGGCCACATCGTGGAGGTCCGCTCCCGCATTGCGATGACCGGCCGGTCGTCCATGCACATCGTCAACGAGGTGCTCTCCGCGGACCCGCGCGACGGCATCTTCACCCGCGCCTGCGACTGCCTGGTCATTTTCGTGGCCAAGGACGCCGAAACCAACAAGTCGACCCCGGTGCCCACGTTCACCCCGGAAGACGACGAGTAGCGCCGCGTCGCCGAGGCCGCCCAGTCTCGTATCGAGCTGCGCAAGGCCATCGAAGAGGAGATGGAACAGCAGACCTACGAAGGCCCGTCCTACGCCCCGCGGCTCATCAACCGCTTTCTGGCCAAGCCGACGGACGTCAACTGGGGCGGCAAGGTTCACGGTGGCACCGCCATGGAGTGGATCGACGAGGCCGGCACCGCCTGCACCATGGAATGGTCCGGTGAGCACACCGTGGCCGTCTACGCCGGCGGCATCCGCTTCTACCGCCCGATTGCCATCGGCGACCTCATCGAGGTCGACGCCCGCATGATGCGCACCGACAACCGTTCGATGCAGATGTCCATCCACGTGCGCGCCGGCAACCCGCGGGGCGGCCGCAACAACCTGGAGACCGCCATCCACGCCACCGTGGCCTACATGGCCATCGACCGCGACTTCCAGCCGCAGGCCGCGCGCCAGTTCACCCCGGTCACCGACGAGGACAAGCGCCTGGCCGAGCACGCCAATATCCTGCGGGAGCTACGCGGCAAGTACTCTCCCAAGCCCCTCATCGTCGCGCCCAACAACCAGCACATCGACTAAGCCCCACCCTGCAATCAGCGCCCAAAACGGCAACGCGCTAGTCGGCGTCTGCCGGCCGGCGCAGAGTCTCCCAGTCCCGCGCCAGAAAGTAAATTACGCCGGCCCCCACCACGACCACGACCGCTACCCGGATTACGACGGTTGCCTTTTCCTTTGCTTTCATGCGGTTCACCTTCTCTCATGGCCTAGGCCCGGCCAGTAATTCGTCCGATTTTTCCGTCCCCTGAAGGGTCTTCGGCCCCGGTGGCCCTGTCTTCACTACTTTTACTAGCGCCCTGTCCGGGCTTTTAGCCGGCACCGACGACCACCATCCACACGGCGACCAGGTGGACTGCGGCGGCCGCGATTGTCGCGGAGTGGAAATGTTCGTGGTAGCCGTAGATGCGCGCGTTGCGCCCCGGCCACTTGAGCCCGTAGACCACCGCGCCTAAGGAATAAACCAGGCCGCCGGCAAAGAGCAGCCAGACCACCGCAGGGCCTTCCTGCCGCCACAGGGTCGGGATGAGAGGGACTATCAGCCACCCGAGCACCAAGTACACGGCCACGGATAGCCAGCGCGGGTGCTCGATCCAGACCAGGTTGAGTATCACGCCGGCCAGCGCGCCACCCCAGGCCACCCCGAGCAGGATCCACGCGGTCGCACCGTCGAAGGCGATAAGTGATAGCGGCGTATACGTCGCCGCGATGAACACGGCAATGGTCGCGTGATCCGCCCGCCGCCACCACTGCACGGCCCGGAAGCTACCCCAGGGCCAGCGGTGGTAGGTCGCGGAAACCGCGAATAGCCCAACCAGGCACACCCCGTAGACCGTCACGCCCAGGGCCGGTGCCCAGCTCAGCGTCATCCAGGAGTAGGTAATGAGCACGGTGGCGGAGACGAGGGCGGCCAGCGCGGCGAAGACGTGCCCCCACCCGCGGGTAAGCGGGCGCGGGCCGCGGTCGGCCACTAGCCTAGTCCGTTCGACTATGCCGTCCTGTACCGGCGCCATTGTTCCTCCTCGCAGGTCTCCACTGGCGGAGTGACCGCTGCTTCTAGCCGTAGTATAACCTACGGTTGCGTAACCCACGGCTGTGAAAATCCTTCGAATTCGTTGCTATATGCGTTATAGTCGAACGGTGTTTAAACCTGTCTCTCTTCGCCGCCCCCGCGTACTAGCCGCCGCCTTCGCCGCGGTCGCCGCCCTCGGGTTCGGCCTCGCCAGCCCTGCCGCCCCGTCCGCTCAGGCCCAGTCGAGCCTCATCGACGGCTCCTTCCAGCTACCCGGCAACCAGAGCAAGCAGCCCTGGTTGGGCAACCAGCCGAAGATCGTGAACAAGCGACACGTCAACGGCAACTTCTGGAAGGTGGACGTCTGGTCCCCGGCCAACCGCGCCGTTATCACCAATAACGTGCTGCTGCCCGGCGGCGACCAGCCGCGCGGATCCTTCTACCTACTGCCCGGCATCCAGGGCGGCGAGCAGGGCATGAACTGGATGAGCCACACCGACGTCGGCCCGTGGTTCGCCGGCAAGAACGTCAATGTTGTCATGCCCATCGGCGGCGCTTATTCCCTCTACACCGACTGGAATACCGCGGATCCGATCCTGGGCGTTAACAAATGGAACACCTACATGACCCACGAACTCCCGCCGCTCATCGACGCCGAATTCCACGGCAACGGCCGCGACGCTATCGCGGGCCTGTCCTCCACTGGCGCCGCCGCCCTCGACATCGCCGGCCACGCCCCGCAGCGTTTCCGCGCCGCCGCCTCCTACTCCGGTTGCCCGGTCCGCTCCGGTGCCCTGGGATGGCCGGTCTCCAGCATCATGATGGCCGCCGGCGGCGGCTCTTCCGTCAATGCCTGGGGCCTGCCCGGCTCCCCGGCCTGGGCCGACCACGATCCCAACGCCCAGCCGCACCGACTGCGCGACGTCAAGGTCTTCGTTGCTTCCGCCTCCGGCACCCCCGGCCCTATCGACGGCAACTACGGCCCCGCCCAACACCTGGGCCCGTCCGCAACCGAGAAGGTTGCCAACGAGTGCACCAACATCTACACCCGCACCGCCCGCGCGGCCGGCGTCGACGTCAACCGCTACTACACCAACACCGGCTCCCACTCCTTCCCGCTGTTCTCACACCAACTCAAGGTCAGTTGGGCACAAACCATCCAGCCGACCATCGGCGGCTAAACCGACCACCCCGGGCGGGTAAACCGCCTTTAGCGCCTCTTCGGCGCCCCACGCCTGGCCGATGAGCCCAACTGAAAAAGCCTCACACCGCATATCACGGTGTGAGGCATTATCTGTCTCCCCTATTCCACCACGGAGTTCGCCCCCACGGCGTGGCCGAAGAGGTCGGGCAGGGTGGCGGACCAGGCGTCGACCAGCTGGGTCAGCGGGACGGCGGTCTGGCCCAGGATGAGGCTGTCCACCGCGGTGGTCTTGCCAACCTGGGTGGCCTGGATGCCCAGCTCCTGGGCGCGCTGGAGAACCGCGTCTGCCTTGTCCTTGGTCGTGGCGACCAGGGCGCGGGAAGCAGACTCGGAGAACGCGGCGACGAACTCGTCGTCGTGCACGGCGGCAAGGTCGAGCTCGACGCCGACGCGGTTACGCTTGGCCATCTCGAACGCAGCGACGGCCAGGCCGCCCTCGGAGACGTCGTGGGCCGCGGTGAGGTCAGAGTTGCCATGGAAGAACTCGGCCAGCTTGGCCTCGTTGCCCAGGTCGACCTGCGGTGGCAGGCCGGACAGGCCCTTGCCGGAGACCTGCTGCCAGATGGAACCGCCAAACTCGTCCTGGGTGGACCCCAGGAGGATGAGGACTTCGTCCGCAGCGGTGCCCAGGTTGTGGCCGATGGAGTCGGCGACGTCGTCGATAACGCCCAGCACGCCGACGACCGGGGTCGGCAGGATGGGCTCCTCACCGGTCTGGTTGTAGAAGGAGACGTTGCCGCCGGAGACCGGGATGCCCAGCTCGACCGCGCCGTCGGCCAGGCCGTGAACGGCCTCCCGGAACTGCCACATCACGTCCGGGTTTTCCGGGGAACCGAAGTTCAGGCAGTTGGTGACGGCCACCGGGCGGGCGCCGGTCACGGCGACGTTGCGGTAGGCCTCGGCCAGGGCCAGGCGCGCGCCCATGTTCGGGTCCAGCTTGGTGTAACGGCCCGAGGCGTCCGCGGAGACGGCGACGCCCCGGCCGGTCTCCTCGTCGATGCGCAGCACACCGGCATCCGCGTGGTGCGACTGCACCGTGTTGCCGCGGACGTAGCGGTCGTACTGGTTAGTGATGAAGTCACGAGAGCACAGCGCCGGGGAGGCCACCAGCTGAAGGAGGGCATCGCCCAGCGGGGCGTAATCCACGCCGCCGAAGTCCTGCAACTTATCCTGCCACTCCGGGCGGGCGTAGGGGCGCTCGTAGACCGGGGCCTCGTCGGCGATGGTGCCGGCCGGGGCGTCCACGACGACCTCGCCCTGGTGGCGGATGACCAGGTGCTTTCCGGTGGTGACCTCACCAATCTCGGCGCAGGTGACGTCCCAGTGCGCACAGATCTCGCGGAAGCGCTCCACGTTCTCCGGGGCTACGACCGCGCACATGCGCTCCTGGGACTCGGAAGCCAGGATTTCGGCGGCGGTCATGTGCTCGGCGCGCAGCGGGACCTCGTCCAGGTTGATCTCCATGCCGCCGTCGCCGGAGGCCGCCAGCTCACTGGTCGCGCAGGCCAGGCCGGCGCCGCCCAGGTCCTGGATGCCGACCACTACGCCGGCGTGGTAGAGGTCCAGGCAGCACTCGATGAGGACCTTCTCCGCGAAGGGGTCACCCACCTGGACGGCCGGCAGCTTGCGCTCCGCGCCGTCCTCGAAGGTGTCCGACGCCAGCACAGACACGCCGCCGATGCCGTCCAGGCCCGTGCGGGAGCCGAACAGCATGACCTTGTTACCGGTGCCGGAGGCGAAGGCTAGCTTCAGGTCCTCGACCTTCAGCGTGCCCACGCACAGGGCGTTGACCAGCGGGTTGCCAGCGTAGGACTCATCAAAGACGGTCTCGCCCCCAATATTGGGAAGACCCAGGCAGTTGCCGTAGCCGCCGATTCCTGCGACGACGCCCGGCAGGACGCGCTTGGTATCCGCGGCATCGGCTGGGCCAAAGCGCAGCTGGTCCATCACCGCGATGGGGCGCGCACCCATGGCCATGATGTCGCGGACGATCCCGCCCACGCCGGTGGCCGCGCCCTGGTAGGGCTCGACGTACGACGGGTGGTTGTGGGACTCCACGCGGAAGGTCACCGCGTTGCCGTCCCCGATGTCGACCACGCCGGCGTTCTCACCGATACCGGCGAGGATCTTCTCCCCCATCTGGTCGGTCATGGTTTCACCGAAGTAGCGCAGGTGCGTCTTCGAGGACTTATACGAGCAGTGCTCCGACCACATCACGGAGTACATGGTCAGCTCGGCATCGGTCGGCCTACGCCCCAGGATGTCCTTGATGCGCTGGTATTCGTCGTCCTTGAGCCCCAGCTCGCGGAAGGGCTGTTCCAGGTCCGGGTCCTGCTGGGCCTGGGAGACGGTGTCATTGTGTACGGTCATGTGCGCCTCCTAAACTGCGGCCGTCACGGCGTTGATAGCGGATACAAAAAGACCCAGGCCGTCAGTGGACGGCCCGGTAAGCGGATCGATAGCGTGCTCGGGGTGCGGCATAAGCCCCACGACCCGGCCGGTCTCGTTGGTAATACCGGCGATCGCGTTGACGGACCCGTTGTAGTTGTCCGTGTAGCGGAAGACCACGCGGCCTTCCTTCTCCAGCTCCTCGACGGTCTCCGCAGCAGCCTGGAAACGGCCCTCGCCGTGCTTGGCCGGGATGAGAATCCGATCGCCGGCGTTAAACTCGCTGGTCCAGGCGGTCTGTGCGTTCGCGACCTCCAGGTAGGTGTCGGTGCAGTGGAAGTGCAACCCCTGGTTGCGGGTCAGTGCCCCGGACAGCAGGCCGGCTTCAGTCAGGATCTGGAAGCCGTTGCAAATGCCCAGCACCGGCATGCCCTTGTGGGCGGCGTCGATGACCGAGCGCATGACGGGCGCGAGGGCGGAAATCGCCCCGGAGCGCAGGTAGTCGCCGTAGGAAAAGCCACCGGAAACCACGACCGCGTCCACGCCGCGCAGGTCGGCATCAGCGTGCCAGAGGTTTTCCACCTCGGCGCCGGCCCGGCGCGCGGCGCGGACCGCGTCAACGTCGTCGAGCGTGCCAGGGAAGGTAATTACTCCGATCTTGGCGGACACTACTTGACCTCCAGCCCGGTGACCTCGTAGTCCTCGATCACGGTGTTGGCCAGCAGCGTGGCCGCGACCTTCTCCAGCTCCTCGGCCGTCACGGAGTCCGCGACCTCCAACTCGAAGCGCTTGCCCTGGCGGACATCGCTAACCCCTTCAACCCCGATTCGACCCAGCGCGCGGACAACAGCTTGCCCCTGCGGATCCAGAATCTCGGCCTTCGGCATGACATTGACAACTACACGAGCCATTAAATTTCCTTACTGTGCTCACGGCTAGGTCTGCGGGCACTAGTTTAGCCTGCCTAGGGCCGCAAAACCTACCCATCACAGCAGTCACCCCCACACCAATGCCCACTCCCCCAATCGTGGCCGGAAAGTAAACACCGGGTATACCCGGCAAAGACGGAAATAAAAATCTCGGCCACACCTAGGCAAACCCCCTGCGGGCTTCGAACACGCGACAGCGCTTACTCCAGCTAGTGTCCGCTCCGTGTTCTACAACTGAGGGTAATGCGCTCGGAACGCATGAAATTGTCTGTCTTTCTCCAGCAAAGGTGGTTCGTTCCCTATGTCTTCTCCCCAGTTGTCTTCCCCCCAGTCCTCGCGGCGGGTGGCCCGCCGCCGCGGCACGCTCGTGCTCGCGGCCGTAACCTCTACCGTTAGCGCCGGTCTCGCCGTCCCCGCAGCCTCGGCCGCCCCGGCCGGGGACAACGTCGTCATCTCCGAGGTCTACGGCGGTGGTGGCAACTCCGGCGCCGACTATACCCACGACTTCATCGAGCTCTACAACCCGACAGATAGCGACATCAGCTTGGACGGTTGGAACGTCGAGTACTTCTCCGCCAAGGGCGGCTCCGGCGGCACCACCCAGCTGAGTGGGACGATCCCGGCCGGGGCCCACTACCTCATCCAGCAGGCCCAGGGCAACGGCGGCAGCACCACTTTGCCGGATCCCGACGCCACCGGAAGCCTGGCCATGTCCGCCACCAAGGGCTCGGTCCAGCTCAGCGACGGCGCGGGCGAGGCGGTCGACTTGGTCGGCTTCGGCGAGACCAGCCTGTCCGAGGGCTCGCCGGCCCAGGCGCCGAACAACCAGACCTCGGTCCAGCGCGACGAGCACGGCACCGACACCGATGACAATTCCGCCGATTTCACCGCCGGCGCCCCTAGCCCGGCGGGCACCGGCGGAGGCGTGGCCCCGGGACCGGGCACTGATCCAGAGCCGCAGGATCCGCCCGCCGAGGGCGAGGTCGTGGTCATCGCCGATATCCAGGGCACGGGCTCGGCCTCCCCGCTGGTCGACCAGACCGTGACCACCGAGGGTGTCGTCACCGCTGTGTGGGAAAAAGGCGGCCTGAACGGCTACACCATCCAGACCGGCGGCGAGGCCGCGGCCGGCGAGGCCAGCCACGGCCTGTTCGTCTACGCCGGCAATGACGGCGCGTACCCGGAAATCGGCCAGTCCGTGCGGGTTACCGGCAAGGTCTCCGAGTACTACGGCAACACCCAGGTTTCGGCGCGCAACTTCGCTGAGCTGGAGGAGCCGCTGGAGAAGGTCGAGCCCATCGACATCGAGGAACTGCCCGCCGGCGACAAGGCCCGGGAGGCCTACGAGTCCATGCTGGTGCTTCCCGGTATTCACACCGTGACCAACAACTACGCGCTCAACACCTACGGCGAGGTCGGCCTGGCTGCGGGCCAAGAGCCCCTGCGCCAGCCCTCCGATGTGCATGCTCCCTCGACGGATCCGAACTCCCCACTCAAGCAGCTGGAAAAGGACAACGCCGAGCGCCTGGTCGCCCTGGACGACGGCCGGACCCGCGACTACCTGAAGACCGATAAGGAGACCCCGCTGCCGTATATCTCCCAGGACGGCGGCCAGACCATCAAGAGCCTGCGCACCACCGACCAGGTGGAGTTCCAGCAGCCGGTCGTCGTGCACTACTCCCACGAGCAGTGGCGCTTCCAGCCTACCTCCCCGGTCACCGGGGAGACCGCCGGCGCGGATCTGCCGATTAGCTGGGAGGACTCCCGCGCCGCGGAGCTGAACGCCCTCGACGTCAAGGGCGACTACACCATCGGCGCCTTCAACGTCCTGAACTACTTTACCTCGCTGGGCGAGGAGTTCGGCGGCAGCTCCTACGACGACAAGGACGGCAACCCGGTCACCGTCAACCGCGGGACCACCCGCGGCGCCTACACCCAGAGCGCCTTCGAAGACCAGCAGGCCAAGATCGTCGCGGCCATCAACGGCCTAGACGCCGACGTCATCGCGCTGTCCGAAATCGAGGACACCTTCGGCGTGACCGGGGACCTCTCCCGCCGCGACGAGGCACTAAACCACCTCGTCGAGGAGCTCAACGCCGCGGGCGGAAACTGGAAGGCCGTCGCCTCCCCGTCCGAGAGCGTGCCCGAGGACGTCGACGTCATCCGCACCGCGTTCATCTACGACCCGGACCGCGTGCGCCCAGTGGGAGAGTCCCGCATCTTCAGCGACGCCCGCTTCACAGGCACCGCGCGTGAACCTCTGGCCCAGGAGTTCGCCCCGGCTGATGCAAGCGAGGACGCCGAGACGTTTGTGGCCGTGGCCAACCATTTCAAGTCCAAGGGTTCCGTAGTCAAGGATGACGCGGACCGCGGCGACGGCCAGGGCAACAACCCCAACGTGCGCAACGCACAGGCCCAGGCGGTCCTGGACCACCTGGCTCAGCAGCCGGACTGGCAGAATAAGGCCACCTTCGTCATGGGCGATCTGAACACCTACACGCGCGAGGAGGCCCTGGATATCTTCCGCAACCACGGCTACACCGTTCCGGCAGAGACTTTTGATGCCGACGCCTCCTACCAGTTCAGCGGCCTGCTCGGCTCCCTGGACCACGTCCTGGCCAACGCGGTGGCCAGCGAGAACGTCACCGACGCGCAGGTCTGGAACATCAACGCAGACGAGCCCGTCGCCTTCGAGTACTCACGCCGCAACTACAACGCGGTCGACTTCTACGACGACTCCCCGTTCCGCTCCTCCGACCACGATCCGGTCAAGGTCGGCTTCTCCCTCGGCAGCGACGACGGCGCCGGCGAGGAAAACGATGGGGACGCTAACAACGAAGACGACGACCAGGGCAAGCCGGCGGGTCCGGGGGATACGGGCTCTAGTGGCTCCTCGGTGGGCGGCGCTGTCGCGGCAGGGATCGCTGGCCTGGCCGCGCTCCTGGGAATCGGTACCGCCCTGGCAGGTGGCCTGCGCGGCGTGCTGCCGATGTTGCCGGCGGATGTCCGCCGCGTCATCGAGCGCCTGCTGCCCTAGTTCGGCAGGAAGATGCTGTAGTCGGCCGGCTGCGCGCCGGCCGCTGCGGCCTTGTGCACGGCCTTGACGAAGTCCTTGACCACCTTCCGGTCGTCGAGGTTACGGCCGGACACGGACAGACGGACCGTGTTGCCGCGCTGGGCGGAGCGTTCCGCCGCGCGGATGATGTTGCGGCGCCACCACTTGGCCGCGCCGAAACCCTCGCCGTAGGAGAGGTTGCGCGACTGGTAGAACTTGCCGGACTCCAGTTCGTGGATGCCGCGGGTAGACACGGCCACGTCGAAGCCGAAAGCCGGCAACACCTTGAGGGTTCCCTCCGACATGCGCCAGCGCGGCGGGGCGAAGATGGTGGGAGTGAAACCGATCTTGCCCATCTGCCGGGTCGCACCGGCCAGCCGCAGCTTTGCCTCGTGCTCATCGAGGTTGGCGAATTCCGCGCGGCGGCCCTGGACGGCCTGATCGAAGCCGTTGAGAATCAGCACCCGGCCGGCGTCTGCTTGCTCTTTGACCCAGCCCTTCGTCTTGGAGTCCTTAGCCAAATGCCAATTGCCGTCAATATGCGGGGCAATCAGAAGAGACACAGGAATCCCCTCGGCATCCAGGATGCGGAGGAGATTCGAGGCCTGTTTCCGGGTGTCGTCGAAAATACTGGAAATCGAAACCAGGAGGTGGCCATGCATAAGAAGTATTATCGCACAGCCTTCTAGGTTCCGCGCGTCGAGAACGCTACTCGGTACACCCCGTGGCCTGGTTGATGATCCAAGCGTATTCGAAGGCGTTCTGGCGCCATTTGTCGTAGCGGCCGGACACGCCGCCGTGGCCGGCGACCATCTCCGTCTTCAGCAGGAACTGGCCGCCGCTGGCAACGGTGCGCAGCTTGGCGATCCACTTGGCGGGCTCCACGTAGAGCACGCGGGTGTCGTTCAGCGAGGTCGTGGCCAGGATGTTCGGGTAATCCTGCGCCGTGACGTTCTCGTACGGGGCGTAGCTGGCCATGTAGTCGTAGAAGGCCGGGTCGTGGTACGGGTCGCCCCACTCGTCCCACTCCACCACCGTGAGCGGGAGCTCCGGCATGAGCATTGAGGTCAGCGGGTCAACAAAAGGCACGGCGGCTTGGATGGCGGTGAAACGGTCCGGGGCCATATTCGCCACCGCCCCCATCAGCATGCCGCCCGCGGAACCACCTTCCGCCGCCAGCCGGTCCGGGCTGGTCAGGCCGCGGGCGATGAGATCATCGGCAACATCGATGAAGTCGGTGAAGGTGTTCTTCTTCTCCATGAGCTTGCCGTGGTCGTACCAGCCGCGGCCCATCTCCCCGCCGCCGCGGACGTGGGCGACGGCGAAGATCATGCCGCGGTCCAGCAGCGACAGGCGGGTGACGGAGAACCCGGGGTCGACGCTGGTCTCGTAGGAACCGTAGCCGTAGAGCAGCATCGGCTGCGGCGCGGAGGTGTCCAGGTCCGCGCGGTGCACCACGGAGACGGGGATCTCCGTGCCGTCCTGGGCGGTGGTCCACAGGCGATAGGCGGTGTAGTCGCCGGGGTCGTAGCCGCCCTGGACCTCCTGCTGCTTCAGCAGGGTGCGCTCGCCGGCGGCCACGTCGTACTGCAGGACCTGAGCAGGCTGCGTGAATGAGCCGTAGACCATGCGGATGACCGGGGTGTCCCATTCCGGGTTGCCGGTGGTGCCGGCAGTATAGATCTCCTCGTCGAAGTCGACCTGGGTGAACTCGCCGAGCCCCTCACCCTCGGTCAGGGGCATGATGGCGATGCGCCCGATGCCGCCGCTGCGGTAGACCAGCACCAGCTGGTGCTGGTAGGTATCCACGCCCTCGATGCGCACGTCCTCGCGGTGTGGGACCAGCACCTGCGTATCGCGCAGGGCGGGCAGGCCGGTGTCCTTCGTCAGCGCCGGGCAGACGGTGACCTCGAAGTTGGCGCCGGCGGCGTTGTGGCTGACGATCCAGCGGTCCTCACCGTCGATGACGGCGTGGTCCACCTCGTATTCGACCCCGGATTCGCGCTCCCAGAGCAGTTGGAACTCGCCTTCCGGCTGGTCCTGCTCCAGCACCCAGAACTCCGAGGTGATCTTCGAACTGGAGACCAAGAACAGGTACTTGTCACTGCGCGTGCCGCCCACCCCTACGCTGAAGTGGGCGTCTTCCTCGTAGAAGATGCGCACGTCGTCTTCCTGCGGCGTGCCTACTTTGTGGCGCCACACACTGTCGGCGCGCCAGGCCTCGTCGACGGTCTGGTAAAAGATGTAGTCCTCGCCGACCCAGGTCGCGCCGTAGAACAAACCCGTCAGGTGATCGTCCAGCAACTCGCCCGTAGCCAGGTCCTTGATGCGCAGCTCGAAGCGCTCGTCACCGCTGACGTCGACGGAATAGGCCAAATAGCGCCCCGAGGTCGTAATGGAAGAGGCCCCGAGGGAGAAGAATTCGTTGCCTTCGGCCAGCTCGTTCAGGTCGAGCAGCACCTCTTCGTCTGCCGGGCGGCCCTCCTCCGAGATGACGGGCGGGAACCACGGGTCCGCCCCCTCCTCGACCGGCAGGCGGCAGGACAGGCCGTAGCTCTTGCCCTCCTGGGAGCGGCCGTAGTACCAGTAATCGCCCTGGCGTACCGGAACGGACATGTCCGTTTCCTTGATGCGGGACTTAATCTCCTGGTAGATATTCTCGGTCAGCGTCTCCAAGTGCGCGGTCTGCGCCTTGGTGTAGTCGTTTTCCGCGTTGAGATAGTCCAGCGTGTCCTGCGACTTCTTATCCCGCAGCCACTCGTAATCATCGACGAAAGTGCGGCCGTGAAATTGGCGCGAAATCGGACGAACGGGGGCTACCGGAGCATGCATGGATTCATCAGTCATAGGCCCCCATCCTACGTCAACGCGCTGCCCAGCCGGCGGGGTCACTCCCGCCCGCTGCGTGGACTTTAGCCTACCCAATCGATGAACTGTTTACCCGACAGGCGCTCGTAGGCCTCGATATAGCGCAGGCGGGTGGCGGAGACGACCTCGCCCGGCAGGGCCGGCGGGGTGGTCTCAGAGGCCTTGTCCCAGCCGGATTCCGGCGAGGTCAGCCAGTTGCGGACGTACTGCTTGTCGAAGCTGGGCTGGACCTCGCCCTCGACGTAGGAGTCGGCCGGCCAGTAGCGGGAAGAGTCCGGGGTCAGCACCTCGTCAGCCAAGACGAGGGTGCCGTCGCTGTCCAGGCCGAACTCGAACTTGGTGTCGGCCAGGATGATGCCGCGTTCCTCGGCGATCTGGGCGGCCTGGGCGTAGATGGTCAGCGTGGCGTTGCACAGCTGGGCGGCGCGGTCGGCGCCGAGGTCTTTCACGACGCGCTCATAGGTGACGTTCTCGTCGTGCTCGCCCTGCTCCGCCTTAGTAGCCGGGGTGAAAATGGGCTCCGGCAGGCGGGAGGCCTCCACCAGCCCAGAGGGCAGCTCAATGCCGCAGACCGTGCCGTTGGCCTGGTATTCCTTCAGGCCGGAGCCGGTCAGGTAGCCGCGGGCCACGCACTCGAAGGGCAGCATCTTAAGTTTCTTGACCACGAATGCCCGCCCCAGGACCTCTTCCGGGATCCGCTCGTCGTCGACCGGGCCGGCCAGGTGGTTGGGGAAATTGATGGCCTCGAAGAAGAACTGCGAGGTCGCAGTCAGCACCCGTCCCTTGTCCGGGATGGCGGGCTCCAGGGCGAAGTCGAAGGCGGAAATCCGGTCGCTGGCCACCATGAGCAGCGTGTACTCATCGATGGCGTAGATGTCGCGGACTTTGCCGGATACGAGGTGCTGATAATCGCTAAGACGTGGTCGCATGCCCCACATCTTAGCGCGCCGATGGGCTAAATAATCTCGCCCGGGCGGTACTGGGCGGCCTGGGGGTGCTGGTCCGCCTTTTCAGCAATCCGGGACAGTACCTGGCCTACCTGCGCTTCCGCAGCGCCGATGAAGGCGTGCTTGTCGGCGAGGGCCTCATCCAGGGCAGCCCTGTCAAGGGGGAGGCGCTCGTCGGCGGCCAGGCGCTCCACCAGGTCTTGGTCCGCGCCGTTTTCGCGCATGTTCAGCGCCACGGCGACGGCGTTTTCCTTGATGACCTCGTGGGCGGTCTCGCGGCCGACCCCGGCGCGCACGGCCGCCATGAGGATGCGGGTGGTGGCCAAGAACGGCAGGTAGCGCTCGAGCTCGCGGTCGATCATGGCTGGGAAAGCACCGAACTCCTCCAGCACGGTCAGGAAGGTCTCGAACTGTCCGTCGAGGGCGAAGAAGGCGTCCGGCAGCGCGACGCGGCGGATGACCGAGCAGAAGACGTCACCCTCGTTCCACTGCTGCCCGGCCAGGTCGCCGACCATGGTGAGGTAGCCGCGCAGGATGACCTGAAAGCCGCAGACCCGCTCGCAGGAGCGGGCGTTCATCTTGTGCGGCATGGCAGAGGAACCGACCTGGCCTTCCTTGAAGCCCTCGGTGACAGTCTCATTGCCGGCCATGAGGCGAATGGTGGTGGCCAGAGAAGACGGCGCCGCGCCCAGCTCGACGAGGGCGGAGACCGCATCAAAGTCCAACGAACGCGGGTAGACCTGCCCGACGGAGTCGAAGATCCGGCTAAAGCCGAGGTAATCCGCCACGGAGGTCTCCAGGGAAGCCAGCTTGTCGTGGGACCCGCCCATGAGATCCAGCATGTCCTGGGCCGTGCCCATCGGCCCCTTGATGCCGCGCAGCGGGTAGCGCCCGAGCAGTGCCTCGACGCGTTCGATGGCCAGCAGCATCTCATCGGCGGCGGAGGCGAAGCGCTTGCCCAGGGTGGTGGCCTGGGCGGCGACGTTGTGGGAGCGGCCCGCCATGACCAGGTGCTGGTACTTGTCGGCGTGCTCACCCATGCGGGCCACCACGGCGATGGCCTTGTCCCGGATGATCTGGAGGGAGCGGTAGATCTGCAGCTGCTCGACGTTTTCGGTCAGGTCGCGGCTGGTCATCCCCTTGTGGATGTGCTCGTAGCCAGCCAGCGCGTTGAATTCCTCGATACGCGCCTTCACGTCGTGGCGGGTAACGCGCTCGCGCTGGGCGATGGAGTCCAAATCGACGTCTTCGACCGCTGCCTCGTAGGCGCTGATCGCCTCTTCGGGGATATCCACCCCCAGGTCTTTCTGAGCGCGCATGACCGCGATCCACAGCTGCCGCTCGAGCATGATCTTGTGCTCGGGGCTCCAGATTTCGGTCAGCTCCGCCGAAGCGTAGCGGGAGGACAGGACGTTGTTAATCTTCTTCTTTTCAGCCACAAGCCCTCATTATTCCACGTAACTAAGACGCGGGGGCAACCCAGATGGCGTCCGCGGCAGCTGCCCCCAAATGGACGGATCCTTCCTGCGTCACCACCTCGACCGTCTCCGTGTACGCCGCCCCCGCTTGGGTGCGCACCTCCACCCCAGCGCGCACGCCGTGGGAGGCCAGGAAACGCAACAACTCGGGGTCCGCGTCGGAGACGCGCTCCACGCGGGCCGCGGCCCCCACTGGCAGCTGGCTAAGCTGCACTGCACTCGGCTGGTCCACTACGCCGTCGGCGGCGGGAATCGGATCCCCGTGCGGGTCACGGGTCGGGCGGCCGAGCGCGTCATCGATGCGCTCTACCAAGAGATCGGATACCGCGTGCTCGAGGACCTCGGCCTCGGCATGGACCTCGTCCCAGGTATACCCCAGCTTTTCTTGCAGGTAAGCCTCGATAAGCCGGTGGCGGCGGACCATTTGGACCGCGAGCTCGCGGCCTTCCGCCGTCAGGTCGAGCGCCCCGTACCGGGTGTCGGTAAAGAGCCCTTGCTGCGTGAGCTTACGAACGGCGTCGGACGCCGAGGACAATGTGACCCCCACGCGGGCGGCTAGCGCGGTCTTGGTGGCCGGCTCGGCGGACCATTCCTTCAACAGCCACGCGGCTTTGAGGTAGTTCTGCGTGCTAACCGGCAGGTCATTGAGCTCGATGTCCATGGGGATACTCTAACAAACTTGAAACTACGGCGTACCGTAGTTTAAATTTGCTTCATGCCGTATTCTGTCGATTCGTTCCGGACGTGCGCGACCGATTTGATCTATTTTTCCTCCGCCTCCGAGAACACCCACCGTTTCGTAGCCCAGCTCAACCGGCCCGCCGCGCGCATCCCCCTGCGCCCTAAACGCGAACCCATGCTGCTGGCCACTCGGCCTTTCGTCTTGGTCGTCCCCACTTACGGCGGCGGCAACCGCGCGCAAGCTATCCCGCGCCAGGTGCGGGCGTTCCTCAACGTGCCTGCCAACCGCGCCCTCCTGCGCGGCGTCATCACGAGCGGAAACACCAATTTCGGCGAGGATTTCTGCGTCGCCGGAAAACTGATTGCTAACAAGACCGGGGTCCCGGAGCTGTACCACTTCGAGCTTCTCGGCACCCCCTTCGACGTCGAACGCGTCAACGCAGGACTGGCCTATTTTTGGGCCCACTGACCGGCCGCAATACGCAACGCCTTTTACCCACCCACCAAGCCTTAAAGGAGAGCAAGAATTGTCCATTATCTCGCAGTCCGTCACCCCGCCCGAGCTCAAGCGGACACCAGCAGCCCGCGTGCGGCCCATCAACTGGAACCGCACCCAGGATCCGAAGGACCTAGAGGTCTGGAACCGGCTGACTTCCAATTTCTGGCTGCCCGAGAAGGTCCCGCTGTCCAATGACTTGAACGACTGGCACGGGCTGACGGCTACGGAACGCACCCAGACCATCCGCGTTTTCACCGGGCTGACCCTGCTGGACACGCTCCAAGCCACGGTGGGCGAGGTCTCCCAGATCCCCGACGCCCAAACCGAGCACGAGGAGGCGGTCTACACCAACATCGCTTTCATGCAATCCGTGCACGCGCGCAGCTATTCTTCGATCTTTTCAACCCTGACCACCACGGAGGAAATCGACGCCGCCTACCAGTGGGCGGTGGACAACGACCTGCTCCAGCGGCGCGTGAAAATGGTGGCCCGCCACTACTTCGGCGCGGACAAGCTAAAGCGCAAGGCCGCGGCCACCTTGCTTTCATCGCTGCTGCTCTACGCGGGGTTCTACCTCCCGCTCCACTTCGCCGCGCGCGGCACCCTGACCAATACCGCGGATCTCATCCGCCTCATCTTGCGGGACAAAGCGGTGCACGGCTACTACTCCGGCTACAAGTTCCAGCGGGGCCTAGAAAAGGCCCCGCACCGCGCCGCAGAGCTCGACGACTTCGTGCACGACCTGCTCGACAAGCTCTACGAACTCGAGCTGCAGTATTCGGCAGAGCTCTACGAGCCCCTGGGGCTAATGGACGGCGTGGCCACGTTCGTGCGCTACAACGCCAATAAGGCGCTCATGAACCTGGGATACCCGGCGCGCTTTGACTATTCGTCCACGGCCGTGGACTCGGCGGTACTGACCGCGCTGGCCCCCAGCGCGGACGAGAACCACGACTTCTTTTCCGGATCGGGCTCCTCCTACGTCATCGGGCGCGCAGAGGCCACCAACGACGCAGACTGGAGCTTCTAACTCTGTTGCCCGAACAGCCGGGCGCCCGCGCCTGCTAGCGGTCCTGGCCAGGCACCTCGATGCGCCCTTCCTGGGCAGCCAGCGCGATGTCGCGGCGGTAGAATCCACCGTCCATAGTGATGCCTTCGAGCACCTCGTAGGCGGCCTCGCGGGCAGCGGCGAGGGTCGAGCCCTTGCCCAGGGCGTTGAGCACGCGCCCGCCGTTGGATACCACCTTGCCCTCGGCCACGGTGGTGCCCGCGTGCAGGATGCGCTCCGGATCCTCCAGGGCGTCGCCGGTAATTTCGTCACCCTTGCGCGGGGAGGCTGGGTAGCCCTCGGCGGCCAGCACCACGGTCACGGCGAAGGCGGGCTCCCACTCCAGTGGGCTGAGATCCGCCAGCTTGCCGGTGGCCACCGCGTTGAGAGCCTCCGCCAGCGGGGAGGTCAGCAGGCTGAGCACGGCCTGGGTCTCCGGATCGCCGAAGCGGCAGTTGAACTCGATAACCGCCGGGCCCTCCGGGCCCCACGCCAGGCCGGCGTAGAGAAGACCCGAATAGGGGGTGCCGCGGGCGACCAGCTCGCGGGCGACGGGCGCGCAGACCTCGTCGACGATGGTGTTGACGCCGTCCTGTGGCAGCCACGGCAGCGGCGTGTAGGCGCCCATGCCGCCGGTGTTGGGGCCTTCGTCGTTGTCGTAGGCGCGCTTGTGATCCTGGGCGGGCAGCAGCGGCACGACGGTTTCGCCGTCGACCAGGCAGAACAGGGAGACCTCCGGGCCGGGCAGGAAGGACTCGATGAGCACGGAGTTGCCTCCGTTGTGCACTGCCTTGATGTGCTCCTCGGCCTGCTCGCGGTCCTCGGTGACCACCACGCCCTTACCGCCGGCCAGGCCGTCGTCCTTGACCACGTAGACTGGGCCGAATTCGTCGAGGACCCGGGAGATCTCGTCCTCCGCGGCATCCGGGCCGATGGTCTCCGCGTGCGCGGTGCGCACGCCGGCCGCGTCCATCACGTCCTTGGCAAACGCCTTCGATCCCTCGATCTGGGCGGCCTCCTGGTTGGGACCGAAGACCGCGATTCCGGCGTCCCGCAGGGCATCAGCAACGCCGGCCACCAGCGGAACCTCCGGACCGATGACCACCAGGTCCGCAGCAACGTCCTGGGCCAGGCCCGTCATCTGGGCCGGGTCGTCTACCCGGGTATAGTCCGCGTGCACGGTGGCGATCCGGTCCATGCACGGGCTGCCCGGCGCCACGTGCAATTCAGTGGTCGCCGGATCAGCAGCTAGTCCTTTCAAGAGGGCATGTTCGCGGCCGCCCGAGCCAATCACGAGAATACGCATACCGTCTATCTTAACTTGCCGGTAGCCTGGGGCCATGGCTTCTGTATTTACCAAGATCATCAACGGAGAACTCCCCGGCCGCTTTGTCTACCGGGACGAGCAGTGCGTGGCGTTTTTGTCCATCGAGCCGCTGCGCTACGGGCACACCCTGGTCGTGCCGGTGCAGGAGGTCGACAAGTGGACTGACCTCGATCCGGAGACCTGGGGCCACCTGAACCAGGTCGCCCTGCGCATCGGCCAGGCCATCAAGAACGCTTTCGGCACCCCGCGCGCCGGCTACATCATCGCCGGATTCGACGTCCCCCACACCCACATCCACCTCTTCCCCACCGAGAAGATGTCGGAATACGATTTCTCCAAGACCTACGCCGCCGAGGACACCGACCCGGCCGCCATGGACGAGGCCGCCGCCCGCATCCGGCAGCACTTGGGCACCGACTCGGAGGGCCGCCCGGCCTAATCCGCCGAAACCGCTGGATCGTTGGCCTCCGCACAGGCCGGCAGGCGCACGGTAAACACCGACCCCTCCCCCGGGGTCGAATCCACTGTGATGCTGCCGCCGTGTTGTTCCACCAGGGACTTCACGATGGCCAGCCCCAAGCCCGAGCCACCCGTGTCACGCGTGCGCGAACTATCTTCACGGTAGAAGCGCTCGAAGATATGGGCGGCTACTTCTTTGTCCATGCCCTTGCCGTCGTCGATCACATCGAGCAGCACGTCGGTCGCGTCCCGGCGCAGCTGCAGTGTCACCGCCGCGTCATCGCCGCCGTGGCGGATGCCGTTAGAAATCAGGTTGAGCAACACCTGGTGCAGGCGGTCCGGGTCACCGTCGACCACAGGCACGGAATTCGACTTGTTGACCACCTGGATGTCCCGGCCGGGAAAGGCCGCTCGGGCCGAGGATCCGACCGATAAGGCCAGCTCCAGCATGTCCACCGGTTTCTTGTCCAGCCGGTTGCCCTCGGCGCGGGTGAGCGAGAGCAGGTCCTCGACCAGCAGCGACATGCGAGTCGACTCGGAGTCGATCTTGGATAGGACCAGGTCCACGTCCTGGGTAGCCCCGGAGCGGTAGAGCTCCGTGTAGCCGCGCAGGCTGGTCAGCGGGGTACGCAACTCGTGGGAGGCGTCGCCGACAAACCGGCGCATCTGGCCCTCCTTCATCTGGGCCTCCTCCACGGACCGCTGCAGGTGCCCCAGCATGACGTTGAGCGCGCCCGCCAGCTGGCCGACCTCGGTGTGCAGCGGCCACTCGGGCACGCGCTTGTTCAGATCCCCGGCGGCGATTTCCGAGGCGGTCTTTTCCACCACCCGCAGCGGGCGCAGCGCCCACCGGATGGACCAATACCCGGCCAGCGCGATGAGGGCGATGACCAGGGACAGGATCAGCACCTGGACCACCGCCAGGCCCTGCAGAATGCTGGCCTCGCTACCCAGGGACTTGGCCACGACCGTGACCACCCCGTCGGTCTCGAAGGCCTGCGCGCGCCACTTAACCTCGTTGACCGCGGAGTCGGTCGTGGACTCCACCGTCTCCGGGGAGCCGCCGATGTAGAGGCCGTCGACCCGCGGCATGGAGTCGAAGACGTTGAAGTATTCGATGGAGCCGTTGGGGTAAATCTTGATGACGCAGAAATCCGTCGGCGGGCGCTGCGAGCGGTCGCCCAGGTTGAACAGCTCGGGGCTTTGCGCCCAGCCCTTGGCTGCGGAGGCGATGTCCTCATCCACGCGGTTGTACAACACGTCCCGCATGATCGAGGAGACGGCCACGGAGCTGCCGACTAGGCCCAGGCCGGAGACCACGACCAGCAGGACCACCAGCCAGGTGCGCAGGGGCAGGGCGGTGGTCTTGAAGCGGCCCTTGAACACCCGCTTCACCTTGCCCCACGCGGAAGTAGGTGCTGCGGCCTGGCGGGCGCTAGTTTCGGTATCGGTCATGCTGGGGGACGGGGCAATCTCTCTTGAAGGTCAGGGACGGGTTTTAGCTGCGCGGGGTGCGCAGCACGTAGCCCACGCCACGGACGGTGTGGATGAGCGGGGTGTCGCCGGTATCAATCTTGCGGCGCAGGTAGGAGATATAGGACTCGACCACGTTGCCGTCGCCGCCGAAGTCGTAGTGCCAGACGTTGTCCAGGATCTTGGCCTTGGACAAAACGACCTCCTTGTTCTGCATGAGGTAGCGCAGGAGGTTGAACTCGGTGGGCGAAAGATCGATGATCTTGCCCGCCTTGGTGACCTCATGGGTATCGTCGTTGAGAGTCAGGTCGGCGTAGGACATAGTCGCGTTGTTGGACTCGTCCTCCACACTGGCCCCGCGGCGCAGGATGACGCGCAGGCGGGTGATGACCTCTTCCAGGCTAAAGGGCTTGGTCACGTAGTCGTCCGCGCCAATGGTCAGGCCGTGAATGCGCTGCTCGACGCTATCCTTGGCGGTCAGGTAGAGCGCTGGGCCGTCGAGGCCCTCGGAGCGCAGCTTGCCCAGAAGCTCGAAGCCGTCCATGCCCGGCATCATGACGTCCAGGATGTAGGCGTCCGGGTTTATCTCGCGGGCAATCCGCAGCGCCTCGGTGCCGGAACTGGCCGTGCGCACGTCGAAGCCCTGGAATTTCAGGGACACGGTCAGCAGCTCGACAATATTGGGCTCGTCGTCTACGACGAGGATTTTAACGTTTTCGGTGCTCTTGTCGTCCATTGTTGTGACCATCGCTTTCTACTATTGGGACCTTTCAGCCCGCCGGTACCGCGGACCTACTCGAGACGAAGTCCGCGCCCGGTACGGGGCTGCTAGGAGAGAATCTGGTTCTCTCAGCTACTACACAGCAGTCTGCCACTTCAATTATCAAAGGTACTGACCGGTTACTGCAAGAACCCTGTGAGTTAGAAAAGCGGGCCCAGCCGTGCTGGGCCCGCAGTTTTCACCGAAAACGCGTGGTACTAGACCTCGAAAACCCTAGACCACAGAGGCCGGGATGTTGCGCAAGTTGGACTTAGCCATGCCCAGCATCTTGCCCACGCCGCCGCCAAAGACGGTGCGGGTGGCGGCCTTGGAGAAGCCCAGCAGCTGCTCGAACGTCAGCGTCGGCGGCAGGGACAGCGCGTTCGGGTCCGTGATCATGTCGATCAGGACCGGGCCGTCGAAGGCCATGGCTTCCTTGATCTGCTTGCGGGCCTTCTTCGGGTCCTCGATGCGGATGCACTTGATACCGGCGGCTTCCGCGATCTTGGCGTAGTTGACCGGCGCGTGGTCGGTCTGGAACTCCGGCAGGCCCTGGACCAGCATCTCCAGCTTGACCATACCCAGTGAGGAGTTGTTGAACACGAACATCTTGACCGGCAGGTTGTGCAGCTTCACGGTCAGCAGCTCGCCCATCAGCATGGACAGGCCGCCGTCGCCGGAGAAGGTGATGACCTGCTTGTCCGGGTTGGCAGCCTGGGCTCCGATGGCCTGCGGCAGGGCGTTAGCCATGGTGCCGTGGCGGAAGGAGCCGATCTGCTGGCGCTTGCCGTTGGCGGTGATGTAGCGCGCACCCCAGACGTTGCACATGCCGGTGTCCACGGTGAAGATGGCGTCGTCGTCAGCCTCGTCGTCGATGATGTCCGCCAGGTATTCCGGGTGCAGCGGGGTCTGCTTGTCCACGTCCTTGGTGTAGGCCTCCACCACGTGGTTGAGCTTGCGGTAGTGCTCCTTGAGCATCTTGTCCAAGAAAGAGCGGTCGGTCTTTTCCTCGACGCTCGGCAGGATGTTGGCCAGCGTGGCGGCGACGTCACCGACCACCGGGTAGGAGATCTTAGTGCGACGGCCGATGTGCGAGCCGTTGATGTCGACCTGGGCCACATTGTGCTTGGGCAGGAAGTCGTTGTACGGGAAGTCCGTGCCCAGCAAGATGAGCAGGTCGGCGTCGTTGGTGGCGTCGTGCGCGGCGCCGTAGCCCAGCAGGCCGTTCATGCCGACGTCGAAGGGGTTGTCGTACTGGATGTACATCTTGCCACCCAGGGCGTGGCCGATCGGGGCCTTGACCTTCTGTGCCAGCTCGAGGACCTCCTTGCGGGCGTCCTTGACGCCGGCGCCCACGAACAGAGCCACGCTGTTGGCCTCGTTAATGGCCTGGGCCAGGGCGGCGGCCTCGCGCGGGTCCGGGTAGACGACCGGACGGCCGGTGGAAATCACCGAGTCGGTGAAGGTGTCATCGTCGGCTTCCTGGGTGGTGACGTCGCCCGGGATGACCAGGACGGACACGCCGTTGCCGGCCATGGTGGACTGGATGGCGTGGTGGAGGACCACCGCGCCCTGCTCGGCGGAGTTAACCATCTCGCAGTAGCCGGAGCACTCCTGGAAGATGGACTCGGGGTGGGTCTCCTGGAAGAAGGTGGAGCCGATCTGACGGGACGGGATGTGGCTGGCGATGGCCAGCACCTTGGCGCCATTACGGTTGGCGTCGTACAGGCCCTGGATGAGGTGGGTATTGCCGGGGCCGCAGGAGGCCGCGCACACGGCCAGCTCGCCGGTGGTCAGGGAGTCGGCCTCAGCGGCGAACGCTGCAGCTTCCTCGTTACGGACGTGTACCCACTCGATGTCCGACTGGCGCACGGCGTCGACGATCGGGTTCAGCGAGTCGCCTACCAAACCGTAGATACGGCGGATGCCCTGCTTTTCTAGCATCGCTACCAACTGTTCAGCGTATGAACGAGCCATAATTCAACTCCTTTGGCTATTAATTAATCTCCTTCGCCATTGTGCTCTCAAACCGGCCAAATATCCATATTCAGCGGTTATAAGGCTCACCTTCTCACAGGCGGCGCATCTTTATGATTTCCGCCACTCCACGCCCTCCGGGTTACAAACAGTACCGCACGGTCGTTACAGTATTCGGCATACAAACGACGACTCTGCGCCCCGAGGAAACCATGTCTAAGGGCGCCCGCTGGTCCTTCTTCGCCGTTATCTCCTCCGGCCTTTTGATGGTGGGGCTCGACAACTCGATCCTCTACACCGCGCTGCCCGCGCTCAACGAGCAGCTCCACACCGACTCCACCCAGCAGTTGTGGATCATCAACGCCTACGCGCTGGTGCTCGCCGGCCTGCTGTTGGGCACCGGAACGCTGGGCGACAAAATCGGCCACCGCCGCATGTTCGTGTACGGCCTGTGGATCTTCGGCGCCGCCGAATATCACCAACCCGGACAAGCACTGGGACCTCATCTCTTCGCTGCTGGCCCTGGTCACCCTGTCCAGCCTGGTCATGGCCATCAAGTCCGCGGCCAGCACCGAACCGAACTGGGGCATGGTAGCCGGCACGCTCATCGTCTGCGCCATCGGCGGATTCTTCTCCGCCCGCCGCCAGCGCCAGCTGACCGAGCCGCTGCTGATGAATATCCACGCCCAGACCGAACCGGAGCACTCCGCCCCCTGGGAATCCGTCAGCCCGCGCTGGGGCCCCGACCCAGCCGCCGCAATCGCTAACGATGCCGATCTAACCGAACTCATCGCCCTCATCATGGGCGAGGGCCTCTGGATCCACGATCACATCACCGAGACCAAGCTCAGCGCCGACAACCGCGCCAAGCTCATTGAGTTCATGCTTAGCCAGCTGCCAGAGGAAAACTAAGCTCGGGAGTCGCGGCCAATTTTGGACATTTTCTGGACACTTGGGCGATCGGTATCAAGCCTCTGCTTCCGGAAACTTCTTTGAGATGGCGTTTTGGAGCTGGAGACGAGACTTGAACTCGCAACCTACGCATTACAAGTGCGTTGCGCTACCAATTGCGCCACTCCAGCCTTCGGCACGGGTGGGTTTCACTCCGTGACGACGTGTAAATGCTACCTTACGGGCTTTCGGGGACGAAAAGAGTGGCGGCGATGGGGCTGAACGGGTACCTAAAAGGCGCGGGTGAGGGCGGGTTATGCGTGAGCACTTTTAAGGCACTAGGCTTCCGGGTAGATTCCTTATTTCACCCGTTTTCACTCCAGCTCGCTAAAGGATAGCTCGTGTCAGTTTTTTCCAAGTTGCGCGGCATTTTTCCGGGCAACAGCAG
This sequence comes from Corynebacterium sp. HMSC04H06, assembly GCF_001815935.1. Lineage (GTDB taxonomy): Bacteria > Actinomycetota > Actinomycetes > Mycobacteriales > Mycobacteriaceae > Corynebacterium. The sequence continues at coordinate 47,960 of NZ_KV823421.1, forward strand.
CAGTATCGCCACTATCGATGCGGCGAAGGCCGCGCCGCCACCCTCCCCGCTGGCACCCATTGATCTGACCGACCCGGCCCAGGTCACCGGCGTCATGGAGATCGCCGCCCGAATTGGCGATCTGCTGATCTGCTCGGGCACGTCGAACTCCGACACCCGCGCGCAGGTCTACCTGGCGGCGGCCTCCTACGGCCTGCACTACTGCCACGTGGGGATCGTGCTCAATACGATTACCATCCACACCAATATCGGCACCGGCTCCGATCGCCGGCCGGTGACCGTCTTCCGGGTCGCCAGCGGGCTGGACGTGAACTTCTCCCGGCTGGCGGCGGTGGACCGGCTCATCCGGTCCATCCACTCGGGCGCCACCCCGCCGGCGATGGCGGAGAAGATGCTCGACGACATCGAGGCCATGAAGCCGCCGCGCAGCGTGCGTTCCTCCCTGCTGGGCTGGGGCGTGATGGGCGGGACGTTCTCCGTCATGCTGGGCGGCGACATCTTCGTCGGCGTCGTCTCCTTCTTCGTGGCCCTGCTCATCATGTCTGTCAACGCGTGGCTGGGCAGATTCCGATTACCGCCCTTCTACCAAAACATGGTCGGCGGGTTCATCGCCGTCGTGCCCGCGGCGTTCTTCTACCGCGTGGCGTCGAGTATTGGCCTGACCTTCTCACCCAGCCAGGTCATCGGTATGGGCATCGTCGTCTTGGTGGCCGGCCTGACGCTGGTGCAGTGCCTGGTCGACGGCATCACCAAGGCCCCGGTGACGTCCTCCGCGCGCTTCTTTGAGGCCTTGCTGTCTACCGGCGCCATCATCGCCGGCGTCGGCGTGGGCATCCAGTTCGTGGACTATATCGGGTTTACCCTGCCGCCGCTGGCGACCATCGCCCCGCCGGTCTATCACGAGATCCCGCTGCTCATCCTGTGCGGCGGCGTGGGCTCGGCCGGGTTTGCGTGGGCGTGCTACGCCTCCTGGTCGGAGACCATCATCTCCGGGTTGACCGCCGCGGCCGGCATGTTCTTCTACTACTTCGTCATCATCCCCTTCGGGGTCTCCACGGTCATTGCCAGTGGCATCTCCGCCGTGGCCGTGGGTCTGGCCGGCGGCCTGATGGCCCGCCGCTTCCTGATCCCGCCGCTGGTGACCATGATCTGCGGCTACACGCCCATGCTGCCCGGCCTGACGCTCTACCGCGGCATGTACGCCGCGCTGAACGAGCAGATGATCACCGGCATGACCAACCTGGTTACCGCCCTGGCTATTGCCGGCGCGCTCGCCGCCGGTGTGGTCTTCGGCGAGCGTGGTGCGCGGCGCCTGCGTCGCCCGAAGTACTTCCGCCCCTACTCCGCCTTCAAGCGCCTGGGCCGGTACTCCTTCCACCAGGCCACGCGCCTGGCCAACAGCCGCCCGCGCATCCCGCGCGTGCCGCTGTCGCCGTTCGCGCCCCGCCAGGAGCGCCCGGTTCCCCCACCGGTTCACGGCCCGAAGCCGCCGACGGCCGCACAGCAGGCGCGCCAGCGCCAGGACGAGACCGCCACCCAGCAGTGGCAGGCCCAGGTGGATGCCGGAGAGATCGACGATCACTGGCCGCAGCGCACGGAGTGGCCGGCCCAGCCGCAGCCACTGCGTGAGGACACCATCTACACCACGCCGGGCACCGAGGAGTTCTACGCCGCCCACGCGGATCCCGACCAGCGCTGAGCCAGGCCGGTAGCGTACAATATACGGTCTGAAGCTACTAGCTTATTTAGCGCCGTCGCACCGTAGGAGGAATACGTGCCACCCAAGGTCACTGACACCCAGCCCAACGTTGAGCAGATGAACGCCGTGGAGGAAGAGACCGCCGCAGCCGCCCGCCGCGTGGTCGCCACCTATGCCGAGGATTTCCTGGACGGCGTGACCCTGATGTCCATGCTGGGGGTTGAACCGGACGGCCTGGTTCACAAGAAGGTGCTGGCCGAATACGGCGAGCCCGAGCCGAAGAAGTCGACCAAGAAGTCCACCAAGAAGGCCGGGAAGAAGTCGACCAAGAAGGCTTCCAAGAAGTCCACCAAGAAGACCAGCAAGAAATCGACCAAGAAGTCGACTAAGAAATCCACCAAAAAGGCTTCCAAGAAGTCCACCAAGAAGTCGACGAAGAAGTCTTAAGGACCCGCCATGGCCGGTACCAACAAGTTCGTGGTCGTGGCCAACCGTTTGCCGGTTGACCTTGTCACCACCCCGGACGGCTCCCAGGAATGGAAGGCCTCCCCGGGTGGCTTGGTCGCTGCCCTGTCCCCGGTCCTGCGGGAGCAGGAAGGCTGCTGGGTGGGCTGGCCCGGCGTGGCCGACGCCGCCCCGGAGCCGTTTACGACGGACGACGGTATTCACCTGCACCCGGTGCGGCTGTCCCAACGAGACTACGAGGAGTTCTACGAGGGTTTTTCCAACGCAACCCTGTGGCCGCTTTACCACGATCTCATCGTGACCCCCTCCTACCACCGCGAGTGGTGGGCCACCTACCGCGACGTCAACCTGCGTTTTGCCAACGAGGTGGCCAGCGTCGCCGCCGAGGGCGCGACCGTGTGGGTGCAGGACTACCAGCTGCAGCTGCTGCCCGGCATCCTGGAGCAACTGCGCCCGGATCTGACCATCGGCTTCTTTTTGCACATCCCCTTCCCACCCGCGGATCTCTTCCGCCAGCTGCCCTGGCGCGAGGAGCTCATCCGAGGGCTGCTCGGCGCCGACGTCGTGGGTTTCCACCTGGAGTCCAACGTGCACAACTTCCTGGGCCTGGCCCAGGCCCAGGGGCTGCGGGTGAGCGGGAAGGTGGCCACCCGGCGCGCCAGCGCGCAGGTCGAAGCACCCGACGGCCGGTTCACCCGGGTCGGGGCCTTCCCCATCTCCATCGACATGGGGGACTTCCCGCCGGCGACCGAGGCGGACGTCGCCGAGGTCGAGCGCCTGCGCGCGGAGTTGGGCAACCCGGAAACTGTCATCCTGGGGGTGGACCGCCTGGACTACACCAAGGGCATCCTCCAGCGCCTAAGCGCTTTTGAGGAGCTACTGGAAACCGGCGCGCTGGACTCGGAGAAGGTCGTCCTGGTGCAAATCGCCACGCCTTCGCGCGAGCGCATCGAGCACTACCAGCAGACCCGTTCCGCGGTGGAGGAAGCCGTCGGGCGCATCAACGGGCGCTTCGGGGGCATCGGCAAGCCGGTGGTCCATTACAGCCACCGTTCGGTGCCGAAGCCGGCGCTACGGCAGTACTACCGCCTGGCCGACGTCATGCTGGTCACGCCGTTTAAGGACGGCATGAACCTGGTGGCCAAGGAATACGTCGCCTGCCACCGGGACGGCTCCGGCGCCCTGGTGCTGTCCGAGTTTGCCGGCGCGGCCGACGAGCTGGAGCAGGCCCACCTGTGCAACCCGTTTGATATCGAATCGGTCAAGTCCGCCCTCCGCCAGGCGGTGGTCGGGCTGCGCGAGAACCCAGAGACCATGGAGGCCAATATGCAAGCCCTGCACGCCCAGGTACGTGACCACGACGTCCAAGTGTGGGCACAGGCTTTCCTGCAGGCCCTCGGGGAGGCCAAGTCCAAATGAAGCCTATGACCCAGGCCGGGACCTGCCTGGCCGCCGCCGCGCTGGTGCTGGCCGGCTGCGGGGACTCCGAACCGCCGGCGCCGACCGCCCCCGGCGACGAGCGTATCGTCGGCAAGGACTGGCAGGTCACCGGCATCTACACGGATCCGGAGGCCCTGTCGACCATCTCCGAGGCGGTGACCAACGTGCCGTCCATCAGCTTCGGCGAGTCCACGGCGGTCGGCACCACCGGCTGTGCCCGGTTTGTGGCCAAGGTCTCCTACATCGAGGGAGAGGACGCCGCCAACGTGCGCGACGCTGATTACCTACGCTTCGACGAGGTCAGCTACGACGAGCGCAGCGAGGACTGCACGGGCGAGGCCGCCTGGGCGCACAACAGCCTGTCCCGGCTTATCGCCACAGACCGCGAATTCGACATCTCCATCAACCCGAACAACCAGCTGGTGCTCACCCTGCGCGACGGCAAGGTCGACAGCCCGGCGGTGGAATTCGTTTCGCTCTAACCGGCCGGGCGCGCGGTAGTTTGGAGGGCATGGATTATGCCTTTGCTCTCGACCGCCTCGCCACTACCGATCAGCTGCTGATAGTCAGCGACTTCGACGGCACCCTGACCGGTTTTGCCGCCGATATCTATGCGGTCACACCCCACCCGGATTCGCTGGCCGCCCTGGAGCGGCTGGCCCGGCTGCCGCGCACCACCGTGGCGGCGCTGTCCGGCCGCCATCTAGACGGGCTCAAGCAAGTCTTCCCCTTGAGAGCCCCCGTGCTACTGGGCGGTTCCCACGGCGCGGAGACCGAGGGGATAGACAACCCGGCCCTTGCGGATGCGGCTGCCAAAATCGCGGCCGTCGACGAGCGGTTGGAGGCGCTGTCCGCCCAGCACCCGGGCACCTATATCGAATACAAGCCCGTCCACCGCGTCTTCCACGCCCTGGAGCTCTCCCAGCGCGACCCAGACGCGGCCGCGCGCGCCCTGGAGGCCGCCCTGCGGCTGGAAGCGCCGGGACTGCACGTGACCGAGGGTAAGAACGTGGTCGAGTTTTCCGCCTCCACCGCCACGAAGGGCTCCTGGATCGCTGAGACCCGCCGGCAGCTGGGCGCTTCCGGCGTGGTCTTTCTGGGTGACGACGTCACGGACGAGACCGGTTTCCGCGCCCTCGACTCGGCCACGGACGTGGGCGTGAAGGTCGGCGAGGGGGACACGGCCGCCCAGCTACGGGTGGCGGATATCGACGCGGTGGCGGCCTTCCTAACCGAGCTGGCCGACCGTCGTGCCGGGGCTGTAGGTCGTTCCTAGGATTTTGCGCGGGCGGGCCACCGGCTCCCCCGCGATGAGCCTGGCCAGCAGGTGCCCGGCCGCCGCGCCCTTGGCTTTGTTCGGCTGCTGGACCGTGGCCACCCCGCGCAGGCGGGCGACCTCGATGCCGTCGAATCCGGTCACGGAGAGATCCCCGGGCACGCTCCAGCCGCGCTCGGCGGCGTAGTCCAAAACGCCAAGAGCCATGGAGTCCGTCGTGCACAGCACGGCGGTCAGCCCCGGGTTGCCCTCCAGCAGTTTCGCCGCGGCCTCCCGGGCGGTGGCCGGGGTGTTGAGGTGGCGGGTCACCACGGGCACCCCCGCAGGATCCACGCCGGCGCCGGCGAAGACCTCGAGCGCGCCCTGCACGCGGGAGCGCTGCACGTGCATCTCGGCCGCCTCCAGGTCCGCCGGGCTCACGGGCCCGTCGAGGCGCGCGCGGCGCAGGCGGATGGACAGGATGCCGATCCGGCGGTGGCCGGCATCGATAAGCGCCTGGGCCGCTGGGGCGATGGCGGCGTGGTCGTCGATGCCGACGAACGGCAGGCCAGTGTCCACCGGCTGGTCGCAGACCACGACGGGCAGCCCGCGGGCCTGCGCGGCGGCCAGGTAAGGGTCCCCCGCGGCCACCGAGTAGATGACGAAGCCGTCGACGCTCGCGCGGCCGAGCAGCTCGGCGGCGCTGGCCTCCCGGCCGGTGGTGTCCGGCCCGGCGGGGATAAGAGTCAGCGAGAAGTCCGTCCCGGTAGTCGCCTCGGAGAGCCCGGCCAGAAAGTCCACAGAGGCCATATCCTCGAAGGCGTAGGACAGGTGCTCGGTCAGCACCACTCCCCAGGACCCGGCGTGGCGGGTGCGCAGGCTGCGCGCCGTCGGATCGGGGCCGGGGTAGCCGCGGGCGGCCGCGGCGGCCAGGATGCGCTGCCGGGTGGCCGGGGCCAGCTGGTCCGGCCGGTTGTAGGCATTCGAGACCGTGGTACGGGAAACGCCCAGCTCGGCGGCTAGTGATGCCAGCGTCTTGCGCTGCGGACTGCGTTTGACCATGCCTCCTACCCTACCGGCTGCCGATGCCCCGTATTTTCAACTCATTTCCATTTGACAACAATTTTCAACAAGTGCAAACTGGGGAACATGCATGTTGCCAAGAACAAACTCGTCCCCGTCGCCCTTCTCGCCGCCGGCGCGCTGACTTTAAGCGCCTGCTCCGGCTCGGGTGCGGACGGCAACGACGCTGACACCTTGAAGGTGGTCGCCTCCACCTCCATCTGGGCGGATGTGGCCCAGGCGGTCGCGGACAGCTCGCCGGAACTGGACGTCGAGGTCCAGGCCCTAGTCGAGGGCAACGACGTCGACCCGCACCACTTCGAGCCCACCGCAGCGGACCTGGCGCGGGCCGACGAGGCCGACGTGGTCATCGCCAACGGCGGCGGCTACGACGCCTGGATGTACCAGGCCTTGTCCAACCAGGACGACATCATTTCCGCGCTGCCGCTGACTGACCACGGCGCCCTCGACGAGGAGCCGGACGTCATGCCGGCCGCCGAGGCCAAGGAACACCCGGGCGAGGTGACCAACATCGAGGGCAACGAGCACATCTGGTACGACGCCGCCGCCATCGAGAAGGTCGCCAAGGAAACCGCCGACCGCCTCAACGAACTCTCCGAGACCAAGGACGCCTCCGCGGACGCGGTGGTCCAGGAGGCCGAGGCCATCCAGGACAAGCTGGCGAGTATCGGTTCGTTCCGCTACGCGCAGACCGAGCCGATCGCCGACTACCTGATGAAGAACACCCCGGCGACCGACTCCACGCCGGACGGGTACCGCAAGGCCACCGTCGCCGAGGGCGAGCCCACCGCCGCGGACCTGGCACGCTTTTTGGGCGAGGTCAACGAGGACAAGGTCGACGTGCTCATTTATAATCCTCAGACGGAAACGGATCTCACCGCCCGCATCAAGGACGCCGCCGAGGACAAGGACCTGCCCATCGTCGAAATCGGTGAGACCCCACCGAAGGACACGAACTTCTTGGAGTACTACGAACAGGTGGTGGATGATCTCGCCGCGGCGAGCAAATAAATGGCGCTAGTTAGCTTCACCGACGCCGCGGTTGACCCGCTGTGGTCCGGGCTCAGCCTGGACATCCAGCCCGGCGAATTCATCGCCCTGCTGGGCCCGAACGGCGTGGGCAAATCCACGCTGCTGGGCACCATCCTGGGCACCCGCCAGCTCACCGGCGGGCGCGTCGATGTCAACGCGCGCGTGGGGTTTATCCCGCAGCAGCGCATGTTCCCGGCCGAGCTGCCCATGCGCGCGCGGGACCTGGTCTCCTTGGCGCTCGCACACGGGGTGGTTCGCAACCGGCGGGCCGACCGGGCCCGAGTGGACGAGCTGCTCGCCGCGGTGGGCGCCACCGGCATCGCCAACCGCCGGGTCGGCCGCCTTTCCGGCGGTCAGCAGCAACTGGTGCGCCAGGCCCAGGCCCTGGCCCAGGACCCGCAGCTCATCCTAGCGGACGAGCCGCTGCTCTCCCTCGATCCCGCCCGGCAGCAGGCCACGGTGGCCCACCTGCAGCGCCTAAGGAAAGAGCGCGATACCTCCATCGTCTTCGTCACCCACAGCATCAACCCGGTGCTCGACGTGGTCGACCACGTGCTCTACCTCGCCCCGCAGGGCCACGTCTTCGGCACCGTGGACGAGGTTATGCGCTCCGAGGTGCTCTCCGAGCTTTACGGGGCGGAGGTCAAGGTTGTTGAGATCGACGGAAGGATGCTGGTGATCTAGATGGATTTCTCCCGCTTTGTCGAGGACACCCAGTACCTACTCAGCGTCGACTTCGTCCAGAATTCCCTGGTGGCCTGCGCCCTCCTGGGCGTGCTGTCGGGCGTGATGACCTCGCTCATCGTGCTGCGCCAGATGTCCTTTTCCGTGCACGCGACCTCCGAGCTCGCCCTGATGGGCGCGGCCGCCGCCCTGCTTTTCGGCCTGAACATCGGCTTCGGCGCGGTGGCCGGCGCCATCGTCGCGGCCATCGTGCTGGCCACGCTCGGATTCAAGGGGCAGCAGGACAGCGCCATCGGCGTGGTGATGAGCTTCGGACTGGGCCTATCGGTGCTCTTCATCCACCTCTACCCCGGCAACGCCACCACCGCGATGACGCTGCTGACCGGACAGATCGTCGGCGTGTCCCAGGCCTCGGTCTGGTGGCTGACCGGCACCACCGCCCTGGTCGTCGGCGCGGTGGCCCTGTTCTGGCGCCCCCTCCTCTTTGCCTCCGCGGACCCGGCCATGGCCGCGGCCGCCGGCGTGCCCGTACGCAGCCTTTCCGTCCTCTTCGCCATCCTGGTGGGCCTGGCAGCCTCCCAGTCGGTCCAGATCGTCGGCTCTCTGCTGGTCATGGCGCTGCTTATCACGCCCGGCGCGGCGGCGGTCCAGATAACCTCCTCGCCCGTGCGCGCGGTGCTCTGGGCCACCGTCTTCGCCGAGATCTCTGCCGTCGGCGGCCTGGTGCTCTCGCTGGCGCCGGGCCTGCCGGTCTCCGTGTTCGTGACCACTATTTCTTTTGTCATTTACCTGTTCTGCCGGGCCATCGGCTGGCGCCGCGGGCGCCACGCCCAGCGCGACGAGACCGCCGCCCAGCAGCACTGTTCGGCGCAGGAGTAGGGACTAGACTGGCAAGCTATGGGATACACGCTGCACCGGGAAGAACTAGAACACCAATCTAGGACGCGCAAATACCTGCTCATAGAGCCCGATAACCTCCCGGACAACCCGGACATTGTGCTGTATTTCCACGGTTCCTTGCAGTCTGCCAACGTCTCCCGCCGGTTCACCAACGGCACCTTCGACGAGCTGGCCGAAAAATGCGGCTGCCTGGTGGCCTACCCGGACGGCGTGGACCGCCATTTCAACGACGCCCGCGGCATCCTGCCGGTCACCGCGCGCGAGGAAAACGTCGACGACGTCGGCTTCACCCGGGCGCTGGTCGAGCGCCTGCGCCGCGACTACTCCGCCGGGCGCGTTTTCGCCTGCGGGTATTCCAACGGCGGGCAGATGGTCCTGCGTCTGCTCTTCGACGCCCCCGGGCTGCTCAGCGCCGCCTGCATCTTCGCCTCGACGCTGGGCCGCGGCGACAACCACCGCCCCAAGAACCCGGACTCCGCCCTGCAGCCGACCCCGGTGTTGCTGCTGCACGGCACCGAGGATCCGTATGCCCCCTACGCCGGCGGCACGGCCGGGTTGGATGCCCGGCGCACCCGCGGCGAGGTGACCTCGGCTGCAGAGACCGCCACCCGACTCGCCGAGCTCAACGGCGCTTCTCCCGAGCCGGAGACCAGCCGCCCCTACCCTGGCGTGCGCGCCGAGACCTGGGGCGGAGATTCCCCCGTGGTGCTGTGGACCATGGAGGGGCTGGGCCACGTGGTGCCGTCTGGCAACGAGGTGGACCCGCGGCTGGGCCCCAACACCCAGGATTTTATCGCGGCCGAGGTGGCCGCGGATTTCTTCGGCCTAGCGGGCCGCGCGGCGCTGCCGGGCGAACTCGGATAGCACGGCGCCGGCTGCGACAGACGCGTTGAGGGATTCCACGCCCGGGGACATCGGGATGGACATGATGACGTCGCAGTTTTCGCGCACCAGACGGGAGATCCCCTTGCCCTCGGAGCCGATGACGATGACCACCGGGTCGGTGCCGCCGTCGTAGCTGTCCAGGGTGTGATCGCCGTCGCCGTCGAGGCCGACGACCTGGTAGCCGTTCTTCTGGAACTGCTGCACCGTGCGGGTGATGTTGGTGGCGCGCGCCACCGGCAGGCGGGCCGCCGTGCCCGCGGAGGTGCGCCAGGCCACCGCGGTGACGGATGCGGAGCGGCGCTCCGGGATGATGACACCGTGGCCGCCGAAGGCCGCCACCGAGCGCACCACCGCGCCCAGGTTGCGCGGGTCGGTGATGTTGTCCAGGATGACGAACATCCCGGTCTCCCCGGTGTCGCGGACTTGCTGCATGAGATCCTCGACCTCGGCGTACTTGTAGGGCGGGATCTGCAGGCCGATGCCCTGGTGCATGCCGTTGCCGGTCATGCGGTCCATCTCGTGGCGCGGCACCTCGTGGATGGGCACGTTCCGGGTGTTGCACATGGCCACCGCCTCGGACAGACGCTCGTCGTTCTTGGTGCCCTGGGCGATGTAGAGCGCCGTGGCCGGCACGCGAGCGTGCAGGCACTCGATGACCGGGTTGCGGCCCACCACCATCTCCGGGGTCTCCTTGACGTGGCGCCCGGAGTCGCGGCGCTGGCGGGCCAGCTTCGCTTTGTGCTTGGCGTGGTAGACGCGGTCCTCCGCCTTGGGCGTCGGGCCCTTGCCCTCCAGGCCGCGGCGGCGCTGGCCGCCGGAGCCTTTAACCTGGCCCTTCTTGTTGGTCTTGCGGGTGCCAGCCCCGCCTCGACCGTGCGTGCGTGCCATTGGTGGTCCTTCCTAGGTATTCAAAAGTCTTAAGACAGCTGCCAGGTGGCGCCGTCGGGGGTGTCCGTGACCGTAATGCCCGCCGCGGCCAGCCGGTCGCGCACCGCGTCCGCGGTGGCGAAGTCCTTGTCCTTGCGGGCCTGGGCGCGCCGGTCGAGTTCGGCCTGGACCAGCTGATCCAGGGCGGCATCGGCGGCCGAAGAGCCCGTGTCCGCCGCCCACTCCTCATCCAGCGGATCGAAGCCCAGCACCGCGGCCATGGCGCGCACGGATTCCGCCAGCTTCCTGGCGGCACTCTCGTTGCCGGCCGCCAGTTCCTTGTTCGCGGCGCGGACGGTGGTGTGGATTTCGGCCAGCGCCTTGGGCACGGCGATGTCCTCGTCCATCGCGGCGCCGAAGGCGTCGGTCCACTCCCCCAGCGCCAGGTCCGGGAAGCGGTTGACCAGGTCCTCGATACGGCGGTAGCCGGCCGCGGCCTCGGTGAGCGCGGCCTCGGAGTATTCCAACACCGAGCGGTAGTGCGCGGAGCCTAGATAATAGCGCAGTTCCACAGGCCGGACTAATTCCAGCATGTTGTCCACGCTGAGCACGTTGCCCAGGGACTTCGACATCTTCTCGCCCGCCATGGTCACCCAGTGGTTGTGCATCCAGTACCGGGCGAAGCCGTCCCCGGCCGCGTGGGACTGCGCCATCTCGTTCTCGTGGTGCGGGAACTGCAGATCCAGGCCGCCGCAGTGGATGTCGAACTCAGAGCCCAGGTAGTAGGTGGACATCGCCGAGCACTCCAGGTGCCAGCCGGGGCGGCCCTTACCCCACGGCGTTGGCCAGGCTGGCTCGCCCGGCTTGGCGGCCTTCCACAGCGCGAAGTCCAGCGCGTTACGCTTGCCGGCGTTGTCCGTCTCGCCTTGCTCCATCTCCTCGACGCGGTTGCCGGACAGGCTGCCGTAGTCGGAGCCTTCCGCCCTGGTCCAGGCGTTAACGTCGAAGTAGACCGAGCCATCGGCCGCGTAGGCGAAGCCGTTGTCAATGAGCCGCTGCATGTAGTCGACCATCTGGGTCACGAACCCGGTCGCGCGCGGCTCCACGGACGGCGGCAGCACGCCCAGCATGTTGTAGGCGGCGGTGAACTCGCGCTCGTAGGTGGACACCCACTCCCACCAGGGGCGGCCGTTGTCGGCGGCCTTGATCAGGATCTTGTCATCAATATCGGTCACGTTGCGCACGAAAGCCACGTCCCAGCCCTTGGCCATGAGCCAGCGGCGCAGGATGTCGAAGGCGACCCCCGACCGCAGGTGCCCGATGTGCGGCTTGGCCTGCGGGGTGGCCCCACACAGGTAGACCGACACGTGACCGGGGCGAAGCGGCTCAAAATCGCGGAGGTTACGGGACGCAGTGTCATAGATACGCAAAGTCACAACAGCAATTCTACCTAACCGTATCTGCCGTCCTAGTTGGGCTTATTCGCCTCCGCGAACTCGTAATATTCGCGGTTGCGCAAGCCGGCCGCGGCGGCCGCGTCCACCACCACCGTGGCGTGCCGGTGCCACTGCAGGATGGAGGCCGGACATGCCGCGCTCAAGGGTCCTTCGACCAGCCCGGCGACCGCGTCCTGCTTGTTTGCGCCGGTGGCAATGAGCAGCAGGTGGCCGGCGCGCTGAATGGTGCCCAGGCCCTGCGTGACGACGTGGCGCGGAACCTCTTCGGCGGAGGCGAAGAAGCGAGAATTATCCGCCACGGTCTGCGGGTGCAGCGTCTTCCAGCGGGTCAGGGAGTTGAGCGAACTGCCCGGCTCGTTGAAGCCGATGTGTCCGTTTTTGCCCACCCCCAACAGCTGGCAGTCGATTCCGCCGGCCGCCGCGATCTCGTCTTCGTAGCACTCCGCCGCGGCCGCATCCGGCACGTGCAGCCGCGCCGGCTCAACCCCCAGGGGGTCGATGAGCTCACAGCGCAGCGTCTGGTAGTAGCTCTGCGGGTGGTCGCGGCCCAGCCCGACGTATTCGTCCAGGGCGAAAAACTCCACCCCGCGGGTCTTCAGGCACCCGGCTCGCGCGCGGGCGATGATCTCGGCGTAGGTGGCCAGCGGCGTCGATCCCGTGGCCACCCCGATGACCCCGCCGGGGCGGAAATACCCGCCCAGGATGTCCGCGGCCACCGTCGCGACCTCCGCCGCGCTGTCCCGGATGATGACCTCCATGCTTGCCGCCTCCCGTCCTTTTGTTCCGCCTACTACCGCGTGCCCCCTATTATCCCCGCAATCGCGTGCCGCCGGCGAAGACGGTGCGAACGGCCCCGGCGGGGTCGAATTCCACGAATTCCGCGGGCTGGCCGACCTGCAGGCCGCGCGCCTGGTCCAGGCCCAGCAGGCGGCCGGGATTCACCGCTGCTGCCCGCGCCGCGGCGGCCGCCCCGTGGCGGGCGCTAAACCGCACGAACTGCTGGGCCAGGGTGCTCGTCCCGCCCGCGATGGCGCCGCCGACGCCGGCCAGCCGGGCCACCCCGCCGGCAACGACGACGTCGAGCGGGCCCAACTTGTAGGCCCCGTCCGGCATCCCGGCGGCCTCCATCGCGTCGGTGATGAGCATCAGGCCGTCGCCGGCGCAGGAGGCGATGACGTCCACTGTCCCGTCGGCCAGGTGCACCCCGTCGCCGATGGCTTCCACGGCCACCTCGCCGCGGGCGGCGGCCGCGAGCATGGCGCCCACGGCCCCGGGCTGGCGGTGGTGCAGCGGCGGCATGGCGTTGAACAGGTGCGTGGCCGTGACCGTCGCACCGCGGGCGACCGCGTAGTCAAGGACACCGGCGGTGGTGACGAAATCCGCCGTGGTGTGCCCCAGGGAGACGATGACGCCGTACTCGACGCACGCGTCCACCAGCGCCCGGGCGTTGGGCGTTTCCGGGGCGAAGGTCAGCTGGCGGACCATCCCGGCGCCGCGCTCTAGGATGCGCCGCAGCATGGCCGGGTCGCCGTCCTGGATGCGGTCCGGGGCCTGCGCCCCGCACTTGGCGGTGTGGATGAACGGGCCCTCCAGGTGGATCCCGTCCACCACGCCTTCGGCCACCAGCGGCGCCAGCACGCCGACCTGGCGGGTCAGCTCCTCCTCCGTCCCGGAGACCAAACTCGCCAGGAGGTGGACGCTGCCCTGCTGGCGGTGGAATTCGGCTGCCTGCCGGCATTCGGCGAGCGTGCCCGTGGGAAAGGCCCCGCGCGCCCCGCCGTGGTTGTGGACGTCCACCAGGCCCGGCGCGACTACCCCCAGCTTGCCGGGGGAAGACTCGAGGCGCTCCACGCTTTCGACAACACCCTCGGCATCCACGCGCACCCGCGCGGGGTAGGGCTCGGCCCGGCCGTCGGTGAGCCGGGCGGAGATAGTACAACCGGCCATTAGCGGTACTCTACCTCCATCACGTGCTGGCCCACGGCCACGTCCCCGGCGCGCATCAGCGCGGTGGAAGAGACCTTCTTCTTGTTGGTCACGACCACCGGGGTGGTCAGGTCGATGCCGCGCTCACGCAGGGCGGCCGCATCCACCCGCACCAGTGGGTGGCCCGGCTCCACCGCGTCCCCGCGGTCGACTAGCACCTCGAAGCCCGCCCCGCGCAGGCCCACGGTGTCCATGCCGATGTGGACCAGCACGTCCAGGCCCTCGGCGCTACGCACTGCGACCGCGTGCTTGGTCTTGGCCACCATGGTGACCTCGCCGGCCACCGGGGAGGCCACGATCAGCTCGTCCTCGTTGCCAGGCACGATGGCGAAACCGGGGCCCACCTGGCCGCCCGCGAAGGCGGGATCAGCCACCTCCTCCAGCGGGATGGCCTTGCCCTCGGTGGGCGCGGACAGCTCCGTCACGCCCGCCTTTTCCGGAGAATCAGCGGGAGCAGGAGCTGGAGCGGGAGCCGGGGACGACACCGCCACAGGGTGCTCCATCTGGCGCCGCACCTCGTCGTGTACGAACTGCACGTTGGGCCCGATGATGACCTGCACGCCCTTGGCCGAAGGTCGGTAGACCCCGGCCACGCCGGCGGATTTGAGCGCCTGCTCCTTAACCAGCTGCGGGTCGTGCACGGTGGTGCGCAGGCGCGTGGTGCAGTACTCCATCGTGTTGAGGTTTTCCGCCCCGCCGAGGCCGTCGAGGATCCGGGCGGCCTGCGCGGCCAGCTTGTCGTCGCCTTCCGCGCCGTCAGCCTCGTCGCTCGATCCGTCTTCCTCGTCGTCGCCACGGCCCGGGGTCTTCAGGTTGAACTTGCCGATGAGGTAGTAGAAGAGCCCGAAGTAGATGAAGAAGTAGGCCACGCCCATCACCAGCAGCATCCACCACTGGTTGGCCAGCGGGTTCTGCGAGGACAGCAGCATGTCGAAGAAGCCAGCGGAGAAGCCGAAGCCCGCCGTCCAGTCGAAGAAGGAGGCGATCGCCATGGAAAGCCCCATCAGGATCGCGTGCACCACGAACAACAGGGGTGCTACGAACATGAAGGAGAACTCGATGGGCTCGGTGACACCGGTGAGGAAAGAGGCCAGCGCGCCGGCCAGCATGAGCGAGCCGACCACCTTGCGGCGCGTCGGCTTGGCCCGCAGCGTCATCGCCAGCGCCGCGCCCGGCAGGCCGAACATCATCACGGGGAAAAAGCCCGCCTGGTACTGGCCGATAACGCCTACGACCTCGCAGCTCGATCCATCCCAGACACCGGGGCAGGAGGCGGCATCGCCAGCCGCCTGGGCGGCGGCCAGGGTGTCCGCGCCGCCCAGGAACTTGCCGATGTCGTTAATTCCGACCACGTCGAACCAGAAGATGGCATTCAGCGCGTGGTGCAGGCCGGTCGGGATGAGCAGGCGGTTGGACACGCCGTAGACGCCGGCGCCGATGGCGCCCATGCCCTGGATCCACTGGCCGAAGTTGAAGAAGGCGGTATACAGCACCGGCCAGAGGAAGTAGAATACCCCGGCCAGCACTATGGAAAACAGGGAGGTCAAGATGGGAACCAGGCGCCGGCCGGAGAAGAACGCCAGCGCGTCCGGCAGCTTGGTGGCATGAAAGCGGTTGTAGGTCCACGCGGCGAGCACGCCGACGAAGATGCCCAGCAGCACGTTCGCCGGGCCGACCGCGTCCCAGCCTTGCGCCGCCCACTCGAGGGCCTGGTCACCCTCCAGGGCGGCAGGGTCCTCGATACCGCGGTAGTTGGCCACGGCCTCCGGACCGACCAGCTTGGTGACGGTGAAAAACCCGAGGAAGCCCGACAGCGCGGCCGCGCCGTTGGAGTCCTTGGCCAGCCCGAAGGAGATGGCGATGGCGAAGAGCACGCCGAGGTTATCCAGCACCGCCCCGCCGGCCTGCTGGAAGACGGAGGCCAAGAAACTTAAGCGTTCACCTCCCCGGGCGTCGAGGAAGTAGCCGATGCCGGTCATCAGCGCCGCGACCGGCAGCACCGCCACCGCGCCCATCAGCGCCTTTCCGAGCTTTTGCAGCGGTCCCATGACCTTGTCCATGGCGCTTTACTCCTTAGCTTTTTTAAAAAACCGAAAGATTAGTCCCGGCAGGAATACACCAGGGCGGTGGCAATGGCCGCACGGCCTTCCTTGCGGCCGGTAAAGCCCAGGTGATCGGTGGTGGTAGCGGAAACGCTCACGGGAGCGCCCAGGACCTCGGTGAGGGTGCGCTCGGCCTCCTCGCGCCGCGGCCCCATCTTCGGGGTTTGCCCGATGAGCTGCGCGGAAGCGTTGCCAATCCGGTAGCCGTGCGCGACCAAGAATTCCCGGCACTCGGTGAGCAGGCGGGCTCCGGATACGTTGTCGTATTCGGCCCGGCCCACGCCCACGAACGAGCCCAGATCCCCCAGCCCCGCGGCCGACAGGAGGGCGTCGACCAAGGCATGGGAGACCACGTCCCCGTCGGAGTGGCCCTCGCAGCCGTCGTCGTCGGCGAAGAGCAGACCGGCTATCCAGCAAGGCTTGCCGGCTTCGATCTGGTGGGCGTCGCTAGCGATGCCCACCTTGGGCAGAATCGGTTCGTTCATTAGGCACCTCAAAAACTGTGGGTTCAGCCTCAGATACTACGGCTTGAGCCAGCCGCAGATCTATAGGGGTAGTGATTTTAAATGCCATGGCATCACCTGTCACCGTCACGACCGGGCAGCCGAACCATTCCATGAGGCTCGCGTCGTCGGTGGCGACGAACTCGCGGGACTTGGCGGCAAAATAAGCCTCGTTGGCCCGGCGCAGGGTGGCTAGGTCGAAGCCCTGCGGGGTCTGGACCGCGCGCAGCAGGCTGCGGTCCGGCGTGGAGCGCACCCGGGAGGTATCCCCGGCCGCCACCTCTTTGATGGTGTCGGCGACCGGCAGCACCGGGATGACGGCCGGCGCCCCGTCCAGCACCTTGCGCACGACCCGGCTAATCATCCCCGGGGGCGTGAGCGCGCGGGCGGCGTCGTGGACCAGCACGACCGCGTCTTCGTGTTCAATGGCCTGCAGCCCAGCCCAGACCGAGTCGGCGCGTTCGCCGCCGCCGGCGACAAAGCGCAGCGGGATCTCCTTGACCTGGCGGGCCAGGGCGCGCTCGGCGTGGGCGCGCATGACGGGGTTGATGAGGACGACGACCTCGTCCACCACGGCGGAGTTAATCATCGCCTGGACGGAGCGTTCCAGCAGGCTGCGGTCGGCCAGCTCGACGTAGGCCTTCGGTAGCTCAGCGCCCAGCCGCGTGCCGCTGCCGGCGGCGGCGATGAGCGCGATAACCCGGCGAGTCATTAGTCTTCGTCGTCGAAGGACAGGTCGCCCAGGTCGACGTCGTCGGTGTCGACGTCGGTAGTCACCGACTTGTCCTCAACCAGGCCGGCGGCGCGGTGGCGCTCGATGGTGGCGTTGATTTCGTCCATCATCTTGTCCGCCTTCGCGTCATCGACCGGCTTGGCCAGGGCCAGCTCGCCGACGAGGATCTGGCGGGCCTTGACCAGCATGCGCTTCTCGCCCGCGGACAGGCCCCGGTCCTGATCACGGCGCCAGAGGTCGCGCACGACTTCGGCGACCTTGTTGATGTCACCGGAGGCCAGGCGCTCCTGGTTGGCCTTGTAGCGGCGAGACCAGTTGCCGGCCTCCTCCACGTCCTCTTCGCGCAGGACGGAGAAGACCTTTTCCAGGCCTTCCTTGCCCACCACGTCGCGCACGCCGACCTTCTTGGCGTTCTTGGAGGGCACACGGACAACCAAGTCGGACTGGTTGATGTGGAGCACCAAGTACTCCAGCTTCTCGCCGCCCATTTCGCGCTGCTCAATGTCTTCGATCACCGCAGCGCCGTGGTGCGGGTAAACAACCACCTCTCCGACCTTGAACTCCATTGCCACTCCTTGCTCGATTGTTAAAGAGGTACCCCTAAAGCCTGCCTGGCAGGCACATAGGACAAATATTCTACCACGCGGCACCTCCCCCGGGTCCGGCCGGCTACATCCCCCAAAAGTACACCCCCAATTGCCCTCCCTAGAGCGGGGGCTAGGTCACGTTGGGGTTGAAAACTGTGTACTTGGCTGGAAAAAATACTAGGCTTGATAATCGACAAATCCCTGTGATCTTTAGTTGATGGAGGACAACCCAAAGTGAAGTCCCTGAAGTCTGCCGCCCGTCGCGGTGTCATCGTTTCGGTTACCGCTGCGTCCGCGCTGGCGCTGGCTTCCTGCTCCGCCGGCCATGTCACCCAGACCGCCGACCAGGTCGCTGCCGTTGACGGCTCCGAAGCTTCCACCGAAGATGGCCTGATTGCGGTGCGCGACGTGACCATTCTGGTCGAGCCGGACGACCAGCACGCCTCCCTGAAGTTCACCGCCGTGAACCAGGGCTACGAGGACCAGGCGGCCGAGCTAGAGTCCGTCACCGTGGACGGCCAGGAAGTCCAGCTGCAGCCGGCTTCCCTCAAGCCCATCAACCGCGACCAGCGCCTGGTGGGCGACTCCCAGGAGAACCTGGACAACATGCCGCAGGCTGAGTCCGAGGACATCCAGTACGTCGCCACCACCATGCAGGATGATGACTTCGGCTACGCCGGCCACCGCACCGTGGTCTTCCAGTTCTCCAACGGCGACATCGAGGTCAACGCCACCATCGCCGCCTCCCAGAAGGAAGCCGGCGAGTACAACCGCGACGTCGAGTCCACCGAGGGCTACACCACCGAGGAGCCCTCCGGCCACTAAGCACTAGCTTTCCCATCTCCCCTGGCTACGGCCGGGGGATTTGTTGTATCTGCGGTAATGTCCGGGGCGTGTTTTAAGCTAGGGACATGGCAAAGAAGCAGCGTCCCATCCATACCTGTACCGAGTGCAACTACGTCTCCCCGAAGTGGCTGGGGCGCTGCCCGGAGTGCGGGTCGTGGGGTACGTTCCAGGAATCCACGCCGGTCAGCCCGGCGGCCGCGACCACCAGCGCGCCGCAGGGCCTGACCCCGTCCAGCCCGGCGCAGCCGATGACCAAAATCACCGCCTCGGCCACCCGCACGCAGAAAACCGGCATCTCGGAGCTGGACCGAGTGCTCGGCACCGGCATCGTCCCCGGCTCCGTCGTGCTCATGGCGGGCGAGCCCGGCGTGGGCAAATCCACGCTGCTGCTGGAGGTCGCCTCCCGCTGGACCCAGCAGGACCGCACCGCGCTTTACGTCACCGCGGAGGAATCCGCGGGCCAGGTCCGCGCCCGCGCCGAGCGCACCGGCGCGCTCCAGGACACCCTGTACTTGGCGGCCGAGTCCAACCTGGACGTCGTCTTCGGGCACGTCAAACAGACCCAACCCTCGCTCATCATCGTGGACTCGGTCCAGACCATGCAGGCGCCCGGCGTGGAGGGCGTGGCCGGCGGCGTGGCCCAGTCCCGGGCCGTGACCGCGGCGCTGACCACCCTCGCCAAATCGACGGGCATCCCCATCCTGGTGGTCGGCCACGTCACCAAGGACGGCAACGTGGCCGGCCCGCGGGTGCTGGAGCACTTGGTCGACGTGGTCTTGAACTTCGAGGGCGACAAGCAGTCCAGCCTGCGAATGCTGCGCGGCATGAAGAACCGCTTCGGCGCCACGGATGAGGTCGGCTGCTTCGAGCAGACCGCCACCGGCATCCGCGAGGTAGCCGACCCGTCCGGGCTCTTCCTCTCCCACCGCGGGACCACCCCGGACGGTTCCGCGGTGACCGTGGCCATGGACGGCGTGCGCCCCATCCTGGCCGAGGTCCAGGCCCTGACTGTGGACCCGGTGGCCAAGAACCCGCGCCGCGTGGTCACCGGCCTGGATACCAACCGGGTGCCGATGGTGCTGGCGGTCCTGCAGGCCCGGGCCGGTCAGCGCACCAATGATAAGGACGCCTACGTCGCCACAGTTGGCGGGGTGCGTATCTCAGAGACAGCCACAGATTTAGCGGTCGCGCTGGCCACGTGGTCCTCCCTGCACGAGCAGCCGCTGCCGCCGCGCACCGTCGTGATCGGCGAGGTCGGTCTGGCGGGCGAGCTGCGCCCGGTGCCCAACCTGGCGCGCCGGCTGAGTGAGGCCGCCCGGCTGGGCTACGAGGCCGCCATCGTCCCGGCCACGAAGAACCTGGAGACCACCCTGCAGGTGCGCCAGGCGCAGACGCTGCGGGAGGCCATCGAGCTGGTCAGCCCCTAGGACAGGTTGAAGGTGTAGGCCGCCGACGGGTTGTCGCCGATGACGGCGTGGAGGTAGTAGCCGCCCGGCTCCACGGCGGAGCGGTCGTTGCACTGCTCCGGGGCGGAAGTCTGCCGCGACCAGGTCGCCTGGAAGTGGCGCTTCTTGCCGGACTCGAAGGCCTGTTCACCCTCCTGCACCGACGGGTAGCAGTCTGTGTCCGCCCACATCCGCTGGTTGGTGCCCAGGTTGTAGACCTCGAAACGCAGCTCCTGATCGTCGAGGTTGATCTGGCAGTCGGCCTTGGTGGGGTTTTCCACCGTCATGTAGAAGGTGGGCAGCTCGCCCTCGCCGTAGGTGGCCTTGTCGCTGCTCGCGGTGATCTTCAGATCAGCCAGCTGACAGGTGTCCTTCGCATCAGCGGCCACCGGCTCCGAGCTCGCTTCCGCGTCTTCGCTTTCGCGGGCAGACTCGGATTCGGTCTCGGACTCAGTCTCCGACTGAGATTCGGACTCAGTTTCTGACTCCACCGCGGTGGTTTCCGTCTCCGCCGCCGGCGTCGACTCCGAGGTGGTCTCGGCGGCCGGCTCGGTCGCCTCGTCGTTGCCAGAGCCGCCGACCATGCTCAGCCCCCAGACCAGCAGAACGACGACCACGACGATGATGACCAACGCCGCGACGCGGCGGCGCTGGTAGATCTCGTTGGGCAGGGGGCGCTTCTGCTGGGGGCTACGGTTAGTCACGGCTTATAGTTTATTGCCTCAGCAGCGGCGACGGCTGGCAGCTGGTGGGGCGTGTCTTCAAATGACCAGCGGTCTCGCAGCTCAGTCCAGCCCGTGGGTCACCAGGGTCTCGACCGTGGAATCCTCCAGCAGGTAGCGGGCGCCGACGACGCCGACGGTGCCCTCCTCGACCTTGCGCTCCAGGACCGAGAGGCTGGCCACTAGCTGGTCGACGGTCTCGCGCACGTGCTGGCGCTCGTAGTCGTCGGTGCTCGAGCTGCCGGCGCGCTTGGGCTTCAGCGTCGACAGGGCGACCTTTTCAATGATCGCGCGCTGGAAGCCGGCGGGCAGTTCGGCTTGCTGATCCACCACAGAAGCGGTGGCGGCCACCGCGCCGCATGACTGGTGGCCCAAGATGACCACCAGGTTGCAGTTCAGGTTTTCCAGGGCGTATTCCAGCGAGCCCTTCACCGCGGTATCCAGGATGTGCCCGGCGGTGCGGATGACGAAAGCATCCCCCAGACCCAGGTCGAAGAGGATCTCCACAGGCGCGCGGGAATCCGAGCACGACAGGACCACCACGCGGGGATCTTGCCCATCGCGCAGGCCGGCGCGCCGTTCCTCGTCACTGTGCGGGTGCAACGGAGAGTTGTCGCGGAAGCGTGCGTTGCCGGCTTGGAGGGTCTCCCAGACTTCCCGGGGACTTTGCTTTTTATCTTTAAGTGGCATGGCTCAAATTATAGTCCTGCGCGCGGCGCCTACTAGACTCCTGCACAGATATGGATACTGGTGCTTTGCTCGATTGGTTCGCCCACGCCCGCCGGCCCCTGCCCTGGCGGGCGCCGTCGACGACCGCGTGGGGCGTGTTAGTCAGCGAGGTCATGAGCCAGCAGACCCCCGTGGCCCGGGTCGCGCCGGTCTGGCAGGAGTGGATGCGCCGCTGGCCCACCCCTACCGACTTCGCCGCCGCCAGCCGGGACGAGGTCCTGCGCGCCTGGGGCAAGCTGGGCTACCCGCGCCGCGCGCTGCGCCTGTGGGAGTGCGCGCAGGTAGTTCGCGACGACTTTGCCGGCGAGGTCCCCGACGACGTCGACGACCTACTGGGCCTTCCGGGAATCGGCGACTACACCGCCCGCGCGGTGGCCTGCTTCCACTACGGCCACAACGTCCCGGTGGTAGACACCAACGTCCGCCGCGTGGTTGAGCGCGCCGAGAACGGCAATTTCCTAGCCCCCAACCCGTCGAAGAGGGAGCTGGACCAAGTCGCCGAGCTCCTGCCGAAAGATAATGGCCCCACCGTCTCCGTGGCCTTGATGGAACTAGGCGCGCTAGTCTGCCGCGCCAAGTCCCCGGACTGCCCCGCCTGCCCGTTAAAAGCTACCTGCGCCTGGCAGGCGGCCGGCTGCCCCAGCCCCAGCGCGGAGGAGCTGACCAAGGCCAAGAAGCGGGTCCAGAAATTCGCCGGCACCGACCGGCAGGTGCGCGGCAAAATCATGGACGTACTGCGCGCTGCCGATGCCCCCGTCCCCCAGGCCGACATCGACGTCGTCTGGCCGGACGCCCCGCAACGCGCCCGAGCGCTGGCCTCGCTTTTGGCCGACGGGCTCGCCGAACAAAACGAGCAAGGCCTGTTCCACCTGCCGCGCTAGGGCCGGACGGAAAAGTCGATCAGCCGGGTCAGCGCCCAGTCCGGGTCCGTGAATAGCCGGGCCAAGACCAGGCCGGCCCCGATGGAGGCGACCACCATCATGCTGGTGGCCAGGTTGGCCAGGGCCTGCTCCATCTGCCCCTCGTTGAGGTAGTAGACCACCCGGAACATAGTCACCCCGGGGATCATGATGACCGCGGCTGGCACCGTCGTGGTAATCCGCGGCAGCCGCGCTTTCCGGGAGGCCAGCGCACCCAGCAGGCCGATGACCAGCCCGCCGCAAAACGCCGCGAAATACCCCGTGGTCCCCAGGTGCAGCAGGAAAAGCCGCGCCGCATTCGCCACGGTGCCCACCACCGCGGCTACCAGAATCATCCGGCGGGAGGAATTAAACAGGAAGGCGAAGCCAGCGATGCCGAAAAAGCTGGCCAAGACAGCCATGGTGTACCAGGTGGCATCGGTAGCCGGCACCGGCGGGGCCGGGTTCAGGTCAGTAAGCCAGCTGACCATGGCCACGGTGAAGGTGGCGGCGAAAATGACGGTGAAAGCATAAGCCAAGCGCACCATACCGGCGTCGAAGTCGAAGCGCGCGATATCAATCAGCGCGGAGAACAACGGAAAGCCCGGGATCAAAAAGAGCACTGCCGCCACGTAGCCGGAGGAAAAATCGCCTGGGTCGGCCAGTCCCAGGGCGCCGACGAGCTCGGTAACAAGGAAGAAGACCAGGCTGGCCGTCGCCCCGCCGGCGACGATGCCGCCAATCTGGTGGACGTGGTTGCTCAGCACGAAATGGCGCACGAATTGGCCGCTGAAAGCGGCCAAGGCGACGATCCCTACCGCGGCCAAGGGAAAGAAATTCAGCAGCGCAAAAGCCGCGCACGCCACGGCCGCGGCGGCGGAGAGCACCCAGCCGTTCCAGCGCTTGCGCACGTTGTGCTCGATCTGGTCGAGTTTTTCGGATAGCTCCTCGGCCGTAATCCCAAAATGCAGATGGTGCCGGGTCAGATCCTCGATGGCCTCAATCCGGGAGGCATCCACCGCCGGCGAGTGCTGCCGGGAAATGACCGTGCGGAAAATCTCGCCCCGGTGGAAGGTACAGGTGATCTGCGTGAGCCCGACCGTGGCATCCAGCCGGTCGAAGCCGAGCGCCCGCGCCGCGCGCTTCATCCCGCGCAGCACACGGTAGCCCGACGTGCCCGCCCCCATGAGCAACATTCCCAGGCGCAAGACCACGTCGGCCTCGACGCCCATGCGGCGGTGCTTTTCGTACGGCGGCGGGGTCACTTTAGCGCCAGCGTCCCCGCCAGTTGAGCCCGCCCGGCAGGTTCACCCAGAACCCGCCGCGGGAGTTGAACGTCACCGGGCCAATCTTGGTCGAGGCCGAGGCCCCGCGGCCGGAGAAGTTGATCCAGCTGTTCTTGCCGGTCTTCTTGCGTGAACGGTATTGCAATCCCATGCCAGTGATTCTAACTCACTTCAAGGAAGCGATATGAAGGCACGAAAAAGCAGCCTCCCGCGGGAGGCTGCTTTTCTCACGTCAGCGACTGATTACATCGGCTGGCCGGCTCCGGCAGGGCCGTCCTCGTCGCCGTGGCCCTCGGAGACCTCTGGGGTCTCCGGCAGGGTATCCGCGGTGATCTGCTCCGGCTCCTCGTTCTCGCGGACCTCGTCCTCGTCCAGCTCCTGCTCGAAGGTGCCCTCCGGCAGCGGCTTCGGGCGCGGGCTGAAGGTGAAGGTGGCCTGGGAGTTGTCCTTGGACTCGCCGTCCCAGTTCTCCACGTCGACGCTGATGATTTCGCCAGCCCCGATCTCGCCGAAGAGGATCTTCTCCGAGAGCTGATCCTCGATCTCGCGCTGGATGGTGCGGCGCAGCGGACGCGCACCCAGCACCGGGTCGAAACCGCGCTTGGCCAGCAGGCGCTTGGCCTTCTCGGTCAGCTCGATGTCCATGTCGCGCTCCTGCAGGGACTTGGACACGCGGCCGATGAGCAGGTCGACCATTTCCATGATCTGCTCTTCGTTGAGCTGGTGGAAGACCACGACCTCGTCGATACGGTTCAAAAACTCCGGGCGGAAGTGCTTCTTCAGCTCGTCGTTAACCTTGGCCTTCATCCGCTCGTACTGCGCGTCCTGATCCGAAGCGGCGTCGGCGGTAAAGCCCAGGCCCACGGCCTTGGAGATGTCCTGGGTACCCAAGTTCGAGGTGAAGATCAGCACGGTGTTCTTGAAGTCCACCACGCGGCCCTGGCCGTCGGTCAGGCGGCCGTCCTCGAGGACCTGCAGCAAGGTGTTGTAAATCTCCTTGTGGGCCTTCTCGATCTCGTCGAAGAGAACGACGCTGAACGGCTTACGGCGGACCTTCTCCGTGAGCTGGCCGCCCTCCTCGTAGCCGACGTACCCCGGAGGGGCACCGAACAGACGGGAGGCAGTGAAGCGGTCGTGGAACTCACTCATGTCGATCTGGATGAGGTCGTCGTCCGAACCGAAGAGGAAGTTAGCCAGCGACTTCGACAGCTCCGTCTTGCCCACGCCGGACGGGCCGGCGAAGATGAAGGAACCGGAAGGCCGGCGCGGGTCCTTCAGGCCCGCGCGGGTGCGGCGGATGGCACGGGAGACGGCCTTGACCGCCTCGTCCTGGCCGATGATCCGCTTGTGGAGCTCCTCTTCCATGTGCAGCAGCCGCGAGGACTCCTTCTCCGTGAGCTTGAGGACCGGGATGCCGGTCCAGTGCGCCAGCACCTCAGCGATCTGGTCCTCGCCGACCTCGGCGATGTCCTCCAGCTCGCCGTTGCGCCACTGCTTTTCCTTCTCGGCGCGCTCCTCGCCCAGCTGGCGCTCCTTGTCGCGCAGGCCGGCGGCCTTCTCGAAGTCCTGGGCGTCGATGGCCGCTTCCTTCTCTTGGCGGACCTCGGCGATCCGGTCGTCGACCTCGCGTACGGAATCCGGGGCGGTCATGCGCTTGATACGCATGCGGGCACCAGCCTCGTCCAGCAGGTCCACCGCCTTATCCGGCAGGAAGCGGTCGTTGATGTAGCGATCCGACAGGGATGCGGCAGCCTTCAGGGCGTCGTCGGTGTAGGAGACGCGGTGGTGCGCCTCGTACTTGTCGCGCAGGCCCTTCAGAATCTTGATGGTGTCGTCCAGGGAGGGCTCTTCCACCTTCACCGGCTGGAAACGGCGCTCCAGCGCCGCATCCTTCTCGATGTGCTTGCGGTACTCCTCCAGCGTGGTCGCACCGATGGTCTGCAGCTCGCCGCGGGCCAGCTTCGGCTTGAGCAGCGAGGCGGCATCGATAGCGCCCTCGGCGGCGCCGGCGCCGACCAGAGTGTGAATCTCATCGATGAACAGAATGATGTCACCGCGCTGGTTAATCTCCTTGAGCACCTTCTTCAGGCGCTCCTCGAAGTCGCCGCGGTAGCGGGAACCGGCGATCAGCGAACCCAGGTCCAGGGAGTAGACCTGCTTGTCCTTCAGGGTCTCCGGGACCTTGCCGTTGACAATGTCCAGGGCCAGGCCCTCGACGACGGCGGTTTTACCAACGCCGGGCTCACCGATGAGCACCGGGTTGTTCTTGGTGCGACGCGAAAGCACCTGCATGATGCGCTCGACCTCGGACTCGCGGCCCACGACCGGATCCAGCTTGCCGTCCTTGGCAGCCTGGGTCAGGTTGCGGCCGAACTGGTCCAGCACCAGGGAGTTGGAGCGTTCCCCGGAGCTACCCTGGGAACCGCGCCCGCCGGCACCAGCGCCCACGGGGCCGCCGCCCTTGTTGCTGTTGTCGTTTTCCTGGTTGTTGCCCTCGTAACCGGACAGCAACTGGATAACCTGCTGACGCACGCGCGGCAAATCCGCGCCCAGCTTGGTCAGCACCTGCGCGGCGACGCCGTCGCCTTCGCGGATAAGGCCCAGCAGCAGAAACTCAGTACCGATGTACTTGTGTCCCATCTGCAGCCCCTCACGCAAGGACAGCTCCAGGACCTTCTTCGCGCGCGGGGTAAACGGGATGTGCCCGGTGTGCGGCTGGGTGCCCTGGCCGATGATCTCCTCGACCTCGCGGCGCACGTCCTCCAGGGAAATCCCCATGGACTCCAGCGCCTTGGCGGCTACGCCTTCACCCTCGTGGATAAGGCCCAAAAGGATGTGCTCGGTGCCGATATAGTTGTGGTTGAGCATGCGTGCCTCTTCCTGCGCCAAGACAATGACGCGGCGGGCACGGTCAGTAAACCTTTCGAACATCTGCTATCTACCCCTTGTGGTTTCTCCTAAATTCTCTATCCACTCTAACGCGCTTTCCCCAGCCTCCATTCTCACTTTTCACAACACCGCCTCAATTAACACCCTTTACACAGGTCAAAAGGCTGTACGCCGGTAGCGAACAGCGGAATTTAGCGGGGTGGAATAGCCCGCACTAGGCTTTAGGGAAAAGCCCAATTCTGAAAGGCGTAGTGAACATCTCCCACCGCTCGGCGCTCCAGCACTACCACGCCGCCGCCAGCCAATCCACGGGCCGCATTATCAGCTACTACTCCACCAGTTTCTCGTGGAGCACCCGGCTCTTTACCGCCCCGATCCGGCGCGATATCCAGGCCCTCTACGCGGTGGTGCGCATTGCTGACGAGATCGTCGACGGCGCAGCAGCGGAGGCGCACACCCCGGACATCCGCGCCCTGCTGGACGGCTACGAGGAACAGGTCGTCCACGCTGCCGATGCCACCTTCCACACCGACCCCGTCCTCCACGCGTGGGCGCACACGCAACGCCGCTGCCAGATCAGCGAGGACCACCTCCGCGCCTTCTTTGCCTCCATGCGTAGGGACCTCGACCCCGCCCCGCATGACGCGGCGAGCCTGCAAAGCTATATCCACGGCTCGGCGGAGGTCATCGGCCTGATATGCCTGGACATCTTCCTGGTCGGCCATAACCCTAGCGAAGAGGACAAGGCCACCATGGCCGACGGGGCGCAGTCCTTGGGATCGGCCTTCCAGAAGGTCAACTTCCTCCGGGATCTGGCCGAGGACACCTACTGGCTGGGGCGGGACTACCTCCGGCAGCTGGACGCGGACACCAAGCGGCAGTGGTGCGCGGAGATCCGCACCGAGCTCGCCCGCGCGCGCCGCGCCGCCTTGCTCTTGCCGCCCAGCGCACGGAGGGGAGTTCTCGCCGCGACGGGGCTGTTCGCGGAGCTGAACGAGCGCATCGACAGCGCGAGCGTCGACGAGCTGCGCTCGCGCCGGATCCGCGTGCCCACGCCCCGCAAGGCCCAGATCCTGGCCGCTAACCTCTGGAGGAAAGCATGAGCAACTGCGTTGTTATCGGCGCCGGCGTGTCCGGCCTGGCCACCGCCTGCCTCCTGCAAGACGCAGGCTTTCAGGTGGCCGTAGTCGACCGCCTCGCGGGGCCGGGCGGCCGGGCAGGGAGATTCGCCGACTCCGGCTTCCAGTGGGATACCGGACCGTCCTGGTACCTGATGCCCGAGGCCTTCGACCGTTTCTTCGGCCGGCTGGGCTACCGAACCAGCGACTTTTTCGAGCTCACCGAGCTTAGCCCCGCCTACCGGCTTTTCAACGAAGCCGGCCGCGCCGCCGACATCGATGACACCGTGATCGAATTTTTCGACCAACGCTCGCCCGGGCAGGGCGCGCGCCTTAGCGACTACCTGGCCACCGCCAGCGACACCTACCAGGTGGCGCTCAAGCACTTCCTCTACACCACGTTCAGTAACCCGCTGGAGCTGACGCACCCCGATATCCTGCGCCGCCTGCCGCGCCTGGCCGCACTTCTTGGCCAATCCTTGGAAAGCTACGTCGGCTCGCGCTTTACCGATCCCCTGCTGCGCCAGGTGCTGACCTACCCGGCGGTCTTCCTGTCCACCGAGCCAGCCGCCGCCCCGGCACTGTACTCCCTGATGAGCCACGCCGATCTCACCCAGGGCGTGCGCTACCCGCAAGGCGGTTTCGCCGCGATCATCGACGCACTCCTGGCCATCGCCACCAAACTCGGCGTGCGCTTCCAGTGGGAGACCGAGGCCACCGCCATCGTCACGCACGGCACACACGCGACAACCGTCACCACGAACCGCGGCACGCTGCCGGCGGACCTGGTGGTCTCCGCCGCCGACCTCCACCACACGGAGACCCACCTGGTGCCCGCCCACCAGCGGACCTTTTCCGATAGGTTCTTCGCCCGCCGCGACCCGGGGCTTTCGACCGTGCTCGTGCTGGCCGGCGTGCGCGGACAGCTCCCCGAACTGGCCCACCACAACCTGCTGTTCAGCCGCGACTGGGACCCGGACTTCGACTCCGTCTTCCGAGAAGGCGGCGCATCGAATTCCATCTACGTCTGCAAGACCTCGGCCAGCGATGCTTCCGTTGCCCCGGAAGGGTGCGAAAACCTCTTCATCTTGGTGCCCACCGCCGCCGATGCCGCCCTCGGCCATGGCAGCGCCTACGGGGAGGAATCGGCGAAGGTAGCCGGAATCGCTAGCCGGGCCCTCCAGCAGCTGGCCGAGTGGGCGGAGATCCCGGATCTGCACGACCGCCTCCTGACCCAGCACACCATCGGCCCCGCCGACTTTGTCAGCCGCTACCATTCGCTCTCCGCCGGGGCTATCGGTCCCGCGCACACCTTGTTCCAGTCCGCCTTCTTTCGGGGGCGCGCGAAGTCCAAAAAGATTGACAACCTGTTTTATGCCGGGGCCACGACCGTTCCCGGAGTGGGGGTACCGATGTGCCTTATTTCGGCCGAAAATGTACTAACAGCTGCAAAAGGCTGTCAAAGAACTTAAAGTTACAAGTGTAAGCCCTACCGCTCTCTCGAACAGGACCCCTCACCATGCCAAGGTTTAACTTCAATATTCAGCAGATTATCTCCGCTGTACTGTCCCTACTGACCATCATCGGGGTGATCATCGGCGGCATCTCCTCCGGCAGCTCGATCGGATCCGCCCCGTCACCATCTCCGTCTCCGTCCGCTTCTGATTCTGCTTCCGGCACCTTCAGCCAGCAGCAGCTCATCGACGCGACCAATAACTTCCGCGCCCAGAACGGCCTTGCCCCGGTCAAGGCCAACGCCGCGCTCAACGATCTCGCCCAGGACTGGGCCGAGACCGTCGCTCGCACCGGCGATTTCAAGCACCGCCCAAAGTTTGCGCAAAGCTACCCGACCGGCTGGCGCAGCGCGGGCGAAAACATCGCCGGTCAGCCCACCGGCAACAACCCGCAGACCTTCGTCAACCAGTGGGCCAATTCCCCTGGGCACCGCGCGAACATGCTGAACCCGGACTTCACTGATCTAGGGGTGGGGATCGCCCGGGCCAACGACGGGACGTACTACGCGGTGCAAAACTTCGCCACCTTTTAAGCCTTCGCCCCGCGCACTGGCTTAAGCAGCGGGGCCAAGGCCACCACGGCGAGGGAAACCACGCCGGCGAAAAGGAACGCCCAGGAAGTGCCCTGGGAGGTAGCGGCCGCCACGTCCATCCCGGCGTCTCGGCCGGCCTGGGTGCCGCGGGTCAGAAAGACCACCAGGAAGGCCGTGCCCGTGGCGCCGGCCAGCTGCTGCAGCGTGTTCATGATGGCCGACCCATGCCCGTAGTACTCGTTGGGCAGGGAGGCCAGCGCGGTGGTCATCAGCGGGGTCATCATCATACCCATGCCCACGGCGAAGAGCACGTGCATGCCCACCACCATCCAGACCTTACTGTCTTGGCCCAGAAGGGTCATCAGCCAGACGCCGGCGGCGAACATGATGGATCCGGGGATGAGGAGCGGGCGCGGCCCGCGGGCATCGAAAATGCGCCCGACGAACGGAGAAATCACGCCCTGCAGCAGTCCGCCCGGCATGACCACCAGGCCGGTGACCAGGGCGGACACCCCCAGCGCGGACTGCAAGTAGATGGGCAGAACCGTGACCGAGCCCAGCATCAGGCCGAAAGACAACAGCATCACGGCCACGGCCAGGGTGTAGTTTCGCACCTTGAACGGGCTAAAATCCAGCAGCGCGCGGTTCTCGCGGGCCAGGCGGTTTTGCCGTCGCACGAAGACCACCAGCGCGACGACGCCCACGATCCCGACTATAAGCGGCAGGGTGGCAGCGCCCTCCACGGCTTTTTCCATGGAGGACAGCGCGTAGACCAAGCCACCGAAGGCCAGGGCGGAAAGGATAACGGAGGGCACGTCCAACGGGGTGTCACGGTGGTCACCCACGTTAGCCAGCAGCTTGATACCCGCGGCCAGGACCAGCACCAGCAGCGGTACCATGCACCAGAAGATGAAGTGCCAGCTGGAGGTGTTCAGGATGGCGCCGCCGACCGTGGGGCCAAGCGCGGGCGCCACTGCGATGACCACGGAGATGACCCCCATGACGGTGCCGCGGCGCTGCGGCGGGACCAGGGTCATCGCGACCGTCATCAGCGTCGGCAAGATGAGCGCCGTGCCCGCGGCCTGGATGACGCGCCCGAGCAACAGGATGGCGAAGACGGGCGCGAGCGCGGCCACGACGGTGCCGACTAGGAAGAGCCCGGTGGCGATCCCGAAGATCTGCCGGGTGGTCAGCCTCTCCAGCAGGAAGCCGGTGGTCGGGATGACCACGCCCATAGTCAGCATGAAGCCCGTGGTCAGCCACTGAGCGGAAGTAGCCGGGATGGAAAAGTCCGCCATGATGGACGGCAGGGCGACGGATAGCGACGTCTCGTTCAGAATCATGATGGTGGCGGCGAGCACCAATACCACCAGGTTGCTGACAACTTCCCGGCTCAATGCGGCATCTTTCACCTGAGGTCCCCCTTAGAAAAAGCTAAAATAAAAACGCAGACCAGAGATATTAGCCGCATTTCACTGGTCTGCGCAAAAAGCCTTTTAGCTTTGCTCAGGCTTGACGATGGGGAACAAGACCGTCTCGCGAATACCCAGGCCGGTCAGAGCCATCAGCAGGCGATCGATACCCATGCCGGTGCCGGCTGTCGGCGGCATGCCCTGCTCCATCGCGGCGAGGAAGTCCTCATCCAGAACCATGGCCTCCTCGTCGCCGCCGGCGGCCAGCCGGGCCTGATCCTCGAAGCGCTCGCGCTGGATGACCGGGTCGATGAGTTCGGAGTAGCCGGTGGCCAGCTCGAAGCCGCGCACGTAGAGGTCCCATTTTTCGGTGACCCCGGGCTGGGAGCGGTGCGAACGGGTCAGCGGGGAGGTCTCCACGGGGAAGTTCTTGACGAAGATCGGGCCCTCGAGCTGGTCCTCGCAGAGCACCTCCCAGATTTCCTCCACCAGCTTGCCGTGGCCCCAGCCGGTGCCGACCTCGAGGCCGATGACGTCGGCGATACCCTTGAGCTCTTCCACGGAGGAGTCGATGGTTACCTCCGGCTGGCCCGGGAACTTCCGCGCCAGCGCCTCGTTCAGCGAGGGGTACATCTCAATCTCCGGCCATTCCTCGCCGCCGAAGTCGTACTCGGTGCCGTCTGCCAGGGTGACCTTCTGCGAGCCGAAGACCTCCTGGGCCACCGCCTGGATGGACTCCCGGGTGGTGCGGGCGCAGTCGTTGTAGTCACCCCAGGCCGCGTAGGTCTCGAGCATGGCGAACTCCGGCGAGTGGGACTTGTCGATGCCCTCGTTGCGGAAGTTGCGGTTAATCTCGAAGACGCGATCGATGCCGCCGACCACGGCGCGCTTCAGGAACAGCTCGGGTGCAATGCGCAGGTAAAGGTCGATGTCCAGCGCGTTGGAGTGGGTCACGAACGGGCGTGCCGCCGCGCCCCCGTGCAGGGTCTGCAGCATCGGGGTCTCGATCTCGTTGAAGCCCTGGGACTCCAGGTAGTTGCGCAGGGCACGGACGACCTTGATGCGGATCATGGCGTTGTCGCGCGCCTCCTTGCGCACGATGAGGTCGTTGTAGCGCTGGCGCACGCGGGTGTCCTCGGCCATGTCGGCGAAGGAGACCGGCAGCGGGCGCAGGGACTTCGAGGCCATGGTCCACTCGGTGGCCATCACGGACAGCTCGCCGCGGCGGGAAGAGATAACCCGGCCGGTCACGGAGATGAAGTCGCCCAGATCGACGTCCTGCTTCCAGGCGTCGAGGCGTTCCTTGCCCACCTCGGCCTGGGAGAGCATGGCCTGCACCTGGGTGCCGTCGCCGTCCTGCAGCGTGGCGAAGCACAGCTTGCCGGTGTTGCGCATAAAGATAAGGCGCCCGGCGATGGAGACTACGTCCTCGGTCTCCTCCCCTACCGCCAGGTAGGTCACGCCTTCTTCCGAACCGGCGGCCTCGTCCTCAACCAGCACGCGGTACTTGGCACGCAAGTCGGCCAGGGAAGTGGTTCGGGCTACCGACACCGGGTAAGCCTCGGTGCCGTCAGCGAGCAGGCGGGCGCGCTTGTCGCGGCGGATCCGTAGCTGCTCCGGGATGTCTGGGGTCTCATTCTTCTTTTGCTCGCTCACGCCCAACAGGATACCGCATGCCATCAGCCGCGGTGTTAACCCGCACTTCATGAAAACGTCGTCCACTAGCAACGTGAACCTCACTCCTTAGTTACCTCACCGAACTAAGTTCTAGGCGCAACTTTCCATGACTTTCTGTAATCGAATTTGGAGCATTCACCCATGGCACTAAAGGGCCGCAACCTTCTCAGTTCCTTGTTCACCTCCTCCCGTTCCAGTCTGACCTGCACCTACAAGTGCGGCAACGCCTGCTTCGGCGAGGCGGACAACCCCACCACCAACCCGTACTTCGGCGATCAGTTCAGCCGCCGCACCGCGCTGCGCGCCGGCGGCCTGGGTGTTGTCGCCGTCGGCGGCAGCGCCGCCCTGGCCGCTTGCTCGGCCCCGGAAGAAAACGCCGGCGGCGCTTCTTCTACCACCACGGAGGCTGAGGTGGAGCTGACCTCCGCCGAAGGCATGAAATTCGAGCCGGTCGAGCCCAACACCAAGGACGAGGTCGTCGTGCCAGAGGGCTACCAGCAGTCCGTGCTCATCGCCTGGGGCGATCCGGTCATCGAGGGCGCGCCGGAATTCGACGTCCACAACCAGACCTCCCAGGACGCGGAGAAGCAGTTCGGCTTCAACAATGACTTCGCCGGCCTGGTGGACCACCCCAACGACCCGGAGCGTTTGGTCTACGTCTGCAGCCACGAATACACCACCGAGCCACAGATGTTCCCCGACTACGACGCAGAGAACCCCACCGAGGAGCACGCGAAGATCGGCTGGGCCAACCACGGCCTGACCGTGCTGGAGGTCTCCAAGGCCGAAGGCGGCAACCTGAAGCGCGAGTTCGGCCCGCTCAACCGCCGCATCACCCTGACCACGCCCTTCCGTCTGACCGGCCCGGCGGCTGGGTCTAAGTACGTAAAGACGGACAAGGATCCGGAGGGCACCACCATCTCCGGCACCATGGCCAACTGCTCGGGTGGCGTTACCCCGTGGGGCACCATCCTGTCCGGCGAGGAGAACTTCGACGCCTACTTCGCCAACGCCAAGGTCGACGACGAGCGCGCGCAGAAGTCCCTGGATCGCTTCGGCTTCGAGGACGAGCCCTCCCAGCGCAAGTGGGAGCGCTTCGACGACCGCTTCGATATCTCCAAGACCCCGAACGAGCCGAACCGCTTTGGCTACGTCATCGAGCTGGACCCGCTCGACCCGCAGTCGACCCCCATCAAGCACTCCGCCCTAGGCCGCTTCAAGCACGAGGCCGCCAACGTGCACGTGACCAAAGACGGCACGGTGGTCACCTACTCCGGCGACGACGCCCGCTTCGAGTACATCTACAAGTTCGTCTCCTCCCGCAAGATTAAGGAGGGCGACACCCGCCACAACATGACCATCCTGGACAACGGCACCCTCTACGTCGCCGAGCTGAAGGGCAACTCTCCGGAGGAGGAGATCGACGGCTCCGGCGTCCTGCCCGAGGACGGCAAGTTCGACGGCACCGGCGTGTGGAACAAGCTGCTGACCGTGGACGGCGACAAGGCCGAGTCCCACGTGGACGGCTTCAGCGCCGAAGAGGTCGCCATCTTCACCCGCGAGGCCGCCGACAAGGTGGGCGCGACCAAGATGGACCGCCCGGAGGACGTGGACATCCACCCGCAGACCGGCAAGGTCTACGCCGCCCTGACCAATAACTCCTACCGCGGCGCCACCGGCGAGGACGCGGAGAAGAATCAGGAGGACCCGAAGGAATGGGCCCCGGTCAAGGAGAACAAGAACGGCATGGTCATGGAGATCTCCGACGACCACGCCGGGGAAAAATTCACCTGGAACCTCTTCCTGGTCTGTGGCGACCCGGCCACCGCGGACTCCTACTTCGGCGGCTTCGACAAGGAGAAGGTCTCCCCGATTTCCTGCCCGGACAACCTGGCCTTCGACTCCCACGGCAACCTGTGGATCTCCACCGACGGCAACGCCCTGGAGTCCAACGACGGCCTGTACGCAGTCACCACGGAAGGCGAGACCCGCGGCGAGCTCAAGTGCTTCCTCACCGTCCCGACCGGGGCGGAGACCTGCGGGCCCATCGTCACCGACGAGCGCGTCATGGTCAACGTGCAGCACCCGGGCGAGGACGACGAGGCCGCCTTCGACGAGCCCTCTTCCCACTGGCCGGACGGTGGAAACTCCAACCCGCGCCCGGCTGTCGTCGTCGTGTGGAAGGATAACGGCAACATCGGAGTCTAAGTCCTGAGCCCAGGCATCCCGCCTGGGCTCCTTTTTCGGATAAATATTCGAACACTTTTGCTACCTAGGTAGCACAATGTCAGCCAGGCGAGTATTATTCAAGTTACTTAGAACAAATTAGCTAACTTACTATCGGGGGAATAATGCAGCCCTACTACACCGTCAACACTCCCTACTGTCCGACTGCTACCGCCTGCACCACCTACCGCCGCAACCACTACCACCTCTGGCAAGACCTCCGCCCTGCTCGCAGCGAAGATGACGAGCTCGCCATCAAACGTTTAGCCCTAAAAACCGGCGTCTCCTTCGGGCACGCCCGGGATTATTGCGAGAGTCTGGAACGGCTCGACACCTTGCCAGAATTGAAACAACTAGTCGAAACCCTTCACCACATCGAATTCAAGCAACTCACCCTCATTGATTCCGTACTCAACAAGCTAGGCACCGCCCCAGCGCCTGAATCGCTCGCGCGGATCGACGCCGGAATTACCAGCTACCTCACCCCAGCGCAGCCCGCCCAGGCCCTGCCCCCCCACGAAAACCTCCGCCGGAAGCTCAACCGTCTCGTCCAAGCGGAACTGGAATTTACCCAGCCCTCCCACGAACCGCCCCCACCGCACTATTCCGCCGGGCCCGTCGGCGCCAACCGAGGCGAGATCGTCGCGGAATACGACGCGGAAACCACCGCCGCCATGGACGCGGCCATCCGGAAGGTCGCCGAGGACAACAACGTCAGCTCGGCCAAAGCGCTGGCCGGCCTCGTCCTAGGCAAGTACGGCTCGCCGCGCGTCGTCCTCAACATGTTCATGGCCCAAGACCTTCCGGACAGTGGCGGGTTCATCGACGGCTACGGCTGGGTCGACGCGGACACCGCCAACCGCATGGCCGAAAAATCCGACCACCGGCGCGACATGGCGGCCGCGGCCGAGAAGCACAGCCCGAACTACCAGACCCCGGAGGATATCAAGGCCTTCCTCAACGGCCGGGACGGCTGCTGCCGGTATCCGGACTGCAGCATCCCCGCCATCAGATGTCAGAAAGACCATTGCAAGGACTTCCGCGACGGCGGGGCCACCGCCGCGAGCAACCTGGTCAACCTCTGCCAGCACCACCACAACATCAAAACCGACGGCCGCGTGACCTATATTCTCGACCCGCGCACCGGCGCCGTGGTGTGGCTGTCTAACGACGGCACCTGGGAGTCCACCTCCCCGGAAGGCCCGCTGTCCGCGAAAAACGTCAATTGGATGCGGACCATGGCTCAGACGCAGCACGCCCGGCGCGACCGCGCGCACGCTAAAGCCACCTCCCCCATTTCAGAAAACCGGCCCCTCCACGAAACATTCGTGCCACAATAGTGATTCATTGCACACTTCGACGGAGGATACCATGAACTCACTCATCCTCGCTGCCATCGGCATCGTCATGATGGCCGCCGGATACTTTCTCTATTCCCGCTTCCTAGGAAACCGAATTTTCCGACTCTCCCCCGACTACGCCACCCCCGCGCACACCATGCGCGACGGCGTGGATTACGTCCCCACCAACAAGTACGTCCTGTGGGGGCACCACTTCACCTCCGTCGCCGGCGCAGCCCCCATCATCGGCCCGGCCGTGGCCGTCATCTGGGGCTGGCTACCCGCGTTCCTGTGGGTGACCATCGGCACCGTCCTCATGGCCGGAATGCACGACCTCGGCGCGCTGTGGGCATCGCAGCGCCACAACGGCCAGTCCATCGGTACGCTCTCGGGCCGCTACATCGGCTCCCGCGGGCGCAACCTCTTCCTGGTCGTAATCTTCCTGCTCCTGCTGATGGTCAACACCGCCTTCGCGGTGGTCATCTCCAACCTGCTGGTCTCCACCCCGACCGCGGTCATCCCGACCTGGGGCGCCATCGTCGTGGCGCTGCTCATCGGCCAGGCCATCTACCGTTTTAACTGGAACCTGCCGGTGGTCTCCATCGTCGGCGTCGTGGCCCTCTACGCGCTGATGATTATCGGCGACCGCATGCCGGTGGTGCTTCCGGAGACCGTGCTCGGAATTCCGGCCAACGGCGTCTGGATCATCGCGCTGTTCATCTACGCTTTCGCGGCTTCCCTCCTTCCGGTCTGGGTGCTGCTCCAGCCGCGCGATTACATCAACGGCCTGCAGCTCTTCATCGGCCTGGGCATCCTCTACGGCGCCTTCCTGGTCACCGCCCCGGACATAGTCGCCCCCGCGCTTAACGGTGCCGTCCCAGACGGCACCCCGCCCATCTTCCCGCTGCTGTTCGTCACCATCGCCTGCGGCGCCATCTCCGGATTCCACGGCGTGGTGGCCTCAGGCACCTCCTCGAAGCAGCTGGACAAGGAAACCGACGCCCGATTTGTCGGATATTTCGGCGCGGTCGGCGAGGGCCTGCTGTCCCTGGGCACGATTATCACGACCACGGCCGGCTTCAAGACCCTCCGTGACTGGGAAGAGATCTACCACGAATTCAACGCCGGGGGCGTGGACGCCTTCGTCGCCGGCGGTGGCTCGCTGATGAACGAGGGCCTGGGTATCCCGACCTCGCTGTCGGCGACCATTCTCGCGACCATGGCGGTGCTCTTCGCCGCCACCACCATGGACTCGGGCATCCGCCTGCAGCGCCTGGTGGTCCAGGAAATCGGCGAGGTCGTCGGGGTGAAGATCGGTGCGCTCGTCGCAACCTTGATTGCGGTCGGCGTCGCCTTCACGCTGACCTTCTCCCAGGGCACCGACGGCTCGGGCGGCATGACCATCTGGCCGCTGTTCGGCACCACCAACCAGCTGATGGCGGGCCTGACCCTGGCCGTCCTGGCGGTCATCCTGACCTACCTGCGCCGCCCCACGCTGCCGGTGCTCATCCCCTTCGCCTTCCTCATGGTCATGTCCGTATGGGCACTCATCATTCAGCTCGGCACCTTCTGGCAGGAGCAGAACTGGCTGCTGCTGGTCATGGACATTATCATCCTCATCGCCGCGCTGTGGGTCACCGTCGAGGCGCTCGCTTCCCTCAAGCGGGCGCG
Source organism: Corynebacterium sp. HMSC04H06 (assembly GCF_001815935.1). GTDB lineage: Bacteria > Actinomycetota > Actinomycetes > Mycobacteriales > Mycobacteriaceae > Corynebacterium. The sequence continues at coordinate 85,945 of NZ_KV823421.1, forward strand.
GCGGCAACCGGAGCCGGTCCAATGAGCCTGCGGCAACTTCTCCAGGATTTCTACGCCGGCCCCTACCGCGCGACCTTCGCGAAGGCGAGGCAGGAAGAGGATGACCTGTTCCTGCTGCTGGTGCTGTCAGAGGCGCTCGGCGTGCCCAACCCGGCGTCCTACTACACGCTGGAGCTGTTGCCGGTCGTCTACGACGAGTTCCACGACTGGCACCGGCGCATGGGGATGGACCGTTCCCCGCTGGAGGGAATCTCATGCTGCTAAAGCCCGTGACGTTTTTCGGCGGCAAGGGCGGCGTTGGCAAGACCACGCTGGCGGCCGCCGCGGCGTGGAAGGCCGCGCAGCAGTATTCGACGCTGCTGGTCTCCACGGACCCGGCGCACAACCTGGGCTACCTCTGGGATGTCTCACTGAATGATGCCCCCACGGCAGTCGCCGACCGCCTCGACATCGTGGAGGTTGACCCGGCCGAGGTCACGGAAAAGCACCTGACCGAGGTCCGGTCAACCATGCAGAAGATGATGCCGCAGCGGCTGCACTCGCAGGTCGACCACCACCTGGACCTGGCGCGGCAGTCGCCCGGCACGCACGAATCCGCGCTGCTGGAGCGGATGGCGGACCTGGTCAATAGCGGATACGAGCGCATCATCTTCGACACCGCCCCCAGCGGCCACACCGCCCGCCTGGTGGAGCTGCCGGAAATCATGCAGGCGTGGACCGACGGGCTGCTGGAGCGGCGGGACCGCTCGGACCGGTTCACCTCGCTGGTGCGCGGACTGGGTGGAGACACCGACAAGGTGGACAAGCGCAACCAGGAAATTCGAAGCATCCTGTGGCGCCGGCGGGAGCGCTTCGTGCGACTGCGGGAAACGCTGCAGCAGGACTCGGAGTTTTACCTAGTTCTGACTCCCGAGCGGCTGCCGGTGCTAGAGACCAAGCAGTTCTACTCCCAGCTCCGGAAGAGCGGCATGACCATCGGCGGCGTGATTGTTAACCGACGCTCGCCGAAAGGGCAGGGCAGCTTTATGGATGCCCGCCGGCGGGTCGAGGACGAGGCCTTAAAAAGCCTGGGCCTGCCGACCGTGGAGGTGCCGCTACTGCCCGCGGACGTCGGACCGGAGCAACTCGGCTTCATCGCGGAGCTGCTCTGACTGGTACTCGTCCCAGTTTTTGAAGCCCACGCCCAGCGGCAGGCCGACGTTGTCGATAAGCCGGATCCCTCCCAGGGTGGTGGCGACGAGGAGGCGGGCATCGCCCTGCTCGGGTGCGGGCCCAAGATCCTTGCCACGCACGGCGACGTAGTCGGGATCCACGCCGGCGGAGCGAAGGACGGACTCGGTGACCTCGAGGACGTGCTCGGCGCCGGCTTCTGCCGCGTGCGCCCCGGCGGTCAGCGCGGCGGAGATCACGGTGGCAGCGGTGCGGTGCTCGGCGGGCAGGCGGGTGTTGCGCAGGCTCATCGCCACGCCCTCGGCAGTGCGGACGGTGGGCACGCCGTGGAGGCTAACGCCCAGGTGCAGATCGCGCACGGCCTGGTTTAAGGCCAGGTTGTATTCGTAGTCCTTCTCCCCGACCACGACGTCGGAGGGACGTAGCGCGCCGATGAGCGCCAGCGGCAGCGCTAGGTCCTGAACGGGCTCCAGGCCCCGGTCGGGGGTCGGAACGGTGACGGTTTTTCCGTACGGCCAGAGGGTCTCGGCATCGTAGTGCCAGACCACGTCGGCGTCGGGGGCGCCGCCTTCCCGCAGTGCAACGACCACGACGGCCGAGCGGATGGCGCGGGCCGCGCGGATGAGCGCCTGGTGGCCGGCGTGCACTCCGTCGCCCAGGATGACCAGCACGACGGGCCGGCCGGTTTTCGCGTACGCGCTGCCGACCATGCGGATCTTGGCAAGGTCACTGGTTTCGATCATTGTTCCCCCAGAATTCTAGTTCGATGTCCCCGCGCAATTCTGCCAGCCGGCGGGCATAGCCTAGGTAGGCGGGTTCCCCGTTGTAACCGGCCATTATCTGCTGCGCGCTCAGCGGCACGTAGTCGTTTCCGCCGCCCTCCCGGGCGAGGATCTCGCGCAGCATCTCCCGCTTGTAGAGCCCGGCGACGAAGCCGGGGCGGTCGGCATCATCGAGCAGCATGTATTTCCCGTGCGCCTCGAAGACCAAGAGGGTGGCGACGGTCTCGCCGAGCTCGTCCAGGGCATCGACGGCCCAGGCCTCGTCATCGACCGGGCAGACAGCGGCGACGATAGCGCCGCGGGTCTCCAGGGCATCGAGGGCCTGCGCGCCCCGGGTCAGGCAGGTGTGCATGACGATGGTGCCGGAGGAAACGAAACCTGCCGCCTCGTCGATGGCCACCGACAGCCGGTCTTCCTCCACCGCCAGGATGAGGGCTTCCGCGTCCGCGGCGGTGCCGACCTTGTGGCCGGCTTGGGCCAGGCGTTCGGCGAAGAGCTTTCCAGGGGCGGAGTCACCGATCACCCCGATGCGCATGCGCGGTGCGTCCACGGCTACTTCTTTTTCTTCATCTCGGCTATGAGCTCCGCGACGGAGACCGAGCCCTCGCGGTGAGCGTCCTGGCGGCGGCGGCCGCGCTTTTCTTCCTTCGGCTTGCTCACTTCCGGATCCCCACCGGTATCCCAGCGCACGGCCTGGAAGGAGTCAGTCTGGAAGGTGGGGCCTTCCTGCTTTGGCTCCTCGGCTTCCTGCTTTTCCTTGATAATCTCCTCGAGCGGGGTCTCCTGCGGCGTCTGGTTGCCCAGGCGGCCGGCGATGGCGTCCTCGGAGGGGGCGCCGGCGGAGGTCTGCTTGAAGTTGTCTTCGAGCTCCATGATGCGGCGGGCCTCGGCGCGCAGGGCGGCCGGCTCGTAGCCGAACTCGCGGCCCGACAGATCCTCCAGCTGCTTGCGGATGGTGCTCAGCTGCTCGCGGATCTCGGCGAGGACCTCCGGTTCTTCGGCGGTCTGCACCTTTTCCAGCTCCGCCTGGTGGAGCTTCTCGCGGTAGGCGAGCTCGTCCTCACTCTTCTGGGCCAGGCGGCGGTAGCGGGTGACAAGGAAGAACCCGATCACAGCGGCCCACAGAGCGGCGAGAAGTGCGATCTTTAGCGCGGCGTCGGAACCGGCAATGAGCATGACGATGCTGGCAACAATTGCGAGCACCACCAGCACTGCGAGCCCAATCTGGCCGCGATCGGTCTGGTTATTCATGGGTACTACTCTAACGCGTCCGATCCCGTTTCGGGCGGAGGGACTTCGCAGTATCGCTCCAAAACCACTCCCGCGATCGCCATGGCCAGCCCACCCAGGGCGGAAGCCAACACGCCGGTCAGATCGTCGGAGGCAGCGGCCAGGCGGCCGGCGTTCGGGACGACGTAGCAGGCAATGCCTGCGTACGCGCCACCGACGATGGTTCCGGTCCACGCCGAGGCCTTCGCCACCAGCATGAACTGGGCAATCGTCAGCGGGTTCAGCTGGGTGCGGTCCAGGCCGATGCCGTCGTCGTTTTTGGCCTGCCGCACCTTCCACGCCAGGCCTAGGCAGAGCGCGGTCATGACCCACAGGGTGATAGACACCGTCGCGGGGATGGCCAGCATGGAGCCGTAGAAGCGGCCGGTCAGAATCGCGGCCGCGGCGGCCACGAAGAGCCCTACCCCGACGAGCATTCCAATGGAGGTGCGTTTCACTTAGCGTTCCTTGATCTTCGAGACCTCGGCCGGGTCCAGCTTCGCGATCAGATCGCGGACGGGCACGCCGTTCAGGCGCGCGTCCGGGTCGGCCGCCAGCCACGGGACGAGGACGAAGGCGCGCTGGTGGGCGTACGGGTGCGGCACGGTCAGCGCGGGGTCGTCGCTGACGTAGTCGTCGATGTCGACGATGTCGACGTCCAGGGTGCGCGGGCCCCAGTGGCGGATGCGCTGGCGGTCGGCGGCCTGCTCGAGCTTTTGGCCGCGGCGCAGCAGCTCGATCGGGGTCTCCTCCACGTCGACGATGAGCACCGCGTTGAGGAATTCGTCCTGGTCGGTAACGCCCCACGGCGGGGTGGAATAGACGGGCGAGGCCGCCACCGTCTGGTCCGCGAATTCGCGGAAGACGGTCTCCAAGAGTTTTTCTCGGTCGTCCATGTTGGAGCCGATGGATAGTACCGCGCGCATTAGCCCCTCCGAATGGTCTTCTTCGAGCGCCGGGCGACGACGGCGACGTCACCGAAGGTGCGCTCGATGGGTGCCTGCGGCTTGTGCACGGTCACCTCGACCGCGAAGAGCTGCTCGTAGGTTTCCATTGCGGCGTCGGCAATCCGGGAGGCGACGGTCTCGATGAGATCGTAGGGCTCGCCCTCGACGATCCCGGCGGCGAGATCCGCCAGCTCCGCGTAGTTGATGGTCTCGGCCAGGTCGTCGTTCGGGCTGAAGCTCAACCAGCAGGTGATGTCGACGAGGAACTTCTGGCCATCCCGCTTCTCGTGGTCGAAGACCCCGTGGTAGCCGTAGCACTCGAGGCCGGTGAGCTCAATGCGGTCTGCCATTAGTTCCCCTGGTAATCCGCGCCGAGCTTCCAGGCGGCGGCGACATCGACGGCGTCGCGGGAGACGGCAACCTCGTGCACGCGCACGCACCACGCGCCCAGCTGGGCGGACAGCGCGGTCACGGCGGCGGTGGCGGGATCGGCCTCGGTCGGGCCGGCCGGCAGGTCGCGGTTTTTACGAATGCCGGTCAGGAAACGCTTCCGGGAAGCGCCGACGAGCACCGGGTAAGGCCCGTCGATGAATTCGGGCAGGGCGTTCAGCAGCGCCCAGTTGTCCTGCGGGGTCTTGGCGAATCCCAGGCCCGGGTCGATGCTGATGTTGTTCTCGCTCACGCCGGCCTGCAGCGCCTTGTCGACCAGATCGTCCAGGACGTTGTGCACGTCGCGCACGACGTCGCCGCCGTGGTCGGCCGCGCCCGCGGCGTCGCCGAAGCGGACGGTGCGCCAGTGCATCAGGCACACGGGCAGGTCGGTCTCGCCCATCACGCGGAACATGTCCGGATCGGCCAGACCGCCGGAGACGTCGTTGAGCAGATCCACGCCGGCCTCGGCGGAGGCGGCCGCCACGCTGGCGCGCATGGTGTCCACGGAGGTGAGGATCCCGTCTTCGTGCAGGGCCTTGATCACCGGGGTGACGCGGTCGCGCTCGACGCCCGCGTCCACGCGGGTAGCCCCCGGGCGGGTGGACTCGCCGCCGACGTCGATGATGTCCGCGCCCTGGGCCACGAGCTCGTGGGCGTGCGCGATGGCGTCGTCGACAGCCAGCCACTTGCCGCCGTCGGAGAAGGAATCCTCGGTCACGTTGACAATCCCCATGACCAGCGTGCGGTCGGTCGGGGCGGACAGATCTGCAATCGACATGGTGTTAGCTCCGGATTAGGCTCATGACCTCAGCGCGTGAGGCCGCGTTGGTTTTGAACCCGCCGCGCACGGCGGACGTCGTGGTGGTCGCGCCCGGCTTGCGGATGCCCCGCATGGCCATGCACAGGTGCTCGCACTCGATGACCACGATAACCGACTGCGCTCCCAGGGTATCGGTCAGCGCGTCGGCGATTTGGGTGGTCAGGCGCTCCTGCACCTGGGGGCGCTTGGCGTACATATCCGCCAGGCGGGCCAGCTTGGACAGGCCGGTGACGTGCCCACCCTTGCCGGGGATATAGCCGATGTGGGCCACGCCGTAGAAGGGCACCAGGTGGTGCTCGCAGGTGGAATAGATCGGGATATCGCGCACCAGGACCAACTCTTCGTGGTTCTCGGCGAAGGTCTTGTGCAGCACCTCGGTGGGATCCACGTGCAGACCGGCGAAGATCTCCGCGTACGAGCGGGCCACGCGGGCCGGGGTCTCCTGCAGGCCCTCGCGGTCCGGGTCTTCGCCCACGGCCAACAGGAGTTCGCGGATAGCCGCCTCGGCGCGCGGCTGGTCGAAGGAATTAGTCATCGTCGCGGTCCTTTTCATAGTCCCCGGCGTGCTCGCCGAAGTTGAATCCGTACTCGCCGGACGGGGTCTCGCCGGCCTCCCGGCGCTCCCGGGCCGCGCGGGAAGCGTCCAGCAGCGTCATGCGCTTAGGCAGCTCCTCGCCGCGCTCCTTGGCCAGCTCCACCGGGGTCTTGACCGGCTCGCGACCGGCCTGCTGCGGGAAGCGCACGTTCTCGCCCGGGAAGACATCGTAGGACTCGCGCGGGACGATATCGGTAAACAGGCGCTCCAGGTCCGGGCGGCGCAACGTTTCCTTCTCCAGCAGCTCGGTGGCCAAAGCGTCCAGGTAGTCGCGGTGCTCGGCCAGGATCTCGTAGGCCTGCTGGTGGGCGCGGTCGAGCAGGTAGTGCATCTGCTCATCGATCTTGGCGGCGACCTGCTCGGAGTATTCGCTGGTCCCGCCCGGGCGCCCGCCGAAGGGATCGCCCTGTTCCTGGCCGTACTTCACGGTGCCCAGCTCCGGGGAGAAGCCGTATTCGGTGATCATGGCTCGCGCGATCTTGGTGGCCTGCTCGATATCGGCGGAAGCGCCGGTGGTCGGGTGGCCGAAGACCAGCTCCTCGGCGGCGCGGCCGCCCATGGCGAAGACCAGGCGGGCGAACATCTCGTCCCGGGTGTACATGCCCTTGTCGTCTTCCTGGGCAGTCATGGCGTGGCCGCCGGTGCGGCCGCGGGCCAGGATGGTGACCTTGTAGACGCGCTCGATGTCCTTGAGCGCCCACGCGGACAGGGTGTGCCCGCCCTCGTGGTAGGCGGTGACCTTCTTCTCTTGCTCGGAGATGATCTTGGACTGGCGGCGCGGGCCGCCCACCACGCGGTCGGTGGCCTCCTCGAGGGCGTCGGCGGTGATTACGTTGCCGCCGATGCGGGCGGTCAGCAGCGCGGCCTCGTTGAGCACGTTGGCCAGGTCGGCGCCGGACATGCCGGCGGTGCGCTTGGCCAGCTGGGTGACGTCCACGTCCTTGCCCAGCGGCTTGTTCTTGGAGTGCACGCGCAGAATCTGCTCGCGGCCGGCCAGGTCCGGGGCGGTGACCGGGATCTGGCGGTCGAAGCGGCCCGGGCGCAGCAGCGCCGGGTCCAGGATGTCCGGGCGGTTGGTCGCGGCGATGAGGATGACGCCCTCGCGGTCGCCGAAGCCGTCCATCTCCACCAGCAGCTGGTTCAGGGTCTGCTCGCGCTCGTCGTGGCCGCCGCCCATGCCGGATCCGCGCTGGCGGCCGACGGCGTCGATCTCGTCGACGAAGATGATGCACGGGCTGTGCTCCTTGGCCTGCTTGAACAGGTCGCGCACGCGGGAGGCACCCACACCCACGAACATCTCCACGAAGTCCGAGCCGGAGATGGAATAGAAGGGCACGCCCGCCTCGCCGGCCACGGCGCGGGCCAGGAGGGTCTTACCGGTGCCGGGCGGGCCGTAGAGCAGCACGCCGCGCGGGATCTTGGCACCCAGCTCGTGGTAGCGGGTCGGATCCTCCAGGAAGTCGCGGATTTCTTGGAGCTCGTCGACGGCCTCGTCCGCGCCGGCCACGTCCTCGAAGGTGTTGGTCGGCATGTCCTTGGTGAGCTCTTTGGCCTTGTTGCCGCCGATGCCGAACATTCCCCCGCCCTGCTGCATGCGGGACATGAAGAAGAACAGGAGGCCAAACAGCAAGAGCATGGGCAGCAAGAAGCTGAGCATGGAGCCCAGGAAGGATTCCTGGGTCACGTTGGTCTCGTACTTCTCGGCGTCGGTGTCCTTGACCGCGTTGAAGATCTGCTCGCTGGCCCGGGCCGGGTACTTCGCGACGATCTGCTCGACGTCCTCGCGGTCGTCTACCGTGATGGGCTTTTTCAGCTCCAGGCGCAGCCGCTGTTCGCGGTCGTCGATCTGGGCTTCCTTCACGTTGCCGTCCTGCAGCTGCTGGATGGCCACCGACGTATCCGCCGGCTCGTAGCCGCGGGTGTCGTCGGTCAGGAAGGTAAAGGCGTACAGGGCGATGAGCAGGATCGCCGCAATGCCGCCATAGCGGAGGATTTTCTGGTTTTTCATCAAGGAATAAGTCTAGTTGTTGCTGTAGACACTAGGGTGCAGGGTGCCCACGAACGGCAGGTCGCGGTAGCGCTCGGCGAAATCGAGGCCGTAGCCCACCACGAACTCGTTGGGGATGTCGAAGCCGACGTCGAACAGGTCCAGCTTGGCCTTGACGACCTCGGGCTTGCGCAGGAGGGAGACCACCTGCAGGGACTTCGGGTTACGGTTTTGTAGGTTGCCGATGAGCCAGGACAGGGTCAGGCCGGAGTCGATGATGTCTTCGACGATGAGCACGTCGCGGTCCGCGATGTCCCGGTCCAGGTCCTTGAGGATGCGCACCACGCCGGAAGACGAGGTGGAGTTGCCGTAGGAGGAAACCGCCATGAACTCCAGCTGGGCCGGGATGGACAGCGCCCGAGAGAAGTCCGTGAGGAAATAGGCCGCGCCCTTGAGCACGCAGACCAGCAGCAGCTCGTCCTCGGCGTCGCGGTAGTGTTCGGAGACCTTGTCGGCCATTTCTTGGACGCGACGGGCGATGTCGTCTTCGGAGAGCAGGACCGCTTCCACATCAGCGCCGTACCGCTTATCCGGCACGGAGTAGTCCTTGGCCTCGTGCAGAGTCATGGTGGGGTGACCTTTCTTCTTCGCTTCTACCAGTGACAGTTTGCCACCTCGGCGCAGCACTTCCAAGCTCTGCACCGCCACCGGACCCTGGCCGTGCCAGTCGGTGCACAGCTTGTCGATGCCCCGGATGGCCGCCCGGCTCACCGGCACGCCGTGCGCGTTCAGCCAGCCGGCAATCGCGCGGCGGCGCTGCGGCTCGGCCAGCGCGGCCAGCTCCGCGCAGTCGTCGGTTAGGCGCGCGGGGCTAAGCAGCTCGTCGTCGGCGGCGACGTCCGCGGCCGCCTGAGCCAGCGCTGGGGTGGGATCCCCGCCGATGATGTCGCGCAGCAGCGGCAGGACCTGGGTACGGATAGCCACGCGGCGGAAGCGGGCATCGGCGTTCTGTGGATCCTGCCAGGGGGGATAGCCCAGCTCCCGGCACGCGCCCGCAGTGTCGGCTCTCCTGATACTAAGGAACGGCCGCCAGACGTTGTTATCCACCTTCCGCATACCCGTCGCCTTGCCGCGCAGGGCTCCCAGCAGCAGGGTTTCCGCCTGGTCGTCGGCGGTGTGGGCGACCAGGACGGGCCTTTCCGTGCCAAGCGCCTGGTACCGCGCGACCCGGGCGGCGGCCTCGGTGGGTTCGGGCACGTCGACGGTAACGACCTCCCCGGCCACGCCCAGCTGCCGCGCCGCCTCCACCGCGCGTTCGGATACCTCCCGCGAGCCGGGCTGCAGGCCGTGATCGACGGAGACGGCGGTGATTCTGTCTTTGTGCTCTCCGTACTCGGCCGCCAGGGCGGCGGTCAGGGCGAAGGAGTCCGCCCCGCCCGACAACCCGACGGTGACAGCGGGATAGCCCTCCGTGAAGGGCCGCACCGCGGTGCGGCAGGCCAGAAAGTGCGGGGATTTCCGCGGCCAGAAGGGCTCGGCCATGGCTAGTACTTGGCCAGGATGCTGGTCAGCGCGTCCTGGTTGGCGCGGGCGGGCAGCAGCTCGCCGTCGTTGGTCAGCAAAGCGAAGGCGTAGATGCGGCCGGACTGGCCCTGGGCGGTGCCGGCCAGGGCGGCGGTGCCCGTGAGCGTGCCGGTCTTGGCACGCACGTAGCCCTTGCCCGCCAGGTCGCCGTAGCGTTCGTAAAGGGTGCCCTCCCCGCCGGCGACCGGCAGGTAGGTCAGCAGCGGGCGCAGGTCCGCGTCCGCAGCGGCGTGCTCGACCAGGTGGGCCAGCAGCTGGGCGTTCAGGCGGTTGCCCGAAGAAAGGCCAGAGTTGTCCTCCAGGTGCGCCCCGCTCAGGTCGTAGCCGGCATCGTGTAGGACCTCGAAGGTGGCCTCGGTCGCGCCTTGGAAGCTGGCCGGCTTGCCCTGGTGGAGGGCGAGCTCGCGGGCGATAGCCTCGGCCGCGACGTTGTCGGAGTGCTTAACCATCTGCTCGGCGCGCAGGGACAGCGGCTCGGATTCGATGGTGGCCGCGATCTGCGCGCCCTCCGGGGCAGTGCCCTCGCCGGCCTCCGCGCCCAGGCGATCGGCCAGCTGCTGGGCGACGTCGCGGGCCGGCTGGTGGCTGCGCGGAACGTCGCCTTCGGTGGCACCCAAGCGGCCGCCGTTAATCATGGACGGCTGCATGGGGGCGACGTAGCCCTCGTCCACGTTCGCCGGGTCCCAGCCGGTGGCCTGATCGGGGCCGGACCAGACGGAGTTGTCGATCAGCACGCGGGAAGCACTTCCGATCTCTTCCGCCGCGCGGTCCAACTGCTCGTGCGTCATCCACACGTCGCCGGCGGACTTAATGATGACGTCGTCGCCGTCGCGGACGATATCGGTGCGCAGCCGCTCGTTCTCGTCCAAGGCCAGCGTGGCCGCGGCCGTGGTCAGCACCTTGGTGATGGAGGCGGGGACGAGGGCTTTGCCCGCGTCCTTTTCCCACAGCACCGCCCCGTCCGTGGTGTCGATGATCTGCGCGCCGTAATTGGCCAGGCCGTCCTTGTCCAGGGCCTCGATTTCGCCCACGAGCGCGGCAGCGTCGATGTCACCCGGGGTGGCCGGGGTGAGCGCGTCTCCAGGGGCGGAGACGGCATACGCCTCGCCGTGGTCTAAGTCGCTGTAGGCCTGCTGGACCGTGATACCCACCGCCGCGGTCGTGCCCACTGCCGCGGCGGTGACCACGGCAGCCAGGGTCCACCACACATGTTTTGCCTTCATCGCCTAATACCCTACCCCGGGCGCACGCTAGGATGTTCACTAGAATCATTACTGCCAATCTGCATTTCTTTTCATGGAGGTACAACGTGAGCGTTGAAGTAACCATCGAGATCCCGAAGGGCTCCCGCAACAAGTACGAGGTGGACCACGAGACCGGCAAGATCTACCTGGATCGCTACCTGTTCACCCCGATGGCCTACCCGGCGGACTACGGTTTCATCGACCACACCCTGGGCGAGGACGGGGATCCGCTCGACGCTCTGGTTCTCCTGCCCGAGCCGGTCTTCCCGGGCGTCATCGTGGAAGCCCGCATCGTCGGCGTGTTCAAGATGACCGATGAAGCCGGCGGCGACGACAAGCTGCTGGCCGTGGTCGATGACCCGCGTTGGGAGCGCTACCAGGACATCGACGACGTCGAGCAGCACATCAAGGACGAGATCGAGCACTTCTTCACCCGCTACAAGGACTTGGAGCCCAACAAGGAGGTCACCGGTTCCGGCTGGGGCAACAAGGAAGAAGCAGAGAAGATCCACGCCGCCGCCATCGAGCGCTACCAGGGCTAGTCCTTATTATGCGTAACGTTAACCCAACTGAGGTCCCCGCGGGCGCCCAGCTCATCGACGTGCGCGAAGACAGCGAGTGGGCCACCGAGCACGCCGCTGGCGCCACCCACATCCCGATGGGCGAAATCATCGACTGCGTGGGCGAGCTGGATAGTGATAAGCCCGTCTACGTCATCTGCCATTCCGGCGGGCGCAGCCTGCAAGTGGCCGCCTACCTGGAGCAGAATTTTGGTCTCGACACCGTCAACGTCGTCGGCGGGACCGACAACTGGAAGGCCAGCGGTCGCAAGATGGCCTAAATCGTTGGCTTCTGCCAATCATTTAGGTTTTCGACCTTAGGGGCGTTACTATGGTGGAATGAACTCAATACCCACCGAATTGCTAGAATCCCCGTCTTTCCAGTTGGAGCGCCTCCGCCGCCGCACCCGCGACGGCGTCGAGGCCGCCTTGTCCACCAAGCAGACCACCCTGCGCGAGTACTGGGTGCTGACCTGCTTGGTGGATTCTTCTGCCACCTCCCAGTCCTCCCTGTCCGAGCTTTTGGCTATCGATGCCTCCGATATGGTCCGCCTCCTGGACTCGCTGGAAAAGCGCGGCTGGGCCAAGCGCGAGCGCGACCCGCAGGACCGCCGCCGCCAGATCGTGGCCTCGACCAAGAAGGGTTCCAAGGCCCAGAAGGAACTGGCCCAGCTGGTCGACTCCGCCGAGGAAGAGGCCCTGGACTCTTCCACCAACAAGCAGCTCAAGCACCTGCGCAAGCTGGCCAAGTCGATCATTGCCGCCGATGAGGAAGAAGCGTAAATGGTCCCGCAGCACTACCTAGCCAGTGCCCTAGCCCCGCGCCCGCGGACTCTCTGGGACGTGCTGTGCACCACCGCTGAACTTTTCCCGGAGGCAGCCGCCATCGACGACGGCGAGGTGATGACCTACGCCGAACTCATCGACAGCGCCCGCGCCTGGGCCGCTGAGCTGGCCTCCCGGGGTATCCGCCGCGGCGACCGCATTGGCATCCGCATGACCTCGGGCCACCGGGATCTCTACCTGGCCATCGTGTCCACCCTGGCGGTGGGCGCGGCCTACGTGCCGGTGGACGCGGACGACCCGGACGAGCGCGCCGAGATGGTCTTCGGCGAGGCCGACATCGACGGCCTGTTCACCGACGCCGGCTTCCGCGCCCTGCGACGGCGCGATCCCGCTCCGCTGGAGGAGCCGCAGCCGGGAGATAACGCCTGGATCATCTTCACCTCCGGCTCGACCGGCAAGCCCAAGGGCGTGGCGGTAAGCAACCGATCTGCGGCGGCCTTCGTGGACGCGGAGGCCGCGCTCTTTTTGACCGACAACCCGCTCGGCCCGGACGACCGCGTGCTGGCGGGCCTGTCCGTAGCCTTCGACGCCTCCTGCGAGGAGATGTGGCTGGCCTGGGGCCACGGCGCCTGCCTGGTGCCGGCCCCGCGCTCGCTGGTGCGCTCCGGCATGGATCTGGGCCCCTGGCTCATCCGCCGCGACATCACCGTCGTCTCTACCGTCCCGACCCTGGCCGGCCTCTGGCCCGCGGAGGCGCTGGATCACGTGCGCCTGCTCATCGTGGGCGGCGAAGCCTGCTCGCAGGAGCTGGTCGAGCGCCTGGCGACCGAGGACCGCGAGATGTGGAATACCTACGGCCCTACCGAGGCCACCGTGGTCGCCTGCGCCGCGCAGCTCAAGCCCGGCCAGCCCGTCTCCATCGGCCTGCCGCTCAACGGCTGGGATCTGGCCGTCATCGACGGCTCCGGCAACCCGGTTTCTTACGGCGAGGTCGGCGAGCTGGTTATCGGCGGCGTCGGCCTGGCGTCCTACCTGGACCCGGTCAAGGACGCGGAGAAATACGCGCCGCTAGAGTCCCTCGGCTGGCAGCGCGCCTACCGCACCGGCGACCACGTGCGGCTGGAAGAAGATGGCCTCTACTTCGTGGGCCGCGTGGACGACCAGGTCAAGATCGGCGGCCGACGCATTGAGCTCGGCGAGGTCGAGGCGAACGTCGCCGCCCTGGACAACGTCTACAACTCCGCCGTCGCCGTGCAAAAGACCCCCGGCGGCGAGTCCGTGCTGGTGGGCTACGTGAGCCTGGAAGAGCCCGCGCGGGGCTTCGACGAGCGCCAGGCGCACGAGCGACTAGCCGAGACCATACCGGCGGCGCTGGTGCCGCGCATCTGCCTTATGGACGAGCTGCCCGTGCGCACCTCTGGCAAGGTGGACAAGAAGGCCCTGCCCTGGCCACTGCCCGGCGTGGGCGTGGACAGCGCCGGCCTGACCGCCACCGAGGCCTGGCTGGCCCAGCTGTGGGTCGACGTGCTGGGCGTGTCCGTCGAGGACGAAAACGCGGACTTCTTCTCCCTGGGAGGGACCTCCCTGGCCGCAGCGACTCTGGTCGGCCGGATCCGCGAGCGCTACCCCACCGTGGCCGTGCGCGAGCTCTACGATCACCCGCGGCTGGGCTCGCTGGCCGAGCACCTCGCCGGCGCCGAGCCGCGCCCGGCAACCCACGAGCCGCGCTCGGTGGCCCCGGTGGGGGCCGCGACCCGCGTGGCCCAGACCCTCACCAACGTGGTCGCCATGACGCTATCCGGCATGACCTGGATCGCCTGGCTGCTGCTGGGCTCGAACCTGGCCGCGGCGGCCGGCGTTGATTTCGCCGCGCACACCAGCTGGTGGCTGGTGGCCGTCCTGCTGGTCGTCTTCGCGACCCCGCTGGGGCGCATCCCCATCGGCGCTTTGGGCGCCCGCGCGCTCACGGCCGGGATCTCCCCGGGCGACTACCCGCGCGGCGGCTCGGTGCACCTGCGCATCTGGGCCGCGGAGCGCTGGGCGGACGCCTCCGGCTCCCGCGGTATCGCGGGCGCTACCTGGGTCAACAACTACGCCCGCCTGCTGGGGGTAAAGATTGGCAAGTCCGTGGACCTGCACACCCTGCCGCCCGTGACCGGGCTGCTGACGGTGGGCAAGCACGCCGCCATCGAGCCGGGCGTGGACCTGTCCGGCTACTGGGTGGACGGGGACATCGTCCACGTCGGGGCCATCGACATCAAGGAGGGTGCTCGCATCGGCGCGCGCTCGACCCTGCTGCCCGGCGCGGTCATCGGCGCTTATGCCCACGTGGAGACCGGCTCCACCGTGACCGGGGCCAAGAAGGTCAAGGCGGGCCAGCGCTGGTCCGGCTCCCCGGCGCGCAAGGTCGGCCGCTCCAAGCACCGCTTCCCCGACCACCCGCCGGCGCGGCGCTCCAGCTGGGTGCCGGTCTACGGGCTGACCTCAGTGGTGCTGTCGCTGCTGCCAATCGTCGCTATGGCGGCCGGCGCCGCGCTGGTGGTCTGGCTGGTGAACGGCCCGGGCAACCCCGCAGTCGGCGCCATGCTTTTCGCACCGCTGGGCGGGCTGGTGGCCTTCGCGGTCCACCTGGCGCTGACCTGGGCGGGCGTGCGGCTGTTCTCGCTGGGGCTCAAGCCCGGCACGAACCCGGTGCGCTCCGCGGCCGGCTGGCGCACGTGGACCATCACCCGCCTGATGGACGACGCGCGCACCAACCTCTTCCCGCTCTACGCGGGACAGCTGACCCCGGCCTGGCTGCGTAGCCTGGGTGCGAAGATCGGCTCCGACGTGGAGGTCTCCACCGCCGTGATGGTGCCCAAGTTCGCGGAGGTCAAGGACGGCGCGTTCCTCGCCGACGACACCCTCCTGGGCGGCTACGAGCTCGGCGGCGGCTGGATGCTCACCGGCGTGTCCAAGGTGGGCAAGCGCTCCTTCCTGGGCAACTCGGGCGTGACGGGCCCGGGCCGCAAGCTGTCCAAGAACTCCTTGGTGGCCGTGCTCTCCTCGACCCCGAAGAAGTCCAAGGCCGGCGCCAACTGGTGGGGCTCCCCGCCGGAGCGCATGCGCCGTGTGGAGGCCCACGTCTCCACCGGCGAGTCCCGCACCTACCGTCCGGGCCTGGGCGTGAAGGTGGGCCGCGGGCTGGTGGAGACCCTCCGCCTGCTGGCCCCAATGGCCTCGGCCATGCTAGCCGCCGGCGTGCTGGCTACCCTGCTGTGGCTGCTCAAGGCCGCCAACCTGGGCGTGGCGATCGCGCTGAGCGGCCTCGTCCTCATGGCGGCGGGCGCGGTCGCGGTGGCGATTGCCTGGGTGGCCAAGTGGGTCTGCGTCGGTAAACACCGCGCCGCGGATCACCCGCTGTGGTCGGCGTTCGTCTGGCTCAACGAGCTGCAGGACACCTTCGTGGAGGTCGTCGCCGCGCCGTGGTTTTTCAACCACACCACCGGCGCGGGCGAAATCAACCTGGCGCTGCGTGCGCTGGGGGTCAAGATCGGCCGCGGCGCCTGGATTGAGACCTACTGGTTCCCAGAGACGGACCTGTGCGTGGTCGGCCGCGGCGCATCCGTGGGCCCCGGCACGGTGGTCCAGACCCACCTTTTCCAGGACCGCGTGATGAGCCTGGATACCGTCACCGTCTCCGACGGGGCGACCCTGGCCGCCCACTCGGTCGCCCTTCCGGCCGCCACCATCGGGGCCGGCGCGACCGTCGCGCCCGGCTCCCTGGTCATGCGCGGCGATGCCGTGCCGAGCGACTCCGCCTGGCAGGGCAACCCCATCGAGCCGCTCGCCTAACGCGGGAAGTCCTGGAATTTCAGCATCTTCTCGGCCTTGAAATCCCAGGCTTCCACGCGCACCCGGTCCGGGTAGACCTTTATCCGCAGGCCGGACGATGCCGCGTCCTTCTCCTTCACGATTTCCTCGTCGTGGTCGCCGTCGGGCAGGTATTCGTTGAGGATCGCCCCGGTGTTGACCACCGGGAAGGCGGCGTCTTTGTAGCGGTAGGTACCCCACCAGTTGTTCTGACGCAACGAGGAGTGCGAGTGGCTGGTAAAGGCCACGATATTCGGGTGTCGGGCGAGCACCTCACTGAGCGCTTCTAGGTCCTCGAAGTCGTTTTGGTACCACGCCGAGTGCGACATCGACACCGTCTGCGGCAGCAGCGGGTGGGTAAACACCAGCGGGGTTACTCCCCGGCTCTCCCAGAAGCCCAGGCGGGAGTCCAGCCAGCCCAGCTGCTCTTCTGACAGACGCTGGAAGGGCTCCTTGCCGCCGCGGTCGATATCGGAGTAGTACTCCGTGTTGATCGAGATCAGCGGCACCCCGCTGGCCATGACCTCCGCCCAGGGCTTCTCCTGGCCCGAGTGCTCTAGGAAGCGCTGCAGGTAGGTCTCCGAGCCTTCGGGCCCGTACATCTCGTGGTTGCCGATGGTCCACAGCTCCGTGCCGGAATCATGCGGCTGTGCCCGGTGCGCGGCGAGGAACTCATCCCACTGCGCCTTCGAGCCGTCATCGACTAAGTCCCCGTTGAGCACCAGCGCGTCCGCCTTGTCCTCCATGCCGTTGAGCTGGCGCACCGCGTCCTGGTAGTCCTCCGGGTCTCCCTGCACGTCGGAGAGCACGTCCACGACTGCCTCCGGCGTGCCCGCCTGCCCGAGCGGGCGCGTGACCTGAACGTTGTCCAGCGCCCACCACCAGTCATCGTTGCCGTTGCGGTAGACGAATTCTACCTGCATGGTTTTAGCCCCCGCCGGCACGTCGAGCTCCAGGCTCTCGTGCTTGGAGAAGACGTCCTCGGAAAAGACCGCGACCTCGCGCGCCTCACCGCCATCGAAAGCCACGCGCACCGCCGCCGACTGCTCCGGGGAACCCTGCCGGTAGTGGTGATCGAATTCCAGGTTCACGGTCTCCCCGCCCACGGGGATCTCCGGGCTACGCAGCGCCGTGGTCATGGAGTCGGTCTCATTGAGACGCTGCTGCTTGTTATCCACGATGGCGACGTTGCCGTGCGCCTGCGTGAACCAGTGGCGCATGTCCGTCCCGGCCGCCCAGGTCCAGTCCCGGATGGTGGACAGCGCCCACCCTTTCCAACGCGCCTCCCCAGACCTGACCCCGGACGTCGCCACCGACCAGCCCTCCGGCACGTTGTGCGTGAACTTCGCGGGATTAGGCACCGCGTCGAAGCCCTCCGACCAGAGGACCCGGTCCCCCGAGTCAGCATCAGGATCAGAAACAGAAGAAGAACTAGACGACGAGCTCAACGAAGAACCCGACGACAACGAGGACAAAGAGGATAGAGACGAAGTAGAAGACACAGACGACTGCGCGTGCGCCACCGGTGCAGCAAGGACCGCGATGCACAGCAAGCTGACGAAAAAACGGGAAGAGTTATTCACCCCAATAACTCTTCCCTACCCGCTTCACCGCAGGGTGACGACGAGATTAACCCTTAGGAAACTTCCTCCTAGTCACCGATCTGGTCGCGGCCGCGCTTGACGATGTTCTCGTCTACCTCGCCCACGACGGAGTGGTCCTTGTTCGTGTACTCGAACTTGGACAAAACGTAGCGCATGGCGTTGATGCGGGCGCGCTTCTTGTCATTCGACTTGATGGTGATCCACGGGGACTCGTCCGTATCCGTGTAGCGGAACTGCTCTTCCTTGGCGCGGGTGTAGTCATCCCACTTGTCCAAGGAAGCTAGGTCCATTGGCGAGAGCTTCCACTGGCGCACCGGGTCGATCTGGCGGATGGCAAAGCGGGTGCGCTGTTCCTTCCGGGTCACGGAGAACCACAGCTTGGTCAGGGAGATGCCAGAGCCTAGGATCATGTTCTCCAACATCGGCACCTCGCGGAGGAACTCAGCGTGCTGCGACTCGGTGCAAAAGCCCATGACGCGCTCAACGCCGGAGCGGTTGTACCAGGAACGGTCGAAGAAGACGATTTCCCCGCCGGCCGGGAAGTGCTGGATATAGCGCTGGAAGTACCAGGAGGTCGACTCGCGCGGGGACGGCTTCTCCAGGGCCACCGTGCGCGCACCACGCGGGTTGAGGTGCTCGTTGAAGCGCTTAATGGTACCGCCCTTGCCCGCGGCGTCGCGGCCCTCAAAGAGGATAATGTGGCGCTGGCCCGTTTCCTTGGTCCAGTTCTGCCACTTCAGCAGCTCGATCTGGAGCGCACGCTTAGTGGACTCGTATTCGTCGCGCGTCATGCGCTCGTCATAAGGGTAGTTTTCCCGCCAGGTCTGGACCGGCGAGCCATCCGGCATAATCAGCGCCGGGTCATCCTCATCAGAGTCGTCGACGACGTAGCCGTCGGTCTGCGCCAAGTCGATCTCGGGAAGTTCGTCGTCTTTGTGTTCAGCCATGTATTAAGTGTAACCTCCCCACCCCATTCTGGCGCGCCGATCTAGACATCTACTGTGCACCAACGATCAAAAAGACCCCGTCCGAAGACGGGGTCTCAAGCCAACTGCTTCAAGCAGTTAGAGCATTGTTCTTAGACGAACATGCCGATCAGCTGGGACAGACCCTTGCCGAGATCAACCAGCGGTGCCATGAAGTCGGTGAAGCGGGCCAGATCTGCAGCGAAGGCGGAAGAACCAGCAAAGAAATCGAGAGCGTTCTCCATTTTATTTCTCCTTATTTAGAGTTGATTGATGGTGTCTGCGATATCAGAGAATTACTTCTCAGCAGCCTCAGCGGCAGCCTCAGCGGCAGCCTCAGAGGCATCTACGTTCGCAGCAGTGTTCGGGAAGAAGTCGCCAGCCTCCGGGTTAGAGGACAGGAAGAAGACGCCGTTGAACAGATTGTTGACAATGTTCGGAATAGCGTTGAAGACCTTGCCCCAGCCTTCCCAGGTGTCAACGAAGTTGTCGATGTGAGTCTGGATGAGAGAGAGATCCATATTGAACTCCTAATCTAGTTCCGACTTACGCCGGAGAGGGTTTGCGGTTTTGCAGACACCCTGCGGGCGTCACACGAAGTAATTTTGCCACAATATTTCCGAACGTCAACCGGAGTATTTCTCCATAATTTATTTAACACCAAAAACTCACGCCACACTCGACACTTAATATTTAGGCGGTTCAGGTGTGCCACCCCCGCTTTTCCTGCAGTTTTGTACGAGAATTCCAGGAATTTTTTTCATTCACAGATTTCTACGTAACAGACATTTGTTTCGCCGCGATAAACCTACCCAAATTTCCAAGGTTTCAGCGTCAGAATCCCCTGGGCCGCCACCCTATTACAGGGGTAATTTAAGGTCTGGATCCCTGGCTTTCACGGGGACGAAATCTTAAGTCTGAACAACTGTTAAACGGGTGCTGTAAAGCCATTTAAGGCGAGATACATACGCCAAAAGGCCGCCCCCCTGGGTGGGAGGCGGCCTTAGCTTTATGGGCTGATTGTGGACTTAGAAGCCGCCCATGCCACCCATGGCATCGGCAGCAGCTGCGGCGTCGCCCGCACCGGCCGGCTGCGGCTTGTCAGCCACGACGGCCTCGGTGGTCAGGAACAGGCCCGCGATGGAGGCCGCGTTCTGCAGGGCAGAGCGGGTGACCTTTACCGGGTCGTTGATGCCCTTCTCCATCAGGTTGACGTACTCGCCGGTGGAGGCGTCCAGGCCCTCGCCAGCCGGCAGGGAAGCAACCTTGTCGGCCACCACGCCCGGCTCCAGGCCGGCGTTGTAGGCAATCTGCTTCAGCGGAGCGGACAGGGCCTCACGGACGATCTTGACGCCGGTGGCCTCGTCGCCGGTCAGGTCGGACAGGCTGTCCAGGGCGGAAGCCGCCTGCAGCAGAGCCACGCCGCCGCCGGCGACGATGCCCTCCTCGACGGCTGCCTTCGCGTTGCGGACAGCGTCCTCGATGCGGTGCTTGCGCTCCTTGAGCTCGACCTCGGTGGCGGCACCGACCTTCAGGACGGCCACGCCGCCGGACAGCTTGGCCAGGCGCTCCTGCAGCTTCTCGCGGTCGTAGTCGGAATCGGAGTTCTCGATCTCGGCGCGGATCTGCTTGATGCGGCCGTCGATCTGCTCCTGGGCACCGGCGCCCTGGACGATGGTGGTGTCATCCTTGGTGACAACGACCTTGCGGGCCTGGCCCAGCAGCGGCAGGTCGGCGGTCTCCAGGGACAGGCCGACCTCCTCGGAAATGACCTGGCCGCCGGTCAGGATGGCCATGTCCTGCAGGGTGGCCTTGCGGCGGTCGCCGAAGCCCGGGGCCTTGACGGCCACAGACTTGAAGGTGCCGCGGATCTTGTTGACCACCAGGGTGGACAGGGCTTCGCCCTCGACGTCCTCGGCGATGATCAGCAGCGGCTTGCCGGCCTGCATGACCTTCTCCAGCAGCGGGACCAGGTCCTTGATGTTGGAGATCTTGGAGGAGACCAGCAGGATGTACGGATCCTCCAGGACGGCCTCCTGGCGCTCCATGTCGGTGGCGAAGTAGCCGGAGATGTAGCCCTTGTCGAAGCGCATGCCCTCGGTGACCTCGAGGTCCACACCGAAGGTGTTGGACTCTTCCACCGTAATGACGGAGTCCTTGTTCACCTGGCCGTTGCCCACGGTGTACATGGCCTCGGCGATCTTCTCACCGATAGCCGGGTCCGCAGCGGAGATGCCAGCGGTGGTAGCGATCTGCTCCTGGGTCTCGACCTCCTTGGCCGAAGACAGCAGCGAGTCCACGACGGCCTTGGTGGCGGACTCGATGCCGCGCTTGATGCCCATCGGGTTGGAGCCAGCCGCGACGTTGCGCAGGCCCTCGCGAACCAGAGCCTGGGCCAGGACGGTAGCGGTGGTGGTGCCGTCACCGGCAACATCATCAGTCTTCTTCGCTACTTCCTTGACCAGCTCGGCACCGATCTTCTCGTAAGCATCTTCCAGCTCAATCTCGCGTGCGATGGAAACGCCATCGTTGGTAATGGTCGGAGCGCCCCAGGACTTCTCCAACACAACGTTGCGGCCCTTCGGGCCCAGGGTGACCTTGACGGCGTCGGCCAGGGTATTCAGGCCGCTTTCCAGGCCGCGGCGGGCCTCTTCATCGAAGGCGATAATCTTTGCCATGGTGTTTGTGCTCCTCGTTTATTAGATAGGACGACACTCACGTCGGTGCTTGCATGGACGCCCGCGACGGCATGATTGGCGAGTGTTAGACCAACCTCAACCATGCAAACCAAGATTTCTAGCACTCGCCTTCTGCAAGTGCTAAAGACCATTCTGGCACTCGGGACCCCCGAGTGCAAGGACGCTTCCTACCACGAGCTGCCTGAGCTCAGACTGCTGGAGTTTAGGCTGCTCGAACCCTCTTCCTCGCCGGCAGTGACGTAATCGGGCAAAGCCTTCGGCGCATCCAGGGGTTGCTTGGCCGGGGACATGTCCAACCCCAAGTCCTTGGCGAAGATGACACGGGTGGACTCGTATACCTCCGACGCATCCAGATTCAGCTCGAAAACCCGCGCGCCGCGCAGTGTATGCATGGCCAGCGTGCCGTCCCGCAGGCCGTAGGGGCCAAACCCGGTGCCCGGCGCGTAACCCAGCTCCACACCGAAGTAGTTCCCCTTATACGTATTGATGTGGTCGTGCCCGCAGTAGATGCCCTTGACGTCCCCGCGGTTGGCCACCGCGGCGTAGATGCCGGAGTTGAACGCGCCTTTGTAGACGTCCTCGTTCTTCTCACCGACAATCTGATGGCGCTGCTTCGCCTTCCCATGATCGATCAGGGAATTCTTGTCCGGACCGCCGAACCACATGTCGCGGTGCTCGTAGGTCGGAATGTGGAAATACATCAGCCCCGGGACCAACGCGCCGGCTTGGTCCTCCAGCTTCCGGGAATTGTCCTCGTACCAACGGATCTGGGCCGGGCGGAGGTAGTCGTACCCCGGCAGGTCCTCCACCGGTTGGCCGGCGACTTCCTCACCGAGGTACGCGCCCGAGTCCAGCAGCCAGAGCGCAAACGCGGGCTTGTCTCCATCCAGGAGAGGAATCAACGTATTCGAGACGCCATAGCCCTCCCCCGTGGCCGGCGCGTTGCGGTTGTGTCGGTATTGCCTGACAAAGCGGGTCATCTCCGGCTTCCGCACGGTGACCGCCTCGACCTCCTCGGCCGGGTCCTCGTCGTGGTTGCCAAAGGTCACCGCCCACGCGATGCCGCGCTCTTCCATCGGTAAGACCACGTTGTTGATGGCCTGGTAGACCTGCTCGTTGGTGGCCGGCCCGGCCGCGATGACGTCACCATTAATAAGGGCGAAATCGGGCTCTTCCATCTCCAGAACCTTCTCCATGAACTCGATGGTCCGGCGGTCAGTGAGGTGGTCATCCTGCGTGTCGTTGAACTGGATGACCTTGAAACAGCGCTCGGCGTTAAAGCGCAGCGCCTTTTGCGCTGGGGCCGCGACGGCGGCCGGCTGGTGGGTGGTGGCAGCAGCAGTCATTCCCAGCGCGCCGGTGGCGGCCAGGAAAGTACGGCGGTTAAAAGGGCTCACGGGCTTTTCTCCTCTACTATACGAATGCAAAAGCAGAGCCTACGCAGTCGAGATAGCCCGTGAGTTAAATCTGCGTAAACTCTGCTTCTAGTTTTCTGAGCGCCTTAGGCCTCCTGCGATTTCTTCGCGGTGTAGCGGTAGACGAAGGCGAGCACGACCACGAAGAGGATGGCGCCGACCCAGTTGGCGGCGGGGCCGCCGACGAAGATCTCCAGCGGGCTGTCGCCGCCGGAGGCCGCGATGATGGCCGCGTTGACCACGCCGAACAGGGACTCGCCGACGATGAGGCCGGTGGCGGCCAAGGTGCCCAGCCGCTTCTTGGCCTCCGCGCCGTCCTGCTTGGCGGCCCAGCGGTTGTAGAAATAGCCCAACAGGGCGCCGATCGGGATGGTCACCGAGAGCGTGGCCGGCAGGTACATGCCCATGCCGGCGGCCAGCGGCGACAGGGACTTGTTCGCGGTGGTGCGCTGCAGGGTCTCATCGATAACGATCAGGATGGCGCCAATTCCGGCTCCTAGGAAAATGAGGTTCCAGTCTAGGGAGCTGTCGAAAATACCGGAGGCGACCGAGGACATCAGGGCGGCCTGCGGGGCGGCCAGCGCGTCTTCGCCGGCGCCCTCCATGCCCTGGAAGCCGAAACCGGTCAGCATGACCTGCAGGATGGGCGGGATGACCAGGGAGCCGAAGACGACGCCGATGACCAGGGCGACCTGCTGCTTCCACGGGGTCGCGCCGACCAGCTGGCCGGTCTTGAGATCCTGCAGGTTGTCGTTGGAAATCGTGGCAATACCGAAGACGATCGCGGCGGTGAACAGGGTATACGCCACCAGGGAGAGCGGATCGGCGCTCGTGCCGCGGGTCACGGCGGCAATGATCAGGGAGGCGGCCAGCACCGCGATGATGCCGATGGAGGAGATCGGCGAGTTAGACGCGCCGATAAGGCCGGCCATGTAGCCACAGACCGAGGCGATGATCAGGCCGGCCAGCAGCGTAAAGAGCACGGAGACGGTAATCAGCACGCCCATGTGCTCGTGGATGTCGGTGCCCTGCACGAAGTCCCACAGCAGCAGCCCAATGGGCAGCATCAGCAGCACGATGGTGGTGACCACGTACGGGAAGGGGATGTCGCGCTCGGTGACGTCGACAGCCTGGCCCGCCTTGCGCAGGCGGGAGGAGGTGAGGCTTTCGCCGATGCCCTTGACGATGGGCCCGATGATCTTCAGCAGCGTCCAGATGGCGGCAATCGCCATCGCGCCCACACCGATGAAGCGGATCTCGTCCGAGAAGACGGTGTCCACCACATCCGGCAGGCTGGCCACGGCCGTTATATCCCCGGTCTTCCAGGGCAACAGGATGAAATAGGAGATGCCGACGCCGACCAGCATGGCGATGCCCACGGGCAGGCCGACCAGGTGGCCGACGCCGATAAGCGCCGGCGAGAGGCTCATGCCCAGGGTGGTCGCACCCGCGCCCAGCTTGAAATAGCTGCCCAGCGAGGAAGCAGCAGCCTTCATGGCCGCCAGCAGGCTCATCCCCGCAGAGACTAGGCCGCCGACTAGGATGACGCGCAGGCCGCGGGCGTTCTCGACGTGGTTGCCGTTGTCGTCGCCGACCTTGAGCACCTCAGCCGCGGCGACGCCCTCCGGATACGGAAGGTCGGAGCCGGTGACCAGGGCGCGGCGCAGCGGGATGGAGTACATCACGCCCAGGATGCCGCCGATGGCACAGACCGCGGCGGTCTCCAGGAAGGAAAAACCAGTCCAGTAGCCGACCATGACCAGGCCGGGCAGCACGAAGATGATGGCCGACAGGGTGCCGGCTGCCGAGGCGATGGTCTGGACAATGTTGTTTTCTTTAATATTGTGCCCGGCGAACTTCCGCAGGATAGCCATGGAAATCACGGCTGCCGGGATGGAGGTGGCAAAGGTCAGCCCCACCTTCAGGCCGAGGTAAACGTTAGCGGCGGTAAAGACTAGGGTAATAAGCCCGCCGATAATGATGCCGCGGAGGGTAAGCTCCCGCAGGCTCGTCTGTGAACCGGCGGCGGTTTCCGTTGTCGCCATGCCAGGTCCTTTCTAGCTAGTATGGAGGTTTTCGCCCGCGTCCGGAAGGCGTACTGCCGAAACCTGACAGGATAGGTTTCCTAGTGGGTAGTTTCCTGGTTGCGAGTTAACGAAATTCTAGTACTTGACAGGTTAATTCCCTAAACGAGCCTCCCAGTAGGCGGGACGGGTAGTTTAGAGGGCATGACCGAAAACATTTCCGCACAGCAAGCACTCGAATTCGTCACCGGCGACCGCGAGCAGATTTTTAAGCAGCTTTCCGAGCTAGTCGGCTTCAACTCCGTCCATGGGGATCCGGAGCTTCAAGACCAGACCGAAAAGGCCGCCGCGTGGGCCGCCAACGCCCTGCGCGAGCTGGGCGCCGAGGTGGAAGAGATTGCCGCGGTGGACGGCTCCACCGCCGTGGTGGGCACCCGCGCCGGCAAGGAGGGCGCGCCGACGGTGCTGCTCTACTCCCACTCCGACGTCGTGCCGGCCGGCGACCCCGCCGGCTGGGACTCTGATCCTTTCACCCTGACCGAGCGCGACGGCCGCTGGTACGGCCGCGGCGCCGCAGATTGCAAGGGCAACGTCGCCATGCACCTGGCGGCCCTGCGCGCCGTCGAGGCCCTAGGCGGGACCGACCTGAACCTGAAATTCCTCATCGAGGGCTCCGAGGAGCAGGGCGGCGAGGGCCTGTCCCACCTCATCGAGACCCGCCCGGAGCTTTTTGCCGCCGACGCCATCATGATCGCCGACGCCGGAAACGTGAAGGTCGGCCAGCCGACGCTGACGACCTCCCTGCGCGGCGGTGGCCAGATCGTGGTCCGCGTGGACACGTTGTCTTCCCCGGTACACTCCGGCCAGTTCGGCGGCGCCGCCCCGGACGCGGTCAAGGCCCTGATGCGCGCCATTGACTCGCTCAGCGACGACCAGGGCCGCCTGGTCATCGACGGCGTCGACACCCGCGCCAAGTGGGAGGGCCGGGAGTACTCCCGCGAGGACTACCGTGCGGACGCGCAGCTGCTGGACGGCGTGGGCATCCTGGGCGATGAGACCGACGCCGTGGCCGACTTCCTCTGGGCCCGCCCGGCCGTGAGCGTGACCGGCTTTACCTCCACCCCGGTCGCCGAGGCGGTCAACGCCGTGCCCGCCACCGCGCAGGCCAACCTGAACGTGCGCGTGCCGGCCGATATGGACCCGCGCGAGGTCATCGACGGCATCGTCAGCCACCTTAAGGCCCACACCCCGTGGGGCGCGCACGTAAGCTGCGAGGTCCCGGAGGTCAACCGCGGGTTTACCACCGATCCGACCAAGCCAGCCCTGGCCACCCTGGGCGAGTGCCTGGGGGCCGCCTACGGCGCGGAAGTCGCCCAGGTCGGCATGGGCGGTTCCATCCCGCTGACCGTGGAGCTGCAGGAGGCCCACCCGAACGCGGAGATCGCGCTGTACGGGGTCGAGGATCCGCAGGCGGCCATCCACTCCGCTAACGAGTCCGTGGATCCGACGGAAATCGAGCGCATCGCCACCGCCGAGGCGCTGTTCCTCCTGCGTTACGGTAAATAAACCCAACGGGCGCCGCCAACTGAGCCCATATAATACTGCGTGGAAAAATTTAGGTTTAAAAACCAGCACTTTAACGGTAAAGTGGGGAAACGTTGGCCGCGCCATTCATGACGCCGCCTCAACGCTGGACGCTCCCACTTGGTGGTGTCGCTTGTGTTTCTCAGTGAAAATCAGATCGGTTCCGCCGCCATCCTTAAGCGCGGTGAATGAGTGCAGACTGCCGCTGGGGCAGCACCGTTGTGCGTCGACATGGACCCTTTCCTCGCGGCACCCTGTCCTATCCGCGACTTACACGTAGGGAGCACTCGTCTCACCGTGCTGATTTTGCTTTGCGCACTGCTAATCGCCTCGATCAGTGCGCCTATCCTGATCCACTATCTGGGCAGACCCGCGTTCGGTATGCTCGCCCTCGTCCCTGGCGCCGGCTTCGTGTGGGTACTCAGCCTCTTTGCTAGCGGGACGTTCAACCACGGCGGATCCGTCGACGTCTCCGTCGAATGGATGCCCGCGGCACACCTGGCCTTCGACCTGCGGCTGGACTCCCTCGCCGGGTTGTTCAGCCTAATTGTGCTGGGCGTGGGCGCGCTGGTCCTGGTCTACTGCTGGGGTTATTTCGACCAAACTCCCCGGCGTTTGTCCATGTTCGGCGCGCAAATGGTCGCCTTCGCCACCGCCATGTTCGGCCTGGTGGCCTCCGACTCCATGCTGCTGATGTACGTCTTCTGGGAAATCACCTCCCTTTTGTCGTTCCTGCTGGTCTCCTACTACGGCGAGCGCGCCTCCTCCCGCCGCGCCGCCCAACAAGCACTCATGGTCACCGTGCTGGGCGGGCTGGCCATGCTGGTCGGCATCATCCTCTTCGGCCGCCAGACTGGCATCTGGCACTTCTCGGAGATCTCCGGGCTGGAGCAGATCGAGCTCACCCCGTACATCACCGCGGCCATCGTGCTGATGCTCTTCGGCGCGCTGACCAAGTCCGCCATCGCCCCGGCGCACTTCTGGCTGCCGGGCGCTATGGCCGCGCCGACGCCGGTCTCGGCCTACCTACACTCCGCGGCCATGGTCAAGGCCGGCATCTATTTGGTCGCCCGTCTGGCCCCGGACCTGCAGGTGGTAGACACCTGGCACCTGGTCATCATCCCGCTGGGCGTTATCACCATGCTGCTGGGCGGCTGGATGGCGCTGAAGCAGAAAGACCTCAAGCTCATCCTGGCCTACGGCACGGTCTCCCAGCTGGGCTTTATCACCGCTGTGGTGGCCATCGGCTCTAGAGAGGCCATGCTGGCCGGCCTGGCGCTGACGTTTGCCCACTCACTGTTTAAGGCCCCGCTGTTCATGGTGGTCGGCGCCATCGACCACACCGCCGGCACCCGCGACATCAACGAGCTGTCCGGCCTGGGCCGCCGCCACCCGGTGGTCTACGGCCTGGCGATCGTCTCCGCGCTGTCCATGGCCGGCATCCCGCCGCTGTTGGGGTTCGTGACCAAGGAGGCGGTCATCGAGTCCGTCATGCACGAGCAGCTTTTGGTCGGCATGCCGCGCAACATGCTGCTAGTCGGCGTGGTGCTAGGCTCCATCCTGACTATGGCCTACGCGCTGCGCTTCCTCTGGGGCGCTTTCGCCACCAAGCCGGCCACCCACCCAACGGGCGGCGGCACCTCCGAGGCGGTGGAGAACATGCACGCCATCGGGCCCATGCTCTGGTTCCCGCCGGCCGCGCTGACCGCCTGCACGGTGGCCTTCGGCGTCTTCCCACGCCCGCTGTCGGTTCTCATCAACCAGCACCTGGACAACGTCTACGGCGCGGACCCGGAGGCGACCTACCTGGCGCTGTGGCACGGCTTCAACCTGCCGC
This sequence comes from Corynebacterium sp. HMSC04H06, assembly GCF_001815935.1. Lineage (GTDB taxonomy): Bacteria > Actinomycetota > Actinomycetes > Mycobacteriales > Mycobacteriaceae > Corynebacterium. The sequence continues at coordinate 114,101 of NZ_KV823421.1, forward strand.
TGGCCATCTCCGCGCTGATTATCGTCTGCGGTGTCGCCATGCACTGGCAGCGCGGCGTGGTGGCCAAGGCCCAGCTGGAGCACCCGGCCCTGGGCTCGGCCGACGTGGCTTACGATGCCACCATCGACGGCATCCGCAACCTGTCGCTGCGCACCACCGCCTTCACCCACCGCGGCTCCCTGCAGATGAACCTGACCATCATCTTCGCCTGCCTCATGCTGCTGCCGGCCGCCGCGATCGTCTCCGGCGGCCTCAACGACGTGCGCATGGTCGTGGCGGAAAGCCCCTGGCAGGCCATCGCCGCCATCATCATGATCGTCGCGGCCATCGCGGCGACCGTCACGCACAACCGCCTGTCGGCCGTGCTGATCGTCGGCGTGTCCGGCTACGGGCTCTCCGCCGTCTTCGCGCTGCAGGGCGCGCCGGACCTGGGCCTGACCCAGCTGCTGGTCGAGACCCTCATCGTGGTGCTGTTCATGCTGGTGCTGCGCAAGATGCCGGCCAACGTCGAGTGGCGCCAGGGACCCCAGCTCAACCGGCTGCGGGCCTGGCTGTCGGTGGGCGTGGGCCTAACCGTGACCATCGTGGGCATGTTCGCCATCAACTCCCGCACCGCAGACCCCATCTCGGAGCCCATGCCGGAGCTGGCCAAGGAGATCGGCCACGGCGCGAACGCCGTCAACGTCCTCCTAGTCGACATGCGCGCCTGGGACACCATGGGCGAAATCACGGTGCTAGTCATCGCCGCCATCGGCGTGGCCTCCCTGATTTTCCGCACGCAGTCCTTCGAGCGCGACTCCCGCCGCCCGACGCTGCGGGTGACCGGCCGCCGCTGGCTGGCCGCGGAGGTCGAGACAGAGCAGGCCCTGAACCGCTCGCTCATGATCGACGTGTCCACCCGCATCCTCTTCCCGCTGATGATGGCGCTGAGCTTTTACTTCTTCTTCGCTGGGCACAACGCCCCGGGCGGCGGCTTTGCCGGCGGCCTGGTCGCCGCGCTGGCACTCACATTGCGCTACCTGGCCGGCGGCCGCGAGGAATTGGAGGAGGCCCTCCCGGTCGATCCGGGCCGGCTCATGGCCACGGGCCTGTTCGCCTCCCTGGCCGCAGCGATTGTGCCGATGTTCTTCGGCCGCCCGCCGCTGGCCTCGGCCTACGGCTCCCTGGACATCCCGCTCATCGGCAGCGTGTCCTTCCCCTCGGCGCTGGTCTTCGACGTGGGCGTCTACCTGATCGTCATCGGACTCATCCTGTTTATCCTCTTCTCCCTGGGCGGCAAGCTCGACGAGGAGGAAGAGGTCCGTAAGCAGCGCGCCCGCGACCGGGCCCGCTCGCTGGCCCGCCGCCAGCGCCAACGCGAAAACGCAAAAAACAAGAAGGCCGCGGCGGCCCGCGCCCAACCGGCCAAGGCGGTAGCGCACCACCAGTCCACCGCCAACGACATCACCAACCGATCCACCGGAAAGGAGAAATAAATGGAAGCGAACCTGTTCTTGCTGCTCGCCACAGGCGTGCTGATCTCCGCCGGCGTCTACCTCTTGCTCGACCGCGCCATGACCAAGATGATGCTGGGCCTGCTGCTCATCGGCAACGGCGCCAACCTGCTCATCCTGCAGGCCGGTGGTTCGGCCGGCTCCCCGCCGGTGATGGGCCGGGAAACCGCCCAGTACGGTGAGAAGATCGCCGACCCGCTGGCGCAGGCGATGATCCTGACCGCCATCGTGATTTCCATGGCCATGACGGCCTTCATCCTCACCCTGGCCTACCGCCAGTACCGCTACCGCACCGCCGACGTCATTGAGGACGACGCGGAGGATGCCGCCATCGCGAAGATCGCCGCCCGCCCGGGCAACGCGGCGGCCGCGCCGGACCACGACGCCTCCGACGACCCGACCACCGGCCGCGCCACCAAGCACGGCGACCAATTCGGCCCGAAGTTCTTCGAGGAGCCCGTGAAGGGGGCCAAGGATGAGTGAGACTTTCCAGCCCATCGTCGACTGGGCCCTGCCGAACATGGGCTACATCATTCCGCTGCCCATCCTGATCCCGGCCCTGGCCGCCGCGGCCGCGATGATGTTCGCCAAGAAGCCGGGCGTCCAGCGCCAGATCGCGTTCTTCTCCCTGCTGGTTACGGCCGCGGTGAACGCGGTGCTCATCATCGTCGCCGACGCGGAGGGCATCCAGACCGTCCAGATTGGCGGCTGGGACGCACCCGTGGGCATCACGCTGGCCGCCGACCGGCTGGCCTCGGTGATGCTGTTTACCTCCTCCATCGTGCTCTTTAGCGTGATGTGGTACGCCATCTCCCAGGGCGTGCGCGACGGCTCCAAGGACGAGCCAGTGGCGGTCTTCCTGCCGACCTATATGTTGCTGACCATGGGCGTGAACGTCTCCTTCCTGGCCGGCGACCTGTTCAACCTCTACGTCGGCTTCGAGATCTTCCTGGTGGCCTCCTACGTGCTGCTGACCCTGGGCGCCTCGCCCGGCCGCGTACGCGCCGGCGTGGGCTACGTGATGGTCTCCATGGCCTCGTCGATGATCTTCCTCTTCGGAATCGGCATGGTCTACGCCTCCGTGGGCACGGTCAACCTGGCACAGATCGGCATGCGCATGGAGGACATCCCGGCCGGCACGCAGACCGCCATCTACGGCGTGCTGCTTATCGCCTTTGCGATTAAGGCCGCCATCGTCCCGTTGGACGCCTGGCTGCCGGACTCCTACCCCACCGCCCCGTCGCTGGTGACCGCAGTCTTCGCGGGCCTTCTGACCAAGGTCGGCGTCTACGCGATTATCCGCATGCGCACCACGGTCTTTACCGACGGGCGCCTGGACACGCTGCTGATGTGGGTGGCCCTGGCCACCATGGTGCTGGGCATTCTGGGCTCTATCGCCCAAAGCGATATCAAGCGTTTGCTGTCCTTTACCCTGGTCAGCCACATCGGCTACATGATCTTCGGCGTGGCGCTCGGCACCGCCCAGGGCCTGTCCGGCGCGATCTTCTACGCCGTCCACCACATCCTGGTGCAGACCTCCCTGTTCCTGGTGGTCGGCCTCATTGAGCGCCAGGCCGGCACCTCTTCGCTGCGCCGGCTGGGCTCGCTCATCTACTCGGCCCCGCTGATCGCCATCCTGTACTTCATCCCGGCGGTCAACCTGGGCGGCATCCCGCCGTTCTCCGGCTTCATGGGCAAGATCCTGCTGCTGCAAGCCGGCGCTAACGAGGGCTCCTGGCTGTCCTGGGTGCTCATCGCCGGCGCCGTGATCACCTCCCTGCTGACCCTCTACGTGATGATGCTGGTCTGGTCCAAGGGCTTCCTGCGCGACCGCGCCGATGCCCCGGAGGGCAACGTGGCCATGGCCCGCCCGTCCCCGCTGGGCGATATCACCGACGAGGTCGCCTACTCCGATCGCGAGGACGTCGGCAAGCTGCCGCTGGGCATGGTCGGCTCCACCGCGCTGCTGGTGGTCGCCTCCACGGCGATCACCTTCCTGGCCGGCCCGATCTCCGGGATCACCTCGCGCGCCGCCGAGTCGGCGCAGGACACCTCGATCTACCAGTACGCGGTGCTGGGCGACAACGCGGACAACCCCACCCGGCACCTGGACCAGCGCGAGCGCTACCACGGCGGCCAGGATTCCCTGGAGTCGCGCACGCATCCGCTGCCCGAGCCGGAGCCGGGGGTTGCCACCAGCCCGAACGACATCGACGAGTCGGAGGAGGAAGAGTAAATGACTCATCCCATCAAACCCACCTTTTCCCGCCGGCTCAGATACCGCTTCCGCCCGGGCTTCCTGCTGGCTATCACCGTCATGTGGGTGCTGCTCATGGGCGAGGTCTCCATTGCCAACATCGTCGCCGGGGTCGGCGTCGGGCTCGTCATCATGGTGATTTTCCCGCTGCCGGCGATGCCCATCAACGGCCTGTCGGTATCTTGGGGCAGGCTCATCAAGTACGCCTTCACCTGGACCGGGGAGCTCTTTCAGGCCTCGCTGAAGGTCGGTTGGTTGGGCGTGCGCCCCCAGCCAAAGCCGCGCAGCGCCATCCTAAACGTCCCCATGCGCGTGGAAAGTGAATTCGTTCTATCCTTTGCGGTGATGCTCTACAACCTGCAGCCGGGTGGCACGATCACGGATATCGACATCGCCAACCGCATGCTGACCGCCCACGTGCTGGACGCGGACACGGACACCGACATCGCGCGCGAGATCGACAACATCCGCAAGCTGGAGGCGCACATGATCGATATCTTTGAAAGGAAGGTGCGCTAGATGGACCCGACAATCTACAACATCGTCTTGGCGGGCGCCGCCGTGCTGTTCATGGCCGCATTCCTGATGACCACCTGGCGGATCATCGTCGGCCCGAACTCCATGGACCGGCTGATCGGCATGGACGGCTTTGTCGCCATGTTCCAGTGCGCCATGGCGGTTTATATCTGCTGGACGCTGAACACCACCGTGGTCAACTCCATGCTGGTCGTGGCCCTGCTGGGCTTCATTTCCACGGTCTCGGTCACGCGCTTTAGGAAGAGGGATAACCAGTGACTTATTCGCTCATCGCCGATATTGTCTCGCTCATCCTCATCGTCTGCGGCGCGCTGCTGGTCTTCTCCGCGGCCGTGGGCGTGGTGCGCTACAAGGACACCATGTCCCGCGTTCACTTCGTGACCAAGCCGCAGACCGTGGGGCTCATCCTGACCATGCTGGGCGCCCTCATTAGGGTGACCGGCTCCGAGACCTTCGGGGGCGCGGAGCGAGGAGACCTCGGCATGCTCTTCCTACTGGTACTCTTTGCGATGATGACCAGTCCCGTTACCGCGCAGCGCATGTCCCGTATTGCCCGGCGTGAGGGTCTGTACGGAAAGGAAGAGGATATGACACGCAACGACCGACCGGCAGGCAAATCCATGCGTCGGAAGTAGCAGGCACCCCGCTGTGAAGAAAATCTACGGTCTGCCCACCGTCGGGCTGGTTTTCCTGGCCCTTACCTGGTGGGCCTGGCACCAGATCGCGCCGGTGCGGGAACAGTCCGCCTTCGTCTGGCGGATGCCCCTGGATTTGGCGATCTATCTCAAGGGCGGCGCGGAGGTCGCCCAGGGCCAGCCGCTCTACGACGGCCCGCTGATTTTTGATCTCCCCTTCACCTATCCCCCGTTCGCCGGCGTGGTCTTCGCCGGCCTCGATCCCTTAAGCGACAACGCAACCATGGCGCTGTGGCACGGCGCGACCTTCCTGGCGCTTTTCGCCGTCGTCGCCCTAGCCCTGCGGGAGCGCGGCCTGCGCCTGGGGGTGCTCGGGGTTGTCGTGTTCTTGGTCTTCACCCTGACCACCGTCAACCTGGAGCCCATCCACGGCACGGCCTTCTACGGCCAGATCAACGTTTTCCTGATGTTTCTGGTCGCGCTCGATTTCCTGCCGCGGAAGTTCCGCCTGGCTGGCATCGGCACCGGCCTGGCCGCCGGGCTGAAGCTCACCCCGGCGTATATGGGCCTGATTTTTATCATTCAGCGCCGCTGGTGGCACGCGGTCATCTGCGTGCTGACCTTCCTGACCACCGTGGTGGTGGGCCTAGCGGTGGTGGGCGACGGCATGCGCTTTTGGACGGAGTCGATGTTCGAGTCCTCGCGCGTGGGCGCGCACACCAACCCGGGCGCGCAGGCGCTGCGCTCGGTGCTGGAGCGCGCCTTCGGCGTGGCCGGCGGGCCGGTCTGGCTGGGCGTTGTCGTGGCCGTCTTCGTGCTGACCTGCGCGGCGGTAGCACTGGCCAGCCGCAGCGGGAACAACACGCTAGCACTGGCCTTTACAGGCTTGAGCTCCTGCCTGGTCTCCCCGTTTAGCTGGTACCACCACTTCGTCTGGGTGGTGCCCTTGGGCCTCGGCTTTTTCGCCTGGATCAACCAGACTCTGGGCCGCAGATGGCGCGGCACCGTCCTCCGCGAGCAGGTAGTCGGGCTGTTCTCCGTCGCCGGGCTCTGCCTGGTCCTCGCCCCGTTCGTGGGGCAGCGCAGCTTCCCCTGGTTTGCCTACCGCACCTTAGACGGGCTGGAGGCCACCTGGCCGGCGCTGGTCTTTTCCTGCTCCCCCATCGTCTTCATGCTGGTCTACGTCATCTACCGGCTCATCCCGCGCACCCGAGTCGACGAGGGCCCGGACACTCAGGACCTGCCCGTGGTCACCGGCCGGCACCGCGCGGCCTAGCGCACTGGGCGTTTGTCCTCCATCTCCTGGCAGGCCAGGTCGACTGCACCGACCCAGCTGCCGGTGGATTCGAAGATGGCGCGCTGGCGCTCGTAGCCGGCGCCGCCGTCGATGATCTCGCTGATAAGCTGCAGCTCTTCGGCGCAGCCCAGCTCGCGGCTTAGGTCCGCTAGCTCTTCCATCAGGTCGGCCAGCTCGTCCTTGACCCAGCGCTCGTCCGTCTCCCGCGAGGTGATGACCAGCGCGTCCATGCCATAGCGCGCCCCGCGCCACTTGTTCTCAGCCACGTGCCACGGCTGCAGGGTGGGTAGCTCTTCCCCGGCCTCCAGCATGCGGTCGTAGTGGACGACCAGGCAGTGGGTGAGGGCGACGATGGCGGAAAGTTCGCGCAGGTTGCTCGTGGCGTCGGAGACGCGCACCTCGACCGTGCCCCACTTGGAGGCCGGCCGGATGTCGAAGTGCATGGAGCCGGTGTGGTTGATGACCCCGGAGATCGCCTGATCCCGCATGTAGTCCTGCCACTGGGACCAGGTGGAAAACTGGTACGGCATGCCGGCGGTGGGGAGCTGCTGGTAGAGCATGGTCCGGTTGGAGGCGTAACCGGTATCAATTCCCTCCCAGCCCGGGGAGGAGGCGGAGATAGCCAGCAGGTGCGGGTACTTGGTCATCAGCGCGTTGATGATCGGCCAGACCTTGTCCTCGTGGCTGATCCCGACGTGGACGTGGGTGCCCCACAGCAGCATCTGCTGGCCCCAGTATTGGGCGCGGTTGATAATTTCGCTGTAGGCCTGCTTTTCCGAGACCGGGTTTTCACGGAAGTCGGAAAACGGGTGCCCTCCCGAGGACCACAGCTTAACCCCCATCTCGTCTGCCACGGCGCGGACCTTGTCCAGGGTGCCGCCCAGATCCGCCATGGCCTCCGGCACGGTGTGGGTAATCCCCGTGACCAGCTCGACGGTGTTTTGCAGGAATTCCTTTTCCAGGCGGACGTCCGGGTACGCGGCACGGACTCGATCGATGAGCTCGGCGCCGCGCGGGACGAAATCCCGCGTGTCTGGATCCACCAGCGCTATCTCCCACTCCACGCCCAGGGTGGGCTCGGCGGAGCGCGCGAATTTTTCTTCCGGGATCTTCACGCGTCAATCGTATCTATTCGGCGTTAGAATCCGTTAGCTGCCGCGCCTTTTAATTCTTTCTTTACACGTATTTAGGCATCGGTGAGCACCACGGTCAGCCCGCGGCCTTCCGTGGCCCTGTCCGGCAGGCTGTCGATGTTTTCGCGGGCGATGCCGCCCAGCCCCGAGGCGATCTTGCGGGCCTCGGCCTCCGCGACCGCGTCGCCCTTGGGGAAGAAGACGGTGGTCTCCGGCAGGACTTCCTCGGGGAAGTTGCCCACCTCGCCCAGCTCGTAGCCCTTGCCCTCCAGGTCACGGGAGACGCGATCGGCCAGGCCCTGGGTCATGGAGTTATTCAGCACGCTGACCTTCTTCGGGGCCGGCTGCTCGGCCGGGGCCGGGTTGGCCTGCTCCGGCTGTTCCGCTGCCGGGGCGGCGTCCTCAGCCGGGGCCGGCGCCGGCGACGGGGCGTCGCTACTGTGCTCGGCGTCGGCCTCCGGCTGCTGGCTGGGCGCGGCCGCAGAGGTGGTCGGGCCCTCCGCGCCGCCAGCAGGGGCGGAAGAGGTGGCGGCGGCCGGGGTGGATTCTTCGTCCCCGCCGCCCTGGGTCAGGGCGTAGAGGGCCCACAGGCCCAGCACGACGGCGACGGCGATGAGCACCATCGCGAAACCGCGCAGGGGCAGGCTGGTCGAGGTGGCGTCGTTCTTCTCCTGATTCACATTAGTCACAGAACTTACTTTAAACCCCAGGAGTTTCATTTTGTTGCGCGGCGCGCCGGATTTCTTCGCGCTGGCCGCGCACCCGCCGCAGGCGGCCCACCAGCACCGGCGCGTATTGCTGCGCCGCCGGCAGGTCCAGCAGCGCGTTGAGGCGTTGGTGGTAGCGCACTGGCGTGAGGTCCAGCTGGGCGCGGATGGCCTCTTCCTTGCGGCCGACGGCGCGCGGGGCGCGGGCTTCGAAGTCCAGAATGGCCACGTCCTGCTCGGATAGGCCGGACAGGTCGGGTAGGTCAGATTGCGCGGACATGCTTAAACTGTAGAACATGAGTATTCGCCCCATCGTGATCCACGGCGACCCCGTGCTGCATCACCCCACCGAAAAAGTCACGGAAGACATCTCCAGCCCGGAGTTCCAGCAGCTCATTAGCGATATGCACGAGACCATGGACGCCGCCCACGGCGTCGGGCTGGCCGCCAACCAGATCGGCATCAACAAGCGCCTGTTCGTCTACCACTGCCCGGACACCGACGGGCCCGACGGCACGGAGAAGGAAGACGGCGAGATGCGCCGCGGCTGCGTCATCAACCCGGTGCTGGAGACCTCCGAAATCCCCGTGACCATGCCGGCGGACGACGGCTCCGATGACGAGGGCTGCCTGTCCGTGCCGGGCGAGTCCTTCCCCACCGGCCGCGCCGACTGGGCCCGGGTGACCGGTCAGGACGAAAACGGCAACGACATCACCGTCGAGGGCTACGGCTTCTTCGCCCGCTGCCTGCAGCACGAGGTCGGCCACCTGGACGGCTACGTCTACACCGACACCCTCATCGGGCGCTACAAGCGCGCGGCCAAAAAGGCCATCAAGCGCGAGGGCTGGAACGTCGCCGGGCTGACCTGGACCCCGGGCGTGGACGAGGATCCCTTCGGGCACACGGACGAGCAGGACTAGGCCGTGGGCTTCGCGTTTCGCTCCGACGCGGTGGAGGTAGGCGACCGGGTCGTGGCCCGGCGCGAATACGCCGGCGGGGTCAAAAGCGACGTCATCGGGCACGTGCAAAGCCTCGACCCGCTGGTCATCCGCCCGCAGCAAGTGGGCGGCTACCCCTCTGACAAGGAGGCGGTGGAAATCGCGCCGGACGAGCTGAAGATCATCAAGAAGCTCTCCCCGCGCACCATCCGCAACTCGGATATCCGCCACGTCGAGGAGGCCATCGCAAACGCCTACCCGGAGGCCCACCAGCGGTGGTCGGCGGACGGGCAGTGGCTGATGCGCGCTTCCGGCTCGGTGCCGCTGGGCCCCTCGGCCGGTTTTACCCCCATGCCGACCACCGAGATCCTCGACCACGCAGGCCCGCGCCTGCTGCTGCCGGAGCGCATCGGCAAAAACGGCCTGCCGCACTCCCGCCCACTGGGCCCGGAGCAGGTCTGCTACGTCGGTAAGCTGCCCGATGACTTTAGCGCCGAGGACACCGACACCGCGCCCGCCGCCCTGGGTACTGCCGGCGACGACACGGTGTGGGTGGTCGTGCCCACCGCCCCGGCCAGCGCGGCCGAGCTGCGCGACACGCTGCGCTGGGGCCGGGCCCAGGGCGCGACCCGCGCGGTGATGGTCCTGGAGGTCCCGGATGCCGCCGCCCGCGCTATCGCCGCCGAGTGCGGCCTGGATGAGCACCATCGGCGGCGGTTCGCTACCCTGTAAATCATGCGCATAGCCACCTGGAACATCAACTCCGTCCGCACGCGGGCCGAGCGCGCGCTGGCCCTGCTGGACGCCCACGACATCGACGTGTTGTGTCTGCAAGAGACCAAGGTGGCTGATGAGAAATTCCCGACCCAGGTGTTCGAGGACGCCGGCTACCACGTGGCCCGGCACGGCCTGAACCAGTGGAACGGCGTGGCCATTATCAGCAAGCAGGCCCCGGAGGAGACCTACGAAGGCTTCCCCGGCCAGCCCGGCTTCGCCAAAGACCCGGACAAGGAGCAGGCCCCGGAGGCCCGCGCGCTGGGCGTGGTCATCCGCGGCGTGGAGATCTGGAGCCTGTATTTCCCCAACGGCCGCGAGATCACCGATCGCCACTACGACTACAAGCTGCAGTTCTACTACGCGCTGGCGCGCTACGTGGAGCAGCGCTCCCACCGCAAGCTGCTGCTGACCGGGGACTTCAACGTCGCCCCGCGCGACGAGGACGTCTGGGACCTGTCCGTTTTCCGGGGAAAGACCCACGTGACCGAGCCGGAGCGCGCCGCCTTCCAGATGCTGCTGGAGGCCGGCACGCAGGAGGTCACCCGCCAGTTCACGCGGGAAGAGCGCTGGACCTACTTCGATTACAAGGGTATGCGCTTCCAGAAGGGCGAGGGCATGCGCATCGACTTCCAGCTGGCCTCGCAGCCGCTGGCCGAGCGGGTGCGCTCCGCCGCGGTCGACATGGGCGAACGCGCGGAAAAGGGCACCTCCGACCACGTGCTGCTGATGGCGGACTACGACCTTCCGGACTTCGACGCGGTGCACTAATGAGCCTGAGCATTGATCTAACCTTCTGGCAGGCCTTCTTCATGGCGCTGGACTACGCCATCAAGGCCGTCGCCATCGGCATTGTCCCAGAGGGCCGCCGCCCGTCCAGCTCGAATGCCTGGCTACTGACCATCCTGTTGCTGCCCTTCGTGGGCCTGCCGCTGTTTTTGCTGATGGGCTCGCCGTATATCAACCGGCGGCGCCACCGCATCCAGCAAGAGGCGAACGAGATGATAGACGACATCACCGCCGCCACCCCGGATCATCCGGAGGACCGCCTGCCCGCGGAGGTTGAATCCCTCATCCACCTCAACCGCGAGCTGACCGGTTTCCCCTGCCTGGTCGGCCACAACCAGGGCCTGCACGCGGACTACGCCGAGTGCATCCGGGCGATTGCCCGCGCTATCGATGCCGCCGAGGAATACGTCTACGTCGAAATCTACATCCAGTCCTGGGACGAGGCCACCGACGTCTTCTACCAGTCCCTGGCCCGCGCCCGCCAGCGCGGGGTGGAGGTCAAGCTACTACTCGACCAGATAGGCAGCATCAAGTACCCGGGCTATTTCAGCTTCGGCAAGAAGCTCAACGCCATCGACGTCGACTGGCGCCTCATGCTGCCCATCCAGCTGCACAAATTCCGCTTCCGCCGGCCCGATCTGCGCAACCACCGCAAGATCGTGGTCATCGACGGCCACACCGGCTTCCTGGGCTCGCTGAACATGATCAAGCGCCAGTACAAGACCGAGGACCGCGCCTGGATCGACTACATGGTCGAGCTGACCGGCCCGGTCGTCACCTCCCTGGCCGCCGTCTTCGCCGTGGACTGGTACCTGGAATCCAACGAGACCCTGGGGCTCAAAGAACTGCCCTACGACGACGCCTGGGACGCCGACGCCAACTTCCTGCAGCTCATCCCCTCCGGGCCGGGCTATACCACGGAGCCGAACCTGCGCATGTTCAACTCCGTGGTGCACCACGCCAAGGAGCGCCTAGTGATGGTCTCGCCCTATTTCGTCCCAGACGAGTCCCTCATGGAGGCCGTCACCACCGCCTGCTACCGCGGCGTGCGGGTGGAGCTCTACGTCTCCGCCAAGGCCGACCAGTTCATGGTCAACCACGCCCAGTCCTCCTACTACCAGACCCTGCTAGAAGCCGGCGTCCACATTTACCAGTTCCCCGAGCCCTACGTTTTGCATTCCAAGTTCACCCTCGCGGACCCGGACGAGCCGGCCAATACCTCCACCTACCCGCTGGCCATGTTCGGCTCTTCCAACATGGACATGCGCTCGTTCGGACTAAACTACGAGTCCACCATGCTGGTAGCCCGCGGCGACCTCATCGACCAGCTCAACCAGCTAGCCGCCAACTACCGCAGCGTCTCCCACGAGCTGACCCTCGAAGAGTGGAACACCCGCGGCTTCTTCCGCCGCTACGTGGACAACGTCATGCGGCTGACCTCGGCGCTGCAATAAGCCGCTATGAATAAAATTACCCCCGGTACAAATGTCCTGCCTTGAACACCGTCTACTTTTCCGGAAAAAATTACCCCCTAATACGTTTGTCTTTATTTTTCAGTAACCTTTGCTGAGACGTTTCCATCGGGATTACCTATCCCGAGCGTCCCCTCTCTCTTAAGGAGTATTCTTTGTTTCCCCTCCGTAAAGCAAACGGCCTTCTAGCCTCTGCGCTAGTCCTCGGAAGTCTTTTCACCGCAACCTCAGCAACTGCCCAGGAATACCACGAGGAGTTTTTCAACCCAGAAGGTGTCTCGTACAGCCTGGAAGAACTACAAAATAATCCTGAGGTAACTTTGGTCGAAATCCCTGATGAGACCGAAGACTCCCTGACCTTCTTCGCAAATCCCAACAAAGCTTCTGGGCCCGGCACCAATCAGATTCGCTCCTGCTACGTTGCCGTGTGGCACCCCAGCCAAAATCCGTCCACCCCTTGGGTCGGAGTCCAGGGCCAGCGAGCCGGGTGTTCCCACACAGCCGGTTTTCGACTTGAGCTCTACAAGGAGCGACCCGGTTTTCTTCCCGATAAATATCTATCTGGCACGGGCGGCCACAACAACATGACAATTCGGACGGCTGCAAAGTGCGCTGGAAACGGACGCTACTACGGCAAAGTCGTCACCGACTATCGCACTACCGTAACAAGTGACAAAATCCGCCTCTGCTAGGACCTAACTTCTCGTCAATGAAGCTCATAAGTTATCAATCCTTGAATGTACCAGGGACTACAGGACCGCATTCAGCTCGCGCCCGCTGGATCGAGCTTAGCCTACTGGCCTGTCAAGCCGTTCTGGTTCTAACGTGTAGTGCCGTTCTTAGCATGCGGTATGCAGATACTTCACCGGAACATTTGTATAAGCTGCTCGGAATCTATTCCGTCAGCTTGCTTGCTATTCACCTGCTGTTATGCCGTTTTGCACCTGACGCAGACCAGCTCCTTTTCCCGCTGTGCGCGACGCTTAACGGTCTCGGATTGATATTTATCATTCGCTTAGACGCTTCTACCGGCAAAGAGCTGGCCGGCCGGCAGATCCTCTGGACTCTGGTCGGCTGCCTTGCCTGCGTGGTTTTCCTCTTATTTATAAGCAACCCGCGTTCTCTTGCCCGCATTTCCCACATTGCGGGACTAACCGGGTTAATCCTTCTAGCTTTACCACTGGTATGGCCACAACCTACTGCTGCGGATGCCCGAATTTGGCTAAAGCTTGGCCCCTTCTCCATTCAACCCGGTGAATTCGCCAAGATACTATTTATCCTTTTCTTTGCAATTCTATTTACTCAGAAACGCGCCCTGTTTACCATTGCTGGAACTAAGATTGGCCCCCTTAGTTTCCCACGCCTGCGGGACCTCGCCCCGATCTTTCTCGTATGGGCACTAGTAATGCTTATCATGGGGGTCTCCAATGACTTCGGCCCAGCACTACTGTTCTTCCTAACCGTCCTCGGCATGCTTTATATCGCCACCTCACGAGTATCATGGCTGCTCATCGGTATAGCTCTGACAACCGTCGGTTCGGTCCTAATTTATGCGGTTTCCGACAAGATCCAGCAGCGCGTATCTAATATGCGCGATCCATTGGCGAACTACTACACCATCGGCAACCAACTCTCGGAGTCCCTTTTCGGACTCTCCAGTGGCGGGATAACCGGTTCGGGATTGGGTAGCGGTCACCCCGAACTCATTCCCCTAGCCCACTCCGACTTCATTCTCGGTGCTGTCGGGGAAGAACTCGGACTCTTCGGACTTGCGGGCGTGCTTCTTATTTTTTCCTTGCTTAGCTCTCGCATCTTTCGGATCGCCCTCCGCGCTTCCCATACTTACACCAAACTGATGACCGCTGGATTCGGACTCACTCTTACCCTCCAAGTCTTCATCATCACTGGCGGTATCTCCGGACTCATCCCCATGACCGGGCTAACCACTCCTTTTATGTCCGCCGGAGGATCTTCCATCATCGCGAACTACATCATGCTCGCCTTACTTCTCCGCATTTCCCACTATGAAAAGAGCAGCTCCTAAGTCACACCCATCAGTGACGCATCAACATTGCTAGAGTGGGGAGCAGAAAGTTCAATCCCCGTTCGCTTTTATAAGGAGCATCATGTCCAAGTCTTCCAAGCCCACCCTCGGCCACCGTCTCGCCTCTGTCGCACTGCGCGCTATCCCGGGCGCATTCATCCTCAACTCCGGCATCGGCAAGCTGGGCCTGCACGGGGAAAACGCGGCTGGCCTGCGTGACTTCGCCGCCACCGGCGTCCCGGCTCTGGGCGATATGGATCCGGATACCTTCGGCAAGTTCATCTCCTACTCGGAGATCGGCATCGGCGGCGCCCTGCTGGCCCCGTTCATCCCGAACCGCCTGGCGGGCCTGGCCCTGACCGGCTTCTCCTCCGGTCTGTTGACCCTGTACTTCAACAACGAGAACATGACCCAGGACGACGGCATCAGCCCGTCCGAGGATGGCACCGCCATCGCCAAGGACAGCTGGATCCTGGCCATCGGCCTGGCCCTTATCGCCCTGGGCAAAGGCAAGAAGTAAAACTACTCGCCCACATGCCAGCGCGTGGCGGCCAAGGCGGCGGCCGCCGCCACGCCCGCGCAGGCGCACATGCCCAGTGACATCGTCAGCAGACGATCACTGCCCAGCCCCATCAGCGGGCTAACCAGCCCGCCCAGCAGTGACTGGACCCCGCCCATCACGGCCGAGACCGAACCGGCCTTATCCCGGCGCAGGCCCGTGGCCAGGGCCGCGGAATTGCCCATGATGAACCCGGTGGGCGCAACGCAGAAAAACAGCGCGACCAGCACCACCCCGCCGCCGACCCCCAGCGCGATGGTGGCCAGGAGCACCGCGTTCGCGCACACGCTTAAACCCACCCCGGCGCGCAGCATCACCTTCGGGCCGTGGCTGTCCACCAGCCGCATATTCACCAAGTTCGCAGCCAACAGGCCCAGCGAATTCACCGCGAAGACCAGCGAGTAGCCGGCCGGGCTAAAGCCCAGCACGTCCTGAATGACAAAGGGCGAGGCGGAGATGTAGCAGAACATCGCGCTAAAGCCGAAGGACATCGAGCCCAGGTAGCCCAGGATCGCCGGGTGGGACAGCACCGTGGCGTAATTGCCCAGCACCTGGCCCAGCAGGTGACCCTGCCGGTTCCGGCCGCCGGTTTCCGGCACGACCAGCCACGCCAGGAGCAGCTGCACCACGTGCAGGCCCACCAGCACCCAGTAGATGCCGCGCCAGCCGATGGGCTCGGCCAGCAGGCCGCCGATGATGGGCGCCAGCGCCGGCGCGATGGCCTGGATGGCCATGAGCAAAGAAAAAGCCCGGGCCGCGGCCTTGCCGGCCAAAAGGTCCGGCAAGGC
>NZ_KV823422.1 GCF_001815935.1 Corynebacterium sp. HMSC04H06
CCATTCGGCGTGCCTACTCGGCGCGCCTAGGTCGGGCACCGGGACCGCGCACCGGGACCGCGCACCAGGGTGGCGCGCCAGCGTAAGAGCCGAGATGGCGCGCCGAAAACCCACGCCTGGATGGTGCGCCTACGTTGCGCGCCTAGGTGGTGCGCCCGGGAATTAGTAGGCGGAATTAGTAGGCGACGGCGTCGGTGGAGTTGGGGTGCTTCGCCAGCGGGGTGACGTGGATCTTCATGTACTTATACATGGGGAAGCCGGCGAAGATGTCGTGGAGGGCATCGTTGTCGGGGGCGTCGTAGATGGAGTAGTTGGAGTACTCGCCGACCACGCGCCAGATGCCCTTCATCTTGCCGGCGGCACTCCTTTTCGCGGGCCTGGAAATCGGCGACCTCTTCGGGGCTTAGGTGATCCGGGAAGGTGACGTCCATTCGGGCAAGAAACAGCATGGTAGAAAGTCCTTTCCTTGTAGGTTCAGTGGGTAGGTTCAGTGGGTAGGTCCAGTGGGTAGTTCAGGGGTAGGTTGCGGATGGTCTATTTAATTGTCGGGGCCCGCGTGTTAATTGTCGGGGCCCGCGTGCGCGAGGGCACGCGGAAGTTCGTTGCGTGAGCGGATCCCGAGCTTCCGGTAGACCCGCGTCAGGTGGTACTCGACGGTCTTGGTCGACAGGTAAAGCTCCTCGGCGACCTCGCGGTTGCTGGCGCCGTCGGCGACGGCCTTGGCGATCTCCTCCTCCTGCGGGGTCAGCCCGCCGGCGCCGGTGGTGCGCCGCCCCAGGCCGCTGGCGCGGCGCTCCTGGTTACAGCGCTCGACGAATTCAGGCGCGCCCATCGCAGCGTAGACCTCGCCGGCGCGGCCGAAGATCTCGTCGGCGTGGCGCCGCCGGACCAGGCGGCGCAGGATGCGCCCGTACTCAAACAGGATGCGCGACTGGTAAAAGGGCAGGGGCGGGATTCGATCATCTCGACGGCATCGGCGAGCTTTTCAGCCCGGCGGAGGTCTCGCCGCGCTGGATGAGCAGGCCGGCGCGCGGGACGGCCAGTTTGGCGGTAACGGAGAGGATGTCGCTGCCGGCGGCGCGTTCTTCGGCGCGGGAGGTGACCTCTTCGGAGAGGGCGGCATCGCCGGCGTGGAGGAGCTGCTGGGCCCAGATGTCCTCCCAGGGCCAGAACCCGGGCTGGCCGATGTCGACCAGTCGGCCCATCTCGTAGAGCGAGCGCCCGAAGCACACCGCGGCGGGGAAGTCCTTGTTCATGGCGGCCGAGTGCATCTGCGTCATCGCGGACGGGATGCGCTGAATCAGAAACGCGTCCTGGCTCAGCGTCAGCCGGTTGGTGCAGTCGCGCCCCAGCTCCCGGTCGCCGCGGTAGTGCGCGACGATGGACCCGGTCCACAGCAGCACCGGCTCCAGCACCCTAATGCCGAACTGCTCGGCCCGGGACAGGCCCCGCTCGACGATGCCCAGCGCCTTAAGCGCCCGGCCCGATATAGCTTTCGGGCGGGGTCAGCCGGGTGATCGCCAGGTTGATGCGGTCCTCGGTGAACTCGCCCAGCGACATGCTCCGGTGCAGCAGCAGGCCCTCGTAGAAGGCGTCGAGCAGGTAGGTGGTGTGAGCGTCGAAGTATTGGCCCATCACGTTGCGGCAGCCCTGCGTCCACTCCAGCAGGTTCATGCGGTGCAGGGGGCGCCGCAGGGACAGGGTGTAGAGCTCGGTGCCCAGGATTAGCGTCTTGCGGGAAGCCGCGGACGCGATGAGCATCTGGGACAGGGCGGCGCGGGCATCGTCAAGGCTAGCGATGCCGGTGAAATAGGACCCGAAATCCGCCACGGAGCGCTCCGCGAAGATAGAAAAGGTGGCCGCGAGCAGGCCGTCCTTGTCGTTGAAATAATAGGCGATGGAGCCCAAGGACACGTCCGCCTTGTCGGCGACGACGCGCATGGTGGTGCCGGCCACTCCGTTGTGCACGATGGAGTCTAGGGTGGCATCGATAATGCGCAGTCGGGGGCCGTACTGGGGGTTATTCTTGGGCAACCATCGCTCCTCAATGCAGCCGAAACGCGGCCAACAATGAAACAGGCAGCCGCGGCAGAAATCCGTGTGCTAGGGAAAGTATAGTTGCCCACCCTGGACCGGCAAGCAGGGGTCGGGGGGTGGTGGCGTTGAAATTAGGCCTCGTTGCGGCGGGTATCCGGCACGGCCTCGGCGGCCTTGCGCTTGCTGGAAGAGGTGAAAATCTTCCACAGGCCGAATAGGGCGACAATCGCCCAGACGGCCTCGGTGATGAACAGGCCCGGGTTGAACGGGGACAGGGCGGTGTAGACGAAGCCCATCGCGCCCAAGAAGTTCAGGGTCTGGTAGATGGGGGAGGTGGCGGTCAGGACCTTGAAGTTGAGCAGGCCGAAGGCAACGACGAAGCAGATGCCGGCGATGATGCCAATTTCGTAGGAGAGTGCCATGAGGGTATTCCTTTCGTTCGTTGCGGACTAGGCGGTGGCGGACTGGGACTGGTTCTTCCGGCGGTTCAGGAAGATCTTGATGATGCCGTAGAGGCCCAGCAGGGACCAGATGAGCTCGGTCCAGAACACGCCCGCGTTGAACGGGTTGGCGGCAGAGGCGGTCAGGAAGCCGGCGCCGACGAAGTTCAGGATCTGATAGGGGTAATCGTCCGGCGTCCACTTGCCCAAGTTGAGCATCGCGAAGGCGAAGAGCAGGGCGACCGAGGCGATCAGCCCGAAGATGACCATTGCTGACATTGTTCGACGGTCCTTTCAGAATGTGTGCGATATGGGAGCGCGACTAGCCACGCGCAGGAGCGCCCCGCGGGCGCTGCATTTATAGACTCTAAGCTGGGTTTTTAATCCATGCGAAGTCGAACGAGCATACGGTTTTGAACGCTTGATCTAAACCGCAGGTAAATGGGATAGCCCCGCCCTTGAACGTACGATCAATTCAGCGCGTTTGCCCAGCTTAAACTACTTTGGGGTTATGGGCACGGAGGCCAAACATAGCCTCCCGCGCGCCCGTGGGGAAGGACTCAACACCTCCCGCACAATCCGAACGGAACTTTAACCTAACGGACCACGTCACCGGCCGGCGCACACGCGAAGCGCCGCCAGACGAAATCAATAAAGAACAATCTGAACAGAAAAGGAGCCGAGCCGTGTCACAGCAACCGAACCCGGACACCGAGGACATCAAGCTCCACGTCAAACCCGGGAAGACGCGGGCGCCGTTTTTCCGCTATATCCGCATTAACCTGCCGCGCCTGACCAAGGCCGCCATCCTGGTGATCGTGGCGCTTATCGGCGGCTGCGCCTGGGCCGTGCTGTCCAGCGGCTTCGACATCTTCGCCGGCAGCGACATCGCGCTCGGCCTGGTCATCGCCCTGGCCGCCATCTTCCTGGTGCTGGGCCTGGTGACCAAGTGGCGCATCTGGGGCTTTGGCGCCGTCGTGGCCGCCGCCGGCATCCTGGTCTACTTCGGCGGCCTGTTCGGGCACGCGCCGTTCGTGGGCAACGGCGCGGGCGTCTACCTCGCGGCCGGCTGGAACACCATGTTCTTCGCTAGCCTGGCCTACTGCGTTATCTACTGGGCGCTGAACTACGGCGTCCTGGTGGCATACCCGGATACCCAAGGATTTGAGGATTAATCATGCTAGAGGAATTTCCGGTCTGGCTCCGCGTCGAGCACTTCGTCAACATCTTGTTCGTGACGCTGTTTATCCGCAGCGGTATCGAGATCCTAGGCACCTTCCCCAAGCTGCACCGCTCCGTGCACACCCCGCTGGGCGGGCAGTGGGCGCAGTTTTCCATTAAGCAAAAGCGCAAGCGCAAGTACTTCCCGGTTTCCGGCGAGTACGACGACTATTCGCCCGTCATCTCCCTGCCGGGCCACGGCGCCCTGGGGCAGGGCCGCTACTGGCACTTCATCAGCGTGATGGGCTGGGTGCTGCTGATGGTCATCTACTGGGGCCTGCTGCTGGGCACCGGGCAGTGGCGCCGCTACTGGCCGGAGGACTGGGGCGTTTTCGCCCAGGCCTGGGACGATCTCATTCACTACCTGGCCTTCCAGATCCCGCCGGCGATGGACGGCTACCCCTTCAACGCCATCCAGCAGCTGTCCTACGGCTTCGTGGTGCTCATCCTGCCGCTGTGGATGATTATCACCGGCGCCTTCCAGTCGCCGGCCATCAACAACCACTTCCCGCGCATTTCCAAGCTGATGGGCGGGCGCCAGGTCATCCGCACCCTGCACTTCTGGGGCCTCATCGCCTACGTCGTCTTCATTGTCATCCACGTCGCGATGGTGGTGCTGCACGGCTACGGCCACGAGGTCTCCAAGATGGTCTTCGGTCACTCGGAGAACCCGATCGCCGGCGGGGTCATCTTCACCCTGGGCCTGTTCGGCATCATCGCCTTCCACGTCTGGGCCACGAAGACCTCCCTGGAGCGCCCGAAGGTCATCGAGCGCCTGCACAACGTGGTGGTCCGCCCGCTGACCCGCGCGCTGCGCAAGTTGCCCTCGCGCCAGAACAGCTACAGTGATGCCGAGATCACCAAGGCGCCGCACCACCGCGCCTCGGGCATGCCGCCGTCAACGGAGGCCTATATGTCCCTGGTCTGCAATGACTACGAGGACGACTACGTGCTGGAAATCGGCGGGTTCGTCGAAAAGCCCATGCGCCTGACCATGGCGGATATCCGCAAAATCGCCGACGGGTACTCGCAGAACACGGTCCATCACTGCGTGCAGGGCTTTTCCTCGGTGGGCAAGTGGGACGGCGTGCCGCTGTACAAGCTGCTCGACCTGGTCGGCCCGCTGGACGGGGCCAGCGACGTGGTGGTCCACAGCTTCCAGAACATGACCCGCGACGACGACAACTACAACGGTTCCTACTATTACGAGTCCATGCCGATGGAAGAGGCCCGCCAGCCGCAGTCGCTGATCGCCATTGGCTACGACGGCGACGAGATCCCCATCAAGAACGGCGCGCCCATGCGCCTGCGCCTGGAGACCTCCACCGGTTTCCGCTCGGCGAAGTGGCTGGACCGGATCGAGGTGGTCAACCGCTTCGACATCATCGGCAACGGGATGGGCGGCTTCTTTGAGGACACCGATTCCTACGACCGCCTGCAGATGCTCTAAGGAGGACACACCATGTCACGAGCGTTATACCAAGACATTTACCTAAGCCCCGGGCAGCAGCAGCGCGTGCGCGACTACCTCCACGAGGTCGACTTCCACCTGCCGGGCGCGACCCCGGACGACTTCGAGATCAACCCACGCGCCCGCTACCTGGGATATATGTTCCAGGCCGAGGATCTTGAGTCCTTCGGTGTGGGCCTGCAGTGCACCCACCCGGGCATGGAGGACCAGCGCACCTTCATCCGGCTAAGCCGCGGCCAGCTGCTGGGCGAGGACGATGCCCCGCGCCTGCCCGTCAACGACCCGGTCATGGCGCGCGAGGCCATGACCCTGGACCGCTTCTACCGCGCCGAGGACCCGCCGCGGCCCACCGGTGTCAACGCCTATGCCCACGATGCCGGCCTGCCCGGCGCCGACATGGACCTGTCCATGCTGGAGGAGCAGCTGCGCGACATCGTCGCCTTCCATAACGGCGAACCGGTGCCCGGCAACCAGGAGATCCTGGACCTGCGCATCTACTGGGGCACCCTGCTGGCCGGCCGCTACCCGCGGCTGAAGGCCCTGCGGAGCAAGCTCAGTGAGAACCAGGCCGCGCGCCTGGACCGGCTGGAGGCCGATATCACGGCCCTGGCCGACATCCTCGAGGCGCTGGGCCTGCCCACGCTGGAGGATCTCAAGAAGCCGAAGCGCGAGGACGGCTAGCCCGCCCGGTGGTCGAAGACCAGGGAGGTGTTGGTGGAGGCCACCTCGGGGCGCGCGCTGACCACGTCCGAGATGAAATCCCGCAGGCCGGCCGCGCTGGCCAGCTGCACGTGCGCCACAAAGTCCTGGTTACCGGCCACGAAGTAGACGTGGCGCACCGGCTCTAGCTCCAGCAGGTAGTGGTAGAAGTCTCGCAGGGCGCCGCGGGCGCCGGGGTGGAGGCGGATGTGGATGAGCGCCTCCGTGCCCAGCCCCAGGGCCGCCGGGTCCACGTGTGCGGAAAAGCCGGTGATGACCCCGCGCGCGATGAGCGAGTTCAGCCGGCGGTGGGCGGTGGACTCGCTGACGTTGATGCGGTGGGCGAGTTCGGAGATGGGCAGGCGGGCATCGGAAGCCAATTCGCGGCAGATGGCCGCCTCAATCTGATCCAGCTGCATGGGGGTGTTCGTTCTCCGCGGTGGAGGATGCTTGCAAAATGAGGCGGATTCTGGGGGATCCCGCCAAT
The DNA here is from genome assembly GCF_001815935.1 of Corynebacterium sp. HMSC04H06. Taxonomy (GTDB): domain Bacteria; phylum Actinomycetota; class Actinomycetes; order Mycobacteriales; family Mycobacteriaceae; genus Corynebacterium. Next base: position 6,356 of record NZ_KV823422.1, read on the forward strand.
GTGTACCCGCCCACTCTATCCTCCGTAGATGATATAGGCATTCAAATCATCTGTGAGGAGGAGCACATGACTAAGGCTATTGTGGTGGGCGCCGGTATGACCGGCCTGTCGACGGCGTGGTACCTGCAGGAACACGGCTACGACGTGGAAATCGTGGACAAGATCGGGGTCGCCGCCGGCGCGTCCTGGGGCAACGCCGGCTGGCTGGCGCCCGGTAAGACCATCCCGCTGTCCAATTCCAGCCTGTGGGGCTACGGCCCCACCGCGCTGTTCGATAAGGATGCGGCGCTGAGCGTGCCCACCCGCATCGACCCGAAGTTGTGGGCGTTCGTCGCCCAGTTCATGGCCCGGGCCAACCAGCGCTCCTGGGACAAGACCATGGCGGCCCTGACCCCCATCGACAAGGCCGCCCTGGGCGCCTACGACGAGCTCATCGACGGCGGCGTCGACGCCGTGACCCACGAAGGCCCGTTCATCGTCGGCTTCGAAAACGACAACCAGGCCAAGGGCTTTTTGGACGAGGTCGAGGGCGCTATCCGCCACGGCCAGGAGATCCCCTTCGAAAACCTCAGCCACGCCCAGGCCCTGGACTACGCCCCGATGCTCTCGGAGCGCGTCCAGACTGTCTACAAGCTGGGCGGCCAGCGCTACATTGAGCCGCAGTACTTCTGCGAGGCCATCGCAGAGTCCTTCGTGGCCCGCGGTGGCACGATTACCACCGGCGCGGAGGTCACCGACGTCCAGTCCACCCGCAAGCCGGCCATCCAGCTGGCCACCGGTGAGTGGAAGCCCGCCGACGTGGTGGTCATCGCCACCGGGGCCTGGCTGCCGAAGCTGGCCAAGTCCCTGGGCGTGCGCACCATGGTCCAGGCCGGTCGTGGCTATTCCTTCACCGTCAAGCCGGAGCAGGAAGCCAAGCACTCGGTCTACCTCCCGGAGACCCGCGTGGCCTGCACCCCGGCACCTACCCGCGGCCGCTTCCAGATCGCCGGCACCATGGAATTCCGCGGCCCCGACGAGGCCTTCCAGCCCGGCCGCATCGAGTCCATGATCAAGGTCACCGCCCCGATGTTCAAGGGCATCGACTGGGACGACATCCAGGACGAGTGGGTCGGCTCCCGGCCCGTCACCCCGGACGGCCTGCCGCTTATCGGCCAGACCCAGGTGCCCAACGTCTACACCTGCGGCGGCCACGGCATGTGGGGCGTAGTGTTGGGGCCGATTTCCGGCAAGCTGCTGGCTAAGCAGATCGCCACCGGCGTTATCGATCCCATCCTGGATCCGTTCGACCCGCTGCGCTAAGCCCAGCACTTAAGCACGCAAAAGCGCATAAAAAATTCCCATCACCTCCAACGAGGCGATGGGAATTTTTAAAAAAACTTAAGCCAGGCCGATCTGGCGCAGCAGCTTCTGAATGGGGGAGAAGTCGATCTTCAGGATGCCGGCTGCCTGGGCGGCGGCGAAGATGGCGCCGAAGATGGCGGCCACGATGCCCGCGCCCGCCAGGCCGGAGGCGGCGTTGGAGCTGCCCTGGGAGGAACCAGTGTTGTCGTCCCGGTTGTCATCACCCGGCTGCTCGGAGTCATTCGACCACCAGGTCTTCATGGCCAGCTGAGCGACGTCGGTGTTATCGATGTAGTCGCCGCGGACCGGGTCGGTACCCTTGACGTGGGACATGATGTCCTCGGAGCCAGCGCCCTTGAAGAAGAACGGAACCAGCTGGTTGGTGTGCTCGTCGGAGTACCACTGGTGGCTCGGCAGGGACTCGGCGTCGCCGGCCATCTTGTTGAAACGGCCCTCGTCCGGCTCGTTCTCACCGGACAGGTAGCCGGTCTCGTGGTCAGCGGTGACGATCAGCAGGGTCTCTTCCCAGTTGGAATTCTCCTCGACCCACTTGATGGCGGCGTCGACGGAGGCGTTGAAGTCCTGCATCTCCTCGATCTCACGGGCGGACTGGTTGGCGTGGCCGGTCCAGTCGATGGCGCCGCCCTCAATCATCACGGAGAAGCCGTCAGCGTCCTGACCCAGGGCGTTCAGGGCGCCGGTGGTCATGGTCGGCAGGTCAACCACGTCGTTTTGCGGATCGGAGTACGGGGCGGTGCCTTCGCCGGAGCGGGACTGCTGCAGGGTGGAGTGGACCGGAGCCAGGCCCCAGTACTTCTTGCCCTCTTCCACGTTGCCCTCGGCCAGGCTGGCGAAGCCGTCGTTGGAGTCGAAGTACTCCCAGTCGGTCTCACCCTCGGCCAGGCGGTTGTAGTCGGCTTCGTCGATGTAGCCGAAGGAACCGGTCTGCGTCGGCTGGTTGTCATCGGTGAAGAACGGGTGGCCAGCGCCCATGACCACGGACAGGTCCGAGTCGATCATGTCCTTGGCGATCTCGCCGTAGGCGTTGCGGTCCTGGTTGTGGGCGGCGAAGGCGGCCGGGGTGGCGTGGGAGAACGGCACGGAGGAAACCACGCCGGCGGACTTGCCCTGCTCGATGGCGGTCTCCTGGAAGTTCTTCTGGGCCATCCCGTAGTTGGACATACCTAGGATGCCGTTTTCGACCTTCACGCCAGTGGCCATGGCGGTACCCGCCGCGGCCGAGTCGGTGATGATGCCTTCCTGCACGTACTCGTGGGTGGCCCAGGCCTGGGACGGATCGTAGGATCCGCCCTGGGAGTAGGTGGACATGGACAGACGGTTGAAGTCCTCGTAGGACTGGACGGACTCGCCGTCCAGCTCCTGCGGGCCGGCCTCACTGAATTCGCCGTCGACCAGGTACTTGGACTGGCCGGTTTCATACAGGTTGTTGTAGGCGACGTGGCCATAGCCCATGCCGTCACCGATCATGTAGATGATGTTCTTCGGGCCGTTGGATTCCTGGGCGGTGGCCGGGGCAACGCCCGCGGCGATCAGGGAAGCAGCAACGGCCACGGAGCCGGCGCGCAGAGAAAAACGCATGAGAAGGGTCCTTCACTTAGACGAGATAGAGAGACAAGATGAGACAACGTACGGGCGGTGGTGGCCTGCATCCCCATGCTGCGCCAAGGGCAGCGTTATGGTTTTGACAGGTCGGCCACAGCCGCACGTGAAGAAACTCTAAACTCCGAACATCTCGGGACGATGACAGTAAAGGAAACTTCGCGTTAACTCTCGCGGGCACACCCCGCGCCGGGGTGCGCCCAGGGGAAAGCCCCGGAGACAACCGTCAGGCGCTAGCCGGCCGGTACCTGCTCGACGAGCGCGGCGGCGCGGGCGACCTCGGCGCGCTGGTGCTCGTAGAGCTCGTCCACGCCCTTGGTGTCCAGGTTCGCCGCGTGCGGGTCCCCGAAGCCGGACTCGCGGCCGGTCAGCTCCTCGATAACCCCCAGCCCGCAGATGGGCAGGTAGTACGGGCTGTAGCCGCCCTCCTGGAGGAAGGCGATCCGGCCGCCGCAGAGGGCATCGGCAGCCGCCAGCAGCCGGCGGGTAAGCGCCTTGAAGCCGCGCTGGGTGACCATCATCTGCGCCAGGGGATCCATGATGGCGGCATCAAAGCCGCTGGCCACCACGATAAGTTCCGGCCGAAAGCGCTCGAGCGCAGGCACCACCACGTCCGCGAACGCTAGATCGTAGACCGCGTTGCCGCTGCCCGGCGGCAGGGGAATATTCAGCGCCGCGCCCTGACCTGCGCCGGTGCCGTTGTGCTCGCGGTGCCAGGAGCGTGGCGGGAAGTTGTTGTGCTGGTGGATGGAGATGGTCAGCACCTCCGGGTTGTCCCACCAGATGTCCTGGGTGCCGTTGCCGTGGTGGACGTCCCAGTCCACTACCGCCACGCTTTTAACACCCAGCGTCTGTCGCGCGTGCGCGATCGCCACGGAGGCGTTCCCGAACAGGCAAAAGCCCATTCCGCGGGCGCGCTCGGCGTGATGACCCGGCGGGTTGACCAGCCCGTAGGCCGTATCCACCTCGCCGGTGACCACGGCCTCCACCGTGCGGATGGCCCCGCCGGCGGCTAGGCGCGCGATGTCGAACCCACCCCGGCCGAACGGGCTGGCGCCGTCGCCGGCGTCGCCCCCCGCGCAGCAGCTGCGACTGCCGTTTCATCTCCGCGATGTGCTCGCGGGTGTGCACCCGTGCAAGCTCGTCTTCGTTCGCGTACCGCGCCGGCAGCGGCGTCACTCGGTTCGACAGGGAATGGAGCCCCCTAAACCGGAGTTATCTTTCTCCCATGAGTCTGAATAACAAGGAACGCTAGGCCGCTGCGGCGGAGATTGCGGAGAACCTGCGGCGGGCGAGCATTGATGAGCCGGCGCTGCAGGCCATGACCGGGTTGCCGGATGGGCGCTTTGCGGCGGCGCTGAACGTGACTGCGGCGTGCGACCCGGCGGATGTCTGGTGGGGGCGGGCTCAGGAATGACAAAAGCGGCCGAGGGCTGGATGGTGGATCCGGTCCTCGGCCGCTGTTTTCTGCGCCCGGCAGGGTCGTGCGGTGGTTAGGCCACTGCCTCTTCGACGAGGGCGACGACGGCGCGGCGGTCCGCGGCGGCGAAGAGCTTATCGCGGAAGTCCTGCTTCATCAGGCTGCGCGCCAGCTTGGACAGCAGCTTGAGGTGCTGCTTGCCGGCATCGTCGGGCACGGCGATGAGGAAGACTAGGCGGGAGGGCTCTTCGTCCGCGGCCCAGGGGATGCCGGGCTCGTCTAGGCGGGCAAAGGCCAGGGTCGGGGCGGCCACGCCGGCCACGCGGGCGTGCGGGATGGCCACGGCGTTGCCCACGGAGGTCGAGTGCTTGGCCTCCCGGGCGACGGCGGCGTCCACTACGGCATCCGCGTCGGTGATGCGCCCGCTTGTGGCTGCGGCGGCGACGAGCTCACGGATGACGTCGTCGCGGCTGGAGACGGTATCCGGATCCAGCAGCACCACCGAAGGGTCGATGAGCGTGCTAGGAGTCGTGGCGGTCGCCGTAGTGCTTTTGGTGGCCGTGGCGGCACCCGCGGCGCCGGCTGGGACCGCGGCACCCGTGGTTTCGGTGCCGGGCTGGGCGCTGTTGGCATCGGTGGAATCGGCGGTGTCGGCGTTGGTGTTCTGTGCCTCTTCGGCGGCGGGGTTCTTCCTCTGGGTGAGCCCCACCAGGACCAGGATGAGGATGGTCGTGGCGGCCACGCCAGCGGCCATGGCGATGAAGAAGCCGACGACGTTGTCCACCGCGCCCAGCAGGGCGACGATGGGGCCGCCGTGCATGACGTGGTCGGCCGCGCCGAAGGCACCGGCCAGGGCGCCGGCGATGGCGCCGCCGACGACGTTGGCCGGAATGACCTGCAGCGGGCGGGCCGCGGCCAGAGGGATGGCGCCTTCGGTGATACCGAAGAAGCCCATGAACAGTGCGGCGATGCCGGAGTCGCGCTCCGCCTTGGTAAACCAAGCGCGGCGGATGAGCGTGGCCAGCCCCACGGCCAGCGGCGGGACGGCGATGGCGGCCGCGGCCATGCCCATCGGCAGCGCGTTACCGGAGGCGATCATGCCGCCGCCGAAGAGGAAGGCGGTCTTGTTGAAGGGCCCGCCCATGTCGAAGGCCATCATGGCGCCGATGATGGCACCCAGCACCAGCATCGAGGCGCCTTGCATGCCCGCGAGGTACTCGGTCAGCGCGGCGAAAACGCTGGCAATCGGGGCGCCGATGAGCCAGATGAAGGCCAGGCCCACGGTGAGCGTGGTCAGGATCGGGATGACGATGATGGGCCAGATGGGCGCGATGAACTTGTGGACCGGGATCTTCCTAATTCCCAGGGCCACGTAGCCGGACAAGATACCGGTGACGATGCCGCCCAAGAAGCCGGCGCCGGCCTCCGAGCCGTAGAGGGAACCGGTGGTGGCGATAAAGCCCGTAATCAGGCCCGGAGCAAGCCCTGGCCGGTCCGCGATGCCGACGGCGATATAGCCGGAAAGCACCGGTACCATCAGGGAAAACGCCAGGGTACCCAGCTCAGAGATGGTGAACCAGAAGGAACCCTCCGGGATGGCCAGGCCCTCCGGGGTGGGCGTGCCGCCGATGGACAGGGCCACAGCCAGCAGCAGACCGCCCGTGACCACGAACGGGATCATGTGGCTGACACCGTTCATCAGGGCCTTGTACATAGTCTGGCCCACGCCGGCGATGCCGGAGGATGAGGACGTGGCGCCTTCGTCCTGGCCGGGCTGGTCGGCCTGCTGTTTTTGCAGCTGGCGGTCGGTGAAGGTGTTGGCCTCCAGGGACTGTCGCAGCAGCTCATTCGGGCGCTTGATGGCGTCGTCGACGCCGGTGGCCAGCAGGCGCTTGCCTACGAAGCGCTCCTTGTTGATGACGGTATCGGCGCCGATGAGGATGGCATCGGCAGCCTCAATATCAGCGGGGGTAAATGCACCCTCGACGCCGATGGAACCGTGCGTTTCGACCTGGAGATCGAAACCTAATTCTTGCGCGGCCGCGGTGAGATTCTCGGCCGCCATATACGTGTGCGCGATGCCCGTGGGGCAGGCGGTGATCGCCAGGATGCGCGGCGGGTTCTTAGTGTTATCGGACATGGAACCAATTTTATGGCCCCAGGCGAGCCGGGCCAAGACAATTGGGAAGAAAACAAAAAGCGCCGCCCAGTCTGCGACACCTCAGTGAGATGTCAGGCAGACCGGGCTGTGGGCCTAATTTAGCGTTGCGGGCCGGCTGAGTGACCGCGGGGAAAACGGCGGAGGACTAGCCACAGCAAGAAGCCCAGCAGCGGTAACCCGAACTGGACAAGGCACCAAAGAATAGTCCGAACGCTAGAACTTCTTTGTCGTCTCTCCCAAAGGAAGACGACAACAGTGAGGGCGATACAAATGAGGGGGAGGACAATCCACAAGAGGTCATAAAGAATTGGGATCTCCATTAGCTATCTCGACCTCCAATTCAATCTTGTCCCAAAAATCAATCTGGTCCCAAAAAGAAAACTCCCTTGGTTGCGCTAGAAGGAATCACATTCCCAATGCGCTGCCAAGGGAGTTTATAGCATCACCGCTTTAGCCGATGAGCAGTTAGTCCCATGTAGTTCCTCTGACCCGAAGGAACTTAGTGGTCTTTAGTACAGGCCGCTGTGCTTCTTGCCGAAGTCGTTGGTGCCAACCTTGCGGGAGTCAACGTTCTGGTCGTTGCCCTTGGAGTTGTCACCGTCCAGGCGGGAGGTCTGGGTAACGGTAATGTAGTTCTTCAGGCGGCCTTCCTTGGTGTTGCCGTCGCCAAAGTCCAAGAACGCCAGCTCCTGCTTGTCACCCTTGTTGATCGGGTTGGACAGGTTGACCTCGAAGGAGCGGGTGGAGGTCTTCTCATCGAAGCCCAGGTCGCGGATGTGAGCACCGTTGGTGGAGCGCGGGGTGATCAGACGGTCAACGCCCTCCGGGCCCTCTTCGGTCTTGACATCGACGCGGAACTGAACGGCCGGGAAATCACCGTAGTAGCGCTTGGAACCAACGTTCTCAGCGCCGACGGCGACGGTGCCGGCGAAGCCAGCGTGCTTAGCGCCGGAGGTCTTGATGAACGGCTTCAGGTCCAGCTCGGAGTCTTCCTCGGCGGCCTCGCCCTTGTCGACCTCTTCCTGCTTCTTCTTGTCAGCAGCCTCTTCCTTGTCGCCCTCAGCCTCGGAAGCAACCTCTTCCTCAACCGGCTTCTCGTTCTCGGCGATAACCTCGGCGTCAGCCTTCGGGTCCTTGTCTTCCTCAACAACCTTCGGGTCGTTGACGTCGGTGGTGTTCTGAGCGTCCTTGTTCGGAGCGAAGGAGTCAGCCAGGTCGTCGTACAGCTTGACGCGGACCTCGTTCTTGACCGGCTGCAGAGCGGACCAGAAGGTCGGGGTGGACCAGGTGCCGTTCGGCTTGCAGTACTGCTGGGTACCGGTCATGTTCAGGACGCGGAAGCCGTAGGTGGCCTCACCGGTGTGGTTCGGCGGAACATCGTACGGGCCAATGGTCTGGCCAGCGTCCCAGGACAGGGAGTAGGACGCGGAAGCACCGATCTTGGTGGCGATGGAGTGGGAGATACCCACGGAGGACTCGCCGCCATCCTTGGAGTAGCCGCCACCCAGGTTCATGGAGGTGGTGGAGGTGCGGTCACCGTTGATCTCCACGTTGATGGACTGAGACTTGGACAGGTCCTGGCTGAGCGGGATGTCCTTCTTGGTCTGGTTGGTGGTGGAGATGGTGCCGGCCGGCATGAAGGTGTCGGTGGCCTTGTAGACCACGGTGCGGTGGTCTTCCCACGGGTTGCAGACCGGGCGCGGGTTCAGCACGTTGGCCTTCATGTGGTCGGAGCCGTGGGTGGTGTGGATGATCGGCAGCTTCGGGTTCAGCGCCGGGGTCTCCGGGTAGGACTCGGTCTGGGTAGCGGCACCGGCGACCGGGGCGGTCAGGGCGGTACCCGCAACGATGATGCCAGCGGTCAGGCCGGCAAAACGACGACGGATATTCATAAAGAAAAATCTCCTGAAGTAGGGGATGGTTTTTGACAGTACGACACGCATTCCTCAAGACGTGATGCAATCCAACGTAAAGGCCGCTGGAAAGAACCGCAATAGTCAGATGTCTAGACAAAGGATTGGTTTTGAGGATCGGACAGCCGGCCCATCCTTTGTTGAGTTTTTTCTGCAGATTTGCTGGCTACGGCGGGATAAATCATTATCCACTTAGGGTTAAAAAGTGTATATAACAAAAATTTCGAGCAAGATCTGACACCTTTGGGTGGGGGTGGGACGGGGGTAAAAAATCAGGAAATTCTCAGGCATTGCCGGACGGTAAACGTTGTTAAAAAGCGTTATTGAGCTGGAGCTTGCCTGGCGTAGGGGATTGGATCCGGTTTTTGTTTACGCGTCAAGTTAACTAGAGGTTAACTACACCACTCCGGTTAGTCTGGCCTTCATTGATGGATGGGAAGTGATAAAAAATGTGCAATCATGGGGCTAGCTGGGCACTGGGACAGTTGTTTCGGGGTGTTTCGCCCGTCGCACGCTGCCGGCTGCCGCGAGTGCTGGGGCTTTGTTGCGGCTTTGCTGCCCTGTGCGGCCCTGAGCAGGTGGGGCGGGGTTGGGTGCGGTGAAGTCGGCTGTGTGCCGCCTGCTTAAGCCACGTGCACGCTGGGGCTGGGCTGGCCGGTGTCCAGGCTTGTCCGGCGCAGGATCTCCCGGGTGACGGTGGCGACCTGGCCGCGGCCCAGGAAGACGGTGCGCAGGGCAGCCTTGAGGGGGCCGTCGTCGGCCCATTCGAAGTAGACCTCCACCGGCTTGCCGGTGCGCCGTTGGATGTCCAGGGCGATAACGGCCACCGCGTTGGAGACCGAGGCGGCCTCGACCACCAAGGCGCCGTCCACACCGCGCACGGCGTAGGGCTCGGCGAAGGCGCTAGGATCGCGCACGGAAATCTCCAGCGCCACGATGTTAGCGGTGCCGGCCAGGTGGTGGGCGCGGCAAACGCGCTGCTTCTTGGTACTCAGGTCGGGGCAGGGAGCTGCCGGCATCAGCTGGATGTTAGGTCCCGGGGCCTCGAGCAACTCTAGGGCGGCTGCGTCCCAGGAGGTACCGTTGTCACGCAGCTCATAGGAGCGCACGGCGCGGGAGGCCAGCGAGCTCAAGACGATGGCCACGATGAAGAAGCCGGCCACGCGCAGGCCGTCGGGGCGCTCCACGAGGTTGGCGGCCAGGGTCAGCCCCAGAACCACCGCGATGGCGGCGTACCAGGCCTTGGCGCGCGCCGTGCAAGTAACCGCCACGGCGCCGGAGAAAATCACCACCAGCACGCCGGTGGCATAGGCCCCCGACTGCTTGTCCACGTCCGCGTCGAAGAGGCACGTAATGCCGATGGCGATAACGCTGAGCAACAGCACCATCGGCCGGGAGCGCTTGGCCCACTCCGGGGCCATGCCGAACCGCGGCAGGTACTTCGGGATCAAAGCGAGCATGCCCGACATCGCCGACGCACCGGCGAACCACAGGATGGCCGTGGTGACGTATCCATAGAACTGCCCGAAGGAGGCCCCGAGGTAGTGCTCGGCCAGCCAGGCCAGCGCCCGCCCGTCAGCGCTGCCGCCGGCGCCGAACTGGTCGGCGGGGATAAGCGTGGTCACCAGCAGGGAGGAGGTCAGCAGGTACAGGCTCATAATCACCGCGCTGGTGGTCACCAGCCGGCGGGCCCGCCTGATGCGCTGCGGCAGGGACTGCGAGCGGATAAGCGGCATGACGGACACGCCCGTCTCAAAACCGGACAGCCCCAGGGCGAGCTTCGGAAAAACAATCAGGCACAGCACGGCTATGCCCACCGGGTGCGGGTGCTGGGGGTGGAGGGTAGCGGCCCAGTCGCCCAGGAGGACCGGGTGGGTGGCCAGCTGCCACAGCCCGGCGGAGATTACCACCAGGGTCAGCGAGAGGTAGGTGACGACCAGAGCCACGGCCACACCGACGGCCTCACGGAAGCCGACCAGGAAGACCACGGTCAGGGCGCACACCAGCGCGATGGTTACGGGAAGCTGGTGCGGGCTGTCGGTGGCGCCGAGCAGGTGCGCGGAGGCATCGGAGGCCGAAAGCGTGATGGTGACCATGAAGTCCGTGGCGGCAAATCCCAACAGCACCAGCACGAGCAGCTTGCCCCACCAGCCGTGGGTGAGGGCCTCCATCATCGCGATAGAACCCAGCCCGTGCGGCGAGCGCGCCGCCACGCGCCGGTAGACCGGCACCGCCCCGGCCAGGGTGACGACCACGAGGATGAGGGTGGCGGCCGGGGCCAGCGCGCCGGCGGCCAGCACCGCGATGCCGGGCTGGTAGCCCAGCGTGGAGAAATAGTCCACCCCGGACAGGCACATCACCTGCCACCACGGGTAGGTGCGCTCGGGAATGGGTTGCGAGGAAAAATTATCCCTCCGCACTGGCTTGTGCGGGCGGGGAAGATGCATTGCCATGAAGAAGAAATATACGCCGCGCACGGGAGAAGAAAAGCCCCGCGCCGGTGGTATATATCACTGCTTTGCAAGCGGGAGTCCGCCGCCTCAGGGGCTGAAGGCATGAAGTTGCCCCTCCGCCTGCTCGGGGGGGTGATAGGCAGAGGGGCAACGGGTGCGAGGTGGGGCGGCCGGAACGCTCGGGGGTGATGTTCCGGCGCCACACTGCCTCGCAATTACGATACTAACGTAGGTCGGCAAAGAATGCACGCCCGAAGCAAAAACTTTTTTGTTATCGCAGCTCAGTGGCCCTTTCGTTCGCCCGGATTTCCTCTAAACGGCTGTCATCTGCTAGGCCCGAAACCACTACCGCGGATCCGCCCAGTGCCAACGGCTCCAAGACGTTCGCGCGGAAGCTGGCCCAATCGCGCCAACCGGTGCTCAGCACACGGGGTCCGCCGTGGCCGCTGTGAGCCTGGCCGGCGTGGCCCGCGGGACTGTCAGGGTTGGCTGCGGCAGCGTCAGTTAGCACGAGCTCGGGCAGGGCAGTGGTCGGCTCGAAGTACTGGTCGCCGTAGAAACGGACCGTGGGTCCGAAGTCGATGGCGCCCAGCGGCAGCGTGCCGCCGGATTCGACCACGCCGCGGCCGAAAGGATCCTCGGTGACCAGGACGACGTCGCGGCCCGGATAATCCTCGAAGCGCTCCGGGCTGGTGAAGACCACCTGCGCGGTCTCGGAGCCGGCGCTAGCGCTGGTGGACAGTTGGACGTCGATGTCGCGGGCCAGGGCGCCGAGGCAGATGACGGCGGCCTGCCAGCTGACCGGCAGGTTCACGGCGATGGTGTCGCCGGGTTCCAAGTCGAGCTCCTCGGCCAGCATGTTGGCGATCTTCGCCACCCAGTTCTGCAGGGTCTGGGCGGAAAAGTCGAGGCGGGCGCCGGTGGCCTCCGTGTAGACGGTAATGCGCGGGGCGGCCGGATCCTGGTCCAGCAAAGCTTTGAGGAAATCCATGGCACCCCATGGTAGGCAAAAGCCGCCCGCCACGGCGCTGGGGCGGTGGCAGGCGGCGGTGCCGGCTGTGTGTCGGCGGTGTGGTTGTGTGGCTAGTTCACGCAGCGCGGGCCGTTGCCGCCGGCGTCGATCTCCGGGGAGACCTCGGCGGTGCCGAAGTCGCCGCCCGGGGTGCCGACGGGGGCATCGGCGTTCGCGTCGGCCTCGCCTGCCGGGCCCTGGGCCTCCTCGTCGGAGGGGCCGGAGTACTCGTCGGCGGTGACCACGATGAGGGTGGAATCATCCAAGCTCTCGTTGACGGTGATGGGCAGGCCGCCGAGCTTCTCCGCCAGGGCCTTGGCCTTCTCATCATTGGCATCGGCGGCGACCACCTGGGACTCGGCGTAGACCCCCGGCTGCGCGTTCGAGGTGCGCGCCACAGTGTAGCCCTCGCCCTCCAGGAAGGAGCCCACGCCGCCGGCCAGGCCGGAGACCGAACCGGCATTAAGGACGTGGACCTCGACGCCGTCGACGTGGGCCGGGGCATCGCCCGCGCCCGCGGCGTCGCCGGAGTCCTTGGCCGGGGCCTCTTCCTTGTCTTTTTGCTCCTGGCTGCGGGCCAGGTCGTCCATGAACTTGTGGACCTCGGCCACGTCGATGGTGATAATCGACTCGCCGTAGTCGCCCGTGCCGTCCACGGAAGTGACCGGGATGGTGTTGAAGGTGACGTTGCCGCCGGCCAGATCGGCCAGCTGCGTGGCGAAGCTCATCACGTCCCAGTTTTCATCGATGACGACGGAGCGCTCCACCGCTTCGGAGATCTTGCCCAGTTTGGACGGGTTGGTCAGGGTGCCGGCGTCCAGCAGCTTGTTGACCAGGGAGGCCATGAAGGCCTGCTGGCGGGTGATCCGGTCCAGGTCGCCGCGGGGCAGGCCGTAGCGTTGGCGGACAAAGGCCAGGGCGTCGGCGCCGTGCAGGGTCTGCTCGCCGGCGGGGAACTTGGCGCCGGACATCTCATCATCGACCGGCTCGTTCAGGCAGACGTCCACGCCGCCGACGGCCTCGGTCAGCAGGACGAAGCCCAGCAGGCCGATCTCCGCGTAGTGATCGATCTCGATGCCGGTGAGATCCCGGACCTCCTCCAGCAAGGCGGCGCGGCCGGCCTCGACGCCCTTTTGCTCGATCTCCTTGGCGTCGTGCGGGGCGGACTTGCCGGCGGCCTCGGCCTCGTCGTTTTCGGCCTGCAGCTGGTCCGTCATCGCGCCCTTGTGCGCGGCGTAGACGCCGTTGATCTTCATGTTGCCGTGCTCGTCGTCGGAGATATACGTATCGCGCGGGATGGACACGGCGGAGGCTCGCGAGCCGTCGTTGGGCACACGGATGACCATGATGGTGTCGGTGTTTTCTTCGCCCTCGTCGACGCCGGCGTGGAGCTTTTCCAGCTCCTTGTCGCTCAAACGGTTGCCGTGGGCGTCCGAGCGCGAATCGGAGCCGACCAGCAGGATATCCACGGCGCCGTCCGCGGCGTCCTTATCTTTAAATCCGCCCCCGCCGCCGAGCTGCAGGTTGGACACCGAAGACAGGTCCCCGCCCAGGCGGCCAATGGTGGTATAACCGATGCCGCTGATAACCAGCACTACCACCGACAGGATGGTCAGCACGGTCTTCAGCGCTGTGGACCCAGTCTGGGCGGTCTGCGGACCGCGCGTGGGGGCGGGCTGAATATCGCGCACGGGACGGGCGGGTTCTTTGTTCACAAGTTCGACTTCCGTTGGACTGCTGGTAGCGAGGGGTACTGGAACTGGGAAATGATAGCACTCAGTTTAGGCGAGATCGGGTAAATCCCCGAAAGCCGGCCGCGCCTTCAGCGCCCTTTACGCTTTCTTGGCGGGGTTGTGGCGGGGCCGAAGCTTCCCCGGCCTGGCAGTCGGAGCTGGGCGTGCCGGGTCGTGTCGCGTGCGAGCCGGCCAGGCGGGGTCGGTAGTGTGGAAGCCATTGTGACTACTCAGAACCAAACCCCGCTGGCCGTGGTGACTGTGACGTACTCGCCCGGCGCTTTTCTGGCGGACTTCCTGGATTCGCTGGCCGGGGCCTGCAGCCGGCCCACCCACGTCGTGCTGGCTGACAACGGCTCCACCGACGGCGTGCCGGAGGCGGCCGCGCGCGAGCGCGACGACGTCGACTTCGTGCCGACCGGCGGCAACCTGGGCTACGGCGGCGGTATGAACGCCGGCGTCAAGGCGCTGGAGAAGCTGCGTGCGGCCGGTGAGATCGACCCGGACTGGGTGCTGCTGTCCAATCCGGACGTGGCCTTTTCGCCCGGCTCCATCGATGCCCTCCTAGCCTGCGCCCGGGCCTGGGACCGGGTGGGGTCGGTGGGACCGCGCATCGTTGAGCCAGACGGCAGCAACTACCCCTCGGCGCGCGCGGTGCCGGACCTGCTGACCGGGGTTGGCCACGCGGTCTTTTCCGATATCTGGCCGTCCAACCCGTGGTCGGCGCGCTACCGGGCGGGCGAGGACATGGCCCGCCAGCGCGAGGCCGGCTGGCTGTCCGGTTCCTGCCTCCTAGTCAGCTGGGAGGCCTTCGCAGCCGTCGGCGGCTTCGACGAGCGCTACTTCATGTATCTGGAGGACGTGGACCTGGGCGACCGCCTGGCGCGCGCCGGCTACCGTAACGTCTTCTGCCCGGAGGCGGTCATCACGCACGCCCAGGGGCATTCCACCAAGGCGCACTCGGCGGCCATGCTGCGCGCCCACCACGACTCCGCTTATCGCTTCCAGGCGGACCGGCACCCCGCGGCGTGGCAAGCGCCCCTGCGCTGGCTGCTGCGGGCGGGGCTACGTCTGCGCGCCGGGCTGGCTGTGGCGAAAGGTACAGACAAAGTTTAGTGGCGCCTTTATCGGCGTTGTGCCTGCTAGGTCGTGGTCACACCCCGGCGAGCGGTGTCGGCGGCCGAGGAAAATGGCGGCGGGACGCGCGTGGCGAGGCGCGGCGGCTGGGGCCCGGGCTCTACAATCGGGTGAGAATATTATTAACTAAACCAAAGAAAGATGGATTCTATGGCCGAGCACGAGACTGCCGCAGCAGACAATCTGGGCGCGGTTACTGATGCCGTGATCCTCGTCGGTGGACGCGGCACCCGCCTGCGCCCCTTGACCATCGGCACGCCCAAGCCCATGCTGCCGACGGCCAACTATCCCTTCCTGCAGCACCTGCTGGCGCGCATCCAGGCCGCCGGCATCACCCACGTCATCATGTCGACCTCCTACAAGGCCGAGGTCTTCGAGGAATACTTCGGTGACGGTTCTGAGCTGGGCCTGGAGATCGAATACGTCGTCGAGGAAGAAGCCCTGGGCACCGGCGGCGGCATCCGCAACGTCTACGACCACCTGTGGCACGACACCGCCATGGTCTTCAATGGCGACGTGCTCTCCGGCATGGATCTCAACTCCATCCTGGAAACCCACCACTCCAAGGGCGCGGACCTGACCATGCACCTGCTCAAGGTCGCCGATCCGCGTGCCTTCGGCTGCGTGCCCACCGACGCCGATGGGCAGGTCACCGCCTTCCTAGAAAAGACGGAGGATCCGCCGACCAACCAGATCAACGCCGGCTGCTACGTCTTCGACAAGGAGCTTATCGCCACCATCCCGGCCGGCCGCGTGGTCTCCGTCGAGCGCGAGACCTTCCCTCAGGTCCTCGAGGCCGGACGCAAGGTCATCGGGCATGTGGACAACTCCTACTGGCGCGACATGGGCCGCCCGGACGACTTTGTGCGCGGTTCCTCCGACCTGGTCCGCGGGATCGCGCCGTCGCCGCTGCTGGCAGGCCGCACCGGCGAGGCCATCGTGGATGATTCCGCCGGCGTGGCCGGGGGAGCGCTCCTTTTGTCCGGTACCTCCGTGGGGCGCGGCTCCGAGGTCGGCGCCGGCTCCCGCCTAGACGGCACCGTGGTCTTCGACGGCGTGACCATCGAACCGGGCGCAGTGATTACGAACTCCATCATCGCTTCCGGCGCGCACATCGGCGCCAACACGCACATCGACGGCTGCGTCATCGGCGAGGGCGCCCAGATCGGAGCCCGCTGCGAGCTGGAAGGCGGCATGCGCATCTTTCCGGGCGTTGTCATCCCGGACCGTGGCGTCCGCTTCTCCTCCGACGCCTAAACCTGCCTGGCGGGCCACCGGCTGGTTGCCCGCTTTGCGCTGCCGATGCCGGCTGCCACCCGCAGCCCCCCATCACCACGGTCGCCTCGGACTGCCGATGCCACCTGCGCTGGCGGCGCTCCCTGCACTGTTTGGGCCGCCCGCGCGGCTAGGTTGCCGGGCTGCCCGGGCCGGGTGGGCGGGCTGAGCAGCCAGGACTGCCTGGTCCGTGGCCGCCAGGAGCAAAAACCTGGCAAAAGGGTAGCGACACGCCGGGGATTCCTGTGAATTGTGAACAGGGATCGGGGTGACCCCTATATGTAGTACCCCCGCCATCTCCCCCGGGGAAGTCGCGTCTGTGATCTGTGTGAAGAATGTGAATAGTGACGTGGGGTTTCGGGATCTTTTCGCTAATTTAGCTCCCGACGGGTTGACGATATTTAGTGATACAGTGTGAAATAACAACAGTGTAAGAAACCACTTGGCGCGGCCCCCGGGCTGGCTAAGGCTGACTGAACTGACTGAACTTTTAACTACTGCAAACTACGGAGGAAGGACGAGGCGTGAAAGACATGGCTAACGGCGCCATTCCCCGTGGCGGTGCTGCTGCAGAGATGTCCATCGACGAGCTTTTCGGAGCGGTCGAGCAAGAATGGCAAGACCAGGCGCTGTGCGCGCAAACCGATCCGGAGGCATTCTTCCCGGAAAAGGGAGGCTCCACTCGGGAAGCGAAGCGAATCTGCCAGGCCTGCGCCGTACGGGATGAATGCTTGGAATACGCGCTCGAACACGACGAGCGCTTTGGCATCTGGGGTGGCCTCTCCGACCGCGAACGCCGCCGCCTGAAGCGAGAAATCAGCTAACTAACCTGGCCTGTCCGTCGCGGGTAGCTACCCGCTCCCAGCCTGCCGGGCTGGGATTTTTGAGATCTTGGGGCGCTTTTTAGGCCGGTGCGCGCCCGCGCCGGCTACCAGCTAAACCGCGGGTCGATGTCCTGCGGGCTGAGGTTCAAGTAATTGGCCACCAGGGAGGTCAGCACGGTGGACAGGAGTTCGCTGCGCTCCTCGCGGGTAGCGCAGCGGGCCTCGATGGGCATGCGGAAAATCACCAGCCGCGAGCGCGTCGGCCGGCCCTTGGCATCCACGCCGGCCGGCACGATCCGCCCCAGGGGTACGGGTCCGTCCGCGACGATTTCGTCGGGCAGCACCGTCATGTCGGCGCGCAGGCGCATCCGCGGGACGGTATCGACGGCCAGGTCCAGGGTGGTCAGCTGATCGGCGAAGGCGTTCTGGATGGGTGCGTAGGCCTCCAGCACGGCCATGTCGAAGCTCTGAGCGCGCGTGCGAAAGCGCGGCGTCTGCTGCGGCAACAGGGGGCCGCGCTGGCCGCGGCCGTGGCGGTTGCGGCGGACGGAAAGCGGCGGGGTAGTGGGCATGAGGCTTACTCTAGGACGCCGTGCGGCGGATTTTTCCGGGGCGCGCCGGTAGGGGACTGTCTAAATGACTACTTGAGGTCTAGACTGTGTGGCTGTGACTGAATTTCGACGTTGTTCCCGCCCCGGCTGCGGCCGTGAAGCCGTGGCTACGTTGACTTACGCCTACGCCGAGCAGACCGCCGTAGTCGGCCCGCTCGTGGAAGAAGAAGACCCACACTCCTGGGACCTGTGCGCCGAGCACGCCGAGCGCATCACCGCCCCGCAGGGCTGGGAGATGCTGCGCGTCGACCAGGTAGACATCGAGGACGACGACGATCTCCTGGCCCTAGCCGAGGCCGTCCGCGAGGGCGGACGCGTGACCACCGGGCTGGTCGAAGGCGGCGAGCCCGGCTCCGGCGCGGACCCCATCGACTACGCGCCCACCTTCGACGGCGCCGATCCGGCTCGCTCCAACCACCCGGTCTTCCGTACCCGCCGCGTGGCCACCGCCAAGCAGCAGCGCCGCGCCCACCTGTCCGTGGTCCCGGACCCGGGCAGCAACAGCTAGCCTCCCGTTGCCTGTGAGTTAGCTACCAGTAACCCGTGGGGAGCCCGGCCCGTGACTCAACCGCCGCGGCGGCGGACTAGACTGGGCATTTATGCGAGACCGTGAAAAGCTGGACCAAGTAATCAAGGCCTATGACGTGCGCGGCGTGGTGGGCGAGGACATCGACGTCGACTTCGTGCGCGAGGTCGGTGCGGCGTTTGCGGCACTGATGCGCTCCGAGGGTGAGCACGTCGTCGCCATCGGCCACGACATGCGCCCGTCTTCCCCCGAGCTGGCCGCCGCCTTCGGTGAGGGCGTTAACGCCCAGGGCCTCAACGTGGTCATGCTGGGGCTGACCTCCACTGACGAGCTCTATTTTGCCTCCGGCGACCTGGACTGCGCCGGCGCGATGTTTACCGCTTCCCACAACCCGGCCAAGTACAACGGCATCAAGCTCTGCCGCGCCGGCGCGAAGCCGGTGGGCGAGGCCACGGGCCTGGCCGATATCAAGGACATGCTGGCCGACGGCGTGCCCGACTTTGACGGCGAGCCGGGCGCGGCCACCGCCCGCGAGGTCCTGGAGGACTACGCGGCTTACCTCAACAAGCTCGTCGACCTGTCCGCTACCCGTCCCCTTGTCGTCGCTGTCGATGCCGCCAACGGCATGGGCGGCCACACCGTCCCCGCCGTCTTGGAGGGGCTGAACCTGGACATCCGCCCGCTCTACTTCGAGCTGGACGGCACCTTCCCCAACCACGAGGCCAACCCGCTGGATCCGAAGAACCTGGTGGACCTGCAGGCCTTCGTCAAGGACCAGGGCGCGGACATCGGCCTGGCCTTCGACGGCGACGCCGACCGCTGCTTCGTCGTGGATGAGCTGGGCCAGCCGGTCTCCCCGTCGGCCATCTGCGCGCTGGTCGCCGAGCGCTACCTGGACAAGTTCCCGGGAGCGACCATCATCCACAACCTGATCACCTCCCGCGCCGTGCCGGAGCTGGTCGAGGCCACCGGTGGCACTCCGGTGCGCACCCGCGTGGGCCACTCCTTCATCAAGGCCCAGATGGCCGAGCACGACGCCGTCTTCGGCGGCGAGCACTCCGCCCACTACTACTTCCAGGAGTTCTGGAACGCCGACTCTGGCATGCTGGCCGCCATGCACGTGCTGGCCGCCTTGGGTGCTAGCGACAAGCCGCTCAGCGAGCTCATGGCCGACTACCTCAAGTACGAGGCCTCCGGCGAAATCAACTCCACCGTCGACGACCAGGACGCCGCCACCCAGGCCGTGCTGGACGGCATGGCCGACAAGATCGCCGGCGTCGACCGCCTGGACGGCGTGACCGTGGATCTCAAGGGCACCCCGGCCTGGTTCAACGTGCGCGCCTCCAACACGGAGCCGCTGCTGCGCCTGAACGTGGAGGCGCCGAGCAAGGACGAGGTAGACGGCATCGTCCAGGAAGTCTTAAGCTTCATCCGCGCATAAGCTCCTGTTCACGCGGGCGTCCCCAGCCGTTTACTAGGCGGTTTTAATATTCATCGCGTATTGAATCGTTCTAGTAAAAGGAAAGGCCGTCATGCCGAACCGTCGTTTCACCGCCACCGTGCTTTCTACCGCGGTGGCTTCTTCTTTGGTCGTCATCGCCCCCGCTACCGCCGCCGAGGACGCCGGCTCCCGGTTCACCCTGGGCGTCATCCCGGACACCCAGTTCTACTCCCGCTATTCCACCCCGGAGACCGGCAACCTGGCCAGCGAGCGCTACGGCAGCGAGCCCTACCAGTCCCAGATGGAGTGGCTGGCCGACAACCAGGACGCGCTCAACATGGAATTCGCCACCCACCTGGGCGACGTGGTCGACCAGGCCGACGTTGCCGGCGAGTGGGATGTCGCCGACAAGGCCATGCGTGTGTTGGACGACTCCGATCTGAACTACTCCATCCTGCCCGGCAACCACGACATGGCCGACGATGACCCGTTTGGCACCCACTTCCCGGCCTCCCGCGCCGCCGGCAACGACACCTTCGGCGAGCGCCACGAGGTGCCCAACCAGGAGTCCGAATACCATATCTTCGAGGCCGAGGGCCAGCAGTACCTGGTCCTGGCGCTGGCCTGGCGTGCTAACGATGCCACCCTGGACTGGGCCCAAGGCGTCATCGACGCCCATCCGGAGCTGCCGGTTATCCTGACTACCCACGAGGTGCTCAACATCGACGGCCAAGGCCAGGTCTTCTACTCCGACGACTACGGCCGGGGCCTGTGGGACAAGTTCATCCGCAAAAACGACCAAATCTTTTTGACCATGGGCGGCCACCACCACGGCGCCGGCTACCGCGTGGACACCAACGACGCCGGCCACGAGGTGATCTCCATCCTGCAGGACTACCAGATGGCCTACCAGGGCGGTAACGGCCTGCTAGGTGTGTTGGAATTCGACCTGTCCGGCAACGAGCTGGAGATGGCCGCGCTGTCGCCGTGGGTGGCCAAGAAGCCGCACGAGGAGCTGACCCAGTTCGACAAGCTCATCCTGGACGGGGAGGGCGATAGCTACCGCGTCCCGCTGAACTTCAAGGAGCGCTTCGCCGGCTTCGCCCCCGAGTGGGAGGCCGGCGACGGCCAGGAAGGCGACCTGGCCGGAAAGGCCAAGGAGATCGTCGCCGAGGGCTACCAGCCCTACGAAATCACCGACGACGAGCTGCCGATTGATGATCAGGACTACGTTAAGGCCGAGGACACCGTCTTCCACTGGCGCCCGGGCCAGACCACCCTGGACGGCAAGCAGCTGGCTGAGGGCGAGGCCGCCGGCCGCGGCTCGGTCATCCCGGACATCCACGGCGACGGCGATCTCACCCGCGAGTCCGGCCTGGCCGACCGCGTTACCTACAGCACCGAGCGCCACCCGCTGTCCGCCGACGCCGGCTCCCTTTACTGGTCCGACCCGGCTGGCAAGCCCGCTGTGGCCTGGTTCAAGTCCGCCCCCGATGCCGCCATCAACAACGTCGACACCTCCCGCGGCTACACCTTCGAGTCCTTCGTGAAGCTGCCGGCTGACTTCGACGGCGAGAAGCACGGCTGGGGCAACGCAATCGCGCGCGATTCCTCCATCGCCGACCTGGTCGACGGCTCCACCGACACCGACCCGACCGTCATGATGGGCGTGTCCAACCTGCGCGAGCTGCGCTGGTGGGCCGAGCCGGAGGAGGGCAGCGGCAGCACCGTCTGGTCCCACGAGGTGCCCATCGACGAGTGGATGCACGTCGCGGTCGTCAACGACCCGGACCGCGACACCGTCGAGATGTTCATCAACGGCGCTCCCATCTTGCGCAACGCCGCCGGTGCGCAGGGCCTGCTGCCGCGCGAGCTGCGCTGGGTCATGGGCGCGGGCATGGACAACAAGCGCCCGCAGGATCCGTGGTACGGCTGGATCGGGGAGACCCGCCTGGTCAACAGCGTCCTCGACGAGGAAGAGTGGCTGACCGCCCGCGCCCACAACGCCGGCGATGCCACCGATGCCGACTCCAGCTCTAGCTCCAGCTCTGACAACTCCAGCTCCAGCAAGGCCGGCCCCATCGTCGCGATTATCGCCGCTCTGGCGGCGGGCATCGGCCTGGCGTTCAACTGGCGGACCATCGCCGCCCAGCTGGACAAGTTCGGCATCCACCTGCCGCGCTAACCACCCACCCCGCGGCGTACCAAGCCGTCTAGGCCAACCCGCCCCGGCGCTGATAAACCCAGCGCAGGGCGGGTTTTTGCGATTGTGACCCGCGTAACTTTTGGCTAACCGAATTCAGGTGGCCCCGCCGCGCTAATTATTTTCTAGCTAAAGCACCTGCCAAACCCCAGCGCAAAGCGTATATATCCACCGCCCCCGCCTAAGACCGAGCGGTCTAGCTAGACCGTACCTGTTTGTTCGCTAGACTTTGGTCACACAATTTTCCCGCCCCGCGCCACACGGAAAGGCACACGACTATGGCAACCGACGTCAAAGAGCGAAAGCGATCCGCCCGGCCGAAAAAGCCCGAGGGCCAATGGAAAATCGACGGCCAGGACCCCCTCAACAACGACGAGGTCATCAAACAGGAAGACGGGGGTATGTCGGCGCGCCAGCGCGTCATCGACATCTATTCTAAACAAGGTTTCTCCTCCATTCCGGCCGACGACCTCGCCCCGCGCTTCAAGTGGCTCGGCCTCTACACGCAGCGCAAGCAGAACCTGGGCGGGGAGCTGACCAGCCAGCTCGACAACTCCGAGCTGCAGGACGAATATTTCATGATGCGCATCCGCTTCGACGGCGGCCGTGCCACCCCGCAGCAGCTGCGCGTCGTCGGCGAAATCTCCCGCGACTTCGCCCGCTCCACGGCGGACTTCACCGACCGGCAGAACATCCAGCTGCACTGGATTCGCATCGAGGATGTCCCCGAAATCTGGGACCGCCTCGAGGCCGTTGGCCTGTCCACGCTCATGGGCTGCGGCGACGTCCCCCGCGTCATCCTCGGCTCGCCCGTCGCCGGGGTCGCGGCCGACGAAATCATCGACGCCACCCTCGCCATCGAGGAAATCGTCGACGACTACCTCCTCCGCGAGGAATTCCAGAACCTGCCCCGCAAGTTCAAAACCGCTATCTCCGGCAACGCGCGCCAAGACGTCACCCACGAAATCCAGGACGTCGCCTTCATCGGCACCAACCACCCGGACTACGGCCCGGGCTTCGACTGCTTCGTCGGCGGCGGTTTGTCCACCAACCCGATGCTCTCCCGCTCGCTCGGCGCCTTCGTGCCCCTGGAGCGCGTGCCGGAGGTCTGGGCCGGCGTGGTCGGCATCTTCCGCGACTACGGCTACCGCCGCCTGCGCAACCGCGCGCGGCTGAAGTTCCTGGTGGCGCAGTGGGGCGTCGAGAAGTTCCGGCAGGTCCTCGAGGACGAGTACTTGGACGCCCCGCTAGCCGACGGCGTGCCCACGCCCATCAACCCGGGCAACCGCGACCACCTGGGCGTGCACCAGCAGCAGGACGGCAACTACTACGTCGGCGTCAAGCCCACGGTGGGGCACGCGACCGGCGAGCAGCTCATCGCCATCGCCGACGTCGCCGAGCGCTTCGGACTTACCCGCATCCGCACCACGCCCATGAAGGAGCTGCTCTTCCTCGACGTGCCGGAGGACCAGGTCGCCGCGCTCAGCGATGCCCTCGACGCCACCGGCCTCTACTCCCACCCCTCCGAGTTCCGCCGCGGCGTCATCTCCTGCACCGGCCTGGAGTTCTGCAAGCTCGCGCACGTGACCACGAAGGCGCGCGCCATCCAGCTCGTCGACGAGCTCGAGGACGCCCTCGATGATCTTGACGTGCCGATTTCCATCGCGCTCAACGGCTGCCCGAATTCCTGCGCCCGCACGCAGGTCTCCGACATCGGCTTCAAGGGTCAGACCCTGACCGATAAGGACGGCAACCGCGTGGAGGGCTTCCAGGTCCACCTGGGCGGCGCGCTGGGCTTGGACCCGGACTTCGGGCGCAAGCTGCGCGGGCACAAGGTCTTAGCCGACGAGGTCACGGACTACGTCATCCGCTTGGTCACCAAGTTCAAGGAGCAGCGCACCGAGGGCGAACAGTTCCGCCAGTGGGTGCTGCGCGCTCCGGACGAGGACCTGCAATGAGATTTCGCCGCCAGCCCAACCCGAACCGCAACCACCCGACGTACTGCCCCTACTGCGCCGGCACGCAGCTCTTCCCGGACACCGAGGATGAGTTTGCCTGGAATTGCCAGGACTGCCGCCGGGTGTTCTCGGTGCGCTTCCACGGCCAGGACGACTCGCCGGTCGCCCCGTCGCCTGCGCTCTCGTCCCAGGAGGCGCTGCAGCAGTCGCTGCGCCGGCGCGGCCACTCCACGGCCCGGCAGGAGGCCGACGATGCCTAACCGCGCCCTCATCACCCTCGCCCACGGTTCGCGCCGGGCGGGGGCGGCCGCCGGCATCGAGCGGCTTACCGCTGCGGCCGCGCGCCGAGCCGGGGTGTCTCTGTCCGCCGCCGCGCACCTGGAGTTCAACGAGCCGGACCTGGCCAGCGCCGCCGCCGGCCTGCGCGATCGCGGAGCCGATGAAGCTGTCGTCGTGCCGTTGCTGTTCACGCCCGGCTACCACCAGCGCGTGGACTACCCGTCCGTGCTCGCTGATGCCCACGCAGCCACCGGCTTGCCCCTCAAGGCCGCCGCCGGCCTGGGCACGGGCGCGGATCTTGCCTGCGTGCTGGCCCCGCGCTGCCCGGCAAGTGACCACGGCGTCCTCTACGCGGTGGGCTCTGCCGACTCGGAGGCGAACGCCGCCGTGACCGACCTGGCGGTTGAGCTGGGCTGGTCCATGCTCTTTGCCACGAAGGACTCCCGGACGCCCCGCGCGGGGTGGCCGGGTTGGAGCACCTAGCCCGCCAGCAGGGCAGAAAGCACGCCCAGCAGCACACCCAGCACCACGCGTGCCTGCACGTGGTGCCGATGTTCGTCACCGACGGCCTCCTGCTCGACCGCCTGACCGCGGCCGTGCCGGAAATCGAGGCGGCGACGGGCGCGAGCGTGACCTGTCAACCACCGCTGGGCGCTGCGCTCGCGGGCATCGTCGCGGCGCGGTACGGTGCAGCATATAAGCACGGCAAGCACGGCAAGTTCGACGGGCACGGTCAGTACCGGAAGCACGGCAAGCTGGCGGCACGGGAACTGTTGAAGGCGGGTGTCTAGATGACGGCATTGCTCTTGATTGCGGTGGGCGGTGCGGCTGCCCAGCTGGTCGATGGCGGTATCGGCATGGGCTTCGGCGTGACCTCGACGACCATCCTCATCTTCCTGGCGGGCCTCGGGCCGGCGCAGGCCTCGGCCGTCGTGCATACCGCGGAGCTGGGCACCACGTTGGTCTCCGGGATTAGCCACTGGCGCTTCGGCAATATCGACTGGAAGACCGTCGTGCGCCTGGCGGTGCCGGGGTCGATTGCGGCGTTTGCCGGCGCGACGGTGCTCTCCAGCCTATCGCTGGACGCTGCGGCGCCGATTACCTCGGCCATCCTCTTCGCCGTCGGCCTGAACTTGGTTTGGCGCTTTTCCCGCGGCCGGGTCACGCGCAAGCTCACCGAGACCCCGCATTCCACCCCGTTCCTGCTGGGGCTGGGGTCGGTCGGCGGCTTCGTCGATGCCACCGGCGGCGGTGGCTGGGGACCCGTCACGACGTCCACGCTGTTGTCGTTGGGCAAGCAGCAGCCGCGGCGGATCGTGGGCACGGTCAACACCGCGGAGTTCTTGGTCACCCTCGGCGCGACACTCGGCTTTGTGGTGGGCCTGTGGGACGACTTGGTCGCGAACGCGGCCGCCGTCGTGGCGCTGCTGGTCGGCGGTAGCTTGACCGCGCCGGTCGCGGCGTGGCTGATTAGCCGCCTCAACCCGATCCTGCTGGGCGGGTTCGTGGGCACCGCCATTGTGCTGCTGAATGTCGGCACCATCGTGGGCGGGGCGGAGAACGCCTTTGGCTTCACGATGCCCACCGCCCTCACCGTCGCTCTCTACCTGGCGTTGGCCGCCGGGGGAGTGGCCCTAACCCTGCGGGGGCGCAAACGCGCCCTCACCAACCGGCAGGCAGCGGCCGACCAGACCCCGGCCGCGGAGGCGACCGACCCTGTGCCGGCGCCTTCCAGCCGTTAGGCGCGCCCGGCAGGCACGCCGAGTAGGCGCTACGGAGTGGT
>NZ_KV823423.1 GCF_001815935.1 Corynebacterium sp. HMSC04H06
CGGGCGCCATTGAGGCGCCCGGGCGGGATTATTATTCTCCGCTGTGCTGGCCATTAGGCCAGCGCACGCGCGGTCGGCGGGGGTTAGGCGCCGGAGGAGTGGTTCCGTTGGGACTCAAAATAGACAGCTCGTTCTGTATCATAGGCCGCGTACGTTAAACGACCGCATAGATTGAGGAGAGCTTCGAAGATGGCAGCCACCACGCAGGGAACTATCCGCACGGCTAAGGGCGAGGGCGAGACCGCCGGAATTGCGCTGCTGGGATTCGGCACCGTGGGCGCGGAGGTCTTCCGACTGCTCGGGGAGAACGCCGACGCCTTTGCGCACCGCATCGGCGGCCCGGCCGAGATCCGCGGCGTGGCCGTGTCCAACGTGGGCAAGAAGCCGCGCCCGGGCGTTCCCCAAGAGCTTCTGACCGACGATGCCCGCGCGCTCGTCGCCCGCGACGACATCGACCTGGTCGTGGAAGTCATCGGCGGCATCGACTACCCGCGCGAGCTGGTCCTGGCCGCCCTGCGCGCCGGCAAGTCAGTTGTCACCGCCAACAAGGCGCTGGTCGCCGCCCATGCCGACGAGCTGGCCGAGGCCGCCGATGCCGCAGGCGTCGACCTCTACTTCGAGGCCGCCGTAGCCGCCGCCATCCCGGTGGTCGGCATGCTGCGCCGCTCCCTGGCCGGGGACCAGATCCAGCGTATCTCGGGCATCGTCAACGGCACGACCAACTTCATCCTGGACGCGATGGAATCCACGGGTGCGTCCTACGAGGAGGCGCTGGCGGAGGCGACCCGCCTGGGCTATGCCGAGGCCGATCCGACCGCTGACGTCGAGGGCCACGACGCCGCCTCCAAGGCCGCCATCATGGCCTCGCTGGGCTTCCACACCCGCGTGAAGTTCGAGGACGTCCACTGCGAGGGGATCACCAACGTCACCGCCGAGGACATCGAGGCCGCCGAGCAGGCCGGCTATTCCATCAAGCTGCTGGCTATCTGCGAGCGGATCACCGATAAGGAAGGCAAGGAAGCCGTGAACGCGCGCGTGCACCCCACCCTCGTGGCGAAGTCGCACCCGCTGGCCTCGGTCAGCGAGTCCTACAACGCCATCTTCGTCGAGGCCGAGGCGGCCGGTTCGCTGATGTTCTACGGCAACGGCGCCGGCGGTAACCCGACCGCCTCCGCCGTGCTGGGTGACGTGGTCGGCGCGGCCCGCAACATCATCCACGGCGGCCGCGCCCCGGGCGAGAACACCTATGCCAACCTGCCGATAGCCCCCTTCGGCGAGGTGCGCACCCGCTACCACATCGACATGACGGTCAACGACCGGATCGGCGTGCTGGCCGAAATCGCCAACGTCTTCTCGACCAACAACGTCTCCCTGCGCACCGTCCGCCAGGAGGACGGCGACGACGAGGCCCGCCTGGTCATCGTCACCCACTCCGCCCAGGAGCAGCTGCTGGCCGACATCGTGGACCAGCTGGGGGCCCTGCCGGACGTGCTGGCCGTCAACTCGGTCATCCGCCTGGGCAGCTAGGAAAGGGGAGGAAGACGCGCATATGAGCACCGAACTGCAAGTCGGGACCAAGGCGATTGTTAAGGTGCCGTCCTCCTCGGCCAACCTGGGCCCGGGCTACGACACCCTGGGCCTGGCCGTCACGCTCTATGACACCGTCGAGGTCGAGGTCACCGAGTCCGGCCTCGAGGTGGTCATCTTCGGCGAGGGCGAGGAGGACCTCCCGCGAGACGGCTCGCACCTGGTGGTCAAGGCACTGCGCTCCGGGCTCAACGCCGCCGACGTCGAAGCACCGGGTCTGCGCGTGGTCTGCACCAACGCGATCCCGCAGTCACGCGGCCTGGGCTCGTCCGCGGCCGCCGCGGTCGCGGGCGTGGCCGCCGCCAACGGGCTGGCCGGCTTCCCGCTCGACGAGGACCAGGTGGTCCAGCTGTCCTCGGCTTTTGAGGGCCACCCCGACAACGCCGCCGCGTCCGTGCTGGGGCAGATGGTGGTTTCCTGGACGACGGTCCCGGTCGACGGCCGCTCCCTGCCCGAGTACCGCGCGCGCTGCCTGCCGGTCCACCCGGATATCCGCGCCACCGCCTTGGTGCCGGACTTCCACGCCTCCACCCAGGCGGTGCGCCGCGTGCTGCCCTCGCACGTCACGCACAGCGATGCC
This sequence comes from Corynebacterium sp. HMSC04H06, assembly GCF_001815935.1. Taxonomy (GTDB): domain Bacteria; phylum Actinomycetota; class Actinomycetes; order Mycobacteriales; family Mycobacteriaceae; genus Corynebacterium. The sequence goes on from NZ_KV823423.1 coordinate 2,168, forward strand.
GCCTTCAACGTCTCCCGCACCGCCGTCCAGGTGGCAGCGTTGACTAACCACCCGGACTTGCTCCTGGAGGGCACCCGCGACCGCCTGCACCAGCCCTACCGCGCCGACGTGCTCCCGGTGACCGCGGAGTGGGTCAACCGCCTGCGCAACCGCGGTTTCCCTGCTTACCTCTCCGGCGCCGGTCCGACGATTATGGTCCTGCACACCGACCCCATCCCGGAGGCCGTGCTTGACGATGCCCGCGGCCAGGGCCTGCGGGTCCTTCCGCTGGAGATCGCCGGGCCGGTGGAGGTCGAGGTCACCCAGGCCTAATCCTGGGTGATAAGGCAGGTGCCGCTGTCGGTGAGCGGGTGGAGCCGCACGGTGGGCTCCCCGTCCGGGGCGGCGGTCATCTCCTGCAGGTAGCCCTCGTGGACCGCGCACAGAAACGGCGTGGGGGACTGCCCGGCAGAAACGAAGGGGCAGGCGTGCAAGCACAAGCCCTGCTTGGTCTGCTCCGGGTCGAAGCCCATGGCGCGCAGCCGGGCCTGCATCTGAGCCGCCGAGGCCGGGCCCGTTTGTTCTAGCTTCCTCGCCCACTGGCGCCCGATCTCGCGGGCGCGGGGTGAGTCGTAGTCGGTGAGCTCGGCATCGTCAGCCAGCTGGTCGAGCAGTACGGTGATCAGGCTGACGTATTCGCTGGCGATGGCCTGGTTATCCGGGACGCGTACCCGGAAGATGAGGGAGGGGCGACCGCGCCCGTGGGATTGGGCGGCCACCGCCGCGACGGCCCCGGCGGCCTGGAGCTCGTCGAGGTGCCCGCGGGCAGTGTTGACGTGCATGCCGAGAGGCTCGGCGATCTGGGCTGCGGTGGCGCCGTCGCTGAAGGAATCCACCACGTCGAGTACCTCGCGCTGTTTCGGGGACAGCGCGAGTGCCTCCGGGAAGAGATCCGTTGCGGGGCGGGGCAGGCGGGCAGGTTCGGTCATTCTTTTTACTTTAGTACTCGTTGGGGCTGACGTGAACTGCCTGCGGGTCAACCTGGCAGTAGACTTCGTCACCCACGGCCGGGGCTTCGGCATGGGAGACCCGCACCTGGCCGAACGGGCAATGGAGCGTGACCAGGAAGCTATTTATCGAGCGCGCCTCCACGGCCTGGACGGTGCCCGGCCAGCAGTTCTCCGCTTGGGCAACCGGGTGCGCGGACAGTCGCGCGTCCTCGGGCTGGAAGGTCACGACAACCTCTTGCTGGGGGCGCAGTTGCGCGGTGGTGGCCCCGATGAGCGTGGCCTCGCAGGCGGCCACCCGCGCGGTGCCTGAGTGGACGATCTCGCAGGTGCCGGTGGCCCGGTTGAGGCCGCTTACCCGCGCCACGAACTCCGTCGGCGGGGCAGAAAGCAGCTGACTCGTGGGCCCACTGGCCACGCTATGCCCGGACTCCATGACCACTAGGTGCTCGGCCAGGCGCTGGATGTCCAGCAGGTTGTGCGTGACCATCAGCACGGTGCGGTCGTGGCGGCTGGCGTGGAAGAAGCGGCGCCACCGGGCGGCAGCAGCCACATCGAGGGCGGCCAGCGGCTCGTCCAGGATGAGTACGGACGGCCGGGTGGCCAGCGCGCGTACGAGCGCGACCTGTGCGGCCTGCCCGCCCGACAGGGAGGGCACGTCGACATCGGCCAGGTCGCTGAGGCCCGCCGCCTCCAGCAGCTGGGTGGCGAGTGCGCGGTCGCGGCTGGCCATGGTGACGGCCTCGACCACGCCCGCCCGCGGCGGCAGGCCGGGCGACTGGGTGACCATGACGACCCGGCGCTGGTGCGGCGGCACGAACTGGCCGGCCGCGTCGTCCACGACCCGGTCCCCGATGGTGACCTGGCCGCGCAGCCGGCCGGACACCCGGCGCATGAGGGTGGTCTTGCCCGAGCCGTTTGGGCCCACGATGGCGCTTACGCGCCCGGCCGGCAGGGTCGTGCCCTCCACCGTGACCGGGGTGGGGTCCTCCGGCGGGCGGGTGAGTTCGCGCAGGCGCTCGGCGTCCATCTCGGTAATGGTGCGGGCGTGCTGGCGGGGCTTGCGGCCCACAAGCGCCGGCAGGCCGGCCAGCGCCAGGCAGACCAGCGCCAGGCCGATGAGGATGGCGGACAGCGCGTAGGCGGCCTCGGTGTCGACCTCGCGCTCTAGGTAGATGCCCAGGGGCATCGTGCGCGTAACCCCTGGCATTGAGCCGGCGAAGGTCAGCGTCGTGCCGAACTCCCCTAGAGAGCGCGCGAAGGCTAGCCCGGCGCCGGTGGCGATAGACGGCGCGACCAGCGGCAGGGTGACCTTCCACAGCACGCGGCCGGGGTTCATCCCGATGCCGCGGGCCGAGGCCAGCACCTCCCCGTCGATTTGGCGCAGCGCCGAATCAACGGCGACGACCACGAACGGCAGGGAGACAAACATCTGCGCGACAACGACGCCGGGGAAGGCGAAGGCGAAGTGCAGGTCCATCGCCTCCAGCCAGGGCCCCAGTAGGCCGCGCCGGCCGATGGCGGCGGTTAGGGCTAGGCCGCCGACGACAGGGGGCATCGCGAGCGGGAGGAAGACCAGCAGGCGTGCGGCGAGCCCGCCGCGGCCGAGCTGTTGCATCCAGACCGCCAGGCCGGTGCCCAGGATCATGGTCAGAACGGTCGACTGGGCCGCCGCGGCGAGGGAGACTTTGAGCAGGTCGTGGACCTCGGGGCGGGCCAGGATCTCCCCCATGCGCGCCCAGGGCACGCGCACGGCCAGGGCGATGATGGGGAACAGGATAAACCCCACCGCGATGATCCCGATGAGCCCGAACACCACAGGGGCGGGTGTGCGGGCGGGGCGCGGCGGGGTAGTAGCCGTAGCAGCTGAATTAGCGGTAGTAGCCACGAGACTCATTTAGTCGGCCGGGGTGAAGCCGTACTCTTCCCAGGTGGCGTCGAAGTCGTCAGCCAGCAGGTCCAGGACTTGCTGGGCGGAGTCCTGCTCGGAGGAGGTGGTAACGACCGCGCCGAGGATCTGGTTGGTGAACTTGTCGGCGCCTTCGATGGTGATAACCTCGACGTCGTCGCCCGCCACAGCGGCATCGGTGGAGTAGACCCAGCCGGCGTCGGCCTCGCCGGAGACAACCTTGCCAAGCACGTCAGCAACCTGGTGCTCCTGGGAATCCGGTTGGATGTCCAGGTCCTTGTCCTCGATGATCTGCTGGGAGATGTCACCGCACGGGACTTGCGGGTCGCACAGCACGAAGTGGGTCTCGTCCGTGATGTCGTCGACGGACTTGATGCCGGCCGGGTTGCCCTTCGGCACGACCATGACCATCTCGTTCTCGGCTAGGACCTTCGGATCCTGGACGGTGCCCGCCTCGACGGCATCGTCCATGATCTTCTTGGAAGCGGTCAGCAGCAGGTCGCCCGGGGCGCCCTCCTTGAGCTGGGAGACCAGGTCGGAGGAGCCGGCGTTTTGGAACTTCAGCTCGGCCAGCGGGTCGAGCTTGTCGGCGGCGGCCTGTAGGTCGTCGTTGAGCACGCGGGTGGAGGAGGCAGCGAGGACGTTGAGCTCCACGGAGCTGTCAGAGCCGGTGGTGCTATCGGTATTGCTGTCCGATGCCGATTCCGTCGACGGAGCGCAGGCGGCAGCGAACAACGTGGCGGCGGCTGCGCAGCCGGCGAGAACGCGCTTCATCATGGAGACCATATTCCTTTCACGAGACAACCGAGAACACGCCCGGCCGCTCTAACCAGGTAGGGAGGCATTTCTTGGACACGTGTTCAACTTATTCTACATGCCCGTCGGCCCGCGGTCGGCCAGACGTCGGTACGGGGGTAGGAACGGGCACGCCTGCCGGGATGGCCGGCGCGCGTGGGGGTTTCCAGTTGGGAGTAGGAATTAGTACGATAAAACCTGTGCAAAATGACCGTGTAGCCTATCGCGTGGTGTTCCTGGCCTTTGCTGGGGTGGCGCTACTGGCCGGCCTAGCGGCGGGGGCATCCCTGTTGGGGGTGCTGAGTGTTGCCGCGCCGGTGGCGGATCTGCATGGCCCGTTGATGGTCTTCGGCTTCGTCGGCGGGGCCATCGGGCTAGAGCGCGCGGTGGCGGTGCGGCGGGCGTGGGCCTGGGCCGGCCCGGCTGCCCACGTCGCCGGCGTGGTGGCGCTGCTGGTGCCCGCGGCGGCGGGCGTGGATCTGCCGGCGCTGGTGCCTGGGGCGCTGTTCGCCGCCAGCTTCGGAGTGCTGGGGGCAATCTACGTGGCAATTTACCGCCGCCAGCCGACCGTGTCGGTGGTCGTGCAGGCGGCCGGCGTGGTGGCGGCCGTGATGGCGGCGCTGCTGTGGGGGATGACGGGCCGCTTTGAGACCGTGCTGCCGCTGGCGGTGGCGTACGTGGTGGCCACCATCATCGGCGAGCGTATGGAGTTGGCCCGCCTGTCGGTGGCCGGCACCCGCGCCGAGATCCAGCTGACCTGGCAGGTGCTGGCGATGGTGCTGGCCGCCGTCGTCCATGCCGTCGCCCCGCGGTTGGGACACGTGCTGGTTGCGCTGGCGCTCATCGTGGTGGCCGCGACCGCGCTGCGCGTCGACGTGGCCGTTAACCTGGTGCGCTCGCGGGGCCTGCCGCGCTATTCGGCCGCCTGCATGCTGGGCGGATACTTCTGGCTGGTGCTGGCCGGCTTTACCTGGCTGGCCTACGGACCGGGCGCGGAGGGCTATGCCTACGATGCCGCCGTCCACGCCGTCTTCCTAGGCTTCGTCATGTCCATGATTTTCGCGCACGCGCCTATCATCCTGACCGCCGTGGTCCACCGCCGACTGCCGTACCGCCGGGTGCTCTACGTCCCAGTGGTGCTCCTCCACGGCGGGCTGGCCACGCGCCTGGCCGGGGACTTTCTGGCCCAGGACGCGATCTATACCGCCGGCGGGGTGATAACCCTCGTGGCCGTGCTGGTCTTCGTGGGCACCGGGCTGGTGTTGACCCTGCGGGGTGGTGGACGTGCAGATTAGTCTCGGCGCAGTCAGCGACGTCACCTTGCGCGCGAGGACGCGGTGGCACACGGCCGCCGGGGCGCTCATCGGAGCCTGGGTCCTAGTCGGCCTGGCCGTCGCGGTGGCCTACCACCTGGGAGGGCCCGTGGTCTGGTGGGATTTCATCCACACCTTCACCCTCGGGGCGGTCACCACCGCCATTGTCGTCTATTCCACGCACTTTACCGAGGCCTTAACCCGCACGCCGACGGCCAGCTACCGCGGCGTGACTGCCCGCGTGGTGCTGGTCCAGGTCGGGCTGGTGGGCCTACTGGTGGACCGGGTCGGCTATTCCTGGTCCCTACTTGCCGATGCCTCCTGCGCCCTCATCCTCTTGGCGGCCGCGTGGCAGGTGGCCGTCATCGTAACCCGCCTGCGCCGTTCCCTGTCCGGGGTCTTTGCGGTGACGGTGCCGTTTTATGTGGCGGCCTTCGCCTGCTTTATCGCCGCGGTGGCGCTGGCGGTGCTGGCGGGCAGGGGCATCGGAGGCTATACGGGGCTGATTGCCGCGCACTCGCGGCTGATGGTCTGGGGCTTTGCCTGGCTGACCGTCCTGGGCACGGTCGTGACCCTGCTGCCCACGCTCACGGGTACGGCGATTAGTCCGACCGCGCGGGCCCGGTGTACGCGCTCGCTGGTGGTCCACGCCGTGGGGCTGGCGGCGGCCGCGGCGGGGCTCATCGCCGGGGCGGAGTTGGGCGCCAGCTTCGGAATGGCGCTGGTGGCGCTGGCCAGCGGTATGCTCGTCGTGGCCGTGGTGGGGTCTGTCCTGGCCCAAGAGCCGGGGCTAAATACCGCCAGCCTGTCCGTGCTGTGCGGGCTGGGCTGGATGTGGGCAGTAAACGCCGCCGATGCCGCCAGCCTGGCAGCCGGCGCCTTCCCGCGCGCCATCACGCTGCAACTGCTGCCGGTCTTCCTGCTGGGCGGCCTGCTGCAGCTGGTGACCGGGGTGCTGCACCACCTGCTGCCCACGCTGCGCGGCGGCGGGCCGGCGGTGGTGCGCCGGGCGCGGAAGGCGGCCGGGGCCGGAGGTATCGCGCGGCTGGTCTGCCTTAACGTGGGCGCCGCGCTCATCCTCGTGGGCAACCTCGGCGGGCCTGCCGGCACGGCCGGACTCATCCTGGTGGGGCTCGCGCTACTGGCTAATGTGGTGGTTATCGCCACCGTTGTCGTAACTGTTGGGAGAAAACATGACTAAACAATCCACGCCTACTGGTGGCACGACCACGCAGCCCTCAGCCGGGTGGGCCGCCTGGGCGCTTATCGGCATCGCGGTCGTCGCCGTGGTCATCCTGGCCGTGGTCACCACGACCTCGGCCGGCAAGGAGACCACGTCGGGCGGCGAGCAGCCGGTGGCGGCGACCGGCGACGTCGTCGAGATAGATGTGAGCGTCGAGGGCATGGCCTTCGTCCCCAACAGCGTCGACGTGCCGGCCGGCTCCCAGCTCAAGGTCAACTTCACTAACACCGGCGACCAGGTCCACGACCTGAAGATCGGCGAGGCGGAGACCGGCCGGGTCAACCCCGGCGACTCGGTGGTCTTGGACGCCGGCGTCATCTCCGAATCCGTCGAGGGCTATTGCACCATTGCAGGGCACCACACGCAGGGGATGACCTTCGACGTCGTCGCTGGCGATGCGCCGGCGGGCGGCAGTGGGGCATCGTCAAGCGTGGCAGGCGGGGCGAACCCGCACGTGGACGTGCCGACGGCCGCGGAGCGCCAGAGCGACCTGGGGCCGGAGTTCGCGGCCTTCGACCCGCGCCTGGAGGCCGCCCCATCCGGGCGCGTGCACGAACACACCTGGGTCATGACCGAGGAGATCCGCGAGGTCGCGCCGGGCGTGGAGCAGAAGCAGTGGCTGTTTAACGGGCAGGCGCCCGGGCCGACGCTGCGCGGCAAGGTCGGGGACACGTTCCGGATTACACTACGCAACGAGGGACACATGGGCCACTCGGTGGACTTCCACGCCGGCGAGGTCAACCCCGACGAGGCGATGGCGACCATCGACCCCGGCGAGGAGCTGGTCTACGAATTCACCGCGAAGCGTTCCGGCATTTGGATGTACCACTGCGCGACGGCGCCGATGACGCTGCACATCGCCAACGGGATGACGGGCGCGGTCATCATCGACCCGCCGGAGGATTCCCAGGATTCCTTGTCGGACGTTGATGCCGAGTACGCCCTCGTCGCCAGCCAGCTCTTCCTGGGCGAACGCGAGGTCGGCGCGGACGAAGAGCGCGTGGCTGCCGGCAACTACGACCTGGCGGGGTTCAACTTCTATCCCAACCAGTATGAGCAGCGGCCCCTGCGCGCCAAGGTCGGCGAGACCATCCGTATCTGGGTGCTGAACGTAGGCCCGGACGAGTCGCTGAGCTTCCACGTGGTCGGCGAGGTCTTCGACACCGTCTTCAAGGAGGGGCAGTATCTCATCCGCGATGCCGAGGACACCGGCTCGCAGGCCGTCGACCTGGCCGCGGCCCAGGGCGGGTTCGTGGAGATGACGTTCGATGAGCCGGGGACGTACACGTTCGTCAACCATGCCCTGACCAACGCGGAGAAGGGACAGCGCGGGCAGATCGTGGTCACGGAGTAGGCAGGCACGCCGAGTAAGCGCTACGGAGTGGTTTCCGTGGCGCCTTT